>NZ_JAKIVH010000002.1:0-542505 GCF_023613995.1 Citrobacter sp. MNAZ 1397
AGAGTCCGGTTGCAGAAAAGCAAAAACCCAGCCATAGGCTGGGTTCTCTGAATAAGTGGTGCCCGGACTCGGACTAACGCCGAAGGCGTTGAACAGCGCGCTTGTCGTGCTGGCCCCGAAGGGGTGAGCCGCTTGCGGCGAATAATCGAACGGAGTTCGATGGAGAGTCCGGTTGCAGAAAAGCAAAAACCCAGCCATAGGCTGGGTTCTCTGAATAAGTGGTGCCCGGACTCGGAATCGAACCAAGGACACGGGGATTTTCAATCCCCTGCTCTACCGACTGAGCTAT
This sequence comes from Citrobacter sp. MNAZ 1397, assembly GCF_023613995.1. Classification (NCBI taxonomy): domain Bacteria; kingdom Pseudomonadati; phylum Pseudomonadota; class Gammaproteobacteria; order Enterobacterales; family Enterobacteriaceae; genus Citrobacter; species Citrobacter sp. MNAZ 1397. The sequence goes on from NZ_JAKIVH010000002.1 coordinate 290, forward strand.
CCGGGCAACGGGGCGCATTAAACCCTAATCACCGTAATGCGTCAACTCTATTTCAAAAAATGCTGTTCAGTTGCTCAAGTTTGCGGCAGTCTGAGTGATTCTGCGCCACAAAACGGCGTATTGCACAAATCTTCCAGATTTTTTCCGCACGGGGGAGTAATGCTGTTCCCGGGGATTTCGGAGGCAATATGGCTAATGACTGGCTGGAACTGCGGCAACATGCGGATACCGGCATCGAAACAATTCGCGCCCACTTTGAAGGCCATGCGTACGATCCGCACTGGCATGATAGCTATCTGGTGGGTATCACCCTCAGCGGTACGCAGGAATTTCATTGCCGTCGTGAACGGCATCGCAGCACGCCGGGAGATGCCTTCTTGCTCGAACCTGGGGAAATTCACGATGGTGATGCGCCGGTTGCGGGCGGTTTCACCTACCTGACATTTTACCTTGATGAAAGGTGGCTGAGTTCCACTCTCCGTGGATTGTACGAGTCCGTACCCTGCAGTTATTCGCTGCATTTCTCCCGCACGATGGCGCGCGAGCCGCAGCTTGCTGGCGCGATCGCCCGGACCTTTCATGCGCTGCACAGCGAGGAGATGCGTATTGTGCAGCAAAGTACCATGGATGATCTGCTCGGGCAGCTCACCCGGCACAGCCAGTGGCGTAAGCGCCTGCCATCACATCTGCAAAGCACGGCGGTGGCCCATCGCGCACGGGATTATTTGCATGCCCATATGGGGGAAAACATCGGCCTGTCCGATCTGGCCCGCGAAACGGGTACCGACCGGTTTACCCTGACCCGTTGTTTTAAACGTGAATTTCATCTCTCCCCCCATGCCTGGCTTATTCAACTGCGGCTGGCCAATGCCCGAAGTATGCTGGCCCGCGGCGAACAACCGGCGAGCGTGGCGGCTGCGCTGGGATTTGCCGATCAAAGCCATCTGGGGAGGTGGTTCCAGCGGGCATATCGGCTATCGCCAGCCCATTACCGGAAACTTTGCACAAATCTTCCAGACGACATCAATAAATAACGCCAAAGTCACAGGACGGAGAATAAGGAGTCCCGACTGTGAATACACTCTACAGCTACCTGCCATTTATGTTGTTTGCCTTTGTGGCGTCGATAACCCCCGGCCCGACCAATATTCTGATCCTTACCAGCAGTCAACGCTATGGCATCAGGGCCACGCTACCTGCGGTAATCGGGGCCTGCGTGGCGGCAAGCCTGATTGTGTTTATCTCCGGAGCGGGCGCAGGGGAACTCCTGCGGGGGTATCCGTTGCTACGTGAGGGGATGAGTTGGGCCGGTGCACTGTGGCTTAGCTGGATGAGCTGGCAGTTATTTACCGCACCGGCTGCGGATTTGAATGAGAAGAGTGGCGAACCCTTTAGCGGCAAAGCGGCGGCCATGTTGCAGCTTATCAATCCCAAAACCTGGATGATGGCGTTGGCCGTGGTCAGTCTGTTTGCGCCGAACGGCGCGCATCCCGTGCGCGAAGTGTCGTTTTTGTCACTGAGCTTCCTGCTCATTTCGGTACTCTGCCTCGGCGCGTGGACGCTACTGGGCAAAGCGGTAAACCGACTCTTTCGCAGCGCGGCATCGCTAATCTGGTTTCAACGGGCGATGGCACTTTGCCTGTTGATTTCCGCCTGGGCCGGATTTATGCACTGATCAGGTTAATGCGCCGCCCTGACGACAACATGCAAAACGAAGAATATCTTCTGCCAGCTGTCGGGCGGTATCGACATCGGTCTGGCTACGATTGACCAGCATCCGGCTGAGGCAGCCTTCCAGCACCAGTTCCATCTGTTTCGCGACCATGGTCGGGTCGTCCACTTCCAGTTGGGTTAACAGGTCATGCGTGAAGGCGAACGCCGCCTGCTTTTGCTGATCCGCCAGTTGGTGTATCGGATGGTCCGGGTCGGGGTAAAAGGTACAGGCGGCGATAAACAGGCAGCCCGGATAGCGATTATTACTGACGCAATCCGTTAATGCCCCATAACGCGCCAGCAATTTTTGCTCTTTTGTCAGCTCTTCATCGAGTAATAACTGCCTGCGCCAGATATCAACCTGCTGGCTGAGATAGCGTAGCGCATCGTAAAACAGCGCTTCTTTATCCGGCCAGAAACGCAAAAACTCCTCTAACGGATAGTTAATACGTTCCGCGACCATTTCCGGCGTGGTGTCGGCAATCCCTCTTAATTCAAATAACTGAAGTGTCTGGCTTAAAACATCTTCACGTTGCACGGTAAGTTCCTCCGTTGTCAGAAGCCTGCGTCCTCAACCAAGTGTTGTTTACGGTGCGTGATTGCGCAAATGTGTGGTAAAGGCGGAGGCATCCATAAAGCCCGTGACCCGCCGTGCCGGTTGCTCATGGCCTTGCGCATCGAAAAACACAATGGTGGGTAAGCCCAGAACCTGCAAATGTTGCAGCAGCGCTTGATCCTGTGCGGTATTGGCGGTGACATCCGCCTGTAGTAACACGGAATTGTTTAATGCTGCCTGAACCCGCGTATCGCTAAAAGTGTACTTCTCAAACTCTTTGCACGCCACGCACCAGTCGGCGTAAAGATCCAGCATCACCGGGCGGCCTTTGGCTTGTGCCAGCGCCTGATTAAGCTCATCCACGGTATTGATGGTGGTAAACGGCAGATGTGCCTGGCGTTGTGCTGTCGACGGACCAAAGGCCCAGTCCTGCAAGGGGCGTGCGCACACCAGCGCCGCCCCTAGCAGGACGATTTGCAGAATGCGCGTCACCGGGCGGGTTGCGCTGAGACTGGCAATAAAGGCCCAGGCGAAAAAGGCGACGCCGAGCAGCGACCATAAGCGTAAACCCCAGTTTTCACCCAATACGCGCTCAAGCAGGAAAATGGGTAAGGCCAGGATCACAAAGCCAAAGGCGATTTTGACCTGCGTCATCCACGGACCGCTTTTTGGCAGCAGACGGTTGCCAAAGACGGTAACCAGAATCAGTGGCAATCCCATCCCCAGGGCATACAAATAGAGCGTGCCGCCGCCCAGCCACAGATTACCGCTCTGGGCGATATAGAGCAGGATGGCGCTCAGCGGCGCAGTGGTACAAGGCGAGCAAATCAGTCCGGCAATCGCCCCCATAGCAAACACTCCGCCTGCGGAACCCCCTTGCTGGCGGTTGCTCATCAGCGTTAAGCGGGTTTGTAGCGAGGCGGGCAATTGCAGGGTGAACAGGCCAAACATCGACAGCGCCAGTAGGATGAAGACCACCGACAGGCCAATCAGCACGTACGGATGCTGGAGTGCCGCCTGGAACTGCAGCCCGGCCGCCGCTACCACCAGGCCCAGCGCGGTGTAAGTCAACGCCATGCCCTGCACATAGATAAACGCCAGCAGCAGCGCACGGGGCGTTGAAAGGCGTTGTTTGCCGCCCAGCACGATGCCTGAGATCAGTGGGTACATCGGTAAGACGCAGGGCGTGAAGGCCACGCCAATGCCAATCAACAGCGCCCACAGGGCGGAAAAGGGCAGCGTGGGGCTGTCGCTATTATCCCTCACTCCGGTACTCTCTCCGGCGGGACGAGGAGCGTTCTCCGGCGCGGCGCTGGTTTGTCCCCTTTCCTGGGGGAGAGGCTTAGGGCGAACCTCACTCAGCGGAATCACTTTCGTCTCTGGCGGATAACAGAACCCGGCGTCCGCACAGCCCTGGTAGATTACTGTCAACGTCGCGCCTTTGGCCGCCTCGTTGATTGTCACCGGCAGGTGCAGCTGTTGGCGATAAATCTCGCTTTTGCCATAAAACTCATCGTTATGCGGCTCGCCGAAAGGCAGTTGTGGCGGTGCGATGTCTGCCTGTTGCGCAGTGAGTTTGATTTGCTGGCGATAGAGGTAATAGCCCTCTTTCACCTGCCAGTTGAGCCTGATCTCATTTTGCTGTTGCTGGAAATCAAACATAAAGGCCTGATCGGCCGGAACAAAACTGGACTGTCCGGGGGCGTCAAATAAGCCGGCAAGGGCAGGCGTGCTGCATAACAGCAGAATTAGCGTAAGGATGCGTTGAGCCATGTGAGGTAATCAAAATCTCCGTGAGTAACCGGTATAGCGAGTAATTCTGGGGTCTGATAAGGGTGATGCGATTTTATGCAGGCGAAGAGATCTTCAAGATGGGCAACGTCGGTTTTGAGCAGCAACTGTACTTCATACTCTTGCTCCAGCTTTCCCTCCCAGTAGTACATAGAAGTGGCGCCGGGGAGGAGGGTCACGCAGGCGGCCAGCTTATCGGCCAGCGTTTTGGCGGCCAGCTCCTGGGCCGTCGCTTCATCCGGGGCGGTACAGAGCACAACAACAGTATCAGGCGTGTTCATCGGTAACCTCTTCGCAGCGAAAAGGGGACTATATCACGCACAATGAAAACGGGCCGCAGTACGGCCCGTTTTTAACGACTTTTACAACAATATACCGCCAATCACGAAGCCCAGCACCACGCACAGGGTGATGGCGATGACGCCTGGGATCAAAAAGGCATGGTTAAACACATACTTGCCGATACGCGTTGAGCCTGTATCGTCCATTTCCACCGCCGCAAGCAGCGTTGGGTAGGTTGGCAACACGAACAATGCAGATACTGCTGCAAACGATGCCACGGCGGTCAGCGGGCTGACACCCAGCATCAACGCTGCAGGCATCAGCGCTTTCGCGGTTGCTGCCTGAGAGTAAAGCAGAGTAGAGGCGAAAAACAGCACCACTGCCAGCAGCCACGGGTAGTTGTTAAGCAGATTGCCGGCCACAGTCTGGATATCCTGAATGTGGTTTTTCACAAAGGTATCGCCAAGCCACGCCACGCCCAGGACGCAAATACAGGCGCTCATACCGGATTTAAAGGTACTGGCGTTGAGAATGTCGCCCGTGTTGATTTTACAGGTCAGGCAAATCAGCGTGGCGATAGTGAGCATGAACACTACGATCGCTTCGTTACGCGGCAACACCGGGTTCGTGATCAGACCCACGTTCGGACTGATTGCCGTGGCGTACAGCATGACGGCGATAATCCCAACGAGGAACAGCAACACGGAGCGTTTTGCATGGGGCTTGATTTCGAAAACTTTGCTGCCACGCAGTTTGATTTCCCCTCTTGCCAGACGCTCCTGGTACACCGGATCATCTTTCAACTCGGCGCCGAGGAAGTTACACACAATGGCCGTCAGCATGACGGCAATCAGCGTAACCGGAATACAGATTGCCAGCAGCGTCAGGTAGCTCACACCGAGCGGTTCCAGAATACCGGCAAAAAAGACGACAGCCGCGGAGATGGGGGAGGCGGTAATAGCAATTTGCGAAGCCACTACGGCAATGGAGAGTGGGCGGGAAGGACGGATCCCTTGCTCTTTCGCCACTTCGGTAATGACCGGCAGCGTAGAAAACGCCGTATGGCCGGTACCCGCCAGGATGGTCATAAACCAGGTGACCAGCGGGGCGAGAAAGGTAATGTATTTGGGGTGGCGGCGTAGCATACGCTCCGCAAGGCTTACCAGGTAATCCATGCCCCCTGCCACCTGCATTGCGGCAATAGAGGCGATAACCGCCATGATGATTTCAATAACATCAAAGGGTATAGCGCCGGGTTTGATTTGAAAAAAGAGTGTCAGTACAAGCACGCCGAAACCACCAGCAAAACCGATGCCGATGCCGCCGAGTCTGGCCCCCAGGTAAATAGCAAGCAGGACGAGTACAAGTTCTGCAGCAAACATAATTGCCTTCCTTGTTGATGAAATGATAATGATTTTTTTTTACTGCAGGCTAAAAAAAAGGCACGTCAGGGCTGACGTGCCTTATGGATTTAGCCGTCAGTGTTACTGTTCGCTTTCATCGGTATAACGCTTCGCTTTATAGGCCGGATGCATCAGGTTTTGCGCTGAGAAAATATCATCCAGCTCCGCTTCGGTCAGCAGACCGCGCTCCAGCACGACCTCACGCACACTCTTGCCCGTTTCGGCGCAGATTTTGCCGACGATGTCACCGTTATGGTGACCAATAAACGGGTTGAGGTAGGTCACAATGCCGATGGAGTTGAAGACATAGCCCTCGCACACGGACTTGTTAGCGGTGATGCCGCTGACGCATTTTTCCAGCAAGTTGTAGCAGGCGTTGGTCAGAATATGGATTGACTCGAACATGGCCTGGCCAATCACTGGCTCCATCACGTTCAACTGTAACTGGCCCGCTTCGGACGCCATGGTCACCGTGGTGTCGTTACCGATAACTTTGAAGCATACCTGGTTCACGACTTCCGGCACGACCGGGTTCACTTTAGCGGGCATGATGGACGAGCCCGCCTGCAGTTCCGGCAGGTTGATTTCGTTCAGACCCGCACGTGGACCCGAAGAGAGCAGTCGCAGGTCATTACAGATCTTGGACATTTTGACGGCCAGGCGTTTCAGCGCGCTGTGTACCATGACGTAAGCGCCGCAGTCGGAGGTCGCCTCAATCAGGTCTTCCGCCGGGACCACCGGCAGGTTGCTCACTTCGGCCAGTTTCTGTACCGCCAGTTGCTGGTAGCCATCCGGGGTATTCAGACGTGTACCGATCGCCGTCGCGCCGAGGTTCACTTCCAGCAGCAGTTCGGAGGTGCGCAGCAGGTTTTTCGTCTCTTCATTAAGCAGCACGTTAAAGGCGTGGAACTCTTGTCCCAACGTCATTGGAACGGCGTCCTGCAACTGCGTACGGCCCATTTTCAGGATGTCGCGGAATTCATCTGCTTTGTGTTCAAAACCTTCACCCAACTGAGTGATGGCATCGACCAGTTTGAGGATGGAGGTATACACCGCGATACGAAAACCGGTCGGGTAGGCGTCGTTAGTGGACTGGCATTTATTGACGTGATCGTTAGGGTTGAGGTACTGGTATTCACCTTTCTGATGGCCCATTAATTCCAGACCGATGTTTGCCAGTACTTCGTTGGTGTTCATGTTTACCGAGGTTCCCGCACCGCCCTGATAGACGTCGACCGGGAACTGGTCCATACATTTGCCGTTATTCAGGACTTCATCACATGCCGCTACGATGGTGTTCGCAATGCTCTTCGGAATGGTTTGCAGCTCCTTGTTGGCAAGTGCAGCCGCTTTTTTCACCATTACCATCCCCCGGACAAACTCAGGGATGTCGCTGATTTTACTGTTACTAATGTAGAAGTTCTCAATCGCTCTAAGAGTATGTACACCATAATAGGCATCCGCTGGAACTTCCCTTGTGCCCAACAAATCTTCTTCGATACGAATGTTGTTTAACATGTGAACCTTCTTTATCAAGCTACGAATGAATACACCAAACACACAGTATATATGTGGTTATGTGTGATTTCGGGCCGACGATTATCTCCTTAATCGGCCAGATATCTGCGATCATATGCTGATCCGAGCGAAAAGCCGTAATCTGGATCACTTATTATCTTAGCCACTTTATCAGAATCATTAATCTGTGAAATGAATCACCGCTAGCGCTGCGCTGGAAAAAATAGTTGCCGGGAAAAATTGAATTTCCAGCGTTTGCCACCATCTCACTCAGTATGCGAATCGCAAAAATTTACCAACAGGCGCCGGTGGCGTCTGTTCACTGAGGAGAAACCAGTGCGCTGGATACCGCTGCTTGCTGTTTTTTTATACGTTTACATCGAGATATCGATCTTCATCCAGGTAGCGCATGTCTTTGGTGTGCTTATGACGCTTATCCTGGTGATTTTTACTTCGGTTATCGGCATGTCTCTGGTGCGTAATCAGGGCTTCAAAAACTTCCTCTTAATGCAGCAAAAGCTGGCGGCAGGGGAAAGCCCGGCGGCCGAGATGATTAAAAGCGTGTCGCTGATTATCGCGGGCTTGCTGCTGGTACTGCCGGGGTTCTTTACCGATTTCCTCGGCTTACTGCTGCTGTTGCCGCCGGTACAAAAGCATCTGACGCTTAAACTGATGCCGCATTTGCGTTTTTCCCGTATGCCGGGCGGCGGCTTTAGCACCGGGCCGGGTAATACTTTTGAAGGGGAGTATCAGCGCAAAGATGATCCGCGTGACCGTCTGGATAACAAAGACGATCGCTAAGCATACCGAAGCTTTTTGTGGCCCGGAAAAGGCGGCGACGCCTTTTGGGGGTTACGGGCGCTGAACCGCCACGCCGCGCCCGGGTAAAAATGCCCACAATCCTGCCAGCATCACAATCGCATACAGGCTCTTCCAGCCGGGAATAGCCAGCAGCAGTAAGCACAGGATGCTGCCCACCCAGGCCAGTACTTTATAACGCCCTTTCAACAGGCGGCACCCTGCCAGCATGCACAGCAAGTAAATCAAAATGAAAATGCCGTTGGCGTAAATGATGAGTGTGTCGAGATTAATGGCAAACGCGTAGATACCCAGCGTACAGATAACGCAGCACGTCAGGACGGCATTGAGCGCGTTAAGTGGGATTTGTCGGGAGGACAAACGGGCCAGCGGGCTTTGCGGTTTGTATTGTGCCTGCGACCACACCAGCCGGGCGAAGCTCTGAATATAGATATTGAGGCTGGCAAAACAGGCCAGGTAACCGATGATGCAGGCAATCCACTGCGCCTGCTTACCGAACAGTTCAACGACAATGATCGGTAAGGATGCTGCTGCCCCTGCGCTATGCCAGAGTGGGAAATGCAGCACCACTACGGTACAGGCCCAGTAGACTGAACCCGCCAGAATCAGGCCAATCATCAGCGCGCGAGGGAAGTCGCGTTCAGGGTGCTTAAACTCCGAGGCCAGATGAGCAAACGCTTCCAGGCCGACAAAACACCAGAACATAACGGCCAGTGAGGCCGTCATGCCGGAGAGGGGAACGTCTGCGGGAGCCGGAAAAGAGAGGGCGCTAAAGGAGAGCCCGCCACGCCACCAGATGGCGACAATCAATGCGACGATAAGCCCGGCAATGATGGATTGCAGGTTGGCGCTGGAGCCAGCACCGCGCGTTCCAATCAGCCAGATGAGCGCCAGGGTGGTCAGTTCGGCTACCAGCAGTTGCGCTCCTTGCCAGCCAAACATGCCCTGCCAGAAACCAGCGGCGATATGCAGGGCGGCGGGTAGCCCGACCGGGATCACTGACAGGAACAACCAGCCGGTGACGCGCTCCAGTCGTGAACCGAACGCCATGCCGACAAAGTGGGCGACGCCGCCCGCGCTGGGAAACTGCCGACCCAGAACGGCGAAGACGATAGCGACCGGAAAGACCAGCAGAATAAGCACAGGCCAGGCCCACAGGCTGCTGTCGCCTGCCGCCAGCGCCGCTAGCGCGGGGACGGCAAACACCCCCGTTCCGAGTAACGATGTAGAAAGTAACCCAATCCCTTGTGCCAGCCCCAGCTCTTGTTTCAGTCCACTCATGGCCTGTATCCCACGCGTCATCGCAATATAAAGAGGGGTAATGCTAACACAATCAATTTTACTTATGGCTGTTGGCGCGCCTGCCTGTTCTTATGGATTGTTTTTTCATTTTTTCGCCAGCTAAGCGCTTTGTGCGAAATTTTTTTTAAAGTGCCCCCTTGAAGGGGGAAAAACCCATCCCCATCTCTCTGGTCACCAGCCGGAGAACCGATTGCGGGCCGGCGTCACCCATAACTGATAATGACTTTCTCAAAGGAGAGCTATCAATGAGTATTCGTCCGTTACATGATCGTGTGATCGTCAAACGTAAAGAAGTTGAATCTAAATCCGCTGGCGGCATCGTTCTGACCGGTTCTGCAGCAGGCAAATCAACGCGTGGCGAAATCATCGCTGTCGGTAAGGGCCGCATCCTGGAAAACGGTACAGTGCAGCCACTGGACGTGAAAGTGGGCGACATCGTGATTTTCAATGATGGTTACGGTGTTAAAGCTGAGAAGATCGACAATGAAGAAGTGTTGATCATGTCCGAAAGCGACATTCTGGCAATTGTTGAAGCGTAATCCGCGAACGACACTGAACATACGAATTTAAGGGAAAGATTAAAATGGCAGCTAAAGACGTAAAATTCGGTAACGACGCTCGTGTGAAAATGCTGCGCGGCGTAAACGTACTGGCAGACGCAGTTAAAGTGACCCTGGGCCCGAAAGGCCGTAACGTAGTGCTGGATAAATCCTTCGGCGCGCCGACTATCACCAAAGATGGCGTTTCTGTAGCACGTGAAATCGAACTGGAAGACAAGTTCGAGAACATGGGCGCACAGATGGTGAAAGAAGTGGCCTCCAAAGCGAACGACGCTGCAGGCGACGGTACTACCACTGCGACCGTACTGGCGCAGGCTATCATCACCGAAGGCCTGAAAGCTGTTGCTGCGGGCATGAACCCGATGGACCTGAAACGTGGTATCGACAAAGCCGTTCTGGCCGCTGTTGAAGAGCTGAAAGCACTGTCCGTACCGTGCTCTGACTCTAAAGCGATTGCTCAGGTTGGTACTATCTCCGCTAACTCCGACGAAACCGTAGGTAAACTGATCGCAGAAGCGATGGACAAAGTCGGTAAAGAAGGCGTGATCACCGTTGAAGACGGCACCGGTCTGCAGGACGAACTGGACGTGGTTGAAGGTATGCAGTTTGACCGCGGTTACCTGTCCCCTTACTTCATCAACAAGCCGGAAACGGGCGCTGTAGAACTGGAAAGCCCATTCATCCTGCTGGCTGACAAGAAAATCTCCAACATCCGCGAAATGCTGCCGGTTCTGGAAGCCGTTGCGAAAGCAGGCAAACCGCTGGTTATCATCGCAGAAGATGTTGAAGGCGAAGCGCTGGCGACCCTGGTGGTTAACACCATGCGTGGCATCGTGAAAGTCGCTGCGGTTAAAGCACCGGGCTTCGGTGACCGCCGTAAAGCGATGCTGCAGGATATCGCTACCCTGACTGGCGGTACCGTTATCTCCGAAGAGATCGGTATGGAGCTGGAAAAAGCGACCCTGGAAGACCTGGGTCAGGCGAAACGCGTTGTGATCAACAAAGACACCACCACCATCATCGATGGCGTGGGCGACGAAGCGGCAATTCAGGGCCGTGTTGGTCAGATTCGTCAGCAGATCGAAGAAGCGACTTCCGATTACGACCGTGAAAAACTGCAGGAGCGCGTAGCGAAACTGGCTGGCGGCGTTGCGGTTATCAAAGTCGGTGCAGCCACCGAAGTTGAAATGAAAGAGAAAAAAGCACGCGTTGAAGATGCCCTGCACGCGACCCGTGCTGCGGTGGAAGAAGGCGTGGTTGCCGGTGGTGGTGTTGCGCTGATTCGCGTTGCAAGCAAAATCGCTGATCTGAAAGGTCAGAACGAAGACCAGAACGTGGGTATCAAAGTTGCGCTGCGCGCAATGGAAGCTCCGCTGCGTCAGATCGTGCTGAACTGCGGCGAAGAGCCGTCTGTTGTTGCTAACACTGTTAAAGGTGGTGACGGCAACTACGGTTACAACGCAGCGACCGAAGAGTACGGCAACATGATCGATATGGGTATCCTGGATCCGACTAAAGTGACCCGTTCTGCTCTGCAGTACGCGGCCTCTGTGGCTGGCCTGATGATCACTACCGAGTGCATGGTGACCGACCTGCCGAAAGGCGACGCGCCTGACTTAGGTGCTGCTGGTGGCATGGGTGGCATGGGCGGTATGGGCGGCATGATGTAATTGCCCACACCCTGCATCCTTCAGGCTGCAGATGTGTTGGCTGCGTTTGCTAACCCCAGTCACTTACTTGAGTAAGCTCCTGGGGATTAACAAACTAGCCGCCTTCCTGCAACCAGAATGATTTGGGCGTGTATATCGCAGAAATGAATAAACCCTCGGGCAGAAATGCCCGGGGGTTTTTCTTTTGGTCATCTTTTTAGTATAAGATTCACACACGGACGCAAGACGTCCAGCTCATTGATTGTGGGGAATAACATGCACGTTAAATATTTAGCAGGGATTGTCGGCGCAACGTTGTTACTGGCAGGCTGCAGCGCCGGTAATGAGCTTTCTTCGGGCGGGCAGAGTGTTCGCTTCGTAGAAGATAAACCTGCCGCAAACTGTCAGTATCTGGGCACCGCGACGGGTAAACAAAGCAACTGGCTTTCTGGCCAGCATGGCGAAGAAGGTGGCTCAATGCGTGGCGCAGCGAATGACCTGCGCAACCAGGCTGCGCAAATGGGCGGCAACGTGCTGTATAGCGTCTCCAGCCCGACACAAGGCTTTATGTCCAGCTTCGTACCGACGGCCAGTGAAATGACCGGTCAGGTTTATAAATGCCCGCAGTAAAATAAATTGCATTGCTCCCATTTAGAAATGGGAGCAATGATCTCGCTGTGCTCTGCATGCTTTATTATTAATATCATTTTTAAACGGGCGTTTTAATCATAACTCTTTAATTTTTAAAGGTATTGTTTATTTTATTCTAAATTAAAGATTCACGTTTTTTATTTTTCCTCCTCATATAGATTAAGATTTCTTAAGGTTTCACTTATGTGAGAGTTTTCACATCTTTTTTTCAATTCGTAAAGTAAAAGTTAACTTATCGCTAAAGTTTTAATAAAACCCACCGATAAATAAAACCGAAGTGTGAAAGGATTCTCCCTCATGGTGGTTATTCATCATGGTTTATTAAAGATACTAAAGTTAAATTGGGGAGGTATGATGAACATCACCAAACGGTTATTACTTGCTTTTTCTCTACTTATCATTAGTTTGATAGGCACAAATATCATTGCGATAGTGTCTTTATCAAAGATTAGTGAGGACACTAATTATTTCCAGGAAAACATTCTTCCCAGCCTGAGTTCAATGAATAAAGAGATGATTCAGGCTACAAGCGTTCGTTCGCAACTTTATTTGCATGGCTTAACCGAAGACCAGGCGCAAATGGATGTCATTAAACAAAATGCCTATAAAATTTATGATGAGCTTCTTGCAAAGCATCAATACTATCTCAAAGAATTGATTTCAGACCAACGCGATCAGGAACTGAGTAATAAAACGCTGGCAGATTTGCAGGCTTTCCGTGGGGCAATGGAGCAATATTTTAAAATATCGGAATCCAATGACCGCAAGGCGATTATTAACGCGATGCAAAAAGGCGGATTAATCGCAGATAAAATTGCTACGCTAATTGCTGATTTTAATGACCAGATCGACTACAACACCTCTTTAGTTGTACAGGCAAATGCGGCCAGCAAATCGCTGATTAACAAAGCGCAGATTTTATCAGTGAGTGCAACACTGGCGGCAACCATTATTCTCGGCTTGTTTGGTCTCTTTACCGTTTTGAATATTCGTCGTCGTTTGAATGCAATGCGAGATGGCATGGTACAGATCAGTCAAGATCTTGATCTGAGCAAAAATCTACAGGCCGGCCGCCAGGATGAAATTGGGCATGCGATCACAGCATTTAACCATTTAATTGATCGGGTGGCGGAATCCCTCACCATGGTGAGAAATGCTTCTGCTTCGGTAAATACCGCAGCGAATGAGATTTCCTTAGGTAATGATGAGTTGTCAGCTCGTACTGAACAACAATCTGCTGCCGTTGTTGAGACCGCTGCCAGTATGGAAGAATTGAGCTCAACGGTAAAACAGAACGCGCAAAACGCCCAGCAGGCGAGTTTGCTGGCTGTTACTGCGTCCGATACGGCGACCCAGGGGGGTACCGTTGTGGGTAATGCGGTGAGCCGGATGAAAGATATTATTGAAAGCTCGCGCCGCATTTCTGAAATTACCACCGTGATTAACGGTATCGCGTTTCAGACCAATATTCTGGCGCTCAATGCCGCCGTTGAGGCTGCACGTGCAGGCGATCAGGGCCGTGGGTTTGCCGTTGTTGCCGGAGAAGTACGTTCATTAGCGCAGCGCAGCTCGCAGGCCGCAAAAGAGATTGAAGCGCTTATCGGCGAATCAGTCCATTTTGTAGAAGAGGGGGCAAAGCAGGTCGATCTGGCGGGCGAAAGTATGAGTGGTATTGTTCACTCTGTTACCCAGGTTAAAGATTTAATGCAAGAAATTGCCGCAGCGTCTGACGAACAAAATCGGGGCATTGCGCAAATTGCTCAGGCCATGTCTGAAATGGATACCACCACGCAGCAGAACGCGGCGCTGGTCCAGGAATCGTCTGCTGCTGCGGGGAGCCTGGAAGATCAGGCAGTCAAGTTGCAACAACTGGTTGATGTATTCCGTTTGCCTGGGGTACAAGCGGCGGCGGCGCCTAAAACGACAAAACGTCCACTTAAAATGTCCCCTGTGTCTGCGGTTGCAGGACATGATGCAGGTTGGGAGACATTCTAAAACAGAGACTTAATACAATAATCTCGCACCTTTTCACCAGGGAATAATTATTTAAACGCTGCCACGGAACATCGTGGCAGCGTTTTCGTCATGTTATTTTTTTTCTTTTTTGACCAGTGGCTTCGCCGTGATTTGATGGCGTATCCGGTTCAGCGTATGCATGCATTTATCCAGATTAAGAGGTTCATCACCTTTAACATTAATAGCCTGAATGTGAACCTGGCAGGCTTTATTGGCGAGTTTTCCCAGCCGTGGGCTGAAAGCCAACAGTCTTTTGGCGATAGCCTGCGTTTCAGGCGTATCAGGAAGGCTTCTGGTTTTGATCACGGCCGCGCAGAAACGGGATTTTTTCTCTGCGTCGGCATAGTGGTACAGAAGAATTAAATAATGATCAAATAATGCCGTTTTCCAGTCTGGCTGTGTATAGGTGTCGTAGATCATTTTACCATCGGGTTGGCAATCAACATCATACAGAGGCAGGAAATCCAATAGTGAAGACATACGCAATGCCAGGTCTTGCATTCCAGCATTATTAATAGCATGAATTAAAACGTGGGTAAGTAACTCTATTTGCAGCTCATGGATTTCGAATATAAATTTTTCGTTATTATGCAGCCGCAAAGTAAAAATAAGTTTCCCTTCATCGTATGCAAAATGGTCAATAGCGTCGACGCGATAATCTATATCAGCATTCTCCAGTTCCTCTTTTTTTAAACCTGGAATATGAGCATGCATTGTTTTGGTTACCGCCGTTTGCGCGGCGATGAAATCTTTGCGTTGATCTTCACTCAGCGCTTTCTGCTTATGAAGGTAATATTCCATGGCGATAAAAAGATCGCGCAAGGTTAAGGCCGGAAAAAAAAGCAGCGTTGAGTCACTGTTTTTAATGTTTAGTTTTAGCGCAACGGCGAGGAATTCTTCATTGTTGCGTATAACGCCAGCATTAATGCCTGCAATATTCATTTCCATTATGGTTCTCCATAACCATTGTTAAAATATATATATTCCACTAAAGAATAAAAACGGCGAATATATTTATGACATAACCTAAAAGAGGAAAGTTAAAATACCATAATAAACGCCGGGAACAACCAGACAGGCCAAAAAGCTGAGCCTCAACGGGAAAATCTATCGTGTTCTTAAAAAAAACTAAGCGGTGCATTCCTGCACCGCTTTTCTGTACACCGCGTTGGCTTTATTGTTGCCGTAACTGCAAATCCAGCGGTGTTTTGCTGGGCTCGCCGCCAATTTCCCGGGCCAGTTTCGGCACCATATAGCCTGAAACTAACGTCAGTAGCTCACGCATAATTTTCCGTGCTTCGTCATCGCTTACCATGAAATGGGCTGCGCCCTGAACTTTATCCAGCACATGCAGGTAGTAGGGCATCACCCCAGCATCAAACAACGCGTTACTGAGGTCTGCAAGCGTGCGGGCATTGTCATTGACGCCACGCAACAGCACACTCTGATTTAACAGCGATACCCCTGCC
This sequence comes from Citrobacter sp. MNAZ 1397, assembly GCF_023613995.1. NCBI lineage: Bacteria > Pseudomonadati > Pseudomonadota > Gammaproteobacteria > Enterobacterales > Enterobacteriaceae > Citrobacter > Citrobacter sp. MNAZ 1397. The sequence continues at coordinate 16,019 of NZ_JAKIVH010000002.1, forward strand.
TGACGCAGTTTTGCCATGGCCGCACGAAAGGCGTCATCAATTTCCTGCGCATGATTGATATGGTTCACCAGCAGAATCTGTAATGAGGAACGCGCAAAACGGGCGACGAGCGTGTCGGTGATTCGCGTCGGAATAACAATCGGCAGGCGGCTATGTATACGCAGTCGCTTGATATGGGGGATCGCTTCAAGCTGTTCGATCAGCCAGTCCAGCTCATGATCTTTAGCCATCAGCGGATCGCCACCGGAGAAGATGATCTCATCAAGTTCCGGTTGCTGCGCAATATAATCCAGCGCGACCTGCCAGTTGCGCTTGTTGCCCTGATTTTCCGCATACGGGAAGTGGCGACGGAAGCAGTAGCGGCAGTTTACCGCGCACCCCCCTTTCACCAGCAGTAATGCACGGTTACGGTACTTATGCAGCAAGCCAGGCACCACACTTTCCTGCTCTTCCAGTGGGTCGGTGCTGTATCCTGGGGCGGCAACAAACTCTTCACTTGCTGTCAGGACCTGACGCAAAAGCGGATCGTTGGGGTCGCCTTTTTTCATTCTCGCGGCAAAAGCGCGGGGTACGCGCAGTGCAAACAGGCGTTTTGCTTCGCGCCCGGCGGTCAAATTTGCGTCAGTGTCTATATTTAAAACACGCAGAAGTTCATCTGGATCGGTTATTACATCGGCAAGTTGCAATAACCAATCTTCTCTGGATGGGGTATTTAGGGTTACAATATGCGCCATTTTGTGGCTTAGCTACCAGTTAACATTTTTAGAGGGCCTTTATGGCGACTTACTATAGCAACGATTTTCGTGCCGGTCTTAAAATCATGCTCGACGGCGAACCTTATGCAGTTGAAGCCAGCGAATTCGTTAAACCAGGCAAAGGCCAGGCATTTGCGCGCGTTAAACTGCGCCGCCTGCTGACTGGCACCCGCGTAGAAAAAACCTTCAAATCGACTGACTCTGCCGAAGGCGCTGATGTTATCGATATGAACCTGACTTACCTCTACAACGACGGTGAGTTCTACCATTTCATGAATAACGAAACCTTTGAGCAGCTGGCTGCTGATGCGAAAACCGTTGGTGACAGCGCGAAATGGTTGCTGGATCAGGCTGAGTGTATCGTAACGCTGTGGGATGGTCGTCCGATCGCGGTAACGCCGCCGAACTTTGTTGAGCTGGAAATCATCGAGACCGATCCAGGTCTGAAAGGTGATACCGCAGGTACCGGTGGTAAACCGGCTACGCTCAGCACTGGCGCAGTGGTTAAAGTTCCGCTGTTCGTACAGATTGGCGAAGTCATTAAAGTGGATACGCGTTCCGGCGAATATGTCTCCCGCGTGAAGTAATTCATGTTGACCCTTTAGGCTGCCTCTTTATTGGCTGTGGTTAGAGAAACCCCAGTTATCTGGGATTTCTCTCTTACGGTCGCGACGCAGCCTGAATACTTTATGAGATATTTGGGCTCTCACCTTATTGCACCCTCGCTTTTCCAGGGCAGGAATGATGAAACGTCTTCTCAGTCTTGTAGCACTCTTCCTTCTCACCACCACCTTGCTGGCGGGCTGTAATACCGCGCGTGGCTTTGGTGAAGACGTCAGGCATCTCGGCAACGCCATTTCTCACGCAGCCAGCTAATTTCTTCCTGTCGTCCTAAAAATCGGCGACCTTCCGTCAGGTTGCGCAATCTTGTCTATCCTTAAGTAGCTATACACAAACAATATTGACTACATAAGGAAGATATTATGGTTAAGAAGACATTTGCTGCGATCTTTACTGTACTGGTTCTTTCCTCAGCACTGACTGCCTGTAACACCACGCGAGGTGTCGGTCAGGATATCTCTGAGGGTGGTAGCGCTATTTCTGGCGCAGCGACAAAAGCGCAGCAGTAATTTCTGCCGGTACGCGGTACGGCCAGCGCCGTACCGTTAATTCAGATTATCTTGTGCGCTTTCTGGCGCTTCTGGCAAAGAAAGAAACGGTGTAAAGCGGTTACCCATTCCCAGTTTCATCCGAATATTGCGCTTATAGGTATAAACCGTCTTTCCATTGATGCTCATTTTGGACGCAATAGACTGATTACTGCGGCCTTCCATCCATAATGAGAGCACTTTTTCTTCCTGGCGTGTGAGCAACGGGGTGGCAATCTGGGGCCCGGTTCTCACTGGGCGCGACAGAACGGCATGATCAATGACTTTGGCCAGCGTCTCCATTGGCTCGCTTTTTTGCAACGTCGCCTGGACCTGATACTGAGCACAATACGCCATCAGTTGCGCATCTTCCCCTGACTGCAAAAGGATAAGGTGGTTATCTTTTCCACAGGCGGTGAACAATGAGGAAAGCTGTTGAATATGGTGGAGATCATTCTTAAACCCGTAGAGATCGGCAATGATCAGATCCGGCTGCCATTGCACAATATGCTCTTTTGCCAGCATCAGGTTATTCAGTGACGTCACAAGAAATGAAGCCGGGAAAAAATCAGTTTGATTGAGCCAGCTTTCCAGCCCCGTTCGGGTGAAGTAACAACGGTCAATCAAGAGAATTTTGAACATATTTTTCTTCGCAGTAAGAATAGTGACGCACCGCTCCCTGTCGCTGGAAGCACTTCATCATAGGGGGTACCTATGGGGAATAAATGCGTGAACTGCGTTGCTATCTGTAGCTATTTCTTGCTTTAAGTCACTTAAATCTGCGCAATTTCACAAAAATTGCATTCTGTTTGTAACCAGGTCAAAATTTATCTCTCACAACCAGCCTGTCGGGACGACCCGATTGCGCAACACTCAATGGGGACGGCCCCGCACTGGAGCCACTTGTGTCCTGGATAATCCTTGTTATTGCCGGTCTTCTTGAAGTCGTTTGGGCTATTGGCCTGAAATATACGCACGGTTTTACCCGTCTTGTACCCAGCGTTATCACTGTAACGGCAATGATCGTCAGCGTCGTTATGCTGTCATGGGCGATGAAAAACCTGCCCACAGGCACCGCTTACGCGGTCTGGACAGGTATTGGTGCCGTGGGGGCTGCTATTACCGGAATCGTGTTGTTGGGTGAATCGGCCAACCCCGCGCGCTTGCTCAGCCTGGCGCTGATTGTCGCGGGGATTATCGGCCTCAAGCTCAGTACGTCTTAAAGGGTCTGATTTATCCACAGCAGTTTTTCTACCGCAAACCCTTCGCGGGCCGCGACATCAACGAGCTGTTTTTTCACCGCATCCGGAAGTGTTGGTGTGCGTGACAAAATCCACAGGTAGTCACGGTTCGGCCCGCATACCAGCGCGTATCGGTAATCTTTGTCCAGCGCAATGATGTTATAGCCGCCATAGAAAGGACCGAAGAATGAGACTTTCAGCGCGGCTCTGCGAGTATCCCCGGTAAAGTACGCCTTACCGACCGATTGTTGCCACATGCCGCGTTCCGGATTGTACCCTTTATTAATGACCTGAATGCCGCCGTCATCCATGGTGCTGTAGGTGGCGGTCACCTTTTCCAGGCCACGCTCGAAGCGGTGGTCAAAGCGGGCAATTTCATACCAGCGGCCAAGGTAACGTTGAGCATCGAAATTATCCACCACGGTGACGCCAGAAGGGGGAGTGGGGGAACTGCAGGCTACCACCAAAAATGCAGCAGCAGCCGTTGCGATAATCGGCAACAAACGCATGATGTTTTCCTTCCAGGCTTTTTAGTTAAGTGTAGAACCTGTAGGGAAAAATGCTCTCCCGCCAGGGCGGGAGAGCGAGGCTAATTAAAGGAAGATGACTCCGATGAGCGTGACCACACTCAGGATAGCGGCGAGACCGTAGAAGACCCATTTACCGCTGGGGATGTGGACTTTGATATCATGCATAGCATGGTGCAGACGGTGCAGCCCACACCATAGCGGCAGAACAATCATCAGGAATAAAAATGCACGGCCGATAAAGCTTTGGGCGAATGCCAGTACACGTTCATAGCCGAGCGCTTCACCGGGGTAGAGACCCAGTGGTAGCAGCACGCCAACCAGCAGAATCATCACCGGCGCGATAATCGCACTCCACATGCCGCCTGCGCCGAACAGTCCCCAGAAGACGGGTTCATCGGAACGTTTTGGGTTTGGATTGATCACCTTTGGCCTCCTTACCAGAACAGTGCAACGAAAAGAATAATAACCGTCACCAGCCCGGTCACGACCCACAAGCCCCTGATAACAGGCTCGGGTTTAAGCTTTTCGTCTTTGATGATGATATTCGACGCTTTTGGCGCCAGTTCAAACCAGGTTTTGGTGTGCAGCAGTGCTGCCGCCAGGGCAATCAGGTTCAGGATCACCACAATCGGATTTTGCAGAAAACCGACAAAACCCGCCCAGGATTCCGGACCATGCTTTAAGGAAAATAGCCCGCAGATCAAAACGATGCTGAACCATACCGCCGGTAACGCCGTGCCTTCACGCAGCATATAGAAGCGATAAAACGGCAGTGATTTCCACCAGGTCGACGGCATTGGCCGGACATAGGGTTTGCGTTTAGTCGTCATGATGCGCTCCTTAGCGTGGTTTCAGAGTGGCGATAAGAAAGTCTTTCGAGCTTTCCACTTTGCCCTGCTGGATAGCGGCCGCCGGGTCGACGTGTTTCGGGCACACTTCCGAGCAGTAGCCCACGAAGGTACAGCTCCAGACTCCGTTTGGGCTGTTCAACTGCGGCATACGCTGCTGTTTCCCGTGGTCGCGGTTATCCAGGTTGTAGCGGTGCGCCAGCGTGATGGCAGCAGGACCAATAAACTCCGGATTGAGTCCAAACTGCGGACATGCCGCATAGCACAGACCACAGTTGATACAGCCGGAGAATTGATGGTATTTCGCCATCTGCGCCGGGGTTTGCTTGTTCGTTCCCTGATCCGGCGTACGCGTGTTGCCAATGATGTAGGGCTTAATGGCCTCCAGGCTTTCGATAAAGTGGGTCATGTCGACCACTAAATCACGCTCAATAGGGAAGTTGGCCAGCGCCTCGATTTTTAGCCCCTTCGTGTAGTCACGTAAAAACGTTTTACAGGCCAGTTTCGGCACCTTGTTGACCATCATGCCGCAGGAACCGCAAATCGCCATACGGCAGGACCAGCGATAGCTCAGGTCAGGCGCCAGGTTATCTTTGATATAACCCAGCGCGTCCAGCAACGACGTTTGCTCATCGTAAGGCACATCATAAAAGGCGCTGTGCGGAGCGGTATCTATTTCCGGGTTATATCGCACCACCTCAACTTTCAGGGTTTGCATCTCAGCCATGGGTCGACTCCTTCTTGTCAGCGGCTTCCGCTTCACCACCGTAAACACGTTTCGCAGGCGGCAGCGTCGTTATCTTCACGTCGCTGTAATCGAGACGGGTAGTACCGTCTGCGTCCCGGTACGCCAGGGTGTGTTTGAGGAAGTTGACGTCATCGCGCTCCGTGCAGCCTTCATCCAGACGTTGATGCGCTCCGCGCGACTCTTTACGTGCCAGTGCGGAATGGGCCATACATTCGGCGACGTTCAGGCCATGTCCCAGTTCAATGGTATAAAGGATGTCGGTATTGAACACGCTGGATGTATCCGTGATGCGCACGCGTTTGAAACGCTCTTGCAACTCCGCCAGTTTATCAACGGTTTTTTGCATCAGTTCTGGCGTACGGTAGATACCGCAGCCTTCTTCCATTGACTCACCCATTTCGTCACGAATTTTAGCCCAGCTTTCCGTGCCTTCCTGATTAACCAGATTTTTCAGCCGTTGCTCAACATCTGCGGCCTGTGCGTTCAGCGCTGCGTCGCTGGCCGCAGTGGCAGAGGCGGCACGCGCCATAGCCTGTTCACCCGCCAGGCGGCCAAACACGACCAGTTCCGCCAGTGAGTTAGAGCCAAGGCGGTTTGCGCCATGCAGGCCTACGGATGAACATTCACCCACGGCAAACAGCCCCTGAATGCGGGTCTCACACTGCTGGTCGGTTTCGATACCGCCCATGGTGTAGTGCGCGGTAGGGCGTACCGGAATCGGTTCTTTTACTGGATCAACGCCAACGTAGGCTTTTGCCAGTTCGCAAATAAAGGGCAGACGTTCCAGCAGTTTTTTCTCGCCAAGATGGCGCAGGTCAAGATGGACGACATCGCCGCGTGGGGTCGAAATGGTGTTGCCTTTACGCCATTCATGCCAGAATGCCTGCGACACTTTATCGCGCGGCCCCAACTCCATATATTTGTTTTTCGGTTCGCCCAGCGGGGTTTCAGGACCCATGCCGTAATCCTGCAGATAACGGTAGCCGTTTTTGTTGACCAGGATACCGCCTTCGCCACGGCAGCCTTCTGTCATCAAAATACCGGAACCCGGCAGCCCGGTGGGGTGGTACTGGACAAACTCCATATCACGCAGCGGTACGCCATGGGCAAGTGCCATGCCCATTCCGTCGCCCGTGACAATACCGCCATTGGTGTTGTAACGGTAAACACGGCCCGCGCCGCCTGTCGCCATCACAACCGCGTTGGCACGAATCTGCACCAGCGTGCCTTCCATCATGTTCATTGCCACCAGGCCGCGCGCATGTCCCTCGTCGACCAGGATATCCAGCACGAAGTGCTCATCGAAACGCTGAATTTGCGGGAACTGGAGCGATGCCTGGAAGAGGGTATGTAGCATATGGAAGCCGGTTTTATCTGCGGCAAACCAGGTGCGTTCGATCTTCATTCCGCCAAAGCGGCGTACGTTGACAGAGCCATCAGGGCGGCGGCTCCACGGGCAGCCCCAGAGTTCAAGCTGTGTCATTTCGGTGGGGCAATGACGAACAAAGTAGTCAACGACATCCTGCTCGCACAGCCAGTCGCCACCGGCTACCGTGTCGTGAAAGTGGTACTCGAAGCTGTCATGATCCTGTGCAACGGCGGCGGAACCGCCTTCTGCGGCCACGGTGTGGCTACGCATGGGGTAAACTTTTGAAATAAGGGCGATTTTAGCATTTGGGTTTGCCTGGGCGGCAGCTATGGCGGCACGTAAACCCGCCCCACCCGCGCCAATTACAGCAAGATCGGCTTGAAAAGTTTGCACGACATTCCTCCTGATTATTGTTATTTCGCAACCCGTTTTGATCTGACTTTGTGCCTGACCAGCCAGGGCCTCGAATACGATTCCACTGCTCCTTTATTGGTACGCATTATAATCTTAGGACTATGAGGGAAATTTGACCTGTTCGATTTTTTTAATGTATGAATGGCCTAAAACATCATTGATTTTGATTAATTTAATTACAAAACCCCCAACCTTTAGTGTTTTTACCTCCCAACGCTGAACCCTTATTCCGCTCAAAATTTGTCTCTCTGAGCCGATACGGGTAGACTTCGTGCCCTTGTTTGAATTCGGAGAAAGTACCATGAGCGAGACGGCAACCTGGCAGCCGAGCGCATCCATCCCTAACTTATTAAAACGCGCAACTATTATGGCGGAAGTTCGGCGCTTCTTCGCCGATCGCGGCGTGTTAGAGGTGGAAACGCCTTGTATGAGCCAGGCCACGGTAACCGATATTCATCTGTTCCCGTTTGAGACCCGTTTCGTTGGTCCCGGCCATTCTCAAGGGATGAACCTTTATCTGATGACCAGCCCGGAATACCACATGAAGCGCCTTCTGGCGGCAGGATGCGGTCCGGTTTTCCAGCTGTGCCGTAGCTTCCGTAATGAGGAAATGGGGCGTCATCATAATCCTGAGTTCACCATGCTGGAGTGGTACCGCCCGCATTACGATATGTATCGTCTGATGAATGAAGTGGATGACCTTTTGCAACAGGTGCTGGAGTGTCCGGCAGCGGAGTCGCTCTCTTATCAGCAGGCGTTCCAGCGCTACCTGGAAATCGATCCGCTTTCTGCGGATAAACCTCAGCTGCGTGAAGTGGCGGCGAAGCTCGATTTAAGCAATATCGCAGACACTGAAGAAGACCGCGATACCTTACTGCAACTGCTGTTTACCATGGGCGTGGAACCGCATATCGGCAAAGACCGTCCGGCGTTTGTCTATCACTTCCCGGCAAGCCAGGCCGCGCTGGCGCAAATCAGCACCGAAGATCATCGCGTGGCAGAACGTTTTGAGGTCTACTTCAAAGGTATTGAACTGGCGAATGGTTTCCATGAACTGACCGATGCCCGCGAACAGCAGCAGCGTTTTGAGCAGGATAATCGTAAGCGTGCCGCGCGTGGTTTGCCGCAGCAACCCGTGGATATGAATCTGCTGGAAGCCCTGAAAGCCGGTATGCCGGATTGCTCCGGAGTGGCGCTGGGGGTTGATCGTCTGGTGATGCTGGCGCTGGGGGCAGAAAGCCTCGCTGAGGTGATGGCGTTCACCGTCGACCGGGCTTAATTTTTTTAATAAGGTCGGTGAAAATCATCGACCTCTCGCTATTTATTTAATCTAATTATTATTGATCGACATTAATACATGTAAATTATATAAATAGATTGCTTTTTATGCGGTTCATTTCTACTTTGTGCGATATCAGTCACGTTAATATTAACGAAGTACTTTTATTTTTACTCTCTCTTGGCTATTGATTTATAGAGTGGGTTTTTCCATGAGTGATAATTTAATATTCTGTAAGGTTGATGAATATGGGTTCCCTCACTGGAATGGGGTGAATTTTTTTCGATGGTATTACCTTCCCTCGAACTGGACATTCAGTACAGGTAAAGCGCATTTATGGTTATATAAAACAGCCTGGCTGGTTCACCATCGGGAAATGTTGAAGCAATATGCCAGAGAAGCACAGGTTCCATTGTTGCTATTGGCGGGCGTTGCCGCAGCAGAAGTTGGTGGGACGCCTGAGCGTTTTAAATCAATAGGCGTTTTACAACTGAAGCAAGTATTAGAAACTATCTTAAGAAAACATAATAACAAAATCTCTAATTCTACTTCGGTAGGGTCTGTTGCTATACAATTAGGTGTGGCAGCTCGAACAATAGGGGTCAGACCTGATATTTTAACATCTTATGAACAGTTTCAATTATCAAGATGCTTACTTGATAATAGTTTTAATATCAGGGTTGTCGCTTTTCATTTACGTGATTTAATTATGTATGATTATCCAGATGTTGATACGGCCAATTTAACCGATGAGCAAATAATTTTGGCCGGGTCTCGGTATAATCGAGGACTGGAAAGGCAGAAACAAGATTTTATTGACTCAATTGTAGCCCCAAAAGGTGCGCCCGGGCGCGAATATAGCGAATACGGAAGGAGAATTGTTGAGAAAAAAGAAGCAATAATGAAAATTATGCGAGGTGGTAATTGAGCTGGAAATCATTCACACTTAATTTTATCTGGTTCTGGGTTAGTATATTATGGATTTCATTGTTCTCCACACAGGATAAAGAGTGGTTTATTGATGGTAACGGAATAAACAACATCTGCGACCTTATGATTTACATTGAGAACGATGATATCCGCCCGATTGGTGTAGCGATGACCATTCCCGTATTTTTCCCGTTTATTTATGCCATGACGTATAAAAAACAACGTAGTGGCTGGCAATATTCTGTCGTGGTTGCTGTTGCCCTGTTCTGGGTCTGGTGTTTCTTTCTTCGTTATCAGCTATGCTGGTAAAAATCATACACCGGGTTATTTATAAAGCATAACTCCATATTAAATATGGAGTTTGCTCGATTTTTCCCTTTCTCATTGGCTTACTGTGCTGGTATCACACTACACACTTCCCGCCGGACGATTCCCTTTCCCTGCCGATGTCAGCGTGCGCGCCGTGCGCTTGCCATCGAGACTTTCAAGCCGCATCTGGAAAGGCGGGAACGGCAGATCAATGCCATGCTCACGGAAGCCCGCCAGAATCAACTGGTGGATCTCATGGCGCAGCGGCATACGATGCCCCATCTCTGCCGCGTAGATACGCAGTTCAAACAGCTGAATCCCTTGCTGGAGATCAACCAGGAACACTTCCGGAGCAGGGTTATCAATCACAAACGTACAACGTTCCGCCGCGGTATAAAGGATCTGCGTGACCTCTTCGCTATTGGCATCGGCGGGTGCCGGCACTGTCAGTACTACACGCGTCACCGAATCCGACAGCGACCAGTTGATAAACTGCTCGGTAATAAACGCCTTATTTGGCACGATGATCTCTTTGCGATCCCAGTCGCTGATCGTCGTGGCGCGAGTGTTGATCTTCGTGACGCTACCGGTCAGGTCGCGGATCGTCACGGTATCGCCGATGCGGATCGGTTTCTCGAACAAAATGATCAGGCCTGAAATAAAGTTAGCGAAGATCTCCTGCAGGCCAAAGCCCAGACCGACACCGAGGGCGGCAACCAGCCACTGTAGTTTTGCCCATTCGATGCCGATCATTGAGAATCCAACCAGCCCGCCAAACAGCATTAGCAGGTATTTGGTGATGGTCGTGATGGCGTAACCGGTGCCAGGGGTGAGATCCAGGTGCTGTAACAGGGCAAGCTCCAGCAGCGCCGGGAAGTTACGCACCAGTTGCGTGGTGATGATAAACACCAGAATGGCGATCAGCACCGCGCCAAGGGTGATGGGCTCAAGACTTTCTACTCCCTGCACCGTGGAGGTGACATCCCATAAGGAAATGTTCTCCAGGAAGCCGAACGCCGAGTGAATTTCTGACCACAGTACAATGACCGAGAGCAGCGCGATAAGCATCAGGATCGAGCGAACCAGACGCAGTGATTGCACGCTAATGGCGTCCAGATCGAGCTCTTTCTCGTCTATCTCCACCGATCCTTCGGTGCTGGTGGAGTGCGGCGTCTCATCTTCGCCTTTCGCGCGCTGGGCGAGGATCTCAGCACGACGATGTCGGGCACGATCGAACGCCAGACGGCGCCGCTGAATCAGCATCCAGCGGCGAATAATGTGATAGACCACCAGCAACAGGAACCAGATAGCGACGGAGGTCTCCAGACGTGCCAGTAGTGCCTGCGAGGTGGCCAGATAACCCACCGCGGCAGCCAGAATCGCAATGAGCGGCGCGCTTAGCAACAGATTCCACAGCAGGCGGTTCGGCATATTGTCGCCCGAACCACTCTTGTCGACGTAGAGCGGGATCCCGGCGCGTTTAAGGCTGAGCGTGACGACCGCCAGCGCACCACAAATCAGGATAAAACAGAGCCTCCCCAGTGACCCGGAAAACTCCCTGTCATTGAGGTTATCGAACATGATCAGCGCCATAATCAATGGCACGATAAAACCAATGCTCATCAGGTAGTTACGCATTCCACGCGCCACACGATGACGCGGCCAGCCGAAATGGGCGACAAATAGCCCGGTTGGGCGGGCGAAGGTGGCGCAAATCATGACGACCCACAGTAGCGGAACGGTCGCGGTGACCCCGTCGCCAATCGCCACTGCCAGCGGATAAGGCCAGGCTTCGCGTAAGCCGTAACCGAGCGTTGCCCACAGGACAGGAAGTGGAAGGGCGACCAGAATCGACCAGAACACGGTGCGCATTGTTAGCCAGAAATGATCCTGGGTGACTTTACCGACTTTGGCACTGGAACGCTCCAGAAAACGGGTGAAATGCTTACGCGAGTAGAGGCTAAAACCCACAAGGATAAGTGCGCCGAAAAGCGGGAGCAGGGTCTCCTTGCTGGTCAGCATCATCGCGCTGGCCTTGCCGAGTTGGCTAAAGGTATCCAGCGAGATCAGGCGTCGCAGATCCTGCACGATTTCAACCGGCCAGCTCAGACTCATCGGACTGACGTCCGCCGTCCAGAAAAGGTAACGGTGGGTGGCTTCATTCACCTCGCGCAGCGCATCCTCAAGCTGGCTATTGGACACTTTAAGCTTTGTCAGCTCCAGTATCAGCGTATCACCGCCCTGCAGTAATGAGGAGAGGAGCTCGCGCTGCGTACGCAACTGGGCATCAAGGATACGGCTCTGTTCAGCCGTCAGTTGCTGGCCGTCAGCCTGGCGAATCTGTCGCAACTGAGGCTGCTTGTTCACCAGATCTTCGTAGCGCATCCGATGCACCCGCAACTGCGCCATTTCCGTGTCGAGCTGCTGGGGCTTAGGCATCTCCGGTAATCGGGCGACCTGAGCACGCAACGCTTCGCCGAGCATATTTGACGCACCCAGCCACTGTGACTGCTCGCGCAGGGTGTTCAGCGCCTGACGGACCTGCAACATCTGATTGGTCGCCTGACGCTGCTGCGAGGCGACCAAATCCATGCGCTGCGCCTGCTGATTCAGCGCCTGCGACAGCTCACGGTTGATCTTGAACTGTTCAACAATACCCGGCGGTAGGTTGTCGCTGTTTTCCGCCAGTTGCTCGGTACTCTCCAGCGCCTGTTCGGCTTCACGCTGACGCTGGCTGTTAAGCTGGTTGCGCAAAGCCTGCAGGTAGGCATCGAGTTGCTGTGCCTGCTTTTGGGCCAGCTCGGAGCGCATCCGCGACAATTCCTGGCGGTTATTCGCCGACAGCTGTGCCAGTTCCAGTTCATCGACCAGCGCCCTCAGCTTTGCAGACTCTGCCTGCGCACTGAGATTTTGCGCCTGCGCGAGCGGCGTATTGCTGGTTTGCGTGCCGATACGACGTTCAACTTCATTGACCTGACGGCGGGTATCCGTTTGCTGTTGTGGAAGCTGGCTCAGCGAATCGTTAATTTCCCGGGCACGCTCTTGCTCTTGTTGCGCCTGGCGGGTTTTTTCCAGCAATTGACTGCTGACCTGCAGAATTTCCTGATTCAGCGCGTCGGTGCTCATATTGGCAGGCACCGATTTTGGCTCATCGCGCAGGTTATCTAACTGCGAGCGTAGCGTTCGGGAAAGTTTGGGAAAATTATCGATAACATCTTGATATTGCTGAGCGCGCTCAAGCGAACCTTTACGTTCTTCAAGCGCGTTCAGCGCGGCCTGGAGCACCTCGACGGTTTCAGCCTGTTCGGGCGTGGCTTTTGCCGCTTTGGCTTGCTCCAGTTCTTGCGAGATTTGTTTTGCATCAGGGGCCGTTGCTGCATTAGCCCCCAGGCTGAGGCACCAGGCCATCAGAAAAATGATAATCAGGCGCACTACAGCTTACCTTCTTCGTTAAACTTCGTCTTTCTTGTCGTCTACCAGCGGGCTGGCATCCCGTTCGGCGGCAATTTCTTCTGCCGGCAGAGGCGTCGGTTCAGCTTCCGGCGTAAACAGCGTTTCGGTGGAGATGGCCAGCGGCTCGCCGATTTTGGTCACAGAAAGGCTTTGCAGGTGTTCCGCCAGATTCACTTTACCCGGCGCGAACAGGTTAATCACCGTTGAACCCAGTTTGAAACGGCCCATCTCCTGACCTTTCAGCAGCGCCACTGCACCCTCGCTTTCGCCTGCAGGCCAGGTCCAGCGTTTGATGATGCCTTCGCGCGGCGGGGTGATCGTACCGGCCCAGACTGTTTCAATACTGCCGACAATCGTGGCACCAACCAGAATTTGCGCCATCGGGCCAAATTCAGTATCGAACAAGCAAATGACGCGCTCGTTACGGGCAAACAGGTTCGGCACGTTCTGCGCAGTCAGATGGTTAACCGAAAACAGGTCGCCCGGGACGTAAATCATTTCCCGCAGAATACCATTGCAGGGCATATGCACGCGGTGATAGTCACGCGGTGACAGATAAGTGGTGGCAAAAGAACCATTACGGAACAGGTCCGCCATCAGGTAGTTGCCTGCCAGCAGGGCTTCAAGGCTGTAATCGTGACCTTTGGCTTGCAGGATTTTGTCGTTTTCGATTTTACCGAGCTGGCTTATTACGCCGTCTGCGGGCATGACCAGAATGTTCGGATCGGTATTCAGCGGGCGAACGTCATCACGTAACGGGCGTACAAAGAAATCGTTGAAGGTGCGATAGCTGGCTGTGTCCGGCTTTTGCGCCTCTTTCATATCGACCTTGTAGTATTTGACGAACAGATCAATAACCAGTTTAGTCAGCCAACCTGCGCGTTTGCTTGCACCCCAGCCCGCCAGGCGAGTGAGCCACAGTTTAGGCAGAATGTATTGAAGCGAAAGTTTAAATGAGTTTAACAAAGTAGCCTCCAGGCCATTGTTTTTGTCGTTCCTGACCCGGCGCTATCGCCAGGTCTTTGCAAAAAAGGGGACGATTCTAACGACGCTTAGCTTAGTTGTCAGTCATCGGATTCAGAAAAGCTTTTACGCGTTTTTACTTGTGCCATGCTTTCAAGAATACGGTGATAATTTTCGAACCGCGTCTCGGCGATTTCGCCCTTCTCGACGGCTTCACGAATGGCGCAGCCTGGGTCGCTGGCGTGTTTACAGTCACGGTATTTGCAGTGGCCGATATAGTCATGGAATTCGACAAAGCCGTTAGTAATTTGTTCCGGCTCCAGATGCCAGAGCCCAAATTCACGCACTCCAGGAGAATCAATAACATCGCCGCCGTGGGGGAAGTGATACAAACGTGACGCAGTGGTCGTATGCTGACCCAGACCGGAGTTATCAGAAACCTCGTTGGTGAGGATCTCATTCTGTAAGCCAAGCAGGTTATTCAGCAGGCTTGATTTACCCACGCCAGACTGCCCGGCAAAGATGCTGATGCGGTCAGTTAAGGCCTCTTCAAGCGGCTGCAGACCGTTTTTCTTGTGGCTGGATACCATCAAGACGCGATAGCCAATTTTGCGGTAGATATCCATCTGCTCATTCACAAAGGCCATGCCTTCATCGTCCAGCAGATCGATTTTGTTCAGAACGATCAAGGGCTCAACGTTCAGCGTTTCGCAGGCCACCAGGTAGCGATCGATAATATTCAGCGACAGTTCCGGCAGGATGGCGGAGACGATCACGATCTGATTAATATTCGCAGCGATCGGCTTCACGCCGTCATAGAAATCCGGGCGAGTCAGAACGGACGTGCGCTCGTGTACCGCTTCGACAATGCCTTTTACCGTAACGCCTTCGGCGGCCTCTTTGCCCGGACGCCAGACGACGCGGTCGCCTGTGACCAGCGAACGAATGGTACGACGAATATTGCAACGGTGTACGGTGCCATCCACGGATTCAACGTCCGCGTGCATGCCGAATCGGCTGATCACTATGCCCTCAGACGGTTCGCCAAACAGGTTGTCATCGTAGTCGGCTTTCTCCACAGACGTTTTTAACCGACGCTGATGATTCGCGTTGACGCGGCGTTGTTGTCCTTTGGAGAGTTTATTTTTACTCAATCGTACTGGCTCCTGGTCGCCCCGGATGGGCAAAACCTTTATGATACACGCTATTTTAGATGAATATAGTCACGCTGAATATGACGCGAGAAGGGTGGAAAATAGCATGAGTGCAAATGAAAACAACCTGATTTGGATCGATCTGGAGATGACCGGGCTGAATCCGGAACGCGATCGTATTATTGAAATCGCAACCCTGGTCACCGACGCAAATCTGAATATCCTGGCGGAGGGGCCGACAATTGCGGTTCATCAGTCTGACGCTCAACTGGCGCTGATGGATGACTGGAACGTACGTACCCACACCGGCAGCGGCCTGGTGGAACGCGTCAAGGCAAGCCCGTTTGATGACCGTGCGGCTGAACTGGCGACCATCGAATTTCTGAAAGAGTGGGTGCCGGCGGGCAAATCGCCAATTTGTGGCAACAGTATCGGTCAGGACCGTCGTTTTCTGTTTAAGTACATGCCGGAACTGGAAGCTTACTTCCACTATCGTTATCTGGACGTGAGCACGTTAAAAGAGTTAGCGCGTCGCTGGAAACCGGAAATTCTCGACGGTTTCAAAAAACAGGGCACGCACCAGGCGATGGATGATATCCGCGAATCTGTGGCCGAGCTTGCTTACTATCGCGAACATTTTATTCAGCTATAAAAATGCTGTCCGGACGGATGAAAAAGAGAGTAAGGTAGTCCGTCCGGTGCAAAAACAGGCAAGATGACGAATAATCGAGCACTTGAACGAAAAATTTAAAAAATCGTTTTCGGGGGGCTTGCAGGAGAAAGGAATTCTCGTATAATGCGCCTCCCGTGACGACACAGAAATGTGAAATTACGGCAGCAAGAAAAATGATGTTTGCGGGAATAGCTCAGTTGGTAGAGCACGACCTTGCCAAGGTCGGGGTCGCGAGTTCGAGTCTCGTTTCCCGCTCCAAAATTTGAATGCACCATCAATCGCCGGTATGCACGTGTAGCCAAGCTGTTGCAGTGTGAAACCAGAGATTATGCGGGAATAGCTCAGTTGGTAGAGCACGACCTTGCCAAGGTCGGGGTCGCGAGTTCGAGTCTCGTTTCCCGCTCCAAAATTTGAAAGTATCGAAAGATACGTACCATCCGAATCACAGGATTTTGAGTTGCAACAAAGTGGCAACTTAAAAGACGAAGATTAAGCGGGAATAGCTCAGTTGGTAGAGCACGACCTTGCCAAGGTCGGGGTCGCGAGTTCGAGTCTCGTTTCCCGCTCCAAATTTTTACTCCATCAAATTATCCACAGCGGAAAGCACATGCTGCGGACGATTTTTTTCGTCCTTACATATTCTTGTAAACAGACTTATCCACAGATCGCTCGCCTTCATTTGAAATGACAATCGCTTCGCCTGATTAATAATCTCACTTTAACGTATTGAAATGTTTAATAAAAAATTCATCTTAAACTGTTAATCGGATCACTTGACGAATTTGTGGGCATTGATACGCAATGTGTTTTTAATTTTATTCACAAGCTGTGGATGGCTCAGGCGTCGCGAATTAACCCTTTCTCGATGACCCTTACAAGGCGTTGTTTCTTCGCTGTCTGGACCTCCACCACGCAGGCATTTCGCTTTCCCACCTGTTGCTCAATGGCCCATTCTATATGTTCATCAAGAAGTGGGTGCTCACCCCGGCGTTGTTCCAGCGCACGAATATTGGCTTCGTCCCAGGGCGCATTGCCCAGCGCGACGGCAATATTACGCAGCCAGCGTAGATGACCAATACGGCGAATCGCCGATCCTTCCGTCACTTTCAAAAACCAGCTCTCACTCCAGGCAAATAATTCAATCAGTTCCGGTGAATGGAGTGCCTTACGCGGGCTGAAATCAGCTTCGTCTGTTAACTGCGAGAAACGGTTCCACGGGCAGATAAGCTGGCAGTCGTCGCAACCATAGATGCGATTACCAATTAACGGACGGAATTCCTCTGGAATCGCGCCTTCCAGCTCAATAGTGAGATAAGAGATGCAGCGGCGCGCATCGACCGTATAGGGTTCGACAATCGCCCCGGTCGGGCAAATGGTGAGGCAGGCCACGCAGCGACCACAGTTCTCTTCAACGGGCTGGTCGACAGGCAGGGGCAAATCAATGAGCAACTCTCCCAGAAAGAAGAACGATCCGGCGTGGCGATTCAGAATAAGTGAGTGCTTACCTACCCAGCCAAGCCCGGCTTTTTCAGCTAACGGGCGCTCAAGAATGGGCGCAGAATCCACAAAGGGTCTAAAATTCAGCGAAGCACAATGCTGCTGGATCTTTTCACCGAGTTGCTTTAATCGGTTACGTAACAATTTATGGTAATCGCGACCCAGCGCGTAGCGGCTGACATAGCCCAGCGTCGGGTTTTTAAGTGTGCTGGCGAAGGCGGCATTGGCGGGAAGATAATTCATTCTTACGCTGATAACCCGCAAGGTGCCGGGCAGAAGCTCGTGTGGGCGGGCGCGCATCATGCCGTGTCGCGCCATCCACTCCATTTCGCCATGATATTGTTTGTCCAGCCATGCCTGCAGCTTGGGCTCGCTGGCGGAAAGGTCGGTGTCAGCGATCCCGACCTGCTGAAAACCCAGTTCAGTACCCCACTGTTTGATGCTGTGCGCTAATTGATTGAGATCGAGGGGTTCTGACATGACGGACCATACAATGAAGAAATACGCAGTAAGTATACCACACTCCATCTGGCCTGCGGATGAACTGCGACGGGCGGAAAAGGAGGCAGCAGATAGCCTGGGGATTACGCTGTTTGAGCTGATGCAGCGTGCGGGCGAAGCCGCGTTCAACGTCGCGCGGGAACACTACGCCGCAACGCGGCACTGGCTCGTGCTATGCGGCCATGGCAATAACGGCGGGGATGGCTATGTGGTCGCACGTCTGGCAGCGGCCGCGGGCATCGGGGTGACCCTGTTGGCTATTGAGGGGAGTAAGCCGCTGCCGGAAGAGGCACAGGCAGCGCGAGAGGCGTGGCTGAATGCGGGCGGTGTCATCCATGCCGCGGATATCGTCTGGCCTGATGACGTCGATCTGATTATTGATGGCTTACTGGGTACGGGGCTACACAGCGCTCCGGGAGAAGCTATCGCGGCTCTCATAACCCAGGCTAATGCGCATCCGGCCCCGGTCCTGGCGCTGGATATTCCTTCTGGTTTACAGGCCCAGACCGGTACAACGCCCGGCGCGGTCATCGAGGCTGCACACACCGTCACCTTTATCGCCCTGAAACCGGGGCTGCTAACCGGTAAGGCCCGGGATGTTGTCGGCGTGCTCCATCATCATGCTCTGGGGCTGGAGAATTGGCTGGCCGGGCAAGAGACGTTACTGACCCGGGTTGATGCGCGTTTCCTTACCCACTGGTTTACGCCACGCCGCCCCACCTCGCATAAAGGTTCTCATGGCCGACTGGTTATCATTGGCGGCGATCATGGCACGGCTGGCGCTATCCGCATGGCGGGCGAAGCGGCGCTACGGGCGGGGGCAGGGCTGGTGCGTGTGCTCACGCGTAGCGAAAATATTGCGCCCATCATGACAGCGCGACCGGAGCTAATGGTACATCAACTCACGCCACAGAGCCTTGAAGAGAGCCTGGAATGGGCCGATGTGGTGGTCATTGGACCGGGGCTTGGTCAGCAGGAGTGGGGCAAAAAAGCCCTGCAGAAAGTTGAGAATTTCCGCAAACCGATGCTCTGGGACGCCGATGCGCTGAACCTTCTGGCAATCAATCCCGATAAACGTCACAATCGCATCCTGACGCCACATCCTGGCGAGGCAGCGCGTCTGCTTGGCTGCTCCGTTGCAGAAATTGAAAGTGATCGCTTACTTTCTGCGCAACGTCTGCTACAACGATACGCAGGCGTTGTCGTTCTTAAAGGCGCGGGGACGGTGGTGGCGGGCGTTGACGGTAAGGTCAGCATTATTGATGCCGGCAATGCGGGTATGGCCAGCGGCGGTATGGGAGATGTGCTGTCTGGTATTATCGGCGCGCTGCTGGGGCAGAAACTTGAACTGTATGACGCGGCCTGCGCAGGCTGTCTCGCCCATGGCGTTGCGGCAGATGTGCTGGCGGCGCGACAGGGGATGCGGGGCATGCTGGCAACCGATCTTTTTTCCACGCTGGTGCGTGTAGTTAACCCGGACGTTATTGAAACAGAAGATGATGAATCGAGTAATTCCTTTACCTGACGAGCAAGCGACCCTGACTTTGGGGCAACGCATGGCGCAGGCTTGCGATGGCGCGACAGTGATTTACCTGTATGGCGACCTGGGTGCGGGTAAAACCACGTTCAGCCGGGGTTTTCTGCAGGCCCTGGGTCACCACGGGAACGTAAAAAGCCCGACCTATACGCTGGTTGAACCCTACACACTCGATAAGCTGAATGTGTACCACTTCGACCTGTATCGTCTTGCGGATCCTGAGGAGCTCGAATTCATGGGGATCCGCGATTACTTTGCCAACGACGCTATTTGCCTGGTCGAGTGGCCGCAACAAGGTGCGGGTGTGCTGCCTGACCCGGATGTCGAAATTCATATTGATTACCAGGCGCAGGGGCGTGAGGCGCGCATTACTGCTGTATCCTCATCTGGCGATGCATTACTGGCACGTTTGGCCGGTTAATCTAAGGGATGACGGGATGATTTATCGCGTTAAAAGTTGGCTAATGACCGCACTGATTTTATTCAGCATGCAGGTCGGTGCGGCGAGTTTGTCAGATATTCAGGTTTCCAATGGAGATAACCAGGCCCGTATTACATTCAGTTTTATGGGCGACCCGGAATATGCCTTTTCTCAAGAAGGGAAGCGCAGCGTTGCGCTGGATATCAAACAAACCGGTGTTATTCAGGGGTTGCCGCTCCAGTTCAGCGGTAACAATTTGGTCAGAAGCATTCGTTCGGGCACGCCGAAGGATAGCCAGTCGTTACGTCTGGTGGTCGATTTAACGCAAAACGGTAAAACCCGTGCGGTGAAACAGCAAAGCGGCTCAGGTTATACCGTGGTGTTCACGATTGATGCCGATGTGCCGCCTCCGCCCCCACCGCCAAAAGTGGTGGCAAAACGCGTTGAAACACCAGCCATCGTGCCACAGCCGGTGCAGACCCAAACCGGGCGTAACCCTTTTAGCGCCAGTAACGATCGCATCACCAGCGTCACCAGCAGCAATACGGCGGTTCGTCCTGCGGCACAAGCGCGTCCGGCTTCCGGTGACAGTAAAGTCATCATTGCTATTGATGCCGGGCACGGTGGGCAGGATCCGGGCGCGATTGGTCCTGGCGGCACCCAGGAGAAAAACGTCACTATCTCTGTGGCGCGTAAACTGCGTACTTTGCTGAATGATGACCCGATGTTCAAAGCTGTAATGACTCGCGACGGCGATTACTTTATCTCGGTGATGGGGCGTTCAGACGTGGCGCGCAAACAAAACGCAAACTTCCTGGTATCGATTCATGCGGATGCCGCACCGAATCGTGATGCTACCGGCGCCTCTGTCTGGGTGCTTTCTAACCGTCGCGCCAACAGTGAAATGGCGGGCTGGCTTGAACAGCACGAGAAGCAGTCTGAGCTGTTGGGCGGAGCGGGCGATGTGCTGGCGAACAGCCAGTCTGACCCTTACCTGAGCCAGGCGGTACTGGATTTACAGTTCGGCCATTCTCAGCGCGTCGGTTATGATGTCGCCAGCAGTATGATTACTCAGCTTGCGCGTATTGGCGCGCTGCATAAGCGACATCCGGAACACGCAAGCCTCGGCGTGCTTCGTTCGCCAGATATTCCGTCGGTGCTGGTTGAAACCGGGTTTATCAGTAACAACAGCGAAGAGCGTATGCTGGGCAGCGATGAGTACCAACAGCAGCTTGCAGAAGCGATCTACACGGGGCTGCGCAACTATTTCCTTGCGCACCCTCTGCAGTCAGCTCCGCAGGGTGGCACCGGACAAATGGCTAACGCCGCAGCGCCCGCCAGCGGATTGCTTAATTAAGGAGACTTCATGCCGATTCAGGTTTTGCCGCCACAGCTTGCGAACCAAATCGCCGCTGGCGAAGTGGTGGAACGCCCTGCCTCGGTGGTGAAGGAACTGGTGGAAAACAGCCTGGATGCGGGCGCGACCCGCATCGATATCGACATTGAACGCGGCGGAGCTAAGCTCATCCGCATTCGCGATAACGGCGGCGGCATTAAAAAAGATGAGCTGGCGCTGGCGCTGGCACGTCATGCCACCAGTAAAATCGCCTCGCTTGACGATCTGGAAGCCATCATAAGCCTGGGGTTTCGCGGTGAAGCGCTGGCCAGTATCAGCTCTGTTTCGCGTTTGACGCTCACCTCGCGCACCGCCGAACAGCAGGAGGCCTGGCAGGCTTATGCAGAAGGCCGCGATATGGACGTCACGGTTAAACCGGCCGCCCATCCCGTTGGTACCACGCTGGAAGTGCTGGACCTCTTCTATAACACCCCGGCGCGGCGCAAATTCATGCGTACCGAAAAAACCGAATTTGGTCATATCGATGAAGTCGTTCGACGCATCGCGTTGGCGCGTTTTGATGTCACCATCAACCTGAGCCATAACGGTAAAATGATGCGCCAGTACCGTGCGGTGACCCAGAACGGGCAAAAAGAGCGTCGACTGGGGGCTATTTGCGGTACCGCATTTCTGGAACAGGCGCTGGAAATCGAATGGCAGCACGGAGACCTGGCGCTACGTGGCTGGGTGGCCGAGCCCACGGCGACCACCTCCGCGTTTGCCGAAATCCAGTATTGCTATGTGAATGGCCGTATGATGCGCGATCGGCTGATTAATCATGCGATTCGTCAGGCCTGTGAAGACAAGCTTGGGGCCGATCAGCAGCCGGCATTTGTACTCTATTTAGAGATAGACCCGCATCAGGTCGATGTGAACGTACATCCGGCCAAACATGAAGTGCGTTTTCACCAGTCCAGGCTGGTGCATGACTTTATCTACCAGGGCGTGCTGAGCGTACTGCAACAGCAGACCGCGACAGCGTTACCGCTGGAAGATGAACCCGCACCGCGCCCGATACCGGAAAACCGCATTGCCGCCGGGCGCAATCACTTTGCCGAACCCTCGGTGATGCGCGAGCCTGCGCCACGAGCGTCTGTTTCATTAGGGGTTTCTTCGGCAGGTTCTTCGCGTGCGCCATCGTGGCCAAACGCACAGCCGGGTTATCAGAAGCAGCAAGGCGCACTGTACCGCCAGTTACTGGAAACCCCGGCTGCGGAACGTAAAGCGGATGTCGTCAAAGAGGCTGCTCCCGTTCTGGACGCGCACAGCCAGAGTTTTGGGCGAGTACTGACGGTTGTCGCGCCTGCTTTTGCTTTGCTCGAACGCGGCGGCAGGGTAGCGTTACTGGCGTTACCCGTGGCGGAACGTTGGTTGCGGCAGGCGCAATTGTCGCCGAATGGCGGCCCGGTGTGCGGGCAGCCGCTACTCATTCCCGTGCGTCTAAAAGTTTCGTCGCAAGAAAATGCCGCGTTAAAACGCGCGCAGCCTGTACTGGCCGAAATGGGTATCGAATTTGTACCGGATGGCCAACACGTTACGATTCGCGCCGTGCCTTTACCCTTACGACAACAAAATTTACAAATCTTGATTCCTGAACTGATAGGCTACCTGGCGCAGCAGACAGAGATTGATGCGATGAATGTTTCCCACTGGCTGGCCCGTCATCTGGCGAGCGAGCACACCCAGTGGAATATGGCGCAGGCCATTAGCCTGCTTACCGACGTCGAGCGTCTTTGTCCGCATCTGGTTAAGACCCCGCCAGATGGTTTGTTACAACCTGTTGATTTATCTATGGCGATGAATGCCCTGAAACATGAGTGATGTAAGCAAGGCTGGCCTGCCTAAGGCTATTTTTTTGATGGGGCCGACGGCCTCCGGCAAAACGGCATTAGCCATTGAGTTACGTAAAGTTTTGCCAGTTGAGTTGATAAGCGTGGATTCAGCCCTTATCTATCAGGGGATGGATATCGGTACGGCGAAACCGAATGCCGCAGAATTACGTGCCGCTCCGCACCGGTTGTTAGATATTCTTGACCCGGCGCAGGCGTACTCCGCGGCCGATTTTCGCCGCGATGCGCTGGCCGCTATGGCGGAGATTACCGCAGAAGGGCGCATTCCCCTGCTGGTTGGCGGCACAATGCTTTACTTTAAGGCGCTGCTGGAAGGGTTGTCCCCTTTGCCATCAGCGGACCCTGCGGTACGAGCAGAAATTGAAAGACAAGCAGCAGAGCGTGGATGGGACGCGTTGCACCAGCAGTTACAGACCATTGATCCTGTAGCCGCAGCGCGAATCCATCCAAATGATCCGCAAAGGCTTTCCCGGGCACTGGAAGTTTTTTTCATTTCGGGTAAAACTTTAACAGATCTGACGCAAACGTCTGGAGAGACTCTGCCGTATCAGGTGCATCAGTTCGCCATCGCCCCGGCGAGCCGTGAACTGCTCCATCAGCGAATTGAGCAGCGTTTTCATCAGATGTTAGCTTCGGGTTTTGAAGCAGAAGTGCGGGCGCTTTTTGCTCGCGGAGATTTGCATACGGATATGCCTTCCGTTCGTTGTGTGGGTTATCGCCAGATGTGGTCTTATCTTGAAGGCGAAATCTCCTACGACGAAATGGTTTACAGAGGTGTTTGCGCCACGAGGCAGTTAGCGAAGCGGCAAATAACCTGGTTGCGCGGCTGGGATGGCGTTCACTGGTTAGACAGTGAAAAGCCCCAAGAGTCATACAACGAAGTGTTACAGGTTATTGGTGCGATCGCGAATTGAATGTGTACAATCAAGTTGTATCGTGCGCAAAATTTTACGCAGTTTTCAGAACTCCCGGGTTCTAAGTACAAAACAAGCATATAAGGAAAAGATAGAATGGCTAAGGGGCAATCTTTACAAGATCCGTTCCTGAACGCACTGCGTCGGGAACGTGTTCCAGTTTCAATTTATTTGGTGAATGGTATCAAGCTGCAAGGGCAAATTGAGTCTTTCGATCAGTTCGTGATCCTGTTGAAAAACACGGTCAGCCAGATGGTCTACAAGCATGCTATTTCCACTGTTGTTCCGTCTCGCCCGGTTTCTCATCATAGCAACAACGCGGGTGGCGGCTCCAGCAGCAACTATCATCATGGTAGCAATGCACAGGCTTCTGCGCAGCAGGACAGCGAAGAGACCGAATAAGGTTGCTTGCTGTTTATCTACATCGGGGAGCCAGGGTTTCTGTGTTCCCCGCTGATCTTTTTTGAGGGTTTACGCTTGTTTGACCGTTATGATGCCGGTGAGCAGGCGGTACTGGTACACATCTATTTTTCGCAAGACAAAGATATGGAAGATCTCCAGGAGTTTGAATCTCTGGTCTCTTCCGCCGGTGTCGAAGCAATGCAGGTGATTACCGGGAGCCGTAAAGCACCGCACCCCAAGTATTTTGTTGGTGAAGGTAAAGCCGTTGAGATTGCGGATGCCGTGAAAGCGACGGGCGCGTCCGTTGTGCTCTTTGATCATGCGCTGACCCCAGCCCAGGAACGTAACCTGGAGCGTTTATGTGAATGCCGTGTTATCGATCGCACGGGGTTGATATTAGATATTTTTGCCCAGCGTGCGCGTACCCATGAGGGTAAGTTGCAGGTTGAGCTGGCGCAGTTGCGTCACCTGGCGACACGCCTGGTGCGTGGCTGGACCCACCTTGAACGACAGAAAGGCGGGATTGGTTTGCGTGGCCCGGGTGAAACCCAGCTCGAAACTGACCGTCGTCTTCTGCGTAATCGTATTACCCAGATCCTCTCGCGTCTCGAACGCGTTGAGAAGCAGCGTGAACAGGGACGTCGTTCCCGCACGAAAGCGGACATCCCTACGGTGTCGCTGGTGGGCTATACCAACGCCGGTAAATCCACCCTGTTTAATCAAATAACCGAGGCTCAGGTGTATGCCGCGGATCAGCTGTTTGCGACGCTCGATCCGACGCTACGCCGTATTGACGTCGCCGATGTAGGGGAAACCGTACTGGCGGATACCGTCGGTTTTATTCGCCATCTGCCGCACGATCTGGTGGCGGCGTTTAAAGCGACGTTGCAGGAAACCCGGCAGGCAACGCTGTTATTGCATGTCATTGACGCTGCGGATGTGCGTGTCGCTGACAACATCGATGCCGTCAATATTGTGCTTGAAGAGATCGATGCACATGAAATTCCGACGCTGCTGGTGATGAACAAAATCGATATGCTGGACGATTTTGAACCGCGTATCGACCGTGATGATGAAAATAAACCGATTCGGGTGTGGCTTTCCGCCCAGACCGGAATCGGCGTACCACTGTTATTCCAGGCTTTAACTGAGCGACTGTCTGGCGAGGTTGCGCAGCATACGTTGCGTTTGCCGGCAAAAGAAGGTCGTCTGAGAAGTCGTTTTTATCAGCTTCAGGCCATCGAAAAAGAGTGGATGGAGGAAGACGGAAGTCTGGGCATACAGGTGCGTATGCCAATTGTGGACTGGCGTCGCCTCTGTAAACAAGAACCGGCACTGGAAGACTACGTCGTCTGACCGGTTGGCCAGAAGGATTTTCCCCTTTTGGGGTACCATAAATGATTTGGGTTGCAGCGCGGCGGCAACTGAATGCGTTCCCGGCAGCATAGAGAACTATGTGACCAGAGCAAATGAAGGCGGTCAACAAAGAGGCAGCCCAAAGCATGAAGGGTAAAACCGCATAACAAATATGGAGCACATACATGGCGTGGAATCAGCCCGGTAACAACGGACAAGACCGCGACCCGTGGGGAAGCAGCAAACCAGGCGGCAACTCTGAGGGAAATGGAAACAAAGGCGGTCGCGATCAGGGGCCACCTGATCTGGATGATATCTTCCGTAAACTGAGCAAAAAACTCGGCGGCCTGGGCGGTGGCAAAGGCACCGGTTCAGGTGGCGCAGGCCAACAACCTTCCGGCCCGCGTGGCCATGTTGGCGGCCGTATCGTAAGCATCGTTGCGGCTGCCGCCGTGATTATCTGGGCTGCCAGTGGGTTCTACACCATCAAAGAAGCGGAACGTGGCGTTGTAACCCGTTTCGGTAAATTCAGCCATCTGGTAGAGCCAGGTCTGAACTGGAAACCGACCTTTATCGATAACGTGACGGCGGTAAATGTTGAGTCCGTTCGCGAACTGGCAGCGTCCGGAGTGATGTTAACGTCCGATGAAAACGTCGTGCGTGTCGAAATGAACGTGCAGTACCGCGTGACCGATCCTGAACGTTATCTCTATAGCGTGACCAGCGCGGATGACAGCCTGCGCCAGGCGACAGACAGTGCGCTGCGTGGCGTAATTGGTAAATATGGCATGGACCGCATCCTGACGGAAGGTCGTACCGTTATCCGTAGCGATACCCAGCGTGAGCTGGAAGAGACCATCAGACCGTACAACATGGGCATCACGCTGCTGGACGTCAACTTCCAGGCGGCGCGTCCGCCAGAAGAGGTCAAAGCCGCGTTTGATGATGCGATTGCCGCACGTGAAAACGAGCAGCAATTCATCCGTGAAGCGGAAGCGTACACCAACGAGGTGCAGCCACGCGCAAATGGTCAGGCGCAGCGTATCCTGGAAGAAGCGCGTGCGTACAAGACCCAAACCATTCTGGAAGCGCAGGGTGAAGTGGCTCGCTTTGCGAAGATTCTGCCTGAGTATAAAGCCGCGCCGGAAATTACCCGTGAGCGTCTCTATATTGAGACCATGGAAAAAGTGCTGAGCCATACCCGTAAAGTGCTGGTCAACGATAAAGGCGGCAACCTGATGGTTCTGCCGCTTGATCAGATGCTGAAAGGCGGGAATGCACCTGCGGCAAAGAGCGATAGCAGTGGCGCGAACAACCTTCTGCGCCTGCCGCCTGCATCCTCTTCCGGTAACAGCGGTGCGAGCAATTCATCGTCCATCAGTCAGGGCGACATCATGGACCAACGCCGCGCTAACGCGCAGCGTAACGACTATCAGCGTCAGGGGGAATAACGATGCGTAAGTCAGTTATCGCGATTATCATCATCGCGCTGGTAGTGCTCTACACCTCTATTTTTGTCGTAAAAGAGGGTGAACGCGGGATCAAATTCCAGTTCAGCAGCGTCGTGCGTGACGGCGATAAAAAGCCGGTAATTTATGAGCCTGGCCTACATTTCAAAGTGCCTTTTATTCAGTCCGTTAAAATGATGGACGCGCGTATTCAGACGATGGATAACCAGGCCGATCGTTTCGTGACCAAAGAGAAGAAAGACCTGATTGTCGACTCGTACATTAAGTGGCGAATCAGCGATTTCAGCCGTTACTTCCTGGCAACGGGCGGCGGCGATGTCTCTCAGGCAGAAGTACTGCTGAAACGTAAATTCTCGGACCGTCTGCGTTCTGAAATTGGTCGCCTGGATGTCAAAGACATCGTGACCGACTCCCGTGGTCGCCTGACGCTGGAAGTACGTGACGCGCTGAACTCCGGCTCTGCGGGTACGGTAGACGAAGTGACCACGCCAGCGGCGGATAACGAAATCGCTAAAGCGGCGGAGCGCGTTCAGGCTGAAACCAACGGCAAAGTGCCAGTGGTCAACCCGAACAGTATGGCGGCTCTGGGTATTGAAGTTGTTGACGTGCGTATCAAGCAGATCAACCTGCCAACCGAAGTTTCAGAAGCGATCTTCAACCGTATGCGTGCTGAGCGTGAAGCGGTTGCCCGTCGCCACCGTTCTCAGGGTCAGGAAGAGGCTGAAAAACTGCGCGCAGCGGCTGATTATGAAGTCACGAAGACACTGGCGGAATCTGAGCGTCAGGGCCGTATCCTGCGTGGTGAAGGCGATGCCGAAGCAGCAAAACTGTTTGCTGACGCCTTTAGCCAGGATCCAGACTTCTACGCCTTTATTCGTAGCCTGCGTGCTTACGAAAGCAGTTTCCAGAGCAACCAGGATGTTATGGTGCTCAGCCCGGATAGCGATTTCTTCCGCTACATGAAGACACCGACTTCCGCGACACGTTAAACTGACCTCATCGTTTTAGACGTCAAAACCACCGGCCTCATCAGGACGGTGGTTTTCTTTTTATAAGGATAAAAAATGAACGCAACAATCTGGCTGGCACTGGCGCTCGTGCTGGTATTTGAAGGTCTCGGTCCGATGCTGTATCCCCGAGCCTGGCGGCGAATGATTGCCACGATGAGCACATTGCCAGATAACCTGCTGCGTCGCTTCGGAGGGGGTCTTGTGGTCGCCGGTATCGTTATCTACTACATGTTGAGGAAAACGATTGGCTGATCAAAAAACGGTCGGATTTGCCTCATTTTGGGTACAAAAAGTGCTGTATATCTGAAAAAGCGATGGTAGAATCCATTTTTAAGCAAACGGTGATTTTGAAAAAATGGGTAACAACGTCGTCGTACTGGGCACCCAATGGGGTGACGAAGGTAAAGGGAAGATTGTTGATCTTCTGACTGAACGGGCTAAATATGTTGTTCGCTACCAGGGCGGTCACAACGCAGGCCATACTCTCGTAATCAACGGTGAAAAAACCGTCCTCCATCTTATTCCATCAGGCATTCTTCGTGAAAATGTGACCAGCATCATCGGTAACGGTGTTGTGCTGTCTCCGGCTGCGCTGATGAAAGAGATGAAAGAACTGGAAGACCGTGGTATCCCGGTTCGTGAACGTCTGCTGCTCTCCGAAGCATGCCCGCTGATCCTTGATTATCACGTCGCGCTCGATGTGGCACGTGAGAAAGCGCGCGGTGCAAAAGCTATCGGCACCACCGGTCGTGGTATCGGACCTGCTTATGAAGACAAAGTTGCTCGCCGCGGTCTGCGTGTGGGTGATCTGTTCGACAAAGCGACCTTTGCTGACAAACTGAAAGAAGTGATGGAATATCACAACTTCCAGCTGGTGAATTTCTATAAAGTTGAAGCGGTTGACTACCAGAAAGTGCTGGACGATGTCATGGCGATTGCCGACATCCTCACTGCCATGGTGGTTGATGTTTCCGATCTGTTGGATCAGGCGCGTAAGCGTGGCGACTTCGTCATGTTCGAAGGCGCGCAGGGTACGCTGCTCGATATCGACCACGGTACTTATCCGTATGTAACCTCGTCTAACACCACCGCAGGCGGCGTGGCAACCGGCTCTGGCCTTGGCCCGCGTTACGTTGATTACGTACTGGGTATCATCAAAGCTTACTCCACACGCGTGGGTGCGGGTCCGTTCCCGACGGAACTGTTCGATGATATCGGCGAGTTCCTGTGCAAACAGGGTAACGAGTACGGTGCAACCACGGGTCGCCGTCGTCGTACCGGCTGGCTGGACTCTGTTGCCGTGCGTCGTGCCGTACAGATCAACTCCCTGTCTGGCTTCTGCCTGACCAAGCTGGATGTTCTGGACGGTCTGAAAGAAGTGAAGATCTGTGTTGCTTACCGTATGCCGGATGGCCGCGAAGTGACGACGACTCCGCTGGCAGCAGACAACTGGGAAGGTATTGAGCCGATTTATGAAACCATGCCGGGCTGGTCTGAATCGACCTTTGGCGTGAAAGAGCGTAGCGGGTTACCGCAAGCGGCGTTGAATTACATCAAACGCATTGAAGAACTGACGGGTGTACCGATCGATATTATCTCTACCGGTCCGGACCGCACAGAAACTATGATCCTGCGCGACCCATTCGACGCGTAATGATCCCGGGGCTTGCCTGGCAGGCCCCACTCTTCCTGCTTTTTTCCCCTTCAGTTCAAATAAATTAGCGGCATTCCTGTTGGCTGGTTTATCATCAATAGAGTCAATACCTGTAGGTATCTCACCTTTCTTCCTTTTACTGAGGTAGATGTGCAGTTAACAAGTTTTACGGATTACGGATTACGCGCGCTGATTTACATGGCTTCTTTGCCGGAAGGAAAGATGACCAGCATTACCGAGGTCACTGAAATTTATGGCGTGTCCCGTAATCATATGGTCAAAATAATCAATCAACTTAGTCGTGAAGGTTACGTTGCTGCCGTCAGAGGAAAAAATGGCGGGATTCGTCTTGGTCGGGCAGCGAAAGATATCTGCATTGGCGATGTCGTGCGTGACCTGGAACCCCTGGCGCTGGTTAACTGCAGCAGTGAGTTTTGCCATATCACTTCCGCCTGCCGCCTTAAGCGGGCGCTTTCTAAGGCTGTGCAAAGTTTTCTCAAGGAGCTGGATAACTACACGCTGGCCGATTTGGTTGAAGAGAATCAACCGCTTTACAAATTATTGCTGGTGGACTGAAAACATCGCCACCAGAGATGACAACGGAGGAACCGCTATGTCACACGATCCTTTCCTGGAACGCGAAGCTGAAAAATACACAAACCCCATCCCCAGCCGCGAATTTATCCTCGAACATTTAACAAAACGCGAAAAACCGGCCAGCCGTGAAGAGCTGGCGATTGAACTCAATATCGAAGGCGAAGAGCAAAACGAAGCACTGCGCCGTCGCCTGCGCGCCATGGAGCGTGACGGGCAACTGGTCTTTACCCGCCGTCAGTGTTACGCCCTGCCAGAACGCCTTGATTTGCTCAAAGGAACGGTTATCGGCCACCGCGATGGCTATGGCTTCCTGCGCGTAGAGGGCCGCAAAGACGATCTGTACCTCTCCAGCGAACAGATGAAAATGTGTATCCACGGCGATCAGATTCTGGCTCAGCCGCTGGGTGCTGACCGTAAAGGCCGTCGTGAAGCGCGCGTTGTGCGTATTCTGGTGCCAAAAACCAGCCAGATTGTCGGCCGCTACTTTACCGATGCGGGCGTCGGCTTTGTGGTGCCAGATGACAGCCGTCTGAGCTTCGACATCCTGATCCCGCCAGAAGAGATCATGGGCGCACGCATGGGGTTTGTGGTGGTGGTTGAACTCACCCAACGCCCGACCCGTCGCACTAAAGCCATCGGTAAAATCGTTGAAGTGCTAGGCGATAACATGGGTACCGGCATGGCTGTTGATATGGCGCTGCGAACTCATGAAATCCCGTATGTCTGGCCGCCTGCGGTTGAAAAACAGGTTTCAGGGCTGAAAGAGCAGGTGCCGGAAGAGGCCAAAGTGGGCCGCATAGACCTGCGTTCCTTGCCACTGGTCACCATCGATGGTGAAGATGCCCGCGACTTCGACGACGCCGTTTATTGTGAGAAAAAACGCGGCGGCGGCTGGCGCCTGTGGGTTGCTATTGCCGATGTCAGCTATTACGTCCGTCCTGGCACACCGCTCGACGACGAGGCGCGTAGTCGCGGTACATCGGTCTATTTCCCTTCTCAGGTCGTACCGATGCTGCCGGAAGTGCTCTCCAATGGTCTCTGCTCACTTAACCCGCAGGTTGACCGTCTGTGTATGGTTTGTGAAATGACCATCTCGGCAAGGGGTCGTCTGACAAGCTACACCTTCTACGAAGCGGTAATGAGCTCCCATGCCCGTCTGACCTATAACAAGGTCTGGCATATACTGCAGGGCGATCAGGATCTGCGCGAGCAGTATGCGCCGCTGGTTAAGCACATCGAAGAGCTGCACAACCTCTATAAAGTTCTTGATGCCTCCCGTGCCGAACGTGGCGGTATCTCTTTTGAGAGCGAAGAGGCGAAGTTTATCTTCAACGCCGAGCGTCGTATTGAGCGCATTGAGCAAACTCAGCGTAATGATGCCCATAAATTGATTGAAGAGTGCATGATCCTCGCGAATATCTCAGCAGCGCGTTTCGTTGAGAAAGAGGATGAGCCCGCGCTGTTCCGTATCCACGACAAGCCAACGACTGAAGCGATCACTTCTTTCCGTACCGTCCTGGCGGAGTTGGGCCTGGAGCTACCGGGCGGTAACAAACCCGAGCCGCGCGATTATGCTGAACTGCTGGAGTCCATCGCCGATCGTCCCGATCATGAGATGCTTCAAACTATGCTGCTGCGATCCATGAAGCAGGCGGTCTACGATCCGGAAAATCGCGGTCACTTCGGCCTGGCGCTGCAATCCTACGCGCACTTTACCTCGCCGATCCGCCGTTATCCTGACCTGTCGCTGCACCGAGCCATCAAATATCTGCTGGCGAAAGATGAAGGCCATACCGGCAACAGCACCGAAACCGGCGGCTGGCATTACTCTATGGAAGAGATGCTGCAGCTGGGCCAGCACTGTTCAATGACCGAACGTCGCGCGGATGAAGCAACCCGCGAAGTCTCTGACTGGCTGAAATGCGACTTTATGCAGGACCAGGTGGGTAACACCTTTTCCGGCGTCATCGCCAGTGTTACCGGTTTTGGTTTCTTTGTCCGTCTGGATGACCTGTTTATTGATGGCCTGGTGCACGTCTCCACGCTGGATAACGACTACTATCGCTTCGATCAGGTTGGTCAGCGTTTGATTGGTGAATCGGGCGGCCAGACCTACCGTCTGGGCGACAAAGTGCAGGTTCGTGTGGAAGCGGTCAATATGGACGAGCGCAAAATCGACTTCTCGCTGATCTCCAGTGAACGTGGTCCGCGCAATGTCGGTAAAACCGCACGCGAAAAGGCGAACAAAGGCAACGGTGCGAAACCGTCGGGTAAACGTCGTCAGACCGGTAAGAAAGTCAATTTCGAACCCGACAGCGCATTTCGGAAAGCCAAAGGCTCAGCGAAACCGAAGAAAGAAAAAAGCGCCAAAAAGCCGTCCGCGAAGACGCAAAAAATCGCCGCAGCGACCAAAGCGAAACGCGCCGCTAAAAAGAAAGTAGCTGAATAAGCCGTCCTGAAATACCGTCTAATAACCCCTCTCAATGCAGAGGGGTTATTCTTTTTTAACGTAATATATTCTCTCGGGTAATAGAAATCGCCATCCGGAAGGTTATTTCTCTGACTTAGCTAAATTGTGAAAATCGATATTTATTATTGGTGATTAGCGCTCAGAATCAGATGTGTATAGTGACTCCCATCCGTTATTCGCTTATTTAGCAAGGAGTCGTTATGCATCTGGCGCGCTTTCCCCGACTTTCACTCGGTCATTTTCCCACCCCTCTGGAGCCTCTGAATAATCTTTCTGCCTTATTGGGTGGTCCGAAAATATGGATCAAACGCGATGATGCAACAGGGCTTGCCAGTGGCGGAAATAAGACCCGTAAGCTGGAATTCCTGCTGGCCGATGCGCTGGCGAAAAACGCCGATATCGTGATTACCCAGGGGGCAACGCAATCGAACCACGTACGCCAGACCATCGCCGGGGCGGCAAAACTTGGTCTTGCTGCCAAAGTGCTGCTGGAAAAACGCGTCACTGACTTTGGCGAAGACTATCAACGTTCCGGCAACATTCTGCTGGATGATTTGCTGGGCGGCGAAATCGTTGCCCATCTGCCGGGCGGCACGGATATGCAACAGGCAATGGAAGAGTATGCCGCGACGCTGCGTGAGCAAGGGCATAATCCCTACATCATTCCCGGTGGTGGTTCAAACCCCATTGGCGCACTGGGCTACGTCGCCTGCGCCGAAGAGCTTCTTTACCAGTCTTCTCAGTTACGCTTGCGTATCGATCACGTTGTGCACGCCACAGGCAGCACGGGTACACAAGCCGGGCTGGTTGCCGGGTTTACTGCCACCAATAGCCAGGTGCCGGTTCTGGGGATTAGCGTTCGCGCGCCGAAGGCGAAGCAGGAAGAGAATGTCTGGAATCTGGCTTCACGCACGCTGGCGTTGCTGGGGGTGCCTGGTGAGTTGCCGCGCGAGGCGGTGGTGGCGAACAGCGATTACGTGGGGGACGGCTACGGACTGCCGACCGAGAGTATGCTGGAAGCCCTGACCCTGTTTGCCCGCCACGAAGGCATTCTGCTCGACCCGGTCTATTCCGGGAAGGGGGCTGCCGGGCTTATCGACCTGATTCGGAAAGGGCATTTCCATAAGGATGAGAACGTGGTGTTTATCCATACCGGTGGCTCGGTTGGCCTGTTTGGCTATCGCCAGGTGCTGGAGGCGCATGCCCGCCATGGCTAAACCCTTTTTACTCGGCGTGCTGGGCGGCATGGGGCCGCTCGCCACGCTCGACTTTCAGCACAAATTGCTCGACGCCACGCCGGCGCAGAGCGATCAACACCATTTGCCGTCGGTAGTGTGGAATGTGCCGCAAATTGCTGACCGGCAAAAGGCGCTGGCCGGGGTTGGCCCGTCGCCGTTACCTCAGCTTCTTGAAGGTATTGAAAAATTGAATCAGGCAGGGGCGAGCCATATCGCTATCCCCTGCAACACCGCGCACCACTGGTACTCGCAACTGAGCGCCGCCAGCGATGCGCCCATTCTGCACATCGTGGATGCTACCCTGGACGCACTGTTAACGTCGGCTAAAAAACCTGAACGTGTCGGCATTATTGCCACCAAAGGGACGCTGGATGCCGGCTGGTATCAGCAACGTCTTGCGGCTCAGGGGATTGAATCCATTACGCCCACCGAAGACGAACTGGCGGAGTGGTTTGTGCCCGGCTGCTATGCCGTGAAGCGCGGCAAACTGGCTGAGGGGGGAGAACTGCTCGCATTGCAGGCGCAGGCGCTGATGGCGCGCGGCGCGCAGCAACTGGTGCTGGCCTGCACGGAAGTCCCGGTGGCGCTGCGTGCTGTCGATGCGCCGTTCCTGTCGCTCACTCATGACCCCGCACAATCGCTGGCTGAACGATGTTCCCGCCTCTGGCAGGACCATCGTCTTACGCAACTGGCATAAATAAAGCGCTTTAATTGACTATTTTCTCCTGTTTTGCAGGAGAAATGATATGCATTGACCTCAAGGAAAAAGAAATGAAAAAAACGATCGGCGTATTACTCGCAGCAGGCAGCCTGTGGGCCAATATCAGTATGGCCGCTACGCCTTCTGAAGTTCGCGTCGCCTATAGCGGCGGCTCGCAGGTATTAATGCTGGCAAAAGCCGATGGCTCTTTAGATAAGGCATTACACAGCCCGGTGAAATGGGTGCAATTCGCCTCCGGTGCGGATGCGCTTAATTATTTCGCCAGCAATGCGATTGATATTGCCAATTTCGGCTCCAGTCCGGCAACGGCAGGTATTGTCCGTAAATTGCCTGTAGAGATTATTGGTGTCTCCGGTGTGATTGCCAGTTATGAACGTTTAATTGGTAAAGAGGGCATCAACAATATTAAAGATATTGAAGGCAAACGCGTGGCTTACCCGCCTAACTCCACCGCAGCCTATGCGCTGGAAGCGGCAATCAGCGTCAATAAACTCGATCGCAGCAAAATTACTTTGCTGCCTTTACGCCCGGCAGAGATGGTGGCAGCGTGGAAACGCGGCGACATTGATGCAGGTTACGTCTGGGCACCGTTTGCTCAGGAGCTGGAATCTTCCGGCGGTCATCAGGTTTTCGCCACCAAAGACCTGCAAAAAGATGGCTACCTGATTTACAACAACTACGTGGTACGTAAGGCCTTTGCCGAGCAGTACCCGGAAGCGGTAACCGCCTTCCTGCGCGTGCACCAGCAGAAAGTCGATGAATTTAAGAAAGACCCGGAAAGCGCAGCCGCCATTGTGGCGAAAGAAGTCGGTGCTCCGATCACCACCGCCGCCAATACCCTGGGCGGGCTGGAATACCCAACGCTTGCTGAGCAGGGCACCGCGGCCTGGCTGGGTAATGGCACCGACACCACCCACAGCGGCATTGGCAAAGCGCTGACCAAAACGTCCAGTTTCCTTGCTGGCATTGGTGAAATTCGTAAGCAGGATATCCCGCAAAACTGGGATGCCGCGATTAATTCCCATTACATCCGCGACGCGGCGGCAAAATGAGAGTAAGTCAGCATATCGCCATCAGCGTGCTGTCGGTGGCGATCTTTTTTGCACTCTGGCAGTTGGCGGCCACCCGGCAATGGGTGGACCCGCTGCTGTTGCCTTCGCTCACCGATATTGGCCTCACGGCAGAAGAACTGCTGGCAGACGGCTACCGCCAGGTGCCGCTCTGGCAGCACGTAGCGGTGAGCCTGGCCCGCGCCCTGAGCGCTTTTGCCGTCGCCATTGTGCTGGGCATCCCGCTCGGGCTGTTGATGGGGCTTTCGCCGGGTTTGTCCGCGGTGCTTAACCCGTTTGTGCAGTTTCTGCGTCCGCTGCCAAAAATCGCACTGATCCCGCTGGCGGTGGTCTGGCTGGGGATTGGTGAGGCCTCGAAATTTTTCCTGATTTTTATCGCCACCTTCCTGAGCGTCGTGGTGGGGGCGTCGGCGGCGGTAGAGCGCATCGGGCGGGCACGGATTCGCGTCGCCCAGACGCTGGGGGCGAACAAAGGGCAGATTTTCCTGCGCGTAGTGCTCCCTGACGCGCTACCGGATCTCTTTACCACCGTCAGGCTCTCCATCGGCATTGGCTGGACGTCGCTGATTGCCGCCGAAATGGTGGCTGCCAGCTCCGGCCTCGGCTGGATGGTGATTAACGCCAGCTCTTACTTACGTACTGATATCGTCATGCTCGGCATTCTGCTGCTGGGCGGGACGGGTTATTTACTGGATTTGATCCTGTTGGGACTGCAACGCCTGTTTGTCCCGTGGGCGGGGAAAGAATAATGAGTGCCATTGCGCTTGAAAACGTCTCCCTCTCCTTTGCCGCCAAACCGCAGCCGTTTACGGTGCTGGAGGAGATCAATCTCACCCTCGACAAAGGGGAATTTGTGGTGCTGCTGGGGCCATCGGGCTGCGGCAAATCCACCATCCTTAATCTGGTCGCCGGGTTTACCAAACCGGACAGCGGACGCGTACTGGCGAGCGGCAAACTCGTGCAGCAGCCGGGTCCGGAGCGCGGCATGATCTTCCAGCAACCGAATCTGTTCCCGTGGTTGTCGGTACTGGAGAACGTCACCTTTGGCCCGCGCCTGGGCCGCTATCAAAAAGAAGAGGTCAACGCGCGGGCGCTGGATTGGCTCAATCGCGTTGGTCTGAAAGGTTTTGAACAGCATGCGCCCTGGCAACTTTCCGGTGGCATGAAACAGCGTGTGGCGCTGGCCCGTGCCTGGCTGCCGGGGCCGGAAGTGCTGCTGCTGGATGAACCCTTCGGCGCGCTGGATGCACAAACCCGCCTGATGATGCAGGAGCTGCTGCGCGAGGCCTGGCTGACGACGCAGACCACGCTGCTGTTTGTGACCCACGATGTGGAAGAGGCGCTGTTTCTGGCCGATCGCATCCTGGTGATGTCGGCGAAACCGGGAAAGATCGTCGAAGAGATTATCCTGCCCTTTAGTCGCGAACGCGACATCGAAACGCTGGCGGAGCACCCGCAGTACGGCGAAATCAAGCAACACGTCCTTCATCGCGTGCGCCAGGAGGCGAAACGCCATCTTAGTTGATTCGATCTGGGGCGTCTGTCGGTTATAATGGGCGATGTGATTATCTGAACCTTTTCAACCCGGCGATATCGCCTCAAATGAGTACCCTTAATGAGTGAAATGATTTACGGCATCCATGCGGTGCAGGCCCTGCTGGAACGCGCGCCAGAGCGTTTTCAGGAAGTGTTTATTCTTAAGGGGCGCGAAGACAAACGTCTGCTGCCCCTGATCCACGCGCTGGAAGCGCAGGGTGTCGTGATTCAGGTCGCTAACCGTCAATATCTGGATGAAAAAAGCGAAGGCGCGGTGCATCAGGGCATTATTGCCCGTGTGAAGCCGGGTCGCCAGTATCAGGAAAACGATCTGCCGGACCTGATCGCCAGCCTCGAACAGCCCTTCTTCCTGATCCTCGATGGCGTCACCGATCCCCATAACCTCGGCGCCTGCCTGCGTAGCGCCGATGCTGCTGGTGTCCATGCGGTGATCGTGCCGAAAGATAAATCGGCTCAACTGAATGCGACCGCTAAAAAAGTGGCCTGCGGTGCGGCGGAGAACGTCCCGCTGATCCGTGTGACCAACCTGGCGCGCACCATGCGTCTGCTACAGGAAGAGAACATCTGGATTGTCGGCACCGCCGGTGAAGCAGATCATACCCTGTTCCAGAGCAAAATGACCGGCCCAATGGCGCTGGTGATGGGCGCCGAAGGCGAAGGCATGCGTCGTCTGACCCGTGAGCACTGCGATGAACTGATCAGCATTCCGATGGCGGGTAGCGTGTCGTCGCTGAACGTGTCGGTCGCCACTGGTATTTGTCTGTTCGAAGCGGTACGTCAGCGCAGCTAAATGGTGTTGGAAAAACCACCCGAATGGGTGGTTTTTTAAATCAGATGGCTGTTAATGTTATCTTTGCGTGTTATTTTAATACTGTTATGACATGGTTCAATTCAGACAGGATGTTAAAATATGTCATGGTCAAAGATGTCGTTTTACAACGTATTATTAAAATACTCAACTTTAAATATCGTTCTAAAAAATAACCGTGATTTTTTTATCCTCGTAATGAGGAATTACGGTGAATTGCAATTAAATATACTGCTGGTATCCTGCCAAATAATGATTGAAACATATATTTTTCCGGTTAAGTTAACTCGACAACCTGAGAAATTCAACGCGTTTTTATTGCGTAGATTAGTTTGCTAAGGAAAAAGAATGCATACCGTTGATGCTTTGTTGGCTTTTTGCTCGTATTTCTTTATCGGTACAGCAATGGCAATCTGTTTTTTGTTTATATACTCGCGCATAACCCAACATGATGAATGGGGTTTGATTAAAAATAATAATATTGCAGCTTCGCTCTCATTATCCGGTTCGCTACTCGGCTATGTGGTCCCTTTATCTAGCGCAGCGATTAATTCAGTCAGTATTCCAGATTATTTAATTTGGGGTGTTATTGCACTGATTGTCCAGCTCTTAATATATGCTGGTGTGCGGTTATATATGCCAAGGTTTAGTGATTATATTGTCGATAATAACGTCGCAGTAGGTTTTTTTATGGGTGGCGCAGCGCTGGCAGGTGGTATTTTCAACGCTGCCTGCATGACATGGTAATGAATGATCATGGGCAGAAAAATAAAATCAAAGAGTAACGATAATTCGCCAGCACAGGTTCGGTTTAAAAATTATGGTAATGGCGAAACGATCGACTCACAGACGAGAGAACGAAAAAGTGCCAGCTACCTGACGCTGGCGATTATGGGTGGTGCCGCCTTCTTCGTGCTCAAAGGTTGTGAGGATGGTAACGCAGACAACGAGGGTGACGGCGTATTTTATTCCTCGCCGCAAGACTGCATTAAAAAAGGTAACAGCGCTCAGTTATGCACCGATGCCTGGAACAGTGCCAAAACAACGTTTGAAAATGAACTGCCAAAAAATATGTCGCAGGAGGATTGCTCCCGACAATATGGGCAGTGTTATTACAACAACGTGGGGCAGAGTTGGACACCCGTACTGGCAGGCTTTCTGCTAAGCCAGGTGGTACGTGAAAACCGTGATGACAAGGATACTAACACCAGCACCAACACCAGCAGTGTCGGTGGGGGAGGCGGCTATAGCTCGCGTGCAGTCTGGAATACCGCATCAGGCGATTATGCCTGGCGTTCTGACAGTAAAAAATCCGCTGACAACCGCTATGGCATAACAGTCCGAAAAGCGACCACTGTTGCACGCGGTGGCTATGGGCGCTCTTCAGGTCTACGTGGAAGTTGGGGAGGATAACCATGTTGCGACATGATGTACCTGTTCGTCCGGAACTGGATAAGATCGCCCACGACCACGGTTTCGATTTTCATATCATTGATGATGAAATTTACTGGGACGAAAGCCGTGCTTATCGTTTTACCCTACGGCAAATTGAAGATCAGATCGAAAAGCCAACGGCCGAGCTACACCAGATGTGTCTGGAGGTTGTGGATCGGGCGATAAAAGATGATGCATTACTGGAACAACTGGCTATTCCGTCGTTGTACTGGGATGCTATTGCTGAAAGCTGGCGTAACAACGATCCCTCGTTGTATGGCCGGATGGATTTTGTCTGGTGTGGTAAAGATCCCGTCAAGCTGCTGGAATATAACGCGGATACGCCAACCTCGCTGTACGAGTCGGCTTATTTTCAGTGGATCTGGATGGAAGAGTCTCGACGTAGCGGTGTTATCCCGCGTGATGCCGATCAGTTTAACGCTATTCAGGACAAATTGATCGCTCGTTTTAATGCATTGCGGCGCGAAGAGCCTCTCTATTTTTGTTGCTGCAAAGGCACGGAAGAAGATCGCGGTACGGTGTTTTACCTTGAAGATTGTGCTCGTCAGGCAGGATTAGATACACGCTTTATTTATATTGAAGATCTGGGATTAGGTGTTGGCGGCGTACTGACAGACCTCGACGATAACGTTATTCGCCAGGCATTTAAACTATACCCGCTTGAGTGGATGATGCGTGACGAAAACGGCCCTATGCTACGTAAGCGTCATGAACAATGGATTGAGCCGTTGTGGAAAAGCATTCTGAGTAATAAGGGTCTTTTGCCATTGTTGTGGCGTTTTTTTCCGGATCATCCTAACCTGCTGCCCGCCTGGTTTGACGGTGAAACACCGGTGATTGCGCCGGGTTTCGCAGGTTGCGTGCGTAAGCCACTGTTTTCCCGTGAGGGGGGGAACGTGACGATTTTTGACAGACATAAGAATGTGATTGTCCATGAAGATGGAGATTATGCGGACGAGCCGATGATTTATCAGGCTTTCCAGCCACTCCCGCGTTTTGGCGACAGCTATACGCTGATTGGGAGCTGGGTGGTCGATGATGAAGCCGTAGGCATGGGGATCCGCGAGGATATTTCGCTTATCACCAAAGACACCTCGCGTTTTATTCCGCACTATATTGCCGGATAGCTCATCGGCTCTCCGGTGTGGTCTGGTCGTCTAACGTGCGCTGATGGTCATCCTTCCTGAGCGTCATCAGCGCAATTACACTGACCACCGCCGTTGCCATCACGTAATATGCCGGAATATCGAGATTCCCCGTTTGCTTAATCAGCCCGGTAATAATCAGTCCCGCACAGCCTGAAAAAATCGCATTCGACAGCGAATACGCCAGCCCCAGCCCGGTATAACGCACCCGTGTTGGGAACATTTCCGCCAGCATCGCAGGCCCGGGCCCTGCCAGCATACCTACCAGTCCACCCGCGATAAATACGACGCATGCTTTCACCAATAAGCTGCTGGATTCCGCCTGTAAAATTTTCAGCAGTGGCAACGCCAGAATTAGTAGCATTACTGCGGCGGTGACCATCACCGCGCGTCGCCCAATCCGATCGCTCAGCATGCCGGACGGGATAATCGTCAGGGCGAATCCGGCGTTTGAAATCACCGCAATCAATAGCGCCTGATTAAAACCCGTGTGCAACGCCGACTGAAGGTAGGTTGGCATAATGACCAGATAGGTATAGCCTGCCGCTGACCAGACCATCAGGCGGCCAATGCCGGTAATAATGGCTTTTAACGTACTGGCGAAACTGGCCGCCTGAGGTGGAGTCGACTGCGTTTGCTGGCGTACGAAACTGGGGGTCTCTTCCATGTTAACGCGAAGCCAGAGCGCAACGCCTCCCAGTGGAATGGCGATGAAAAAGGGGATGCGCCAGCCCCAGTCGTGCAGCGCTTCCGTACTCAGTAATGCTGACAACAACGCGACGACCCCGGCTCCCGCCAGAAGCCCGAGGGCGACGGTCAATGATTGCCACGCACCGTACAGCCCGCGCTTACCTTTTGGCGCAAATTCGGTCATCAGCGAGACAGCCCCGCCGTATTCCCCACCGGCAAACAGTCCCTGCAAGATCCGTAACAATGTAATGAGCAGCGGCGCGGCAACGCCAATGCTGGCATAAACTGGCACCAGGCCAATCGCCGCGGTCGCCAGCGTCATCAATACGAGGACAATAATCAGCGTCGGCTTACGGCCTATCCGGTCACCCATGCGGCCAAATACCACCGCTCCCAATGGCCGGAAGAAGAAGGCCACAGCAAATGCGGCATAGGTCAGGATCAGACTGGTGATAGCCGATTCACCTGTGAGGGTAAAAAAGTTCTTCGCAATCACCGTGGCAAGAAAGCCATAGACGGCAAACTCGTACCATTCGATAAAATTGCCGATAGAGCCTGCAATCAGCGCTCTTTTTTGTGCATACGTTGTCGTCATGGGCGTCACCGTTCCTGGTTTCATAACATTAAGCCTCGCCGCTAAGTGTGGGTAACGCAAACAGAAAGTGCCCATACGCGCCGTTTTGTGACCGCTATCGCGGGCGGAACGCCCCCCATCTGCCCATACTTACTGCCGATGCCATTGATGGAGGGCAAACAGATGCACTGGCAAACGCATACCGTTTTCAATCAACCCATCCCCCTGAATAACAGTAATCTTTTCCTTTCTGATCGAGCCCTGTATGACGCTGTTATCCGTGAAGGGGCGGCCTGGGATACGGATTTACTGGCCAGTATTGGTCAGCAATTGGGTACAGCGGAATCGCTGGAGCTCGGCAGGCTGGCTAATGCTAATCCGCCGGAACTGCTGCGTTACGACCCGACGGGGGCACGACTTGATGATGTGCGGTTTCACCCCGCCTGGCACTTGCTGATGCAAGGCCTGTGCGCCAACCGCGTTCACAACCTGGCGTGGGAAGAGGATGCGCGTAGCGGC
The DNA here is from genome assembly GCF_023613995.1 of Citrobacter sp. MNAZ 1397. NCBI lineage: Bacteria > Pseudomonadati > Pseudomonadota > Gammaproteobacteria > Enterobacterales > Enterobacteriaceae > Citrobacter > Citrobacter sp. MNAZ 1397. Next base: position 58,684 of record NZ_JAKIVH010000002.1, read on the forward strand.
TCGTTTGTTGCCCGCGCCGCCCGGTTTATGCTCCATGCGCAGGTGGAAGCCGGTTCGTTATGCCCTGTCACGATGACCTTTGCCGCCACGCCACTATTGCAGCATTCGCTTCCTGCCCCTTTTAAAGACTGGCTAAAACCACTGCTAAGCGACCGTTATGACCCCCATCTCGCGCCAGGCAACCAAAAGCGTGGCCTGCTGATGGGTATGGGGATGACGGAAAAACAGGGCGGTTCGGATGTGCTCAGTAATACCACGCGAGCGCAACGCAGCGGCGACAGCTATCGGCTGGTGGGGCACAAATGGTTTTTCTCAGTACCGCAGAGCGATGCGCATCTGGTGCTGGCGCAGGCAGAAGGCGGACTCTCCTGCTTTTTCGTACCGCGTTTTTTACCCGACGGTCAGCGCAATGGAGTGCGACTCGAACGCCTGAAAGACAAGCTGGGCAACCGCTCAAATGCCAGCAGCGAAGCCGAGTTCTGCGAGGCCAGCGGCTGGCTGGTCGGGGAAGAGGGTGATGGCGTGCGTCAAATCCTCAAAATGGGCGGCCTGACCCGCTTTGACTGTGCGCTGGGGAGCCACGGTCTGATGCGCCGGGCATTTTCCGTGGCGCTGTATCATGCCCATCAACGGCAGGCATTCGGGAAAAACCTCGTCGACCAGCCCATGATGCGGGAAGTCCTTAGTCGGATGGCGCTGCAACTGGAAGGGCAAACCGCGTTTTTATTTCGCCTTGCCCGAGCGTGGGATGGTCGCGCTACGCCGGAAGAGACGCTTTGGGCACGGTTGTTTACTCCCGTTGCGAAATTTGCGGTCTGCAAAGCGGGTATGCCATTTGTTGCCGAAGCCATGGAGGTCCTGGGCGGTATTGGCTATTGCGAAGAGAGCGAACTTCCCCGGCTATACCGGGAAATGCCGGTAAACAGTATCTGGGAGGGCTCGGGCAATATTATGTGCCTTGATGTGTTACGCGTACTGGCCAAACAGCAGGGGATCAATGAGTTGTTGCACGATGTGTTTGGCGCAGTCAAAGGCCAGGACAGGCATTTTGATCGCGCATGGCGCCAGTTACAGCAACAGTTGCGCAAGCCTCTGGAAGCGCAAGGGCGGGAAATTACCCAACAGCTGTATCTGTTAGCGACGGGGGCACAAATGTTGCAGTTCGCTTCCCCGTCGATAGCGCAAGCTTGGTGCCGGATGATGCTGGATATACGCGGCGCGTCGGTTCTGACGGAGCAGGTACAAAATGACCTGCTGCTGCGTGCCACGGGCGGTGTCGGTTAGTCCGTTTTCAGGCTAAACAGGCGGACCACCTCCGTCAAATGCGCTCCTTTTTCGCGCAGTGTGCCAGCGGTTTGCTCACTGCGCGTAACCCGTTCTGCGTTAATATGCGTGGCTTCGCCAATATGCGCCATGGCGATATTGACCTGATTAATGCCAGCCGACTGCTCATGAGAGGCGTTGTTAATCTCATTAACCAACTGGTTAATGTGGTTCATATGCGCAGTAATAGACTCCATCGCCTGTCGGGTATCGTTGGATAAGGTATGGCCCTCACGGACTTTTTTGAGTGTATCGCTGGTCAGCTCATCGATCTCTTTTACCGCATTGGCGCTGCGCGCTGCCAGCGCCCGTACTTCCTGGGCTACGACGGCAAATCCTTTACCATGTTCCCCGGCGCGAGCGGCTTCAACCGCGGCGTTAAGCGCCAGGATATTGGTCTGAAAGGCTATTGATTCAATCACATGAGTGATGTCGGCAATCCGCTGGGAGGCAGTACGAATCGCGTCCATGGTCGCCACCGCTTCTTCGACGGTGATCCCACCCTTTTGTACTTCCACGGCGGTTTCATTCACCAGCGACTGCATCTCTTCCATACTGGCGGCATTCTGCTGGAGCGTCGCGGCAAGTTGCTCCATGCTGGCTGATGTCTCCTCGACGCTGCTGGCCTGCTTGTTAATTTGCTCGCTGATTTCACTGCTGTCGGCGGCAAGCGCATTGGTACCGTGGTGAATATCGCCGGCAGATTCACGGACTTGTAAAACAATGGTATGCAAACCATTGCCGATCCCGTTGATGGCCTCAATGAGTTGCCCCACTTCGTCCTGACGTTTGATATCCAGACTGTCCCGCAGGTCGCCCGACGCGTAACGGCTGGCCAGGCCAATGGCATCACGCAGGGGGCGGGTCAACCAGCGGCGAACAATCACCACAAACAGTGCGGCAAACAGCAGAGAGAGCGCCAGCCCGGCAATCAGGAACTGGTTGCGTAACGTATTGACATCATTAAGTAATACCGCTTTATCGACTTCGCCCACCACCGTCCAGTTCCAGCCGGGCACGGTTATCCAGGAGAGCATTTGTCGATGACCATCGGGGCGCTGCTGTTCCAGCGTACCGGCAGTCTCTTGCAAAACGGTATTCAGATCGCGTTCATCCCACTGTGGACGTTTACCCTCCTCGCTGGGGTGGAACAGATAGTTACCGTAGTTCTTGCCATTATTACGATCCAGTACGTAGAAATGACCGCTATCACCAAGCTGGCGCCCGAGGATCTTACTACGCATGATCTCCCATGAGTGGGTGATGTCCACGCCGACAAATAAAATGGCTATTGTGTTGCCGCTACTGTCTTTTACCGGCTGGTATTGCGTGATGTAGCGCTTACCGAATAATAAGGCCAGCCCACGGTACGTTTCGCCTTTCAATGCCGGTGCAAAAGCCGGGCTGGCTTTGTCCAGTTTTGTGCCTATTGCACGATCGCCATTCTCTTTACGTAATGAGGTGGCAACGCGCACAAAGTCATCGCCGCTGCGCACAAACAGTGTGGCGATAGCCCCTGTGCGGGTAAGAAAGTCATCAACAAGGGTGTTGTTTTCATGAAGATCGCTGTCGCCCCCTTTCAGCAAGGGAACGCTGATACCGTTAATGTCACGGCGCTGCGACTGATCCAGGGTAACAGGCTGAGGCAAAAAACTATTGAACAGGCGGGTATAGCTTTCAACCTCTTCGCTCAGGCTACTGTTAAACATTTCTACCATATCCTGGACGCCCGTGGACTGATTATGGAGATCTTCCACCGCCAGCGTTTCCAGTTGTTGACTGGCTTTATTGCTTAACAGAAAGGTAAAAACCAGGAAAAGCACGGCTACGCTTGTACCCGTCAAAAGAGAAAGTTTAGTGCCGAGTCCAATGCGACTAAAAAAGGTGCTCATAAAATATCCGCTGAAAAGAGTGTCAGCACCTTCAACGGCAATAATTCGATAACATTTAATGTGTCAGTGTAACAAAATATTGCAAAATTGTATCTCTATGGTAAATCATTGTTAAAAATGACATAAACAAAAAAGCCACTTTTTAAAAGTGGCTTTTCGGAGGGGGACCTGTCAGGCATAAAGTATGGCCTGAACTCGCCAGTTATCTGCCCGTTGTTCTTCCTGCATCTGAATAATGCGATACCAGGATGCGCCTTGTTCGTCGGCTTTTAACGCGATGACTCGCTCCACATCTTGTGGACTTCCGGAAACATTGTTGACAGAAATCAGGCCAATTTCATTGAGCCCGGTGACGCAGTCAGCGCTCGCGAACTCTGCTGGCTGCGCTGTTATGCTGGCTAAACCTGTAGAAAGCAACAGTGAGTTTAAGGCAAGAGATCGTTTCATATCAGCTCCATTCCACGTTACCCCGACTTTTTCCAGGGCACTCCTTCGCGCGAAAATTCCATACATTCCATTGTGCACAGGCAAACATAAAAGGACGCAAAGCAGTGTAAATCTTCCTTAAACCCAGACGCTTAATGACGATACAACATCGCCCGTGCGTACCAGCGACCTGGAATTACCGTGTCATCCATCATTATGATGACGTAGTAATCTGCTTTTTCAGCGGTCGCTCTGGCTTTTATTTCATCTTCAACGTCCATAGGCGAACCCAGCACGGATACGCTAAATGCTCCCATTTCCTGCAGGTTTTGCGTCTGATTATGACTTATCTCCTGCGGATGATCGCTGACGGGCGGAGCGGGCTGTGGTTTACCTTCCAGCACACTACATCCACTCAAAAACAGCGCCACAACAAGTGCGAGAAACCAGCGCGTCATGTTTTCATGTCTCCTGATAGCCATAGTGTAGTTCCATAATAAATACGCAAGAGGGGAATGTTCCCAATTTTGCTATTGCCAACATAAGTTTCGAATGAAAATGCGATCGGCGCAGCATCTTTATCTAAAGGGTAACACTGAATAGGCAAACGCAGACTTGCAGCTTCGCAGATGTGATGGCATACCAGCACTATAGATCAAGGAGAGGCCAATGATTGAACTCGACGTACGGCATTTTGCCGGGATTGAAACCTTGCACGCGTTTCCTGCGGGCATGGGGGAACAGCCATTACCCTGTATTGTTTTTTACCACGGATTTACCTCGTCCAAACTGGTATATAGCTATTTTGCCGTGGCGCTGGCTCAGGCCGGGTTCCGGGTCGTCATGCCTGATGCTCCGGAACATGGCGCCCGGTTTGACGGCGATGAAAGTCGGCGGCTACAGCGTTTCTGGCAAATCTTGCAGGGAAATTTTGCGGAGTTTGCGGCACTGAAAGCGGCGCTGTATCAGCAGGGCTTGATTGACAATCACCGGCTCGGTGTGGGAGGTGCATCCATGGGTGGCATGACGGCGCTCGGTATTATGACGCAGTTCCCGGAGGTCAGGAGCGTTGCCTGCCTGATGGGGTCCGGCTATTTTTCCACCCTGGCGAGTACACTTTTTCCGCCGCTGGAGGTGACCACGCCGGAACAGCAGGCGGCCTTCGGTGAGATTGTCGCGCCGTTAGCAAAATGGGATGTCAGCGGGCAATTAGCACAGCTTGCCAGCCGTCCGCTTTTTCTCTGGCATGGAGAGGAGGATGATGTGGTACCCGCAACGGAAACATTACGCCTGCAACAGGCACTGACGTCTGCTCACCTGGACGGGCAGCTAACCTGCCTGTGGGAAGCCGGCGTAAAACATCGCATAACACCTACCGCCCTGACGGCCACCGTCCGCTTCTTCACTGAACATCTGTAATGACACATCTACCTACACGCGCATCACTTTAACCCCCTGATCCTCAAGTTTTTTGAGGGTTTCGGGGTTGGCCTGTTTGCCGGTAATCACCAAATCAATTTGATCGGCGTTGCTGAACAACATACCCGCACGCTCACCGACTTTGCTGCTATCCACCAGAACGACCAGTTTTCCCACCATGTTCAGCATTTTCTGTTCGGCCATGGCCGTCAGCATGTCGGTTTTATAGAGACCTTCTGCCGTCAGCCCTTTGCCACTGGTAAACATCCAGTGACCAGCATAGAGGCTATTTTCACTGCTTTGCGGGCTCAGAGTAATGGACTGCGTCTTATTGTACTGCCCGCCCATAATGACCACGCTTTCGTGTTCTTGTTCGATAAGGTAATTGGCGAGCGGTAGATAGTTAGTGATGATTTGTACCGGTTTACCGCAGATTTCGCGCCCCAACAGGAAGGCGGTTGATCCACAGTTGATCACCACGCTTTCACCGGCGCTAACCAGTTGCGATGCAGCCCTGGCGATACGCACTTTTTCGTCATGGTGGAGTGCTTCATGGATATTCATCGGCGACCAGCGTGGACGTTGCTGGCTGATGGCCTCGGCACCGTTACGCACTTTCTTAAGTTTGCCACTCTCATCCAGTTTATTGATATCGCGGCGTGCGGTTGCAGGAGAAACACCCAGGCTGGCGATCACTTCTTCAACTGTAATAAAGCCCGTCTGCGCCAGTTGATCCAGCAGTATTTGATGTCGTTGCGCTTCCGTCATGAGCTATTCCGATGATTAATGATGTGAAAAGATGATATTTGAAATAGCCTGAAATTACTAAAGATAAGTGCACGATACTGATGATAAAAAGCGGGTACACACAGGTACCCGCTCCGGTTTTTAGAGGAAAGACTTAAACGGTAAGTCGGGCTCGATAGAGAAGCAGTCATCAAAACCACGGGGGTAGTGATATTCAAAATTGTCTTTATCCACAGGCCAGGTAAATTTCCCGCCCACCTGCCAGATATAAGGCTTAAAGCCATACTGTAAGCGATCTTTTTTCATATTCCACAGAATACGAATCTCTTGTGGATCGGCCTGAAAATTTGACCAGATATCGTGGTGGAAAGGGATCACGACTTTTGCATTCAGCGCTTCAGCCATACGCAGTATGTCGGCGCTGGTCATTTTGTCGGTAATGCCGCGCGGGTTTTCGCCGTAAGAGCCCAATGCCACATCGATCTGATGCTCGTTGCCATGCTTCGCATAGTAGTTGGAATAGTGCGAGTCGCCGCTGTGGTACAGCGTACCGCCGGGTGTTTTAAAGAGATAGTTCACTGCTCGCTGATCCATGCCGTCAGGCAGTATGCCCGCTGCTTTTTGCTCTGCCGGGAGGGTAATTAATGCGGTGCGGTCGAATGCATCAAGCGCATGAATTTCAATATCTTTCACGCGAACAATATCACCCGGTTTGACGACGATACAGCGCGATTTCGGTACGCCCCAGCCAATCCATAAATCGACACAGGTTTGTGGGCCGATGAAGGGGACATCATCGGCACAGTTCTTCATGACGGCAGCAGCGACGTTGACATCAATATGATCGTTGTGATCGTGGGTGGCGAGGATGGCATCGACCTGACGGATAGCGAACGGGTCCAACACAAACGGCGTTGTGCGCAGGTTCGGCTGCAATTTTTCGACACCGGCCATGCGCTGCATCTGATGGCCTTTTTTCATCAACGGGTTACCATGACTCTGCTTGCCCGTACCGCACCAGAAATCGACACACACATTGGTATGCCCTTCTGATTTCAGCCAGATACCGGTACACCCCAGCCACCACATAGCAAAGGTGCCGGGAGCGACATGTTCCTGCTCAATTTCCTCATTAAGCCAGCTTCCCCATTCAGGAAACGTGTTCAGAATCCATGATTCCCGGGTAATGGTTTCAATCTTACTCATCGTGTCGCTCCTTACCTTTAAATCAAAATAAATCATAATGTGATAACTTGTGATTTATGTTTTCACAGTTTCATCATGATGGCAACAGTGTTGGAGGTGTTATCTCGCAACAAAATTGTGCTTTTACGGCGGTTTTTTCATGCTGATTTTTATGTGATTTATATTAATTAATTGAATTAAATAAACTATTTTAAAGGTTCTGGTACTGGATATGTACGCACAGTGAGAATGGGGAAATAAATTGCGTGATGCATCACAATTAATCAAAAACAATCTTTTTGTGATTATTTATGATTGATAGAGTGTTTTCACCTTGTGCTGCATTGCGCAGATGCAGCCACTTTCTTACTGGAGCAAGTTATGGAGATTCTCTACAACGTCTTCACTGTCTTTTTTAATCAGGTGATGACCAATGCCCCGTTACTGCTGGGGATCGTGACCTGTATTGGCTATATCCTGTTGAGAAAAAGTGTCAGCGTTATTGTTAAAGGCACGATCAAAACGATCATCGGCTTTATGCTGCTGCAGGCGGGGTCGGGGATTCTGACCAGTACGTTTAAACCGGTGGTCGCCAAAATGTCGGAAGTGTACGGCATCAACGGCGCGATTTCTGACACTTATGCGTCAATGATGGCGACCATCGAACGTATGGGCGATGCATACAGTTGGGTGGGTTACGCCGTATTGCTGGCATTGGCCCTTAATATTAGCTACGTACTGCTGCGACGTATTACCGGGATTCGCACCATCATGCTAACCGGTCACATCATGTTCCAGCAGGCTGGTCTGATTGCAGTGTTCTTCTTTATTCTCGGTTACTCCATGTGGACCACCATTATCTGTGCTGCCGTGCTGGTTTCACTCTATTGGGGCATTACCTCCAATATGATGTACAAACCCACGCAGGAAGTGACGGATAACTGTGGCTTTTCTATCGGTCATCAACAGCAGTTCGCCTCCTGGATTGCTTACAAAATCGCCCCTTATCTTGGGAAAAAAGAGGAGAGCGTTGAAGATCTGAAACTGCCGGGCTGGCTGAATATCTTCCATGACAACATTGTCTCTACCGCTATTGTCATGACGGTTTTCTTCGGCGCGATTCTGCTTTCCTTTGGCCTCAATACTGTTCAGGCGATGGCGGGGAAAACCCACTGGACGGTTTATATCCTGCAAACCGGCTTTCAGTTTGCGGTAGCGATTTTCATTATCGTCCAGGGCGTACGTATGTTTGTCGCTGAGCTTTCCGAAGCTTTCAACGGTATTTCTCAGCGCTTGATTCCGGGGGCTGTGCTGGCGATTGACTGCGCGGCGATTTATAGCTTCGCACCGAACGCGGTGGTCTGGGGCTTTATGTGGGGGACAATCGGCCAGTTGATTGCGGTCGGCATCCTGATTGCCTGCGGTTCCTCCATTCTCATCATTCCTGGCTTCATCCCGATGTTCTTCTCTAATGCCACTATTGGCGTCTTTGCCAACCACTTCGGTGGCTGGCGTGCTGCCATCAAGATTTGCCTGGTGATGGGGATGATCGAAATCTTTGGCTGTGTGTGGGCGGTAAAACTGACGGGGATGAGTGCGTGGATGGGGATGGCTGACTGGTCCATCCTGGCACCGCCGATGATGCAAGGCTTTGCCTCCGTAGGGATCGTGTTTATGGCCGCGATGATTTTGATTGCCCTGGCTTACATGTTCTTCGCCGGTCGCGCTCTGCGTGCTGAGGAAGACGCGGAAAAACAACTGACAGAACACTCTGTTTAAAAAGGAGTTTGATTATGACCGTACGTATTCTGGCTGTGTGTGGTTGTGGGCAAGGCAGTTCCATGATCATGAAAATGAAAGTTGACCAGTTTTTGACGCAACAAAAGGTCGACCATACGGTGAACAGCTGCGCAGTGGGGGAATACAAAAGCGAGCTGAGCGGGGCGGACATCATCATTGCCTCTACCCATGTTGCCAGCGAAATCGAGGTCTCCGGTAATAAGTACGTGGTTGGGGTACGCAATATGCTCTCTGCCGCTGATTTTGGTCCGAAGCTGATGGAAGTCATCAACGCCCATTTTGCACAGGATGTGAAATAAGGACTCACTATGAAATTACGTGACTCTCTGGCGGAGAACAATTCGATTCGCTTACAGGCAGAGGCCAGAACGTGGCAGGAGGCAGTGAAGCTTGGCGTGGATCTTCTGGTAGAGGCTGAGGTTGTTGAACCGCGTTACTACCAGGCCATTCTGGATGGCGTTGAAAGATTCGGACCGTACTTCGTGATTGCCCCGGGGCTTGCCATGCCTCATGGCCGCCCGGAAGAAGGGGTGAAGAAAAATGGCTTTGCACTGGTGACCCTAAAAACACCGCTGGCTTTTAATCACGAAGACAACGATCCGGTCGACATTCTCATCACTCTGGCGGCAGTGGATGCACGTACGCATCAGGAAGACGGCATCATGCAAATCGTCAACCTGTTTGAAGATGAAACGAATTTTGACCGTTTACGCGCCTGTCGCACGGCGCAACAGGTACTGGATTTAATTGATAGCGCCACGGCGGCGTCTGTATAAGGAGCAAAAACATGTCTGATTTACCGATGTTACAGGTGGCCCTGGATAACCAGACGCTGTCACATGCTTATGAGACCACCCGCTTAATTGCCGAAGAGGTGGATATTATTGAGGTAGGCACCATTTTATGCGTTGGCGAGGGCGTTCGTGCTGTTCGCGATCTCAAGGCACTGTACCCTCACAAAATTGTACTGGCCGACGCCAAAATTGCCGACGCCGGGAAAATCCTTTCAAGAATGTGCTTTGAAGCCAATGCTGACTGGGTGACCGTGATCTGTTGCGCTGATATCAACACGGCCAAAGGCGCACTGGATGTGGCGAAAGAGTTTAACGGCGACGTTCAGATTGAACTGACCGGCTACTGGACGTGGCAACAGGCGCAGCAGTGGCGAGATGCAGGCATTCAACAAGTTGTCTATCACCGCAGCCGTGATGCGCAGGCGGCAGGTGTCGCCTGGGGTGACGCGGATATCAATGCGGTGACAAAGCTGGCCGAAATGGGCTTTAAGGTGACGGTGACCGGCGGGCTGGCGCTGGAGGACCTGCCGCTGTTCAAGGGCATTCCCGTTCACGTCTTTATTGCCGGGCGCAGTATCCGCGACGCCGCTGACCCGGTTGAAGCGGCGCGTCAGTTCAAGCGCTCGATTGCTCAACTATGGGGCTAAGGAGCGGGCATGTTGTCGAAACAGATCCCGCTGGGTATCTACGAAAAAGCACTCCCTGCGGGGGAGTGCTGGCTGGAACGGCTGCGACTGGCGAAAACGCTGGGTTTCGATTTTGTCGAAATGTCGGTTGATGAAACCGATGCGCGTCTTGCCCGCCTCGACTGGCACCCCGAGCAGCGTCTGGCGCTGGTGGCTGCGATAGCCGAAACGGGTGTTCGCGTTCCCTCTATGTGTCTGAGTGCGCATCGGCGTTTTCCGCTGGGCTGCGAAGATGACGCGGTACGCAACCAGGGTCTGGAGATCATGCGCAAGGCTATCCGGTTTGCGCAGGATACCGGTATCCGCGTGATTCAGCTCGCTGGTTATGATGTTTATTACCAGCAGGCAAATGATGAAACGCGCCGCCGTTTTCGTGACGGGCTCAAAGAAAGCGTTGAAATGGCCAGTCGCGCGCAGGTAACCCTGGCGATGGAAATTATGGATTACCCGCTGATGAACTCGATCAGCAAAGCGCTGGGGTACGCACACTACCTTAATAACCCGTGGTTTCAGCTCTATCCGGATATCGGCAACCTTTCTGCCTGGGATAACGACGTGCAGATGGAGCTATTGGCAGGCGTCGGCCATATCGTTGCGGTTCATGTCAAAGATACGCGCCCTGGCGTTTTCAAAAATGTCCCCTTTGGCACTGGCGTAGTGGATTTTGAACGTTGTTTCTCCACGCTCAAAGAGAGCGGCTACTGTGGTCCCTATTTGATCGAGATGTGGAGTGAAACGGCAGACGATCCTGCGGCAGAAGTGCTAAAAGCGCGTGACTGGGTGAAAGCGCGAATGGCAAATGCAGGTTTAGTGGAGGCGGCATAATGCAAAAGCTTAAACAGCAGGTATTTGACGCCAATATGGATCTGCCACGCTATGGGTTAGTAACCTTTACCTGGGGAAATGTCAGCGCTATTGACCGTGAACGTGGGCTGGTGGTGATTAAGCCCAGCGGTATTGCCTATGAGCACATGAAGCCAGATGACATGGTTGTGGTGGATGTTCAGGGTAACAGGGTGGAAGGGCAGTGGCGCCCGTCTTCCGATACCGCAACACACCTTGAATTGTACCGGCGCTATCCGCAGCTTGGCGGTGTTGTACATACCCATTCCACGCATGCCACGGCCTGGGCGCAAGCGGGGCTGGCCATTCCGGCGCTTGGCACCACGCATGCAGATTATTTCTTTGGCGATATTCCCTGCACCCGGGCACTTTCTGAAGAAGAGGTACGGGAAGAATATGAACTCAACACCGGAAAAGTGATCGTCGAGACGCTGGGTAAAAGTAATCCACTGCATACGCCGGGAATGGTGGTTTACCAGCACGGTCCGTTTGCATGGGGAAAGGATGCTGCGGACGCTGTTCATAATGCGGTGGTCATGGAAGAGGTTGCCCGGATGGCCTGGATCGCATGTGGTATCAATCCGGCGTTAAAACCGATTGATAATTATCTGATGAACAAGCACTTTATGCGTAAACACGGGCCGAATGCCTATTATGGTCAGTAGGTCATCGCCCGGCCAGGTGAAGCACTGCTGGGATCGCACATTAATTATGCTCCGGAATGTTTACGCCTTCGGGATGTTACTGGTCTGATTCCGGGGCCTTTTTATGCCTGACGATAGGCTGAGGGTATGCATTGCATCCCGGCTAGCGTAATCACGCAGATCACGGCACCGGCATAAAATGTTGAGGCCGCGCCCAGGGTTTCCCACAAAATACCGGCGCCGGCGCTGGCCAGCAGTAGAGCGATACCGCTCATCAGGTTAAACATGCCGAAAGCGGTGCCGCGTAGTTCTGCAGGCGCGGTATGGGCGATCATTGCCGCCAGCAAACCCTGGGTCATTCCCATATGTATACCCCACAGGCCAACGCCGAGAAGCAGCGCACTCCAGTGGTGACTTAACGCCAGTACCAGATCGGCGGCAATCAATACCAGCAGACCCGCCTGCAGCATTTTACTGTGGCTCATGCCGTCGGAAAGTTTACCAAAAGGGTAAGCTGTCAGACCGTACACCAGGTTCATCGCGACCATTACCAGCGGAATGGCAAACAGTGGAATCTCCATCTGCTGTGCACGCAGAACCAGGAAGGCTTCGCTAAAACGGGCGAGGGTAAAGAGGCTGCCCAGTCCAACGACCCACCAGTAAGCGCTGCTGAGTTTTGCCAGGTTCTCACGGGTAAGCGGGTTGGTGCGCTTGTTGGTAATGGGTGTTTTGGGTTCATCAAGCCCGAAATAGAGCAGCGCGATGGCCAGTGCGCCAGGGATCACTGCCACCCAAAAGATGGACTGGAAATCGTTGCTCCACAGAAACATCAGTCCCACGGCCAGTAGAGGACCAAGGAAAGCCCCGGCGGTATCCAGCGACTGGCGCAGGCCGAATGCGGCACCGCGAATGTCGGGGGGCGTGACATCGGCAACCAGCGCGTCGCGAGGCGCCCCACGGATCCCTTTGCCAACGCGGTCAATCATCCGCGCGCCGAATACGAGGCCAGAGGAGGCGGCTAAAGCAAACAGCGGCTTACTGAATGCTCCCATACCATAGCCCAACAGGGCCAGCCCTTTTCGTTTACCCAGATAGTCGCTGAGCACACCAGAAAACACTTTAATGATAAGCGCGGTTGCTTCCGCAAACCCTTCGATCAGACCAATGATAATGACGCTGGCACCTAACGTGGTCGCCATAAAGAGAGGTAACAGACTGTGGATCATCTCGGACGAGACATCCATTAACAGGCTTACGCCGCCGAGAACCCAAACACCTTTCGGGATACGACTCAGGATTGCAAAACGTACAAACACGATATCACTCCTGATGATCCGTTTCTTAAGAGGGTATTACATCAGCGACCTGCGGTTTTAATAAGCATACAGCACAAATAATTATCCTTTGATGATGAGCAAAAAAAAGCCCTCGTGGGAGAGGGCAAGGTAATAATGGCAAGGGTAATTTTGTTTGTGTGTACTAGCGGTAAATGTCAGCGCTGGCATGAATCAGGCCATTGCTGCCCGGTTCCCGAAGTAAGACCGGGTGATAATATTTCGCACCCTTCGCGTCGGTTTCGACTTTGAGTGCTTGATCCGCTTCGCTTTCAGTGGCGATGTTATGGTTAATGTAAATAACGCCTAAGCTCTGCACATCATCCATGTTTTTGGCCTGCCGCCCGTCGATTTTGATGGCTGCCGCCGCATTGGCGCTAAGGAGTAGCGCTGTGAGTAAAATTGCGATGTTTTTCATAATATTGTGCCCCATTACTGCTTACGTCGTGTGACTACCAGAACATCTTTCCTCCCGTGTCATTGGGTATGTTTAAAGTTTACGCTTTCTCGCCAAAACGTATCGCGACCATTTCTGATGCTGTCGTTCAAAAATTTGCCGTAATCCGTTTTGTTTAATTTTAATCGCACGCTGTGAAGCGGCTTTGCGCTTAGTGCGAATTATTTGTGCAATCAGCTTGAGTTTGGCAGGTGAGATAAGTATTATGACGCGTCAATTTTTCAGCCGCCCTTTAATCACGTTCCTTGCCTCCCCGGGCCGCGGCTGACCCAGACAGGAGGCTGAATAATCCGTAAGGAGCAATTCGATGCGTCATTACGAAATCGTTTTTATGGTCCATCCTGACCAGAGCGAACAGGTTCCGGGCATGATCGAACGTTACACTGGTGCAATCACTGCAGCAGAAGGTACGATCCACCGTCTGGAAGACTGGGGCCGCCGTCAGCTGGCTTACCCGATCAACAAACTGCATAAAGCTCACTACGTTCTGATGAACGTTGAAGCGCCGCAGGAAGTTATCGATGAGCTGGAAACAAACTTCCGCTTCAACGATGCCGTTATCCGCAGCATGGTTATGCGTACTAAACACGCTGTTACCGAAGCATCTCCGATGGTTAAAGCGAAAGACGAGCGCCGTGAGCGTCGCGATGATTTCGCAAACGAAACCGCAGATGATGCAGATGCTGGGGATTCTGAAGAGTAATTTCTGATGACCAACCGTCTGGTGTTGTCCGGCACCGTGTGCAGGACCCCCCTTCGAAAGGTCAGTCCATCAGGAATTCCTCACTGCCAGTTCGTGCTTGAGCACCGTTCTGTGCAGGAGGAAGCCGGGTTTCACCGGCAGGCGTGGTGCCAAATGCCCGTTATTATAAGCGGACACGAAAACCAGGCCATTACTCACAGTATAACGGTCGGTAGTGCAGTAATCGTTCAGGGGTTCATCTCTTGCCACAAGGCAAAGAACGGCCTGACCAAAATGGTTCTGCATGCCGAGCAGATTGAATTGATAGATTCTGGAGACTAGCCATATGGCACGTTATTTCCGTCGTCGCAAGTTCTGCCGTTTCACCGCGGAAGGCGTTCAAGAGATCGACTATAAAGATATCGCTACGCTGAAAAACTACATCACCGAAAGCGGTAAGATTGTCCCAAGCCGTATCACCGGTACTCGTGCAAAATACCAGCGTCAGCTGGCTCGCGCTATCAAACGCGCTCGCTACCTGTCTCTGCTGCCGTACACTGATCGTCATCAGTAATCGGGCACGGTCCATTAATACGACTTTAAGAGGATAAGGTAATGCAAGTTATTCTGCTTGATAAAGTAGCAAACCTGGGCAGCCTGGGTGATCAGGTAAACGTTAAAGCGGGTTACGCTCGTAACTTCCTGGTTCCACAGGGTAAAGCTGTTCCGGCTACCAAGAAAAACGTTGAGTTTTTCGAAGCTCGTCGCGCTGAACTGGAAGCCAAACTGGCTGACGTTCTGGCGGCTGCTAACGCTCGCGCTGAAGCAATCAACGCACTGGGCACTGTAACCATCGCTTCCAAATCTGGCGACGAAGGTAAACTGTTCGGTTCCATCGGTACTCGCGACATCGCTGACGCTGTAACTGCAGCTGGCGTTGACGTGGCTAAGAGCGAAGTTCGTCTGCCGAACGGCGTTCTGCGTACCACTGGTGAGCACGAAGTGGACTTCCAGGTTCACAGCGAAGTATTCGCTAAACTGATCGTTAACGTTGTTGCTGAGTAATTAGCTTCTGACGTTGCGTAAAAACGCCGGCCTTGTGCCGGCGTTTTGCTTTTTATCCCCCCGTTTTTTCCTTTTTATCCCTTCGAGCTCACAACCTGATCTCTGTTTTCGCATATCTGTTTCCATTTCCTGGCTATTCCGCAATAATTAAAAATAAAACGTTATTTTAAATTGGTGAATGTATGGAAACGATACACCAGGTTCCGCTTTTTGCGCGAAAAAATGCAGCGTATGCGGGCGCGGCATTCTGCTGTTTATTATGGGGAAGCGCCTACCCGGCGATTAAAAGCGGGTATGAGATTTTCCAGATTGCCGTGGATGATATTCCCTCAAAAATCGTCTTTGCGGGGTATCGCTTTTTCTTCGCAGGGTTACTGTTATTACTGCTTGCGCTGGCGCAGCGTCGTCCGCTGGCCCGGCTCTCTTCCCGGCAGTTTGGTCAACTGGCGCTGCTAGGGGCCACGCAAACCTCACTCCAGTACGTCTTCTTTTATATTGGTCTGGCCTTCACCACTGGGGTGAAAGGTTCAATTATGAATGCGACGGGTACCTTCTTTAGCGTGCTGCTGGCCCACTTTATCTACCAGAATGACAAGCTGAGCTATAACAAAACTCTTGGCTGCGTGATGGGATTTGTTGGCGTGATGGTGGTAAATCTGAACAGTGGCCTGATGGATTTTAGTTTTAGCCTGATGGGCGACGGCTTTGTGATCCTGGCGGCGTTTATTCTGTCTGCATCAACACTGTACGGCAAACGCATTTCGCAAACGATCGATCCGATGGTGATGACGGGTTATCAACTGGGGTTTGGCGGCGTAGTGCTCGCGGTCGGCGGGTATGTTTTTGGCGGCGAGCTTACCGTGCATGGCCCTTCCTCGGTGGCGATTCTCGGCTACCTGACGCTGCTCTCCTCGGTTGCGTTTGCGCTGTGGAGCATTCTACTCAAGTACAATCGGGTGGGGATGATTGCGCCGTTTAACTTCTTAATCCCGGTCTCAGGTGCGTTACTGTCGGCCATTTTTCTGGGCGAGAATATTCTCGAACTAAAATACGCTGTTGCGCTGGCGCTGGTGTGCTCGGGCATCTGGTGGGTAAACAAGGTCGCCAGGAAAAGCGATTAACGCCAAAAGCCGGATGACATTGACGCTCATCCGGCCTGTGGAGCTTACCGCGCCCGAATAAAGCTGCCGTCCTGCTGGCGGACAAACAAAACAGACTGGCCGCTGCCATTTTCGATGGTTAACCCGGTGACGACCCCATTCGCGTTCTGACGAATTTTCACCATCTGGCCGCTTTGCAGAGTACTGAGCGGTTTACCTTCGCCTTCGACTTTTGCCATGGCATAGACATCGGTTGGCGGTAAATTGTGGTCGCGGAAGACCTGGGCCAGCGTTTTGCCCTGTTCGACACGGTAGGTGCGCCACTGCTGCTCAATACCGCCAGCGGAAGAGGCTGAAGGGGCAGAGTGTTCGGCGACCGGACGTTCCTGTTGTATCGGCTCCTGCACGGCCTGCGGCTCCTCGTTAAGGACAGGAGCGGGTTGCTGGTTTTGTACCGGAGGAGAGGTTACAAGCGGTTGAGAAGGCTGCGATTGTGTCTGCGGCTGTGATTGCGACTGAATATTCAATTGTGCTTCTCGTCCGACAGAGGTGGGTGGCGTCACCGTCTCTTTCGGGGTGGGCAGCAGGAAACCAATAACCACCAACAAAAAAGCGAGGATCAGCCCTCGACGGTGCATCGGCGGAAGCGGATCCAGAATGCGAAAATGATCCGGGGCGCGCCAGATTTTCGCCAGGGTAGGTTTCAGTTCAAATCGCCCGGGCATGGCTTTCCTCCTGCTCCGCGTCATCATTTATCCTGTCTCGTTGAGTATAGATGGCTAACTACCTGATTGGCTGTGTAATGCATTGTCTCGTGACATCATAATGAGAATTATCTTACCGGGAGTATTGTTTCTGTTTCTCTGCGATTTGTCATCTTTACTACGACAAAGTTTTACCCGCTGCAGCGTGGCTGCTATGCTGCGCGCTACCTTAAAAAGTGATGAAAGGAAAACCCATGACAACCCCAACGTTTGACACGATCGAAGCGCAGGCCAGCTATGGCATTGGTTTGCAGGTAGGACAGCAGCTTAGCGACTCCGGCTTACAGGGGCTGTTGCCGGAAGCGCTGGTCGCAGGTATTGCTGACGCGCTGGCAGGTAAACAACCGGCAGTGCCGGTGGATGTTGTTCATCGTGCGCTGCGTGAAATCCACGAACGTGCTGATGCAGTACGTCGTGCGCGCTTTGAAGAGATGGCGGCAGAAGGCGTGAAATATCTGGATGAAAACCGCGAGAAAGAGGGTGTGAACAGCACCGAATCTGGTCTCCAGTTCCGCGTTATCACCCAGGGCGAAGGCGCTATCCCGGCGCGCACTGACCGTGTCCGCGTTCACTACACCGGTAAACTTATTGACGGTACCGTGTTCGACAGTTCCGTCGCCCGTGGCGAACCGGCTGAATTCCCGGTAAACGGCGTGATTGGCGGCTGGATCGAAGCGCTGACTCTGATGCCGGTTGGCTCCAAATGGGAACTGACGATTCCGCACGAGCTGGCCTACGGCGAGCGTGGCGCTGGCGCATCTATCCCGCCATTCAGCACCCTGGTATTTGAAGTGGAATTACTGGAAATCCTGTAATCCTCCCGGTGTTTTCCTCTCCTCATCAGGGGGAGAGGAAGTCGATATGCGTTAATTATTCATTAAATGAATTAGTTTCGATACTTTATCTTGCCATGCGCGAATTGCGGTGTATTTTTGTGAACTCCATCCCCTAATTTGAGTGATATGCTGCTCACTTTAAACAAATATTTAACATCTGTTTTAATTCAGAGTATTCATCCTACCAATTCTTACCTAATATCGTTGCGTCCGCGAAAGGGCGAAGTATGCATTTAAAGGCCAGAAGAGCCTCAACAACACAGACAGGATATAAACATGGTAGATCAGGTAAAAGTCGCGGCCGACGAAGAGGCATCGACTGAACAATCGCTGCGGCGAAATCTCACAAACCGTCATATTCAGCTTATTGCTATCGGTGGCGCCATCGGTACCGGGCTGTTTATGGGCTCCGGGAAAACCATCAGCCTTGCAGGACCGTCGATCATTTTTGTCTATATGATCATCGGTTTCATGCTGTTTTTCGTCATGCGTGCGATGGGTGAGTTGCTGCTGTCGAACCTTGAATACAAATCTTTTAGCGACTTCGCCGCCGACCTGCTCGGACCGTGGGCAGGGTATTTTACCGGCTGGACATACTGGTTCTGTTGGGTCGTCACCGGGATGGCCGATGTGGTGGCGATCACCGCTTACGCGCAGTTCTGGTTCCCCGGACTATCCGACTGGGTGGTGGCGCTGACCATTGTCGTCGTTCTGCTGAGTCTCAACCTCGCCACCGTAAAAATGTTCGGTGAGATGGAGTTCTGGTTTGCGATGATCAAAATCGTCGCCATTGTGGCGCTGATTGTTGTGGGTCTGGTGATGGTGCTGACAAGCTTCAAATCGCCGACCGGGGTTGAAGCCTCCATTGCGCATCTGTGGAACGACGGTGGCTGGTTCCCGAAAGGCATCAGCGGTTTCTTTGCCGGTTTCCAGATTGCCGTTTTTGCCTTTGTGGGGATTGAGCTGGTTGGTACTACCGCGGCGGAAACCAAAGACCCGGAAAAATCGCTGCCGCGCGCCATCAACTCCATCCCAATCCGCATCATTATGTTCTATGTGTTTGCGCTGATTGTGATCATGTCCGTTACCCCATGGAGTTCCGTGGTGCCGGATAAGAGCCCGTTTGTTGAGCTATTTGTTCTGGTGGGCCTTCCTGCCGCAGCGAGCATCATTAACTTCGTGGTACTGACATCTGCCGCGTCTTCCGCCAACAGCGGCGTGTTCTCGACCAGCCGTATGCTGTTCGGTCTGGCGCAAGATGGCGTTGCGCCGAAAGCGTTCGGTAAGCTCTCTAAACGTGCTGTACCGGCGAAAGGGCTGACCTTCTCCTGTATCTGCTTGCTGGGTGGTGTGGTGATGCTGTACGTGAACCCAAGCGCGATTGCGGCGTTCACTATGATTACCACCGTCTCGGCCATCCTGTTTATGTTCGTCTGGACGATTATCCTCTGCTCTTACCTCGTCTATCGCAAACAGCGTCCGCAGTTACATGAAGCGTCCATCTACAAAATGCCGCTTGGCAAAGTGATGTGCTGGGTATGCATGGCGTTCTTTGTGTTCGTACTGGTGTTGTTGACGCTGGAAGAGGACACCCGTCAGGCGCTGATTGTCACCCCAATCTGGTTTATCGTGCTGGGTGCGGGCTGGCTGATTGTGGGTAAAAAACGTCTGGCAGGTATGCGTTAAGCATTCGTAGTTCCTGCATCCCCGGTGGCGCTAACGCTTGCCGGGGCTACGCCCGGATAAGGCGCGTCAGGTGCCGCATCGGAAAGATGAAGCGCAGATATAAAAAAGAGCCGCGCAGGCGGCTCTAAAGTGACTTCCATGGAACAGGGCGCTCTCGGGCGCCTTACATTAATTCCCTGCGAGGGCACGCGGAAACAGAACGTTGTTTTCCAGACTGATGTGTTCCATCAGGTCATCAATCAGTTCGTTAATACCGTTATACATCGCTTTCCAGGTGGTGCAGGCTTCCGGCGGCGGTGTCACGCCATTGGTAATGTGTTTGATCACCTCCAGCAGCTCGCCAGCGTCATCATGTTCGCTTTCCATCACGCTGATGGGGCCCATCGCCTGGCTGCCCATTCCCTCTTTAATCATCGGAAACAGGATGCGCTCTTCTTTCATCATATGGCTGGAAAGCTCGTCGTGCAGCATGGTCAGGTATTTGGTTAAGCCTTTTGGCACGTTGGGTTTGTCAGCATGAACACGCTCCACTTTGGTCGCCTGCAGAATAAGCTCCGGAAGTTGTTCACGGTGACGGTCGTGATAACGCACGATGATGTGATCGATGATTTCGCTAAGCGCAGTGACGCGCCACTCTTTCTCGATGGGCTGATCGGCCAGTTTCGCCAGCTCGGCTTCGATGATACCCACATCCAGTTCTTTGCGGGATGCGGCGCGCTCCAGCGTCTGCTTACCGCCGCAGCAGTAATCCATATCGTATTTACGAAACAGCGCTGACGCACGTGGAATGGATAGCGCCAGTTCACCCAGGGGTTGGTCACGGAAGGCCATAGCATTTACCTCATCAGAAATTATAACATGCATTTTAAATGCATCTTTAATTCGATGATATACCCCTTTCGGGGCAAGGTAAACAAGACCACGATTAACGGTGGTCTGAAACTGGCTGAACCAGAGGCTTTTCTGGCTTCGCGCGTACGGCCATGACCACGCCACAGACCAACAGGGTGATACCACAAAGGGTGAGCCATGGCGGCGTTTGCTGGCGTAGCATGAAGGTATAAAGCAGGCCCGCCAGGGTTTCAAAAACAATCAGCGGCCCGACAATCACCGTCGGTAAACGCTGACTGGCAACATTCCAGCACATAGCGCCAACCCAGGAGCAGAGTATCGCAATGGTGAACATCAAACCGATAAACACTGCCGGGCGCGGACCAAAAGGTTGTGCAAAACCAGGCTGTTGCACGTGCAGCCAGAGACAGGCAGCCGCATAGCCGAGCAAAGAGACCGGGAGCGTCACCAGCGCCTGCGCGGTTGCCCACATCATCGGGTTCTTGTCCGGGTTTTCCCGCAGCCAGCGGGCGTTACGCAGCGCATACCACGCCCAGCAGGCGACGGAAACCAGCGCAAGGGCAATGCCGGAGCCATAGCGCCACCAGGAGAAATCCGGCAGGCCGCCGTGCAGCTCGGCAATATTGACGCAGGCCAGTCCTGCCGCAATACAGAGTAGCGCCGGGGCGAGGCTGTTCCAGGCGCGTTTGCCGTCACGCTGGCTATAGAGCAGGTTCGCGCATATCGGGATAACCACGGGCAGGGTAGCAATGATCATCGTCGAAACCGGTGCTCCGGTGCGCTGAATCGCGCTGGCAAGACAGACGTAATAGATCAGATTGCCCATCATGGTCAGCGCCAGCGCGGTGAGCCAGTCTTTCTGCGTTAACTGCCGTAGACGCTGACGACCCAGCCAGGCCAGCGGCAGGGCAATGATCCCTAACGCCAGATAACGGCCGGTTGACTGCAAGGCTGCCGGGTAATCCGGCACAATTAACGGCCCGACAAAAATAAGCCCCCACAACATACCCGCGAGCAGGGCATACAACACACCACTAATCATACTTCCACCTGACGTTTCTGTTTGCCGTCACAGTGTAGGAGGGGAGGACAACGGAATATTGTATGAGATTGCGCATTAGCGCCGGGCGACCTGCTTCTGGTAGCGCACGGGGGTAATGCCGTAACGACGCGTAAAGGCGCGGGTAAGGTGTGACTGGTCAGTCAGCCCGGTGGCGGCGGCGACTTCGGCGGCGGGCATCCCGTGGGTCAGGAAATCTTTCGCCCGCCACAGACGGATCGCCATCAGCATTTGATGGGGTGTTACGTGAAAATGGGCTTTGAACTGACGCTGAAAATGGTACGGACTTAACGAGACCACCTGTGCCAGCTCATCCAGCGTCAGGGGGTGCATGAAATTATCATGCAGATAGTCGCGGACCCGTGCAAAACGATGAGTCCCTTCCTGACTGACCGGCGCGTGGCGAGCCAGTGGCGTAAAGGTATCGATCAGGTCCAGTAGCATCCCTTTTTGCGCCAGCGAATCATCGGTGTGCCACAGGCCGTGAATCAAGCGGCAGATGTGGGCCGTACGCAGGGGATCGTGACGGGTTGCATCGCTAAACCACCAGTGACGGATACCGGTCACCTCTTCCAGCAACGCGGGGTCGAGATAGATCATGCGATAGCGCCAGCCATACTCGGTTTCCGCCTCGCCGGTATGCAGCTCGTCCGGGTTCATGGTGACAACGGAATTGGCAGGCGCTACGTACTGTGTGCCGCGATAACGAAAGCGTTCGGCGCCCGCTTCGATTGCGCCGATACCGAAGGCTTCGTGGGTGTGGGGCTCAAAGGCGTAACGGGAAATATGCGCATGGTAAAGCTCGACGCCCGGCAGGTGTGCCAGGTGACGAAAACGTGCACTGTCTCGCTCGTCAAAGAATTGTTCCGGTACGCCTTCCACTTTTTGTCTCCGCTCGGGCCATCCTCACATTATTAAGGATGACCCGGCGGCGTGCTACAAAAATTAACCATCCTGTAACAGTTACAGGATGCCTTTGACGCTTTCCGCGAGCGGGGTGGTCGGGCGACCAATCAGTTTGCTCAGGGTATGGCTGTCATCGAATAAACCCCCTTTCGAGGCACCGATATCCGAATCAGCCAGCAGGTTGGCGAACACATCCGGCAGGCCAACGCCTTTCAGCGCGCCAGCAAACTCGGCTTCGCTCATGTTCTGATAGACCACCGGTTTACCGCTCTGTTTGCTCAGTTCAGCCGCCAGTTCACTGAGTGTCCAGGCGCTGTCACCGGCCAGTTCGTAGACTTTTCCGGCATGGCCGTCGGTGCTGATAACACGTGCGGCAGCAGCGGCATAATCTGCGCGGGTTGCCGAGGCGATTTTACCCTCTCCCGCAGCGCCAATAAACACGCCATGAGCCAGAGCTGCGGGGGCACTGGCCAGGTAGTTTTCGGTATACCAGCCATTGCGCAACAGGGCGTAGGGGATGCCGGAATCGGCCAGCATGTTTTCGGTTTCAACATGCTCAACATGCAGACCCAACGGAGATTTATCCGCATGCAGCAGGCTGGTATAGGCGATAAACTTCACGCCCGCCGCTTTGGCTGCGTTAATCACGTTACGATGCTGGGCGGCACGCTGTCCGACTTCGCTGGAAGAGACCAGTAGCAGTTTTTCTACGCCCGTCAGCGCAGCAGTGAGCGCCGCCTGATCGCCGTAGTCGGCCTGACGAACGACGACCCCTTTCTGCGCCAGCGCGTCGGCTTTTGCCGGGTTACGTACAATCGCGACGATCTCACTCGCGTTGACGGTTTTCAGTAAGGCTTCAACAGCCAGTGCGCCCAGTTGGCCTGTAGCGCCAGTCACTGCGATCATGATGAATCTCCTTCGTGTTTGTCTTGTGTTATGGCACACTATCACCATAGCTAACTTTTAGTAAGTACGTACAAAAAGGTAAGTATGGAAAACACAAATCCCACTCTGAGCGAGCGGATGCGCGACGGTAATCTATTTGCAGAAGAGTGCCCCTCGCGTGAGGTGCTTAAACACGTAACCAGCCGCTGGGGCGTACTGATTCTGGTGGCGCTACGCCACGGTACCCACCGTTTCAGCGATTTGCGCCGCAAGATGGGCGGCGTCAGCGAAAAGATGCTGGCGCAATCTCTCCAGGCGCTGGAACAGGACGGTTTTATTAACCGTATTTCGTATCCGGTAGTGCCGCCGCATGTGGAGTATAGCCTGACGCCGATGGGTGAGCAGATTAGCGAGAAAGTCGCCGCTCTGGCCGACTGGATTGAACTGAATTTGCCGCAGGTACTGGCGACGCGAGATGACCGTGCCGCCTGAGTGAACCCGGATGGCGGCGTGAACGCCTTATCCGGGCTACGCCGTGCCTGCACAAAGGCCTGTAGCCCCGGTTAGCGCAGCGCCACCGGGGATGTTTCCGGATGCGGTGCAGGCGCCTTATCCGGGCTAAAGTTGCGGGGTAAACGGCTTACTTACTCAAATCCACCTGATAGAGCGCAAAGCCAATCTCGTCCGTACCGACCTTCTTCATCGGGTACTGCGCTTTCTCTTTGATAAACGCAGCCGCCTTCTCAGAAGGTGAGGTTTCGAAACGGATATCCAGCGCCGTATTGCTGTGAATCGGCGCCAGGCGCCAGTTGTTATCCGCTGCCGGGTGGATTTCGCCCGCTTTTGCCGATTCGTCGGTTATCCATTTTGCCAGTACCGCGCGGTTTTCATCCGGCGAGGCAAAGGCGATATGGCTGTCACCTGTACCGGCGAATTTGCCGCCATAGGCGCGGTAATTATTGGTTGCCACCAGGAACACCTGATCCGGGTCGATCGGTTTACCGTTGAAGGTAAGATCTTTAATGCGCTCTGCCTGCGGATTGATGCTCTGACACTCACCGTCATAACGAGCAGGCTGCGTCACATCAATCTGGTATTTCACCCCGTCAATGACATCGAAGTTATAGGTACGGAAGGTCTCCCAGTTGATTAATGACTGGGGCTTCGTGCTGGTGGTATCGATCTGATTAAACTGCCCGGCGGAGCACTCCAGCCACTCTTTCACCTCTTTGCCTGTCGCTTTCACGACTACCAGCGTATTGGGGTAGAGATACAGGTCAGCGGCGTTACGGAAGGTGAGCTGCCCTTTTTCTACCTCAACAAAACTGGCCGGATCATTTTTGCGGCCACCGGCTTTGAACGGTGCGGCGGCAGATAATACCGGCAGGTTCGCCAGATCCGGGTCGCCCTGAATAAAGTGCTTCACATAAGCCGTCTGGGCGTTGTTAACAACCTGTACGGTCGGGTCATCCTGTACAAGGGAGAGGAAGCTGTACATATTGTCGGCGGATTTGCCAACAGGCTTGCCGACGAACTGACGGGTGGCATCGTGATCGTGTTTCAGGATTTCCACCAGTTTGCTGTCTTCCGCCGCCAGCGATTTTTTGCCAGCAGTATCATAAATCGGGCGCGCTTCGGCCTTTGAAGAGGTGACCTGCCACTTGCCGGCATCATTGTTCAATACCAGATCCACCACGCCGAGATGGTCGCCCCACATGCCTGGCATCACTGATGGCACGCCGTTTAACGTGCCTTTCGCGATATCCGCGCCTTTAATGGTTGCGAAATCTTTTGACGGGAAGACCGCATGGGCGTGACCAAACAGAATCGCGTCAACGCCGGGGACTTCGCTTAAGTAGTAGACAGAGTTTTCTGCCATCGCCTGATAAGGTTCTGAAGAGAGGCCAGAGTGGGCAACCAGCACCACCAGGTCGGCCCCTTTTTCGCGCATCTCCGGAACATATTTCTTCGCCGTTTCGGTGATGTCGTTAACCGTCACTTTGCCGCTCAGGTTCGCTTTATCCCACACCATGATTTGCGGCGGAACAAAGCCGATATAGCCAATTTTCACCGTATGCGTTTTGCCGTCGGTATCGGTAACGGCGGTCTCTTTAATAAGATACGGGGTAAACAGCGGCTTTTGGGTTTTGACATCGATAATGTTGGCATTCACGTAAGGGAATTTGGCCCCTTCCAGTGCCCGATGCAGATAATCGAGGCCATAGTTGAACTCGTGGTTACCGAGGTTGCCAACGGTATAGTCCAGCGTATTCAGCGCTTTATAGACAGGGTGGATGTCGCCCTTTTTCAGCCCTTTGGCTGCCATATAATCGCCCAGCGGGCTGCCCTGAATTAAGTCGCCGTTATCCACCAGCACGCTATTTTTGACTTCACTCCTGCCAGCATTGATCAGGCTGGCAGTGCGTACCAGTCCGAATTTTTCTGTCGCAGAATCTTTATAGTAATCAAAGTCCATCATGTTGCTATGCAAATCAGTGGTTTCCATAATCCGGAGATCCACCGTTGCCGCTTGCACGCTGGATGCGACCAACGTGGCAAGGAGCGTTGCGCTAAACTTAATCATCAGAGGTGTCCTTTTTAGATCTGAGCCACAAAAGAAATGATATGTACATTTTGTTGCTTACAGAATTGTGAATTCTGCCATGAAATTTGCCACATAAATGCAACAACTATCACACCTGGCAGATTCGACCGTAATGCGATATAAGTAAAACAATGAGTTATACCCGTCATACTTCATGTTGCATGAACGTTGGCTACGTTCACTCACCCGAATCACTTACTGAGGTAAGCTCACGGGATTCCTTCACTTGCCGCCTTCCTGCAACGTGAATTATTTGGGGTAAAGATCCCACTGCCATACATAAGAGGTGGATGATGTTAGAAGCCATTTGTCAGCTCGCGCGGGAAGCGGGCGATGCCATTATGCAGGTCTACGATGGCCATAAGCCGATGGATGTGACCAGCAAATCCGATGATTCACCCGTGACGGCTGCCGATATTGCCGCACACGCGGTAATTGCTGGCGGGCTACAGGCACTGACCCCGGATATTCCGGTTCTGTCGGAAGAAGATCCGCCTTCCTGGAGCGTCCGTCAGCACTGGCAGCGTTACTGGCTGGTCGATCCGTTGGACGGCACGAAAGAGTTCATTAAACGCAACGGTGAGTTCACGGTAAATATTGCCCTGATTGAACACGGGAAACCGGTACTTGGCGTCGTGTATGCTCCGGTGCTGAAAGTGATGTATTGCGCGGCGGAAGGCAAAGCGTGGAAAGAGGAAAACGGTACGCGGACGCAAATTAAAGTACGCGACGCGCGTCCGCCGCTGGTGGTGGTAAGTCGTTCCCACGCGGATGATGAACTCAAAGAGTATCTCCTCCACCTGGGCGAGCATCAGACGACGGCTATCGGCTCATCGCTGAAATTCTGCCTGGTGGCAGAGGGGCACGCTCAGCTTTATCCGCGTTTTGGGCCGACCAGCGTCTGGGATACGGCCGCGGGTCATGCGGTAGCCGTTGCAGCCGGGGCGCATGTTCACGACTGGCAGGGCAAAACCCTCGATTACACGCCGCGTGAATCTTTCCTTAACCCCGGCTTTCGGGTGTCGATTTACTGATTGTCGAGTAACTTATGCAGCAGGGCGATGACCTGCTGCACTTCCGCCTGTGTCAGCCCGCCATCTTTGGCATATTGCACCCGCCCGTCTTTATCCAGCACAACGATGGCTGAACTGCCTTCATCCAGTTGCCAGGCCTTACGCGCTATGCCATCACTGTCGACAATAAATTGTGACCAGGGATAGAGCTTTTTGTTGCTCTCAATACTGCTGCGC
This sequence comes from Citrobacter sp. MNAZ 1397, assembly GCF_023613995.1. NCBI lineage: Bacteria > Pseudomonadati > Pseudomonadota > Gammaproteobacteria > Enterobacterales > Enterobacteriaceae > Citrobacter > Citrobacter sp. MNAZ 1397. Next base: position 85,925 of record NZ_JAKIVH010000002.1, read on the forward strand.
ACAAACATTGCCGAGCCGGGGATTGCATCATCCGTATTGATGATGGTTGTCGTCTGGTAACGGTCGTGAGGTAAATTTGCGGCCTTGATCGCTTCAATCAGCGCTGCATTTTTCTCTTTTGCAGAGGTCCGACCGGCAATATGTTGCACCACTCGCACTTTGCCAGGAAGCTGCGCGCTGTTCCAGTTTTTGTAGCTAAACTTATCATTATTGAGAATCAATTCCCCTCTGTCGGCGATGCCCACAGGCGGTACTCGCTGGCTGGTCTCAAAATTATGGGCTTGCGCCAGAAGCGGCAGTAGCAGGCAGGTTGCTGCCAGGATGTTACGTAAGGTCATGGTGTTTCCTTTTATTGTTTGCAGGTGATCCGACCACTTAACTACACCTTTTAATCATAAGTGCGATCAATGTGCTTTTCCCGCAAACCGGATGCCAGTTTGCGGGGCAACGCACATAACTGCGAAAAAACGACGACTTATACTGCCTGTTCGTAAGCACTGAAAAGAAAATTCTGAATAACTGTAATCAAAAGGTAAATAAACTTATACATACTAGGTCTCATGTTGTTTCTGAACTATGCTCATTGAGCACTAAAATTTGCGCTCATCACTGTCGGGCCAAGCGTGGCACCGCAAGGGCGTATTACTTAGCAGGAGATACAAAAATGAAAATTTTCCAACGTTACAACCCACTTCAGGTGGCTAAGTACGTGAAAATCCTGTTCCGTGGACGGTTGTACATCAAGGACGTTGGCGCTTTCGAGTTTGATAAAGGTAAGATCCTTATCCCGAAAGTGAAGGACAAACAGCACCTTAGTGTTATGTCCGAAGTCAACCGTCAGGTTATGCGTCTACAAACTGAGATGGCTTAACCAACCCACTACGCTATGCAGTAATCGCAGTACAACAAAAACGGCTCCGTCAGGGAGCCGTTGATGTTTTCCAGACAATAAAAGGCAGGCAATAAAAAAGGCGGCAATGATGCCACCTTCTATGCAGGACATTGGCCGTCGCGATTATTCGCTTTTCCCTTCCGCATCCGGCAGTTTTGGCGTTAACACCGTTGCCTTGTTATCAATCCGTGTAACCAGCAACTGGTCGATACGGTAGTTATCGATGTCCACAACCTCGAACTTATAGCCGGAGAACTTCACCGAGTCGGTGCGTTTCGGGATCTTGCGCAGCATAAACATCATAAAGCCGCCAATGGTCTCGTAATTGCCGGACTGAGGGAACTCATCGATATCCAGTACTCGCATCACGTCATCAATCGGCGTGCCGCCGTCAATCAGCCAGGAGTTTTCATCACGCGCGACGATTTGTTCTTCCAGCCCCTGACCGACCAGGTCACCCATCAGGGTGGTCATGACGTCATTGAGGGTGATAATCCCCACGACCAGCGCATACTCGTTCATGATGACCGCAAAGTCTTCACCTGCTGTTTTAAAGCTTTCCAGCGCTTCGGAGAGCGTCAGGGTATCCGGCACAATGAGCGTATTGCGAATTTGCACGCCGCTGCTCAGAACCAGGCTTTGGTTGGCCAGTACGCGAATAAGCAGGTCTTTTGAGTCGACATAACCCACGATATGGTCAATGTCTTGATTACACACGAGAAACTTGGAGTGGGGGTTTTCGGCGACTTTTTGTTTTAAGCTTTGCTCATCTTCATGCAGGTCGAACCACACTACGTTTTCGCGCGATGTCATTGACGATGGCACCGTGCGTGATTCCAGCTCAAACACATTCTCGATCAGCTCATGTTCTTGCTTACGCAACACCCCGGCCAGGGCCCCGGCTTCTACCACCGCATAGATATCATCTGACGTGATGTCGTCTTTACGCACCATTGGCAATTTAAACAGGCGAAAGATAACGTTGGCCATGCCATTAAAGAACCAGACCAGCGGGCGGAAGATAAACAGACAGAAGCGCATCGGGTTGATGATACGCAAAGCCACGGCTTCTGGCGCAATCATACCGATGCGTTTCGGTGTGAGGTCGGCAAACAGGATAAACATCCCGGTTACCAGCGAAAACGAAATAATAAAGCTCAGTCGATCTGCGAGTTCCGGCTCAACCAGATTGATAAGCATGCTGTAAAACGCAGGGGAGAAGGCAGCGTCGCCGACAATACCGCCCAGAATCGCAACAGCATTCAGGCCGATTTGTACCACGGTAAAAAAGGTGCCGGGGTTTTCCTGCATTTTCAGGATGCGTTGCGCATTGATGTTGCCTTCATCGGCAAGCAGCTTAAGTTTGATTTTTCTGGAGGCGGCCAGCGAGATCTCGGAAAGCGAGAAAAACGCACTCACACCTATCAGACAAAGTATGACTAAGATACTGTTTAACATAATTTATCCAGCTACAAGCGGGATCCTCGGAGGGAAGTTGAAAAATCCTTGTGGTAAACACATTGAAAGCGGGTCCGAAGCGGTGGACCCACAATTTCGACGGCTAGTATAGCGTAAGCGTGTTACAGCCTGCCAGCAGTGTAAGCAGTTTGTTACAGGTAGACAGGAATCTTTCTCAATTACGTGCGCGTTTGGTGCGCAAGTGGCGCAATGTTAAGGCTGTTTTCAGCTAAGCGCTTCGCCCAGCGTGAAGACACAAAGGTTAATGAAAGAGTAAAAGGAGCAAAAAGAGGGTTTTATATATTCCTCAGGGCACATTATTACTTCCTTTTACTCGCACTAAGGTCTTACCTTCATTTTCTCTATTGTGGGGGTGACCTTGTCATTATTAGGCTCACGTTTTTGTGCATAACGATTAAAGCAACCACTGTAGTTTTTTTAAGGGTACAGAACGATACATATAGCCCTGAACAGCCCAGATACCGCAATCCTGTAACACCGAAAATTCCCACGTACTTTGTACGCCATCGATAATGACGCGATCCGAATAAGATTTCCGAATGTTCTTAATCAATTCAGGGAAAGTGGGTTTTTGTACTTGCTTATGGTAGAACTCCCGATTAATCACGACGGCCTGACGGACATTTTCCCGCCATAGCCCAAATAATGCAGGATCTTCCTGTTTCATTAATGTCAGGTGTGGAAACTGAGCGGTAGTATCTGTAAGATTCCTGAGGTTGTTAACATAAAACAAAAGCCCATTTTCTACTGAGAAGTCAGAACAATACTTCAGGTGATGGCTGTGCGGGGGGTGATCGCTACAGTCCATTGAAAATCCAACAATTGTGCCATTCAGGCTGTGAATGGGTATTACGCTAACCCGGTCCATATCCTTTCCTTGTTAATGCCTAGATATATCTAATATTGATCGTTAAAAGTTATTAATCAATCATTTATTGATCGATAATTAATATCAATATATATACCTATCAAAGGGTATTTCTTTGATAGTTAGCGCATTTGTATATTACCGATTGTGAAATGAATGTTGTTGAGCGGTGATGGCTCTGACTGCGACTTTTATAAGAAGCCGACTTTTCCGTGGGCGTAACACATAATTGCCTGCCTCCGTAGGTGTCGGAATCTTTCACTATTTACATGTAAAAAATCAAAGCAAAATATCAATCCATGTTGGATTCGCAATAAATGAAACTGCAAATGGGCATAACGAATTGCAACAATGACTTACATTAACTGATGCACCTTGCTGAACGGTGTTGGCGCATAAAGCCCGCAACAGGCCCAAATACCTGCCTCTTCAAGTGCTCTACGGTTAATATCATTATCTATTTTAATAATGATTTTTTCACAATAACGCTTTAAGTTTTGGATAAGGTAGGGAAATGTGTTTTTGCTTAGCTCGTTGCTGGTAAATGTTTCATCCAAAATGATGGCTTCGCAATACTGGATAAAAGGCGCATCTTTATTCCCCACATGGCTCAGCCAGATACCATTTTTACTTTTTGCTAAATCCCCTATGGCTGTTTCAAATGTTTGGTTGATTTGTAATTTAACAAAGGGCAGTCGCGCCAGTGTTGCCTGCAACACTAAGTCGAACGTTAATAACATGGCGATCTCTTCATCGGTGATTGAGACCAGACAGAACAACCCACGTTTTTTAAAAAAGTCGGCTTTATTACCAATGGCATTCATTAAATCAAAAAGATAAGTTCTTTTTTTTTCGATGCTGTTCAGGACAGGCGCTTTTCTGGGGTAGATCTTAACTCCCAGGAGTTGACCGTGTGGAGTGGTAATCCTTTCTGCTAAGTAAGGCATATAAATTCTCCCTCCAGGTGGTATTCACATCGCTTTCTGAAAAACATGCTTACAGCCTGTGGAACTCATACTAAGAGCATATTGCGACAGGTGGTGTCATTCATAAATGGAAATTTATCTGAAATACGCTTATGCAAATGATGCTTATATATGACAGATTTTACTTAAGTAAAAAAACGGAATGGCATAAATAAAGTTTGCAATAAAATTAGAGAGATACATGTGGCTTGTTAGACAAGTCAGACATGCGAAATTAAACCCGTCATTGCGAGAAAATAGTGTGGTTGGTTTAGAAGGAATAGCGAAAAGCGGGTGCGCGAAATTGCAGAAGGGGAACGGTCAGGTGTGACGTTAAAACCGGTTCAGGGAGGCTGAACCGGCAATAAACGAATATCAGGCGAGCTGTGGCGGCAGGCAAACGCCAATCCCGCCGATGCCGCAATACCCATAGGGGTTTTTATGCAGATACTGCTGATGATCGTCTTCGGCATAGTAGAACGGCGGTGCGTTAACAATTTCCGTCGTGATAGTACGGTCATCATGTGCGGCCAGCATTGCCGCCTGGAAGCGTTCGAGGCTGGCATGGGCGGCAGCGCTCTGCTCTGGCGTCAGCGGATAAATCGCCGAGCGGTACTGGGTGCCGTGATCGTTCCCTTGCCGCATCCCCTGGGCCGGATCGTGATTTTCCCAGAAGACCTGCAGAAGCTGCTCATAACTGATGACCGCCGGGTCATACACCACGCGCACCGCCTCAGCGTGACCCGTTTGGCCGGTACATACTTCGCGGTAGGTCGGGTTGGGTGTATAACCGCCCATATACCCTGCTGCGGTGCTATAGACACCGGGCAGTTGCCAGAACAGGCGCTCGACGCCCCAGAAACACCCCATCGCAAAATACGCGGTTTCCATCCCTTCCGGCACGTTTGTCATGGAGTGCTCGTTAACAGCATGTAACGTAGCGACGGGCATCGGCGTGTTTCTTCCTGGTAGTGCATCCGATTGAGTAACAAGGTTTTTCTTATCAAATAGACTCATGCTGAGGCCTCCCGGAAACGCGAATTGCGGTTAAGGTTGTAACGAAGCGTCTCTTTTAACACAATAAAGACGGTAAATCAGACTAGATTTAAACATAAGAAATATTTGGGGTGTCGTCCGTTTTTCAATCCACATATTGGATTTTTTACAAGCCGCGGAGCGGTGTTGACGTTTCCTTCCAGGGGTGGGAACAAGGGATATTCAGGAGAGAACGTGCCAAAAATCCGTATTTTATGTTTTGCCGGTTTGTTGCTGGCAAGCCATAGCGCCATGTCGGCAAATGTCCGATTGCAACTGGAAGGGTTGACCGGAGCGTTGCAGAAAAATGTTCGCGCTCAGCTTTCCACCATCCAGAGCGATGAAGTGACGCCGGACAAGCGATTTCAGGCGCGTGTCGATGATGCTATCCGTGAAGGGCTAAAAGCGCTGGGATATTACGAACCCGCTATTGAGTTCGAGCTCCGCCCGCCGCCAGCGAAAGGACGTCAGGTGTTGATTGCCCGTGTCTCACCAGGGGAACCGGTACGCATCGGCGGCACGGATGTGATCCTGCGCGGCGGTGCGCGTACCGATGAAGATTATATTGCATTACTGAAAAATCGTCCGGAAAAAGGCACGGTGTTAAACCACGGTGATTACGACGGTTTTAAGAAATCACTCACCCGTGTCGCTCTGCGCAAAGGTTATTTCGATAGCCACTACAATCACAGCCAGCTTGGTATCGCGCTTGACCGGCACCAGGCATTCTGGGATATCGATTATGACAGCGGCCAGCGCTACCGTTTCGGCGATGTGACGTTCGAAGGTTCGCAAATCCGCGAAGAGTATCTGCAAAATCTGGTGCCGTTTAAAAAGGGCGATTACTACCAGACCAAAGATCTGGCGGAACTTAATCGTCGTCTGTCGGCCACCGGCTGGTTTAACTCGGTGGTGGTGGCGCCGGAGTTTGATCAAGCCAGAGAAAGCAAGGTCTTACCTTTAAAAGGCGTCGTCGCGCCACGCATTGAAAACACCATTGAGACCGGGGTCGGGTATTCAACCGATGTGGGTCCGCGCGTGAAGGCCACATGGAAAAAGCCGTGGATAAACTCCTATGGACACAGCTTTACCACCACAGCCAGCGTCTCCGCGCCGGAACAGCAACTGGATTTTAGCTACAAAGTCCCGCTACTCAAAAACCCGCTTGAGCAGTACTACCTGATACAGGGTGGGTTTAAGCGCACCGATTTAAATGATACCGAAGCGGACTCCACCACGCTGGCGGTGTCCCGTTACTGGGATCTCTCCAGCGGCTGGCAGCGCGCCATTAACCTGCGATGGAGTCTCGACCACTTTACTCAGGCGAGTGTGACTAACACCACCATGCTGCTTTATCCGGGGGTGATGATCAGCCGTACCCGTTCGCGCGGCGGCCTGATGCCGACCTGGGGTGATTCTCAGCGTTATTCCATCGATTACTCCAGTACAGCCTGGGGCTCGGATGTGGATTTTATCGTGATGCAGGCACAAAACGTCTGGATCCGCACGTTATATGACCGCCACCGTTTTGTGGCCCGTGGCAACCTGGGGTGGATTGAAACCGACGATTTTGACCGCGTACCGCCGGATTTACGCTTCTTCGCCGGGGGCGATCGCAGCATTCGCGGCTATAAATACAAATCTATCGCGCCGAAGGATGATGACGGCAAGCTGATCGGCGCCTCGAAAATGGCAACAGGATCGCTGGAATATCAATACAACGTAACGGGCAAATGGTGGGGCGCGGTCTTTGTCGACAGCGGCGAAGCGGTAAGCGATATCCGCCGTAGTGATTTCAAAACCGGTACGGGTGTCGGGGTTCGGTGGCAATCACCGGTTGGCCCGATCAAACTCGATCTGGCCGTTCCGGTCGGAGATAAAGACGAGCATGGATTACAGTTTTACATCGGTTTGGGGCCTGAATTATGAGTTTATGGAAGAAAATAAGCCTCGGCGTACTGGTGTTTATCCTGTTAGTGCTGGGGACGGTTATTTTTCTCGTCGGGACGACGAGCGGGTTACACCTGCTGTTTAAGGCCGCCAACCGTTGGGTGCCGGGTCTGGAGATCGGCCAGGTGACTGGCGGCTGGCGTGATTTATCGCTGAAAAACGTCCGCTACGATCAACCGGGTATTGCGGTGAATGCCGGCGAACTCCATCTGGCGGTTAAGCTGGGCTGTCTGCGAGACAGTAGCCTGTGCGTAAATGATATCTCGTTGAAAGATATCAATGTGGTCATCGATACCAAAAAGATGCCGCCTGCCACGCCGGTAAAAGAAGAGGATAACGGGCCGTTAAACCTTTCCACGCCGTATCCCATCACGCTAAGCCGGGTGGCGCTCAATAACGTCAATATCAACATTGATGACACGACTGTCTCGGTCATGAACTTCTCCTCCGCACTGAACTGGGAAGAGAAGAACCTGACCCTGAAACCGACCTCGCTGAGCGGCCTGCTGATTGCTCTGCCGAAAGTGGCTAAAGTGGCGCAGGAACAGGTCGTGGAACCGAAGGTTGACAATCCGAAACCGGATGAATTGCCGCTGGGCGAATCCCTAAAGCAGCTCTTCGCCAAACCGCTGCTGCCGCAGATGACCGACGTGCATCTGCCGCTCAATCTCAATATTGAAGAATTCCGGGGTGAGCAACTTCGCTTAACCGGCGACACAGATATCACCGTCAGCAATATGCTGCTCAAAGTGAGCAGCATTGACGGCAATATGAAACTTGATGCGCTCGACATCGATTCAAATCAGGGCACGCTTAATGCTACGGGCACGGCGACATTGCGGGATAACTGGCCGGTGGACATCACCCTCAACAGCATCCTGAATGTCGATCCGATGAAAGGCGAAAAGGTGAAGCTCAAAGTCGGCGGCGAGGTGCGCAAGCAACTGGAGTTTGGCGTCAACCTGTCTGGTCCGGTTGATGTGGTTCTGCGCGGGCAAACGCAGCTTGCCGAGGCGGGGCTGCCGCTCAATCTGGACATCACCAGTGAACAACTTTACTGGCCATTTACCGGCGAAAAGCAGTATCAGGCCGACGACCTTAAACTCAAGCTGACCGGCAAAATGACGGACTACACGCTGTCGTTTCGCACGGCAGTAAAAGGCAAGGATGTTCCGCCTGCCACCCTCACCCTGGATGGCAAAGGCAACGAGCAGCAGATCAATATCGACAAGCTGAGCGTGGCGGCGCTGGAAGGGAAAACTGAACTGAAAGCCTTGCTCGACTGGCAGAAGGCGATTAGCTGGCGTGGTGAGTTAACGCTGGACGGTATCAACACGGCGAAAACCTTCCCGGACTGGCCGGCAAAACTGAACGGGCTGGCGAAAATGCGCGGCAGTCTCTACGGCGGTAGCTGGCAGGTGGATATCCCTGAACTGAAACTGGCCGGCAACGTGAAGCAAAATAAAGTCAGCGTAGACGGGCAGCTTAAGGGCAACAGCTATATGCAGTGGATTATTCCGGGACTGCATCTGGAACTGGGACGCAACCAAGCCGACGTCAAAGGCGAACTGGGGGTGAAAGATCTTAACCTGGATGCCAACATTGACGCGCCAGGTCTGGATAACGCGCTGCCAGGACTGGGCGGTACCGCTAAAGGGCTGGTGAATATTCGCGGTACAGTCGATGCACCACAGGTGCTGGCGGATATCACCGCCAGCAATCTGCGCTGGCAGGAACTGCACATTGCCCGTGTGCTGGTGAAAGGGGATGTCAAATCAACCGATCAGCTTGCTGGCGTGCTGAATGTCCGGGTTGAGCGCCTTTCTCAGCCTGGAGTGAACGTCAGCCTGGCAACGCTCGCGGCTAAAGGCAGTGAAAAGCAGCACGAGCTTGAACTGCGGGTGCAGGGCGAGCCGGTAGCCGGGCAGCTAAAGCTGGCGGGGAGCTTCGATCGTAACGAGCAACGCTGGAAAGGCACACTTAGCGATACGCGATTCACGACGCCCGTAGGGCCTGTTGCCCTCAATCGCGCCATCGCGCTGGATTACCGCAATCAGGAACAGAAGATCAGTATTGGGCCACACTGCTGGACGAACCCAAATGCGGAACTTTGCGTGCCACAGACAATTGATGCCGGCGCGCAGGGGCGCGCAGTGGTCAATCTTAACCGCTTCGACCTGGCGATGTTGAAACCCTTTATGCCGGATGCCACCCAGGCCAGCGGCACATTCAGCGGTAAAGCTGACGTCTCGTGGGATGCCACCAAAGAAGGCTTGCCGCAGGGGGAAGTGACGCTGGCCGGGCGTAACGTCAAAGTGACCCAGGTCGTCAACGATGCACCGCTGCCGGTCGCCTTCGAAACGCTGAACCTCAACGCGAAGTTGCAAAATAACCGCGCGGATTTGGGTTGGCTGATCCGTCTGACCAATAACGGCCAGTTTGACGGTCAGGTGCAGGTCACCGATCCGCAGGGGCGGCGTAACCTTGGTGGTAACGTCAATATTCGCAATTTCTCGCTGGCGATGGCCAACGCCATCTTTACGCGCGGCGAGAAAGCGGCGGGTACGCTGAACGCCAATCTGCGGCTTGGCGGTAATCTGCAAAGCCCGCAGTTGTTCGGGCAGATGCAGCTTAACGGTGTGGATGTCGAAGGTAACTTCATGCCGTTCGATATGCAGCCCAGCCAACTGGCAATGAACTTCAATGGCACCACCTCGACCCTGCAAGGGGTCGTGCGTACCCGGCGTGGGCAGATTAACCTGAGCGGTGACGCAGACTGGAGCCAGATTAACAACTGGCGTGCCCGCGTGGCGGCGCAGGGGAGCAACGTGCGCATTACCGTACCGCCTATGGTACGCCTGGACGTTTCCCCTGATCTGGTGTTTGAGGCTACGCCGACCCTGTTTACACTTGATGGCCGGGTCGATGTACCCTGGGCGCGTATCGTCGTCCATGATTTGCCGGAAAGCGCAGTGGGCACCTCCAGTGATGAGGTGATGCTCAATGCGGATCTGAAACCGGAAAAACCGAAAAGCGCAGCGATTCCGATTAACAGTAATTTGATTGTGCATGTCGGCAATAATGTGCGGATGGATGCTTTCGGGCTGAAAGCGCGGCTGACCGGCGATCTGAAAGTGACTCAGGATCAGCAGGGACTTGGCCTTAACGGGCAAATCAATATCCCGGAAGGGCGCTACCACGCTTATGGCCAGGATTTGATTGTGCGTAAGGGGGAACTGATTTTCTCTGGCCCTGTCGATCAACCGTTGCTGAATATTGAGGCGATTCGTAACCCGGACGCCACCGAGAATGATGTGACGGCCGGGGTGCGGATTACCGGCACAGCGGATGAACCGAAAGCGGAGATCTTCTCCGACCCGGCGATGTCGCAGCAAGAGGCACTTTCTTACCTGCTTCGCGGGCAGGGTCTGGAGAGCGGACAAAGCGATAGCGCAGCAATGACTTCAGCCTTAGTAGGCCTGGGGGTTGCACAAAGTGGTCAGGTTGTGGGTAAAATCGGCGAGACGTTTGGCGTAAGCAATCTGGCGCTGGACACCGAAGGGGTGGGAGACTCTTCCCAGGTGGTGGTCAGCGGCTATGTACTGCCAGGTCTACAGGTAAAATATGGTGTGGGTATTTTTGACTCACTGGCGACTCTCACGTTACGTTATCGCCTGATGCCTAAGCTGTATCTGGAAGCGGTGTCTGGCTTAGATCAGGCACTTGATCTGCTCTATCAGTTTGAGTTTTAGCAATGCGAATATTTGTCTACGGCAGTTTACGACGCAAGCAAGGCAACAGCCACTGGATGACCAATGCTCAGTGGCTGGGCGATCATTGCGTTGAAGATTATCAACTCTACAGTCTGGGGCACTACCCTGGCGCTGTACCGGGTGATGGCAGTGTGCTGGGTGAAGTTTATCGCATTGATGCGGCAACGCTTGGCGAACTGGACGCGCTACGTACCGCTGGGGGCGAATATAAACGTCAGCTTATCCAGACGCCTTATGGCAGCGCCTGGATGTATGTGTACCAACGCTCGGTAGAGGGGAAAAAGTTTATCCCCACCGGCAACTGGTTAGACAGAGACCAGTATTAATACAAACACGCCACCTTCGGGTGGCGTTGTTTTTTCCAGGTAGCCCGACTACCAGTGCTTAATCAGCGAGTCGCCGATGTCGGCGATTTTTTTGTTTCGTTCATCCATGGTTGCCTTCGTCCCGGTAAGGTAGATAACGACGATGCGGGTCGGTTTACCGTCAGGCCCCAGTGCCGCAACGATGCCGCGTGAACCTCGTCCCCCCGTCCCCGTTTTATCGGCAATAAACCAGCCTGTCGGTATGACCGAGCGAATCAGCGGCCCACCGACTTTATCCGCTTCCATCCAGGCCATTAACTGCTGCTGTGATGCTGGCGTCAGTATCTTGCCAGTGAGGAGCTGGCGCAGCGTCTGAGCCATGGCCTCAGGCGTCGTCGTATCACGCTCATCGCCGGGCAACGCTTCATTCAACGCGGTTTCCCACCTGTCGAGACGGGTGACCCGATCGCCCGTTTTACGCAGGAAAGCCGTGAGCTCTGAGGGCCCACCGATCACAGACAGCAGCAGATTGCCCGCGGTGTTATCACTCATCGTGATGGCGGCGCTGCAAAGTTCGGCCATAGTCATCCCGTCGGTAAGATGTTTTTCCGTTACCGGTGAGTACTCGACCAGGTCCTGTTGGCGATACTGTATGCGACGGGCAAGCTGCTCCTGTCCGGCATCAACCCGTGCCAGGACCGCGCCGCACAGCAGGACTTTAAAAGTACTCATCATCGGGAAACGTTCCTGAGGACGATAGCTGCCCCGCATCTGGCCGCTGGCGAGATCCAGTTCGGCGTAGCCCACTCGCGCGTTAAGCTGGTCTTCGGCCTGTTTTACGCTTTCCTGCGTGGCCGGGTGAGCAAACGCAGGCAGGCAAAAGGCAGCCAGCAGGGATAAAAGGGGCAGACGAAACCGTGACATAGAGATACGCTTCCTTGTGGCTATTTCGGGGAGTCGAGCAATCAAACAACGGTATGGATTGTAGATGCATATGTTTATCAATGCGCGGGGGATGAGAGGAAAGATTCGCACAAACAACGAAGGCGGGGCGAAGCACAGCGCCATCCGAGTCTGGATCGAATGGCGCTGCTGATGATTATGCGGCGTTTTGCCGCAGTTTGAACTGACTAACGGCTTCTAACAGCTCTTCCGCCTGCCGCTGCATCTGATGCGCGGCAGCCGAGGATTGCTGCGACAACGTGGCGTTTTGCTGGGTCGCGGTATCCATATGCGTTACCGCCACGTTCACCTGATCGATACCGGTACTCTGCTCTTTGCTGGCGGTGGAAATGGATTCTACCAGCTCGCTCACCTGCTGCACGCTGCGCAAAATCTCGGTCATGGCGGAACCGGCGCTTTGAACCTGTTCGTTCCCTTCGGCGATACGATTAACGGAATTGTCGATCAGGTTACGAATATCCCGCGCCGCAGAGGCAGAACGCTGCGCCAGCGCGCGGACTTCGGCAGCAACCACGGCGAAACCACGGCCTTCGGTACCGGCGCGTGCGGCCTCAACGGCCGCATTCAGCGCCAGGATATTGGTCTGGAAGGCAATACTGTCAATCACGCCGATGATGTTATTTATCTGGCTGGAGAGCTGGTGGATATCGCTCATGGTTTGCACCACGCGCTCCACGGCTTGCCCGCCCTGGCCTGCAATAGTGAAAGCATCGCGGGCGATAGAGCTGGCAAAGCGGGAGTTCTCGGCGTTGCTTTTCACCACCGAGGTCAACTCTTCCATAGAGGCAGCCGTTTCTTCCAGAGCGCTGGCCTGTGCCTCGTTACGTGACGAGAGTTCACGGCTACCGGTGGCTATTTGCACCGATGCCGAGGCAATGGATTCCGTGCTGTGGCGAACACCGTGCACGATACGGGTCAGGTTACCGTTCATCTCCTGCAAGGCGTGCATCAGTTCGGCTGTCTCGTCGCGACCGGAAATGCTAAAGATTGTCTGCAAGTCACCGGAGGCCACCGTACGGGCAACGGTAACGGCCTGCGCCAGCGGATGGGTAATGCTGCGTACCAGCCACCAGGTGATAATCCCACCGGCCAGCATGGTCAGCGCCATGGCAATCAGCAACATCAGGCGGGTTTGCTGATATTGCGCCAGGTTGCGCGCGTCCGTTTCCACATGGATGGCACTGGCATGCTCCAGCGTACGAGCGACCACTTCGTCAATCATACGCGTCGGCTCGCGGTCAATGCCGGTCACCAGTTTGTCGACACGCTGAGCACTGGTTGGGTCGGCCAAATCGTATTGCTGTAATGCGCTCAGGTAATGCGCTTCGAGCTCAGCATGGAGCTTGCGAGTCTGTTCAACCTGGGCGTTATCCATCCCAAGCTGAGGCAACATAGCGCTCAGTTTTTCCAGCAATTGCTGTGTTTTTTGACTCTGAGAAACGAAAGCAGCTTTGTATTTGTCAAACGCCTCCTGTCCCTGAGCGCCGCGTAGCAGCGTGTTCTTCCACTCCTGAACCTGGATTTTGAACTGAACCTGGGCGTTACGCGCAGTATCAATGCTCTCGACGAGCACTTTCTCCGTTGCCATCATTTTTTGATTCTGCCCGAAGCTGTCACTGTTTATCGCCAGCCCGCGCAAGCCGATAAACAGCGTTGCCAGCAGTAACAGTGTTGCCATCAGGCCGAGTCGTTGCCCAATTGTGAAGTGATTAAGTTTCATGTTGTTCCCCGGTGGAATTAAAGATCACGGCCACAAAAGGGGTATCGACCCGTATGAGATGGACTTTACAGAGGGCGGATGGCGGTAGTGGGGCGGGTTTGGCTTATAGTGTTCAAACGTATGGGAAAAGATTTTTATGACATTTTTATGACACTTTAGGAAACGGGCCCTGAAAGGGCACGAAGAGAGAGGACAAAGGAAAAAGGCATAAAAAAACCCTGTCCGCAGCTATTCGCGTTCAGGGTTTTTCAGATAAACGGATTACTTCTTCGCAGCGCGCTCGAAGGAAGCAACGATTTCCGCTTTAGCAGCTTCAGCGTTGTCCCAACCGTCTACTTTCACCCATTTGCCTTTTTCGAGATCTTTGTAGTGCTCGAAGAAATGAGTGATCTGGGCTTTCAGCAGTTCCGGCAGGTCGTTCACATCTTTAATGTGATCGTACTCTTTGCTCAGTTTGGTGTGCGGTACAGCAACCAGTTTGGCATCTTCACCAGACTCGTCGGTCATTTTCAGTACGCCAACCGGGCGGCAGCGAATGACAGAACCGGGTTCCAGCGGGTACGGCGTTGGGACCAGCACGTCTACCGGGTCACCGTCCAGAGACAGGGTGTGGTTGATGTAGCCGTAGTTGCACGGATAGAACATCGCAGTGGACATGAAACGGTCAACGAACAGCGCGCCGCTGTCTTTATCGACTTCGTATTTGATCGGATCTGCGTTAGCCGGGATTTCGATAATAACGTAGATATCTTCTGGCAGATCTTTACCCGCCGGGACGTTGAGTAAGCTCATGTTTGTTTCCTTTAAAATGTGTGGCAAACAAGTGCCGGGTATTATAGCCAACTCATCGGGAATGTCTTTGCTTGTTTTACGTTGTGACACGCCAGGCCCACCGTTTTTTTTCTAAAAAAGTAGCTGAATTGTCCATAAAGATAGCTGCATCCTGAATAAAATTGTGAAAGCGATTACACTGAACAAAAGGGACGTGGCTTTGAATGAAAATTTGTGTCTTTTCAAAGCATGATGCAGAGGCGATCGACCTGTCTCTTTTCGCGCGCCAGATCCCAACTGACAACTAACAATTCATTCACTTTTCTGATTTGTGATGTAACGCATTCTGTTACATCTCTAATTGTCTATAGTTTTCCCCGCAGGCGAAGTTGTAGCCAACTATAACCCTACGAGGATACCCCTATGTGGAAGCGCTTACTTCTTGTCACAGCAGTTTCAGCAGCCATGTCGTCTATGGCGATGGCCGCCCCGTTAACCGTGGGATTTTCGCAGGTCGGATCTGAATCCGGCTGGCGAGCAGCCGAAACCAACGTCGCTAAAAGCGAAGCTCAAAAACGCGGTATTACCCTGAAAATCGCTGACGGTCAGCAAAAACAGGAAAACCAAATCAAAGCGGTGCGTTCGTTCATTGCCCAGGGCGTGGACGCCATCTTTATTGCACCTGTTGTCGCGACAGGCTGGGAACCGGTGCTGAAAGAAGCTAAAGATGCAAAAATCCCGGTGTTCCTGCTCGACCGTTCGATTGATGTGAAAGATAAATCCCTCTATATGACCACCGTGACCGCCAACAACGTTCTGGAAGGCCAGCTGATTGGTGACTGGCTGGTGAAAACCGTCGCGGGCAAACCGTGTAACGTGGTTGAACTGCAGGGCACCGTTGGCGCGAGCGTGGCGATTGACCGTAAGAAAGGCTTTGCCGAAGCCATTGCCAAAGCATCCAACATCAAAATTATCCGTTCTCAGTCCGGCGACTTTACCCGCAGCAAAGGGAAAGAGGTCATGGAAAGCTTTATCAAAGCTGAGAACAACGGCAAAAACATCTGCATGGTTTATGCCCATAACGATGACATGGTGATCGGTGCAATCCAGGCCATCAAAGAAGCAGGCCTGAAACCGGGCAAAGACATCCTGACGGGCTCCATTGACGGCGTGCCGGATATCTACAAAGCGATGATCGACGGCGAAGCGAATGCCAGCGTGGAACTGACGCCGAACATGGCCGGACCGGCGTTTGATGCGCTGGAGAAATTCAAAAAAGACGGCACCATGCCTGAGAAGCTGACCATCACCAAATCCACACTCTACCTGCCGGATACGGCGAAAGAAGAGTTAGAGAAAAAGAAAAACATGGGCTACTAAGCCGTTGATACCCTCACCTTAGCTCTCTTTGGAAGGCAGAGGGCGTAGTCAGGTGAGGGTGCGCTTGCTTGTTGACTCGATATATCCCCCTCTCCCCACTGGGGAGAGGGCAAGGGTGAGGGGGAGAACATAATGACCACCGAACAACACCAGGAGATCCTCCGTACTGAGGGGCTTTGCCAGTACTTCCCGGGCGTTAAAGCGCTGGATAACGTCAATTTCAGTCTGCGTCGGGGCGAAATCATGGCGTTACTCGGTGAAAACGGTGCGGGAAAATCCACGCTGATTAAAGCCTTAACGGGCGTCTACCATGCAAACAGCGGCACCATCTGGCTGGAAGGCAATGAAATCCGGCCTAAAAACACCGCTCATGCCCAGCAACTGGGCATCGGTACGGTGTATCAGGAAGTCAACCTGCTGCCGAACATGTCAGTCGCGGATAACCTGTTTATTGGACGCGAACCGCGTCGTTTCGGTTTTATATGCCGCAAAGAGATGGAAAGGCGCGCCACCGAGTTAATGGCGTCTTACGGCTTTTCCCTCGACGTGCGCGAGCCGCTCAATCGTTATTCCGTCGCCATGCAGCAGATTGTGGCGATTTGTCGTGCTATCGACCTTTCCGCGAAGGTACTGATTCTCGATGAACCCACCGCCAGCCTGGATACACAAGAAGTAGAAATGCTCTTCACCCTGATGCGCCAGCTACGGGCGCAAGGTGTTGCGCTGATTTTTGTGACTCACTTCCTTGACCAGGTTTACGAGGTAAGCGACCGCATCACCGTTCTGCGTAATGGCGGCTTTGTCGGCTGCCGCGAAACGCGAGAACTGCCGCAGATCGAGCTGGTAAAAATGATGCTGGGACGCGAACTGGACAATAACGCCCTGCAACGCGCGGGACGTACCCTGTTGAGCGAAAAACCCGTCGCGGCATTTAAAGATTTCGGTAAGAAAGGGTTGATAGCGCCGTTCGATCTGGAGGTTCGTCCAGGCGAGATCGTCGGGTTGGCGGGGCTCCTTGGTTCCGGACGTACCGAAACCGCCGAGGTGATTTTCGGTATTAAACCCGCCGATAGCGGCAGTGCGATGATCAAGGGTAAGCCGCAGACGCTGCGCTCACCGCATCAGGCCTCCTGCCTTGGCATCGGTTTTTGTCCTGAGGACCGTAAAACGGACGGCATTATTGCCGCCGCGTCCGTGCGGGAAAATATCGTTCTCGCGTTGCAGGCGCAGCGCGGCTGGCTACGGCCGATTCCCCGGCGCGATCAGAACGCCATCGCTGAGCGCTTTATCCGCCAGTTGGGGATCCGGACGCCGAGTGCGGAACAGCCGATTGAGTTTCTCTCCGGCGGCAACCAGCAGAAGGTGCTCCTTTCCCGTTGGCTGCTGACCAAACCACAGTTCCTGATCCTCGATGAGCCAACGCGTGGCATCGACGTCGGGGCGCATGCGGAAATCATCCGCCTGATTGAAACGTTGTGCGCGGACGGCCTGGCGCTACTGGTTATCTCTTCGGAACTGGAAGAGCTGGTGGGCTACGCTGACCGGGTAATTATCATGCGCGATCGCAAGCAAATAGCGGAAATCCCGCTGGCAGAGCTCTCGGTCCCGGCGATCATGAATGCCATTGCGGCATAAGGAGTACTGTGTGATGCCTCAATCACTCCCGCAAACCGGGCAGCCGAAGCGCCGCTTTAAGTGGCCCACCGGGACGCCACAAATACTGGCGCTGATTCTGGTTCTTGTGGTGGATAGCCTGGTGGCGCCCCATTTCTTCCAGATTGTTTTACAGGATGGACGCCTGTTCGGCAGTCCGATTGATATTCTCAACCGCGCCGCGCCCGTGGCGTTACTGGCTATCGGCATGACGCTGGTGATCGCGACCGGGGGGATCGATCTTTCCGTCGGCGCGGTAATGGCCATCGCCGGGGCGACCGCCGCCTCAATGACCGTGGCCGGATATGGCTTGCCGATAGTGCTGCTTGCCGCGCTGGGGACGGGGATCCTCGCCGGTCTGTGGAATGGCGTTCTGGTCGCGATTTTGAAGATCCAGCCGTTCGTCGCCACGCTGATTTTGATGGTGGCCGGGCGTGGGGTGGCGCAACTGATTACCTCCGGGCAAATCGTCACGTTTAACGCGCCAAATCTGGCCTGGATTGGCAGCGGTAAGCTGCTCCTGTTCCCGACGCCGGTCATTATTGCACTGGCCACACTGGTTATCTTCTGGCTGTTTACCCGTAAAACGGCGCTGGGCATGTTTATTGAAGCGGTGGGGATTAATATCCGCGCGGCGAAAAATGCCGGGGTCAATACCCGCACCGTAGTGATGCTGGCCTATGTGCTAAGCGGCGTGTGTGCGGCTATTGCCGGGGTGATTGTGGCGGCGGATATCCGCGGGGCTGATGCCAACAACGCCGGGCTATGGCTGGAGCTGGATGCCATCCTCGCGGTGGTAATTGGCGGCGCATCGCTAATGGGCGGACGCTTCAACCTTGTGCTGTCGGTGGTAGGGGCACTGATTATTCAGGGCATGAATACAGGGATTTTGCTCTCCGGCTTCCAGCCAGAGCTTAACCAGGTGGTGAAAGCGGTGGTGGTGCTGTGCGTACTGATTGTTCAGTCGCCGCGCTTTATCGCACTGATTAAAGGAGCGCGCGGTCATGATAAAACGTAATTTACCGCTGATGATCACCCTGGGGGTTTTTATCCTTGGGTATCTCTACTGTCTGACGCAGTTTCCGGGCTTTGCGTCTACACGTGTCATCTGCAACATCCTGACCGATAACGCCTTCCTGGGGATTATCGCCGTCGGTATGACCTTTGTGATCTTGTCCGGCGGGATAGACCTTTCCGTGGGATCAGTCATCGCCTTCACGGGGGTGTTTTTGGCGAAAGCCATCGGCTTCTGGGGGATATCGCCGCTGGTTGCCTTCCCGCTGGTGTTGGTGATGGGTTGTGCGTTTGGCGCGTTTATGGGGCTTTTGATCGACGCGCTGAAAATCCCGGCGTTCATCATTACCCTGGCCGGAATGTTCTTTTTACGCGGTGTCAGTTATCTGGTTTCCGAAGAGTCGATCCCGATTAACCATCCGGTCTATGACATTTTGTCCGGGCTGTCATGGCTGATTCCCGGCGGTGGACGTCTGAGCGCCATGGGGCTGCTGATGTTAGGGGTGGTGATTATCGGTATTTTCCTTGCCCACCGTACCCGTTTTGGCAATGAAGTGTATGCAATTGGCGGCAGTGCAACATCGGCGAACCTGATGGGCATCTCAACGCGCAGTACCACCATTCGTATCTATATGCTCTCGACCGGGCTGGCGACGCTGGCAGGCATTGTCTTTTCTATTTACACCCAGGCGGGTTATGCGCTGGCCGGTGTCGGGGTTGAACTGGATGCTATTGCCTCGGTGGTGATTGGCGGTACCTTGCTGAGCGGCGGCGTGGGTACGGTACTGGGCACGCTATTCGGTGTCGCGATTCAGGGGCTGATCCAAACCTATATCAATTTTGACGGAACGCTGAGTTCCTGGTGGACTAAAATCGCGATCGGCATTTTATTGTTTATTTTTATCGCGTTACAACGTGGTCTTACGGTGCTGTGGGAGAATCGCCAGAGCTCGCCTGTTACACGTGTTAGCACAGCGGCAACAAGACAGTAACACATTGAAATAATTAAAAAGAAGTAAAGTTTTTCCGGTGGCGGTCGATAACCTGCCAATGAGGCTTATTTTACGCCTGAAAGAATCTCTGCTACCGGAAAAACTATCATGCTCAGAACGCTCTCGCTTCGTACTGGTTTGCTTTCCCTCCTCGCTATTATGACTTTCCTGCTGCTGGTGGTAAGCGGCATGGGAATTTATGCCCTCAGCAAAAGCTCATCTTCCCTGGAACGTATTAGCGTTCTGCAAGGCGAGAAAATGGCGCGCCTTAATGAAGGCTATACGCAAATCCTGCGCGCGCGTAATGAGTCGGGTCAGGCCGTTCGCATGATGGAGGTAGGCCTGCTTGCTGACGCAGGGAATGCGGTCAAAATCATTAATGGCGAAATCGAACAGGGAAATAAAGCGCTGGATAGCGTCATTAAAGCGGGCGTGGATGATGAACAGGGAGCCGCGCTGCTGACTCAGGTTGCGAAAAGCTACAAGGCATATCTCGATCAGGGTATCAAACCAATGCAGGCGGCGTTAAATCAACAAAGCGCCGATGCCTATTATGATCTGCTGGAGAGCAAATTAGTGCCGGTTTCTCGCCAGTTTGATAACGACATTCAGGCGTTCCTTTCCTGGGGAGAAAACCGCGGTAAAACCGAAGTCAGCGCCGTTCAGTCGAGCAAAAATTTTGTGATGATGCTGATTGTCGTTGTTGCGCTGGCGGCGGCGGGCATTATCGTGCTGGCCTGGCTGGCGCTGCGCCATATGCTACTGAAACCGCTTGATGCATCGATTGTGCAACTCGAACACGTTGCCGCCGGAGACCTGGCGTCGGTGAGCGTCAGTACCACCAGTAAAGAGTTTAACCGCCTGAATGCGGCGATTGAGAACATGCGTCACTCGTTGATCAGTTCCGTTACCCGCGTGCGTGATGCCAGCTCGCAAATCGATACCGGCAGCCGTGAATTATCGCTGGGTAACGTCGACCTGGCGCAGCGTACTGAATCAACGGCAACGTCGCTGGAACAGACCGCTGCCAGCATGGAAGAGATCACCGCCACGGTGAAACAGAATGCGGATAATGCCGACCAGGCGCATCAACTGGCGAAGTCGGTCTCTGATACTGCCGATCGCGGTAGTGAAATGGTCTGCTACGTTATTGAGAAGATGCGCGACATATCCGACAGTTCCAGCCGTATCGCCGACATTCTGAGCATGATTGACAGCATTGCCTTCCAGACTAACATTCTGGCGCTGAACGCCGCCGTTGAAGCGGCCCGTGCAGGTGAACAAGGACGCGGCTTTGCGGTAGTGGCAGGTGAAGTGCGTAACCTGGCGAGCCGCAGCGGCGATGCGGCCAAAGAGATCCGCCAGCTTATAAGTAGCTCGCAGGCGCATGTGTCAGAGGGTAGCGATCTGGCGATGCAGGCAGGCGAGACGATGGATGAGATTGCCTCGGAGGTTATGCGTATGACGAAGCTGATGCGTGAAATCGCCAGCGCGTCGCAGGAACAGAGCCGTGGCATTGAGCAGGTGAATATTGCTGTCAGCCAGATGGACGAAACGGCACAGCAAAACGCCTCGCTGGTGCAGCAATCTTCCGCCGCGACCCGCTCTCTGGAAGAGCAGTCCCGCGAATTGCTGGAAGCGATGGCCTCTTTCCGTTTGCAGCCAACTGCATAATAATTTGCCCTGCGCAGGTTCGCGCGGGGCTATTTTATACAGGGTAAGGATAGATGGACACACAGGAAGAGATCAGAAAACACATTTGTATTCAGTGCGATAACGAAGCGCTTAAAGGCGGCGATTACTGCGCGGCGTGTGAGGACAAAGCATTTAAGAAAATCGGTGGCTGGTTGTATCTTCCCGCGCTGGGGCTGCTTGTGGCGTTAGTGATGAGTATTTTTGCCATCAATAACACCGCGCGTGCGCTACTGGCATTCAGCAACAGTTTTACTACCACAGGCCTTGTGGTCATTTACTTTGAGCTCTTTGGTTTTATCGGACAGTTCCTGCTCACTATTTATGTCGGCAGTCTCTTTTTGCGCAAAAAGCGCCAGTTACCACTTACTTACATCATTTTTCTTCTTTACGGCGTGGTGTTTGTGGGTGTGGATTTATGGCTCGCGAACGCGCTGATGAACCTTCCGATTGGTTATGACGATATACGTTCTCTGATTCGCGCGATTGTCGCTTGCTGTATCTGGATACCCTATTTCCGGATGTCTGAACGTGTAAAACGGACTTTTGTGCATTAAGCAAAAGACCCGGATGCGGCATAAAGCCTTATCCGGGCTATTAACCCGTAGCCCCGGTAAGCGCAGCGCCACCGGGGAGTCAGATATTACGCGTCCGGGAACTCACGCATAAAGCGTTCGACGTCAACTACCATGTGTTCATTCCCGACGAAGAACGGGCGGCGCTGATGCAGGCTTTCCGGCACGATATCCAGAATACGGTTTTTACCGTCACTCGCTTTACCGCCAGCTTGTTCCGCCAGGAACGCCATCGGGTTGCACTCATACAGCAGACGCAGCTTCCCTTCCGGGTGGCTCGCAGTGCTCGGATACAAATAGATACCGCCTTTGAGCAGGTTTCGATGGAAATCCGCCACCA
Source organism: Citrobacter sp. MNAZ 1397 (assembly GCF_023613995.1). Taxonomy (NCBI): domain Bacteria; kingdom Pseudomonadati; phylum Pseudomonadota; class Gammaproteobacteria; order Enterobacterales; family Enterobacteriaceae; genus Citrobacter; species Citrobacter sp. MNAZ 1397. Next base: position 108,292 of record NZ_JAKIVH010000002.1, read on the forward strand.
GTGAACCGATATAGCGCGTGGTGTACGGGCGCAGCGTGGACTTATCCTCTTCCTGACAGAATTTGAGGTACTTCTTCACGCCCTGCGGGAATTTGATGTAGTTGCCTTCGTTGATGGAGTACGTGTTTCCTTTTTCCGGGAAGCGCATACGCTCCTGGCACAGGCAGAACACACCCAGAGACGGGTCATAGGTGAAGGCATGAACGCCACAGCCAGTGGTGTACACCAGCATGGTGGACGAGCCGTAAACCACATAGCCCGCAGCAACTTGTTTACTACCCGGCTGCAGGAAATCTTCTTCGGTGACAGGCGTGCCTACCGGCGTAACACGGCGGTAGATAGAGAAGATGGTACCGACAGAAACGTTAACATCGATGTTACTGGAGCCGTCCAGTGGATCCATGAGCACAACATATTTCGCGTGTTCGCAGCCTTCGAAAACGACGATTTCGTCTTCTTCCTCAGAGGCAATACCCGCGACAATATCTCGCGCACGCAGCGCGGCTTTCAGTTTTTCATTGGCAAACAGGTCGAGTTTTTGTTGTACCTCGCCCTGGACGTTCTCGGCGCCACTGGCACCCAGGATATCAACCAGACCCGCTTTGTTGATATCACGATGGATGATTTTGGCACCCAGTTTTATTGCCGAGAGCAGTGCAGTCAGCTCACCGGTAGCATGAGAAAATTCATGCTGCTTTTCGACAATAAATTCACCTAACGTTTTCATACCCTGTCCCTACGTTTTATATGGAGTAATGTCACTGCAACAATATTAACAAAGATTCAAATGTTCGCGCACAGGTGAATCGCGCCAGCACAATACGGATTATCCTGAAATGCATTTCCGTCGTATGAGACAAGAGGGTAAAATGTGCGCCGTAAATAAGAAGGATAGAGACGAATGCGCATTCATATTTTGGGGATTTGTGGCACCTTCATGGGTGGGCTGGCGCTGCTGGCGCGCTCACTGGGCCATGAAGTAACGGGTTCGGACGCCAATGTGTATCCGCCGATGAGTACCTTGCTTGAGAAGCAAGGCATTGAACTTATTCAGGGTTACGACGCCAGTCAGCTTGATAACGCGCCGGACCTGGTCATCATAGGCAACGCAATGACGCGCGGGAATCCGTGTGTTGAGGCGGTGCTGGAAAAAAACATTCCGTATGTTTCAGGCCCGCAATGGCTGCATGACTTCGTGTTGCGCGACCGCTGGGTGCTGGCAGTGGCGGGAACACACGGCAAAACGACCACGGCAGGCATGGCAACCTGGATTCTGGAAGCCTGTGGTTATAAGCCCGGATTTGTTATTGGCGGCGTGCCGGGCAATTTCGAGGTTTCCGCTCGCTTAGGGGAAAGCCCGTTTTTTGTCATCGAAGCCGATGAATATGACTGCGCGTTTTTCGACAAGCGTTCGAAATTCGTGCATTACTGCCCGCGTACACTGATCCTCAATAACCTTGAGTTCGATCATGCAGACATCTTCGACGATCTGAAAGCGATCCAGAAACAGTTCCACCATCTGGTGCGTATCGTACCAGGGCAGGGCAAGATCATCTGGCCTGAAAGCGATATCAATCTGAAACAGACGATGGCGATGGGCTGCTGGAGCGAGCAGGAGCTGGTGGGCGAACAGGGCCACTGGCAGGCCAAAAAACTGACCACCGATGCGTCTGAGTGGGAAGTGCTGCTGGACGGCGAATCTGTCGGGCAGGTGAAGTGGGGTCTGGTGGGCGAACATAATATGCATAACGGCCTGATGGCGATTGCCGCTGCCCGCCATGTCGGTGTTGCGCCAGCCGATGCTGCTGATGCGTTGGGCTCGTTCGTGAATGCCCGTCGTCGCCTTGAACTGCGCGGTGAAGCGCACGGCGTTAAAGTGTATGACGATTTCGCACACCATCCGACGGCGATTCTGGCGACGCTGGCGGCCCTGCGCAGCAAAGTGGGCGGTACGGCGCGCATTATTGCGGTGCTGGAACCGCGCTCTAACACCATGAAAATGGGTATCTGCAAGGATGACCTGGCACCCTCCCTGGGGCGGGCCGATGAAGTCTTCCTGTTACAGCCTCAGCATATTCCATGGCAGGTCGCGGAAGTGGCTGACGCCTGTGTGGTGCCCGCCCACTGGAGCGGCGATGTCGACGCGCTGGCAGAGATGATCCTCAAAACGGCGATGCCGGGCGATCACATTCTGGTGATGAGCAATGGCGGATTTGGCGGTATTCATCAGAAATTGCTGGATGGGCTGGCGAAGAAAGCCGAAGCGGCCGTAGAGTAATTGTCCTGCTTGTCGTGCGACAGTACAGGGCGGTTGCGCAGGCGGTAAGCGTGAGATGAGATGTGCAGAAAACCGCGCCATCTGATGGGAATGGCGCGGTTTTTTATTTTTATTCTTTGGCGATTGGCGTGTCGATAATCTGCGGTGCTTTATTACCCTGAATATCGGCAACGCGTTTTTCCACATCCTTCACCTGGCTTGCATTATGCAGCAGGGTGTAGGTCAGGTCGAAACGGGTGCTCTGGCCCGGTTCCAGTTTTTTCACGCGTTTTTGTTCACGCTCAATGGTTACCGGGTAAGCGTAGCTGGTACCCGGTTCAATCCCCGTCACATAGCCCTGTTTCAGGGTGTCGGTGTTTTTCCACAGCGTCAGCACCGGCAGCTGTTGGGTGTTAAAGCTGATGGCGGCCCCTTTATCGCCAGCTTTGTTAATCACCGCCGCCACGGTCTCTTTACGCGCGTCAGCCAGCGGTTTGAAGTTAAATACCATTTCATCGAAGCCTTTCGTCGGCCCGCTGTAGGTTTGCCAGTTTTTCAGCCCGGCTTTGGCATAATCGTTGAACGGACTGACGCTCTCTACCGGGGCGATAAAGCGCGCGCCATCTTCCAGAATCGGCGTGCCGAAGTTGCTGTGGTAGATGATCTGGTAATCGTGCGCATAATCAGCATGGTTCGTCAGCACGTCATGCAGAGTAAAGCTGTTGCTGCCCGGAATGTAGCTCAACTCCATTTCGGTCTGCAGATCGGCTTTCTTGAAGGTGCTCTCTTTCACCAACCCACGAATGCGAATTTCATAGGGCGCTTTCTCGCTGACATCAACGGAAACCTGTGAGGCCGGGGTGTTACCCACTTTGCCATGCAGGGTGTAGATCTGGCCGTCAGCGGTGACCGGGTGCCCCGTCCATTCATAGCCGCAGCGCACCAGCATTTCATTGAATCCTTCCAGCCAGCCCAATCCATTGCGGCTTTCCAGATTCATATAAGCCGGATTAACCACCTCTTTTACCGGTGAATCCCACCCCATCCGCACGCCAAAACCTTCAACACGAAGCAAATTCATGCCGCGTGTCGGGCTCAGGGTGATTGTCAGACCATTCTGGCTGCTGATGGTGATGATTTTACTGCCTTCCTGCTTGCCGCCATGCAGGACTTTTTGCTCAATGCTGAAAGTCTGATCCTTAATTTTCAGCTGTTGGCTTGTGACCTGCCAGTTTCCTTGTTCCACGCCGCTTTCAGCACTTGTCAGCAACCAGGTTTTCGCGCAGACGTTGCCAGAGATAAGAAGTGCGAGGGTGGATAACACCAGAGTCTTTTTCATTTTCATTCCTTTTGCTGAATCGATTATGTTTGTGACCCCTGAAATCTAATAATTGCTGATGCCAAAAAATGTGATCCGTTTCATCTGGTGTAATAAAGCGCGATCTGATGATCAAAAATCTGCCACTGATCGCTTTTGTCTATGTAATGCTGGGTTTATATACATAAAAGTTGTGATGTATGAAGATTTTTGCTTTAACGATTCAGCTTGAATAAGCAGTCATTATCAAACAGATAGATGCCAGGGCAGGGTTGCCAAAGGCGAGGGGAAGGGGGAAAAGCGATGTGCGGGGCGAGCCGCACATCCGGGAGAGATTACTCTGCGGCTTCGGACAGCTCGCGCAGGTATTGGAAAATCAAACGCGCGGATTTCGGCGGTTTGTTTCCTTCTTTCTCTTTCTTCGCGTTGCGGATAAGCGTACGTAATTGCTGACGGTCTGCGTCCGGCCACAGGCCTAACACTTCAGCAATGGCGTCATCGCCTTCCTCAATCAGGCGGTCGCGTAGCTGTTCCAGCTTGTGGAAAAACGCCACCTGTTGGTTATGGCGGTTTTTCAGCTTATCCAGCGCCTGGCGAATCGGCTCAACGTCGCGTTGGCGCAGCAATTTACCAATCAGCTGCAACTGGCGGCGGCGGCCTTCCATCTTGATACGTTGCGCCAGTTCAACGGCGTCGCGCAGGTCCTGGTCGAGCGGGATTTTCTCCAGCGCGTTTTTACCCAGGTCTACCAGTTCCGCGCCCAGGCGTTTTAATTCCTCGGCGTCGCGTTTAATTTCACTCTTACTGACCCAGATGATCTCATCATCTTCGTCCTCGATGTCGTCACCGGGAACGTCGTCGAGCCAGTCGTCGGGCTGCTTTGTCATCTCAGGTTCCTCAAAAAAGAGGCTAATGTTACCAGTTAAGGGGCGCACTGAAAAACGGTTCTCTGTTAGACTTCAAAGATTCTCTCCTCTAATTATGGCATTGGCGATGAAAGTAATCACACAAGTTGCACAACAACGCAAAGCACTGGAAGAAGCGGTTTCTACCGCGCTGGAGTTGGCCTCCGGAAAAGCGGATGGTGCGGAAGTGTCTGTCAGCAAGACCACCGGCATCAGCGTCAGCACGCGCTACGGTGAAGTGGAGAACGTAGAATTTAACAGCGACGGGGCGTTAGGGATTACGGTTTATCATCAAAACCGTAAGGGCAGCGCGTCGTCTACCGATTTAAGTCCGGATGCCATTGCTCGCACCGTGCAGGCGGCGCTGGATATTGCTCGCTACACCTCGCCGGATCCCTGTGCCGGGGTGGCGGATAAAGAGCTGCTGGCCTTTGACGCACCGGATCTGGATCTCTTTCACCCGGCGGAAGTCACCCCGGATGAAGCCATCGAACTGGCCTCGCGCGCAGAGCAGGCGGCGCTGAAAGCGGACAAACGCATTAACAACACCGAAGGCGGCAGTTTCAATAGTCACTACGGTATTAAAGTCTTCGGCAACAGCCACGGTATGCTGCAGGGCTACGCCTCCACGCGTCATTCGCTCTCAAGCTGCGTTATCGCCGAAGAGAACGGGGATATGGAGCGCGATTACGCTTACACCATTAGCCGTGATATTCGCGATTTGCAAAGCCCTGAATGGGTGGGTGAAGAGTGCGCGCGCCGTACGCTGTCGCGCCTTGCTCCGCGTAAACTCTCGACAATGAAAGCGCCGGTCATTTTTGGTCATGAAGTGGCGACCGGGCTGTTCGGCCATCTGGTTGGGGCGATTGCAGGTGGGTCGGTGTATCGCAAATCCACCTTCCTGCTCGACTCGCTGGGTAAGCAAATTCTGCCGGAATGGCTGACCATTGAAGAACACCCGCATTTACTGAAAGGGCTGGCGTCCACGCCGTTCGACAGTGAAGGGGTGCGTACAGAACGTCGCGATATCATCAAAGAGGGCGTTTTAACGCAGTGGCTGCTGACTAACTACTCTGCACGTAAACTGGGGCTGAAAAGCACCGGGCACGCGGGCGGGATCCACAACTGGCGGATCGCCGGGCGCGGCCTGAGTTTTGAGCAACTGCTCAGGCAGATGGGTACGGGTCTGGTTGTTACCGAACTGATGGGGCAGGGCGTTAGCGGCATTACAGGCGACTATTCCCGTGGTGCGGCGGGTTTCTGGGTGGAAAATGGTGAAATTCAGTATCCGGTAAGTGAGATCACCATTGCAGGAAATCTGAAAGATATGTGGCGTAATATCGTTACGATTGCTGACGATATCGAAACACGTAGTAATATCCAGTGTGGTTCAGTGTTGTTACCGGAGATGAAAATCGCCGGTCAGTAATGCCCGTCATATTTCTGGTTGCAGGTGCGTTGGCTGCACGTGCTTACCCCAGTCGCTTACATGGGTAAGTGGCTGGAATTTACGTGTTGGTCGCCTGCCTGAAACTTGAATTATTCAGGGTGTGGCTTTTTTAATAATAAAAAAGGAAGTGAGCAATGCGGAAAAAACTGCTGGCGATGTTAGCTGTCTCTACCCTTGTCCTGAGTTCGGCACAGGTGTTCGCCGCCGATCTTGAAGATGACATGGGCATCCTGAATGACAATCTTAAAGTGGTCGAAAAAGCAGATGATGCAGCGACCATCAAAGATGCATTAACCAAAATGCGTACCGCAGCACAGGATGCGCAGAAAGCGACCCCGCCGAAGCTGGAAGGTAAAGCGCCGGACAGCCCTGAAATGAAAGATTATCGTCAGGGCATGGAGACGCTGATTGGGCAAATCGATGGCGCACTCAAACTCGCCAACGAAGGCAAAGTAAAAGAAGCAAAAGCGGCGGCTGAAGATTTCAAAGCCACCCGCAACAGCAACCACAAGAAGTTCCGCTAATATCCCAAAGCGGGGCATAGGCCCCGCTTTCCTTCCCTCTACGGGACAAGTACGATCTTCCCGCTAAACGCCCGGTTTTCGAGCAAACGATGTGCGTCTGCCCCTTCATTGAGTGAAAACGTGGTGATCTCTGGCAGGGAGACATGTCCGTCTTTGATAAGCCCGAACAGGCGATCCGCACGCAATTGTCGTTGCTCACGCGAGGTTAAATAGGTCCACAGGTCGGCTCCCAGAACCCCGGAGGATTTCAGCAGGAAATCCGCAGGATCCACCGCCGGAATTTTCCCTCCTGACATCCCAAACAGCACCACGCGACCGCCTTCTTTGAGGGCTTCCAGGCTCTGCAACAGCGTGCTGCCAACGGAGTCAAAAACGATATCGCAGCCTGTGGCCTGTTTCTGCCAGTTGTCATAACCCACCGCCATTTCCGCCCCGTGGGCGAGGCAGATTGCCTGCTTCTGCTGGCTTGATGCGACAGCAAGCACGTGAATGCCCCGGTGGACGAGCATGCGCGTCAGTAGCCGTCCGACACCACCGGCAGCCGCCAGCACGGCAACGCGCATCCCCGGTAAAACCGGCAGGACATCGTGGATCAGGTAATCAGCGGTCAACCCTTGCAACAGCACGGCGGCGGCCTGTTCCTCGCTAAGCCAGTCGGGAAGGTGAATGGCATGGGTTTGCGGTACGAGAACGTGGCTGGCATGTGCCAGCGGCACATCGGTAAAGCCGATACGATCCCCAGGCTGCCAGCCACTGACCCCCGCTCCGACCTGTACCACCCGTCCGGCCCCTTCATAGCCCGCAGTCCAGGGGGCGTCGCCGGCAAGGGGATAGCGCCCCTGTCGTCGGTAGACATCGGCAAAGTTAAGCCCGGCAGCGGAGATTTCAACCAGAATGTCGCCTTGCCCTGGCGGGGGAGTGGCGCGCTCTCGCAGGTACAACACGTCGGCAGAGCCAAACTCATCAAAAACCAGTGATTGCATAATAAAATGACCTAATAGAGGGTAATATGACGATTATTCCTCCCTGCCATGGGCGAATAAAGAGGGCTTCGTTATTTAGATTTGATAGCCAAAATTTATAATTGGGGTGGTGAATGGATTACTTAAAATGCGTTGAGTCTTTTGTCCGCACGGTGACCAGCGGCAGTTTCACCGCCGCGGCGGAAGAGCTTGGCATCACCCCGGCAATGGTAGGGAAACATGTGCGCGAGCTGGAGGCCAGAACGGGTTGCCAGTTGATTCACCGGACCACCCGGCGTCAGGGGTTGACGGATGCCGGCCAGCGTTTTTACCAGTATGGGCTGCAGATCCTTGCCACCATTCGCGAGGCGGACGGGCTGGCAAACCACCTTTATGACCATGTCGCGGGCATGCTGCGTATTAGCGCGCCGGTGACCTATGGTCAGCGCGTCCTCACCCCCATTCTGTCGCGTTTTTTGCAGCGCTATCCTGGGGTCGATGCTGAAATGGTGCTGACTGATCGGAAAGTGGATCTGATTGAGGAGCGCTTCCAGTTGGCTGTCCGCATTGGCAATATCAACGATGACGGGATCGTCGCCATTCCGCTTCCGCCGTATCGTATGATCCTTGCCGCCTCCCCCGAATACCTGCAACGCCACGGCACGCCGCTCACGCCGCAGGATCTGAGGCAGCATCATTGCATCAGTTTCAGCCAGTGGCGCTCGGATCATTGCTGGCAACTGGAAGGCCCCTCCGGCAGGCTGGAGATCGCTGTCACGCCGCGTCTGATGGTCGATTCTGGTGAAGCGATACGCCAGGCGGCGCTGTCCGGGCTGGGGATCGTGCAGCACTCCGTTCTGACGTTACAGCAGGACATCGACGAAGGCCGTCTGTGCCCCGTACTGCCAGACTACCTGCCGCCACCGCGGCCAATGCATCTGTTGCGCTTACCGATCAGGCCGCTGCTGCCGATCGTCTCCTCGTTTACCGACTACTTTTTGCAGGCGATTAAAACGCCTCTTTGACTCTTTTTCATAAGGAACCCTTATCACGTCACACTTTTCCCTTCACCTTGATCGTTTTTTTATTCTCCCTGACTCCCATTTTTCCGCATTTTTCCGTCAAAGATGTGACCACTGCACAGTGAAAAGCCCCGCAGGGGTGCAGTAATGTGGCGCAGATCACTAAAGTCTCCCGGCTTTCCACTTCAAAGTGGAAAACTCCTCGCTACAAACTCTTAACCTGCAACGTTAGTTTTATTCCAGGCCATTAACGGGGTAAGACGAGTGAAAAACGGAGCGGTAATGAACGACGCTGGAGACGGGGCGGAGCATACGGCAAATCTGGCCGAACGCATGCTGACGCAGGTGTATACCTTGCTGAGCCACCACAACATTACGCCTAACGCGGTACAGCAACAGATGTTGACCTCGCATGTCCGCGCGATGGCGCACCGGTCGGTGACCGGCGAGCCGCTGCCGGAGGTGGATGCCAGTCTGTTTGACGAAATCTCGCCTGAATCAATGCAGCTTGCCCGCGACATCGTGGCGCAATTTGGCAATCTCCCGGAAGAAGAAGCCTGGCTGCTGTCGGTGCACTTCGAAGTGGCAAAAGACAACCTGTAAGGAGCGAACAATGGAACAAATTACCGTAGTGATTGGCGACCGCCTGGGGAAAGGCCAGAAAGTGGCGGCAGGTGTTGAGAAAGCCGGTGGTCGCGCCGTGGTGGTACCGGGCGTGGCGGCAGATATGAAGCTGGGCGATGTGATGAAAGCGGAAAACGCGACCTTCGGCATCTCGTTTTGCGGCAGCGGCGGCGCGGGCGCTATCACCGCGCAAAACAAACACGGCTATAAAGCCAAATACGGCATGCGCTCAGTTGAAGAGGGCGTGACCGCCATCAACGAAGGCTGCAATGTGCTGGGTTTCGGCTTTATGGATAAAGAAGAGTTAGGCGAGCGCCTGGTGCAGGCGTGGCAGAAGAAATACGGCGCGTAACCATGAAAGAACAGTTCACCACCACGGTCAGGGTTAAAGGGAAAGGCGAGGCGAAAGCACGCGCGTTTTCCGATGCGCTGAACCATGTTCAGGCCGCGGTGATGAAAGCGTCGCCGCACATTTTACTGCGCATAGAGCCACAGGATGTGCAGGTTGTTCATGCGCATGAAACGACGCGGAAAGAAGCTTTTTTATTCTTCTTTCTGCGCCGCGAAAGACGGACGTACAGCGTGGAGCTGGATGTCACCGTCAACGTGACCGCCATCAATCTCGACAAAGTGGATTTCGTCACGCAACGCTGATTCTGACTAAAAGGGCAGACTGATGTTCTTAATCATACTAATAAAATCGCTCATCATCGGCGGCCTTGTGGGCGTCGGGGTAGGCGCTGGGGCTGCACGCATGTTTCATGCGCCGACCACGCAAGGGATGGGCGCATTTCGTACACTCGGTGAGCTGAACTCCTGCGAAGGGGATCCAGCCTCTCACTTTTCCTTTGGTTTAGGCTTCTTCTTCAATGCCTGGGCCTCGTCCGTTGCGGCGGGTTCCTTCACCCAGGATGTTGATCATCGCATTATCCCGAACTGGGGCGCGGCGGCATTGATGGTGAAAAACCGCAACGTCGGCGAAACCCTCCACGATCCGAAAAAGATGGCCATCGCCTGTGGCTTGATCGGCATGATCGTGGTGACCTTCCTTAACCTGACGGCCTCCTCCGTTCCGGCGGCACTGCAGGTGACGGCGGTGAAAGTTCTGGTGCCTGCGGCGAACCTGCTGGTCAACACGGTCATGCCAGTAATTTTCTGGCTGGCGGCGATCGACGCGGGTAAAAAATCCGGCTTCTGGGCCACCGTCTTTGGCGGGGCGGCACAGCTCATCATGGGTAATGCCGTGCCAGGCCTGGTACTGGGCATTCTGATTGGTAAGGGTGTGGAAGAGAGCGGCTGGCATCGTGTCACCAAAGTGATGATGAGCGCCATTGTGGCCCTGTTTGTCCTGAGCGCCTTCTTCCGTGGCTTCGATCTGAAAATGATCCAGTCCTTCCACCTGAGCGCGCCGAACTGGCTGGAGCTCATCCATAACTCGCTCAGCGGCAAGTAAGGAACGATGATGGAACAGAATAAAGGTTTTTGGTACGCAGACTGGTCATTCCCGATTTTTGTCGGTCTGCTCTCTTCCGGCGTGTTCGCCGGGACACATATGTACTACCTCTACGGCATAGGTGCCTTTAACGAAGTGGCGTTCGTGGCGATGCTGAAATCGGGTATTGATACCGGTGCATACGGCGCGGTGGCCGCCTTTGGCGCGAGCTTCCTGTTCGCCCGTATTATCGAAGGTTCGCTGGTGGGCATTCTGGACATCGGCGGGGCGATTCAAACCGGCGTGGGTCTTGGCGTTCCGGCGCTGTTGCTGGGGGCGGGGATTATGTTCCCGGTGACCAACTTTATCGCTTCGCTGGCGACCGGCCTGGTGATTGGCCTGGCGATTGGTTACATCATTATCCTGGCGCGTAAGTTCACCATTAACCAGAGCGACTCCACCTACGGGGCGGATGTCATGATGGGGGCGGGCAATGCTTCCGGCCGTTTCCTGGGGCCGTTGATTATCCTCAGCGCGATGACCGCGTCGATTCCTATCGGCATCGGCTCGTTGATTGGCGCGTTGCTGTTCTATCTCTGGCAAAAACCGATTACCGGGGGTGCCATCCTCGGGGCGATGCTGCTGGGCTCCCTCTTCCCGATTGCACTTTGATCTGACCGGGCGCGTAAGCGCCCGCTATCACTGGAGATTTGCATGTTTGATTTACTCCTGCGCCGGGCGCGTCTGGTGGATGACACGGTGACGGATATCGCCATCGAAAACGGTAAAATCGCGGCGCTGGGCGACATTAGCGGCCCGGCGGCCAAAACCGTCGATTTAGGCGGTGAGCATTACGTGAGTGCGGGCTGGATTGATTCTCACGTCCATTGTTACTCCAAATCACCGCTTTACAATGACCAGCCTGACAGTGTCGGTATCGCGACGGGGGTGACCACGGTAATCGATGCAGGGAGTACGGGTGCAGACGACATTGATGACTTTTATGCCCTTACCCGCAAGGCCGTGACCGAGGTCTATGCGCTGCTCAATATCTCGCGCGTTGGGCTGATCGCGCAAAACGAACTGGCGAACATGGCGAATATTGACGCCGATGCTGCGCGCGAGGCGGTGAAACGCCATCCGGATTTTATCGTCGGCCTGAAAGCGCGTATGAGCAGCAGCGTGGTCGGCGAGAATGGCATTAAGCCACTGGAGCGCGCCAAAGCGATCCAGCAAGAGAACGGCGACCTGCCGTTAATGGTTCATATCGGCAACAACCCACCGGATCTGGATGAGATTGCCGACCTGCTGACCTCTGGCGACATCATCACCCACTGCTATAACGGCAAGCCTAACCGCATTCTGACGCCGTCCGGCGAACTGCGAGCCTCTATTATGCGTGCCATTTCGCGTGGCGTGCGTCTGGATATCGGGCACGGTAGCGCCAGTTTTAGCTTTGCCGTTGCGAAGCAGGCTATTGCTCTTGGCATCCTGCCGCAAACCATCAGTTCGGATATCTACTGCCGCAATCGGATCAACGGCCCGGTCTTCTCGCTGGCGAAAGTGATGTCCAAATTCCTGGCTATTGGTATGTCGCTGCCGCAGGTGATTGCCTGTGTGACCGACCATGCCGCCGACGGCCTGCGTTTGCGCCGCAAAGGCCGGCTTGCCGTCGGCTATGACGCCGACCTGACCATTTTCGACCTGCGCCGTCAGCCCGTGCTTTTTCGTGACGCGGAGAATGACACGCTGCAGACCGACCAGTTACTCACGCCGCTTGCCGCCATTCGTGCAGGCAAGGGCTATATGACCGAACAAGGGAGTGCGGAACATGTCTTCGATTTATGAAAAATATCAGCTAAAGCAAGTGATTAATGCCTCCGGGCGCATGACGGCATTGGGCGTTTCCACGCCGCGCCCGGAGGTCGTGGATGCCGTGCTGAGCGGCATGAATCACTACTTCGAAATGAAAGATCTGGTGAACAAGACCGGCGACTACATTGCGAAGCTGCTTGAGGTGGAAGGGGCGACGGTAGTCTCCTGCGCCTCGGCGGGGATCGCCCAGTCGGTGGCGGCGGTGCTGGTAAAAGACAGCGACTGGTTGCTGGAAAACCTGCACAGCACGGTGATCGAGAACAACGAAATTGTTCTGCCACGCGGCCATAACGTCAACTTTGGCGCGCCGGTGGGCACCATGGTGGCGCTGGGCGGCGGAAAGGTGGTGGAAGCAGGTTATGCCAACGAGTGTTCTGCCGATCAACTGGCGGCGGCCATCTCCCCGCGCACGGCGGCAGTCCTCTATATCAAATCGCACCACTGTGTACAAAAAAGCATGCTCAGCGTCGAGCAGGCGGCGGTTGTGGCGCGTAAGCACAACCTGCCGCTGATTGTGGATGCGGCGGCGGAAGAAGATTTGCAGTGTTATTACCGTGCCGGGGCCGATCTGGTGATTTATAGCGGCGCGAAGGCGATCGAAGGGCCAACCAGCGGGCTGGTCATCGGCAAAACGCAGTATGTGGAGTGGGTCAAACGCCAGACGGCGGGGATCGGGCGCGCCATGAAAGTGGGTAAAGAGGGCATTCTCGGTCTGACATGCGCCATTGAACACTACCTGAGCGCCACCAAAGAGAGCGGCGCAGAGATGGTTGCCAAAATGACGCCGTTTATCGACAGGCTGAACACCCTCAATGGCGTCAGCGCGCGGGTAGTGTGGGACAGCGCTGGTCGCGACATTGCCCGTAGCGAAATCAAGTTCGATGAAGCCATCACCGGTATCGCCACCGGCGAGCTGGTCAGTGCCCTGAAACAGGGGGAATACGCCATTTATTTCCGTGGTTATAAAGCCAATGAAGGGATTATCGAAGCCGATGTACGCAGCGTGACTGCTGAGCAACTGGACATTGTGGCAAATCGTATCGCCGAAGAATTGAATAAGGAGCACCGCGCATGAAACTGACGCCCGATTTTTATCACGACCGTGTCTGCCTGAATGTGCTGGCAGGAAGTAAAGCCAACGCCAGCGCTATTTATGAGGCCGCAGAAGGTCATGTACTGGTGGGGGTGCTCTCCAAAAATTACCCGGATGTGGCAAGCGCGGTGGCGGACATGCGCGAGTATGCGGCGCGCATCGACAATGCGCTCTCCGTGGGGCTGGGGGCGGGGGATCCGAATCAGTCGGCGATGGTGAGCGCCATCTCCCGCGAAGTACAGCCGCAGCACGTTAATCAGGTCTTTACCGGGGTGGCGACCAGCCGTGCGTTGCTCGGGCAGGATGAAACCGTGGTGAACGGGCTGGTGTCGCCAACGGGCACGCCGGGCCTGGTCAAAATCTCTACCGGGCCGCTCAGCAGTCAGGCGGCAGAGGGCATCGTGCCGGTGGAAACGGCGATTGCCCTGCTCAAAGACATGGGCGGCAGTTCGATTAAATATTTTCCGATGGGCGGCCTGAAATGTCGCGACGAGTACCAGGCCGTAGCTGAGGCGTGCGCGCGTTATGATTTCTGGCTGGAGCCGACGGGCGGTATCGATCTGGAGAACTTTGGCGAGATTTTACAGATCGCACTGGACGCGGGGGTGAGTAAAATCATTCCTCATATTTATAGTTCTATTATTGATAAGGTAAGCGGCGATACCCGCCCTGCGGATGTGCGCCAGTTGCTGGCGATGACCAAAGCGCGCGTGGGTTAAGAGACCCTCACCCCCGCATGTTTTATGTCCCCTCGCCCCTCTGGGGAGAGAGTTAGGGTGAGGGGACAACCTGACCGCCATATTCAGAAGCAAGAGGACAATGACGTGCGATTCCCCAACCAACGTTTAGCGCAACTGTTCATGATGTTGCAAAACGAGACGCTGCCGCAGGATGAACTGGCGCAGCGGCTGTCGGTTTCCACGCGTACCGTCCGGGCTGATATCACTGCACTGAATGCTTTACTGGAAAGCCACGGGGCGCAGTTTATTCTCAACCGTGGCAGCGGTTATCAGCTAAAAATTGACGATGCTACCCGCTATGAGACGTTACAGGCGGAGCGACCCCGTACATTGCGTATTCCGCGCAGCGGGCCGGAGCGGGTACATTATCTGCTGCTGCGCTTCCTGACGTCGGCCTTTTCCATCAAGCTGGAGGACCTGGCTGACGAGTGGTTTGTCAGCCGCGCCACGTTGCAAAATGACATGGCGGAGGTGAGAGAGTGGTTTTCCCGCTATCGACTGACACTGGAGACCCGACCACGCCACGGCATGAAGTTGTTCGGTAGCGAAATGGCGTTGCGCGCCTGCCTGACGGATTTGCTCTGGGAGCTGACGCAGCAGAACGCCCGCAACCCGCTTGTCACCGACGAGGCGCTCAATAAAGGGATACCGGAGCAACTGGCGGTGATCCTGCACGACGTTTTTACCCGCCATCACATTCGGCTGACCGATGAGGGCGAATTGTTTATTCGCCTGTATTGCGCGGTAGCGGTACGCCGTATCAGCGAAGGATTTCCGCTCTCAGAGTTCACTGCCGAAGACGGTGACGAGAACGTGCGGGATGCCGCGCGGGAGATTGCCGATGCGCTGCAACAAATGGCGGAAAAACCGCTGGCGGCTTCGGAAGTACACTGGTTGCGGGTACATATTGCCGGGCGTCAGTTGCAGGACATTACCCCCAGCGCCATCAGTGCGGACGATGACGAAGCGCTGGTTAATTACATCCTCAATTACATCAACAGCCACTATAACTACAACCTGCAAAACGATGCGCAGTTACATGCGGACCTGCTCACCCATATCAAGACCATGATCACCCGGGTGCGTTATCAAATCATGATCCCAAATCCGTTGCTGGATAACATCAAACAGCACTACCCGATGGCGTGGGACATGACGCTGGCAGCAGTCTCCAGTTGGGGGAAATACACACCCTATGTGATCAGCGAAAATGAAGTCGGTTTCCTGGTGCTGCACATCGGCGTTGGCCTGGAGCGACATTACAATATTGGCTATCAGCGACAGCCACGCGTGATGCTGGTGTGCGATGCGGGCAACGCGATGGCGCGCATGATTGAAGCGGTGTTGCAGCGCAAGTATCCGCAGATTGAGGTCACCCGTACGGTGACGTTGCGCGACTATGAGCAGTGCGAGGCCATTAGCGAAGATTTTGTTATCTCCACGGCAAGAATCAGCGATAAAGATAAGCCGATTGTGACCATTGCGCCGTTCCCGACGGACTATCAGCTTGAACAGATTGGCAAACTGGTGCTGGTGGACAGAACGCGACCGTGGATTCTTGAAAAGTATTTCGATGCCTCGCATTTCACTATTATCGACCGTCCGTTAGACAGACAAACGTTATTTACTACGCTTTGTGCCCAGCTTCAGCGGGAAGGGTTTGTTGATGCTGATTTCCTCGACTCGGTTGTGGAACGTGAAGCAATTGTCAGCACCATGCTGGGGGAAGGGATCGCGTTGCCGCACTCGTTGGGGCTGCTGGCGCAAAAAACAGTGGTCTATACGGTGTTGGCGCCACACGGTATTCAGTGGGGAGAGGAGACCGCTCACGTTATTTTCCTGCTGGCCATAAGTAAAAGTGAATATGAAGAGGCGATGGCGATATACGATATTTTTGTGACATTTTTACGTGAGCGCGCTGCATCCCGATTGAGTGCCTGTAAGGATTTCATGGCATTTAAAGCGGTGGCAATGGAATGCGTTAGCCGTTTTTAATGGGTTTGCGCGTTGAAACAACGCGCCCCATTTGACCAGACGTTAATGCTTAATATTCCGAAAGAGTAAACCAAATATTCTCTTCAATGCCTGAGCTTATTTTCCTTGCTGGAATAAGGCTTTCTTATCTTATATTCCTGTGTGCGTAGTAAATGATTCACTATTCCGCAAGGAAAATTGATTATATTTTTTTATATTTATTCTGCGCTTCCGGCATGAGATTTAATAGTCTCTCCCGGTGTCCCCGCAATATTGGCCATCTCAATATTTAATGCGTCCTGAACGTTTTCTGTAGAATGACTAAACTGTTGCTGCAGGTCCTGTGCCGTTAATCTGACGCCAGAGAGAGCATCGACCATCTCTTCACTCCCGTCAGGATACTTCACCACCGAGACCAGGCGGCCATGAAATAGCGGGATCCCCGTCATTTCCAGGGTGTAGTCAGTCTTTTTTATTTCTTCCTGTTTTAATTGATGTTGTTTCTTAATTTCCTCCGCGGTTTTGGACGATAGCGAAAGTTTGGTACTGCTATCATCGCTGCCAGAGCTATTCGTGTCAGAATTAATATCTGCTGATTTGGGTTTATTTCGCAGACCAAACGTACTTTCATTATTTGATAAATGAGGATCACCGAGTGAGCCTGCGCTTACGGCGGTAATTTTATCAATACCGTTCATTGTCATCTCCGAAAAATGCAATCCAGGACCTGATGCAAGGAGCCTTGTGCCTCGTTGGATGATGAATCTACGCGGGAAAGAACGAGACTACGTCATTATCGGCAGTAAAAAGAATATGTTTAGAAAATAATCATGCAAAGGGTTCTTTCACTTTTTTTGAATGATAGATCCAAATAGTTCTGCTTTCCCTAACCGGCTGGCAGGATTACTCTTTTCACAGTCAGGGCGAACAGCCAGTGGGGTGTTTGCTCTCGTTTAAGGGACAGACAGGAATCAGCGAACCATGAACTCGTTTCAGCGAATTTTGAACGCACTACTTTCCCGGGAGCAGCCTGTCACGCAAACCCCAACTCCGTTGGAATTCACTACGCTTTCAGGAGGCGTTATGCCAGAGAACTACCTTGCTTTAGCAAAACAACGCAGAACGATTTATGCACTGGGTAAAGACCTGCCGTTGCCGGACGATGACGTTATTCAGACTATTCAGGACGCCATCAAGCAAGCGCCATCTGCATTCAACTCGCAGAGTTCTCGCGCGCTGATCCTGCTGGGCAATGAACACAACAAATTCTGGGAACTGGTTCGTGAGCAACTGAGAAAGATTGTTCCGGCAGAGAGCTTCCACGCCACCTCCGATAAACTCGATGGTTTTGCCGCTGCTGCGGGTTCCGTGCTGTTCTTTGAAGATCAGGACGTCGTGACCGGACTACAGGAGCAATTTGCCGCCTACGCCGACAATTTCCCGATTTGGTCAGAGCATAGCTCCGGTATCGCGCAATATGCGGTATGGCTGGCCCTGGCTGAGAAAGGTATTGGTGCCAACCTCCAGCACTACAATCCGCTGGTGGATGAGGATGTTCAGCGTACCTGGAATATCCCGGCAAGCTGGAAACTGCGTGCGCACATGAACTTTGGTTCGATTATTGCGCCTGCCGGTGACAAAGCTTATATGGATGACGCTAAACGCTTTATCGTGGCGAAATAATGATTTCCCCGGTGAGCTCAGGCTTACCGGGGCTACAGATAACCTTAGCGCAGGCGCTGGGGTTTTTTATTATCGCAGATGATGCACAACCTGGTTGCTGCTGCCCCGCCAGATAAGTGCCGGGTCTTTTAAATCCTGCACGAACTTTCCGTCAATCAACACGTTAATTAAATCGACAACGGCCATTTGCGCGTCGTTCAGTTCGTTTTTCTTATACCCGGTCCAAACCCAAATATCTTTACCCGGACACTCGGCGCGGATGCGCTGCACCAGTTTAAGGATATCCGGTACATTCTGCGGATGGAGCGGATCGCCGCCGGACAACGAAATCCCCTGGCGTTTCACCCGGGTGTCGTTGAGATCGTGAATGATCTGGTCTTCCATCTCCTGGGTAAATGGCTTGCCGGAGTTTAACCGCCAGGTGCTTTTGTTGTAGCAGCCCGGGCATTCGTGCACGCACCCGGAAACGAACAGGGTGCAGCGGGTGCCGGGGCCGTTGACTATATCGACAGGGTAATACTGGTGGTAATTCATTTTTCCTCGTCGCATTTGGCGCTGTAGCGGCGTTGGCTGCGCTCATGAACCCCGGTCACTTACTTCAGTAAGCTCCCGGAGATTCATTCGTTTGCCGCCTTGCTACAACGTCAACTGCTTAGAGGAGCTTCCTCGTCGCATTTGGCGCTGTAGCTGTGACATTTTCTGACGGAACACAACACCATGATATCGCGCTCGATCGGTTCCCTCTCCCTTGAGGGAGAGGGTTAGGGTGAGGGGGGTATACACGTCATCCTTCAAACTGCCTCTGCGTTGGCTGCGGTCTTTCACCCCAGTCACGTACTTATGTACGCTCCTGGAGATTCTCTCCCTTGCCGCCTTGATGCATCTTGAATGCTTTTGTGTATAAACCGCCGGGATTAACCGAGCTGCCCGTTCCCCAGATGTTTCACGCGGCGTTTCACTTCTTCCTGCTTCCCGGCGTTAAACGGACGGGCATCCGGGCTGCCAAGATAACCGCATACGCGGCGGGTCACCGACACACGTGCGGCGTCGTGGTTGCCGCATTTCGGGCAGGTAAATCCTTTGCTGGTACACTCAAACTCGCCGGTGAAGCCGCACTCATAGCACTCATCAATCGGCGTGTTGGTACCGTAATACGGCACATGTTGATAGCTGTAATCCCAGACGTCTTCCAGCGCACGCAGGTTGTGCTGGATATTCGGGTACTCGCCGTAGCAAATGAAACCGCCGCTGGCGAGCGGGGGGTACGGCGCTTCGAAATCAATCTTGTCGTACGGGTTTACTTTCTTCTCGACATCAAGGTGGAAGCTGTTGGTGTAATAACCTTTATCCGTAACGCCATCCACCACGCCAAACTCGGCGGTATCCAGCCGACAGAAACGGTCACACAGGTTTTCACTCGGCGTGCTGTAGAGGCTAAAGCCGTAGCCCGTCTCTTCTTTCCACTGATCCACCGCCTGACGCAGACGTTCCACAATCGCCACGCCTTTGGCGCGCAGCGCTTCACTGTCGAACATATGCTCATTGCCGAACAACGCGTTGATGGTTTCGTGGATGCCGATATAGCCCAGGGAGATAGACGCACGGCCATTTTTGAAGATTTCAGAGACATCGTCGTCTGCTTTCAGACGCACGCCGCAGGCCCCTTCCATGTACAAAATTGGCGCCACACGCGCTTTTACCCCTTCCAGGCGGGCGATTCGGGTCATCAGCGCCTTACGTGCCAGCACCAGACGTTCGTCCAGCAGTTTCCAGAACGCGGCTTCGTTGCCTCTGGCTTCCAGCGCGATGCGCGGCAGGTTCAGACTAATGACGCCCAGGTTGTTGCGCCCGTCGTGGATCTGTTCGCCGTTCTCTTCATATACGCCGAGGAAGCTGCGACAGCCCATCGGCGTCTTAAACGAGCCGGTCACTTTCACGACCTGATCGTAATTGAGGATATCCGGGTACATGCGTTTGCTCGCGCACTCCAGCGCCAGCTGTTTGATGTCGTAGTTCGGGTCATCAAACTTATGGTTCAGGCCGTCTTTAATAGCGAACACCAGTTTCGGGAACACGGCGGTTTTACGGTTTTTCCCCAGACCCGCGATACGGTTACGCAGAATGGACTGCTGAATCAGGCGCGATTCCCAACTGGTGCCCAGACCAAAGCCAAAGGTGACGAACGGGGTCTGACCGTTGGCGGTATGCAGCGTATTGACTTCGTATTCCAGTGACTGGAAGGCGTCGTAACACTCTTTTTCGGTGCGGCTGTGCGCGTAACCGTCGGCATCCGGAATCTGCCATTCGTCGGCGACCTTACGGTGTTTGGCAAAGCTTGCAGTGACAAACGGCGCCAGCACTTCGTCGATACGGTTAATGGTCGTGCCGCCGTAAATATGGCTGGCTACCTGCGCGATGATCTGTGCGGTGACCGCAGTGGCGGTAGAGATGGACTTCGGCGGTTCAATCTCCGCGTTACCCATTTTAAAGCCGTGGGTCAGCATGCCTTTCAGGTCGATCAGCATGCAGTTGAACATCGGGAAGAACGGTGAATAGTCGAGATCGTGATAATGGATTTCGCCACGTTCATGCGCCAGTACGACATCGCGCGGCAGCAGGTGCTGACGGGCATAGTGTTTGGCAACGATGCCGGCCAGCAGGTCACGCTGGGTCGGAATGACTTTACTGTCTTTGTTTGCGTTTTCGTTCAGCAGTGCGGAATTGGTCTGTTCCACCAGGCCGCGAATTTCCTGATTCAGGCGGCCCCGTTTTTCACGCGCGATGTCGCGGTCATGGCGATATTCAATATAGGCACGCGCGAGTTGTTTGTGGGAACCGGACATCAGCTGGTTTTCGACAGCGGTCTGGATCTCGCTGATGTCGACCTGCGAACGGTTTTGCATCTGCTGACTGACAATTTCTGCGACGGTGGCGCAATAGTCTGCGTCATCGACTCCCGCTGCTTTAGCTGCACGTAGAATGGCTTCTTTGATGCGCTCTGATTTGAACGGTACTTTCTTACCGTCTCGTTTCATCACATGCGGTGTCATGATCACTCCATATTAAAAACAGGTTATCCACAGAGGTGAGGAATTATTCACTGGAGGTAAGTGTTGTTGCGACAGTGAGTTCCCCGAATCCTGACCCTTGTTATCCACAATTCCGGCCAGCGTCGGTGCCGTTGCTTTGTTGGAATAATAGACGATTAATACAATATGTTGGGTCGGCGTGCATTCTAAGTTCTATATATAGTGATTTGCATCAAACAAGTTTGCGATTTTTTTGATGCAGAACAAAGTAAAAAAGGGAGAGTACAAATGGCGGGCGCTGGCGGCATTGTAAATTCTGCCAAGAAAAATCTGATTAATTATTCAACAAAAACAGTAAGGTAAAATGACTCGCAGACATGCCAGCTCCCCGGTGTCGCTGCGCTAACCGGGGCTACGGGCGGGTAGCCCGGACAAGGCGCCTGCGCCGCCATCCGGGGGTTATTCCCCGGTGTCGCTGCGCTAACCGGGGCTACGGGCGGGTAGCCCGGATAAGGCGCCTGCGCCGCCATCCGGGGGGGGGGCCCCGGTGTTGCTGCGCTAACCGGGGCTACGGGCGGGTAGCCCGGATAAGGCGCCTACGCCGCCTCCGGGGGGTGTTCCCCGGTGTCGCTGCGCTAACCGGGGCTACGGGCGGGCAGCCCGGATAAGGCGCCTGCGCCGCCATCCGGGGGTTATTCCCCGGTGTCGCTGCGCTAACCGGGGCGACGGGCGGGTAGCCCGGATAAGGCGCCTGCGCCGCCATCCGGGGCAGGTCAGTCTTCGGATTGCAGCCACCACACCGCTTCAAACGGACGCAGCGTCATCTCACCGGGCGCCGGAGAAAATTCGGCGTAATTACTCATGATCGGCTGCCACTGTCCAGGCATCTCTTTCGGTTGCCACTGCTGGCACTCGCGGCTCAGGTTTGCCGCGACCACCAGCGTCTGCCCGAGCCACTGACGGCGATAACACCACAGCCATGGATGCGCTGGCAGCAAATCCTCATAATCGCCCCAGGTCAGAATTGGCTGCTCTTTACGCAGGGCTATCAGACGCAGATAGGTATAAAACACAGAATCCGGATCGTTCATCGCCGCCTGCGCGTTAATCTCGTCGCGGTTATCGCACAGGCCAATCCAGGGTTCACCGGTTGTGAACCCGGCATGCTTCTCGCTCGACCATTGCATCGGCGTGCGGCTGTTATCGCGGGATTTACTGGCCAGAATCGCCAGCAGCTCGTCGGCATCGCGCCCGCTGGCCCGCAATTCGGCAAACATATTGTGGCTTTCCACGTCCCGATAATCGGTGATCTGCGCGAAGTGCGGGTTGGTCATCCCAATCTCTTCGCCCTGATAGATATAGGGCGTCCCTTGCATACCGTGCAGCACCATCGCCAGCATTTTGGCGGACGGCACGCGTAGCTCGCCTTCATCGCCAAAGCGCGAGACAATGCGCGGCTGGTCATGGTTACACCAGAACAACGCATTCCACGCTACCTTGTGCATCCCCTGCTGCCAGTGATTAAACAGCGCTTTGAGCGCCACAAAATCTGGCCTGGCCTGGGTCCATTTCTTGCCGCCGGGATAGTCCACTTTCAGATGGTGGAAGTTGAACGTCATCGACAGTTCGCGCCCGTCCAGCGCGGCATATTGCTTACAATGTTCCAGCGAGGTCGATGACATCTCGCCCACCGTCATCAGATTACGCGGCTGGAAAACATCCCGACTCATCTCCTGCAAGAATTCGTGGGCACGTGGCCCGTCGGTATAAAAACGGCGTCCGTCACCCTCATGATCGTCCGGGAAATCCTGATCTTTGGAGATCAGATTGACCACATCCAGACGTAAACCGTCCACGCCGCGATCGGCCCAGAATTCACAAACCTTTTTCAGCTCGCGGCGTACCGCTGGGTTTTCCCAGTTCAGATCCGCCTGCTCCGGCGCAAAGAGGTGCAGATAGTACTGCTCACTTGCCGCATGCCAGCGCCAGGCGTTGCCGCCAAACTTCGAGCGCCAGTTATTGGGAAGTTCATCCGGTGTGCCATCGCGCCAGATATAAAAACTGCGGTACGGGCTGGCGGGATCCTGAGACTCACGAAACCAGGCATGCTGCGTGGAGGTGTGGTTAAGCACCATGTCCAGCACCAGGCGAATGCCGCGCGCTTTGGCCTGGGCGACCAGCTCATCAAAATCTTCCAGCGTACCGTAGAGCGGGTCGATAGCGGTGTAATTAGCGACATCGTAGCCGTTATCCACCTGCGGTGAGATATAAAACGGTGTCAGCCAGATGGCATCTACGCCGAGGGTTTTCAGGTAATCGAGGCGCATAATCACGCCGCGCAAATCGCCCGTGCCGCTGCCTGTCGTGTCCTGAAAACTTTTTGGATAGATCTGGTAGATGACGCCGTTTTGCCACCAGTGAGGAAGGGTATTCATAGTGATTTCCTGGTAAAAGCGAAGGGGCGCAATGGCGCCCCAAAAAAGTTACACAATCTGCAGCGTGCCCTGGCGGAACTTACGCTGATAAACCACCGTGGTCAGCGCCATCGGCACAATAATCGCTACCGCCATCGCCAGTGCGAATACCTGCCAGTAAGAGGGCTGAATGGAGAGGATGCCCGGCAGGCCGCCGACACCGATGCCGTTTGCCAGCACGCCGTTCAGGCCACATAGCAGCCCGGCAAGGCCGGAGCCTACCATCGCGCAGAGCATCGGAAAGCGGTATTTCAAGTTGATGCCGTACATTGCCGGTTCGGTCACGCCGAGATAGGCCGCAATGGCCGCCGGGACGGAGATTTCACGCTCGTTCTGTTTACGGCTGATAATAATGATCCCGGTTACCGCCGATGCCTGAGCAATGTTAGAGAGCGCAATCAGCGGCCACACAGGGGTGCCGCCCATGCTCTGAATCATCTGCATATCGATGGCAAGCGTCGTCTGGTGTACGCCGGTGATGACCAGGGGAGCATAGAGGAAACCAAACAACGCCGCGCCAATGGGCGCAAAGCTGCCGGTCATCAGGTGGCGTACCGCGAAGGCCACGCCATCGCCAATCATACGACCGAACGGGCCGATAAAGGCATGAGCGAGGAACACGGCGAGCAGCAGAGAACAGACCGGGACAACCACCAGATAGAGGTAATCCGGCACCCATTTTTTGAGGCGTGTTTCAATCACGCCCAGCGCCAGACCGGCCAGCAGGGCAGGGATAACCTGGGCCTGATAGCCCACTTTGGCGATACTGAACAGTCCGAAGTTCCATACTTCCGGCACCTGGGAGCCGAGCAGATAGGCGTTCATCAACTGTGGGGAGACGAGGGTCACGCCCAGCACGATCCCGAGGATCGGCGTGCCGCCCATTTTGCGCACCGCCGACCAGCAGATGCCTACCGGCAGATAGAAGAAGATCGCCTCGCCAATCAGCCACAGAAAGTCGTAAACGGTTTTGAGACCGGGATACATCTGAGCCAGCGTCTGGCCGTTGCTCATCGGCAGATCGCCAATAACATTACGGAAGCCGAGGATCAAACCGCCGCTGATCAGCGCCGGCAATAGCGGGAAGAAGATCTCGGCAAAGTGCGAGATCAACTGTTCATGCCATTTCATATTCTGGCGCGCCGCGCGCTTGATCTGCTCTTTATCGGCAGAGGCCTGGCCGATGGCACCGATCAGTGCCTGATACCAGTCGCCGACGTCAGTACCAATAACGACCTGAAACTGCCCGGCGTTGGTAAAGCAGCCTTTGACCATCGGCAATGTTTCGATGGTTTTCGGGTCAGCTTTGTCCGGTGCGTTCAGGACAAAACGCAGGCGGGTGATGCAATGACTCACCGTAGCGATGTTTTCACGTCCGCCGACCAATTCAATAAGCCTGGCGAGATCCTCTTGTCTGACTTTGCTCATCGTGATGCCCCACTGAGAGAAATAATGACTGCTGATGAATGTGCGCAAGCATATCTAGTGGTTCAGTAACTGAAAATGGGAACGTTCCCGAAACCAAGCGAAGATCACAATAAACCGTGCGGGAGGGGAACTCAGGCGAGGTGGGCGGGGATCACGATTTGGCGTGGATCGGTGCGACCATTTACCTGATCGATCAGCTGTGCTGCGGCCTGGCGGCCTGCTTCGGCATAGCCGGGATCAACGGTGACGATCTCCGGGTGGAGAAATTTCATGAGCGGCGTATTCCCCACACTCGCCAGCTGCAAATTATCAATGCGCTGTTCCTGTAGATACTTGCTGGCCCCCAGGGCAAGGGTATCCGTAGCACAGAGCAGGGCGCTGGTGTCAGGCGTCAACACGCTGGCGACGTTTTCGTAGCCGTGTTTCATCGCGAGACCCGGCAAAATGAAGTGGGGGTGGAGTTGATGGCGTTCGCAAAACGCCATATAGGCCTCGTGGCGACGCTTGCCAGTAGTAATGTCGCTGTGGGGCACGCCAATAAAACTGATGTGGCGATGACCCTGATCGTAAAGATTTTGCATCAGCAGATTGATGGCCCCTTCGTCGTCATAGCAGACAGAGGCGAACCCTTTGGCGTCCCGCGCCAGCAAGACCAGCGAGGCGCGCCAGGACGATAACAGCGTCTCTGTCACGCCCGTAAAGCCAAACAGCACCACGCCATCAATATTGCGGCGACGTAGCATATGCAGGTGCTCTTCGACCATATCCGGCGAGAACTGGCTTTCCATCATGATCGGGTCATAACCCTGTTCATAGAAAGCCGGGAGCATGGTCTGGACGGCAAGGTTTTCCGAAAGGGAGTCGAGACGGGAGACAATAATGGCCACCACTTTATCGCTCTGACCGCGCATGGCGCGTGCGGAACGGGAAGGTGAAAAACCGTGTTGATTGACCACCGCTTCCACGCGTTCGCGGGTACGTTCACTCACACCGCTTTCATTATTCAGCACGCGAGACACCGTTGATTTCCCAACGCCACTTAAACGCGCAATATCTTTGATCGTCAGCCGGTTTTGCATGCGTCCTGTCCTGTTCCTCTTCAAGGCGGATAGCAGAATAAAGAAAGTTTGGTGAGGACTCAACCAAACGACAATGGGTAAAGTCTGGTTTACGTTCGGTTTAATTCACCGGAGTTATAATAGCGGCGCTTGAGATAGTTCCCTTTTCACCCTTACCGGAGGTTTTATGGACCCTGATCCCGCACCTCTCCCACGACGGAGATACTCTTTCCGGTAAGCCCGCCTTTGCTGCCTTACCGGAAACGTAAGGCAGTGACGCAAGACGTCCCTGCATAACTGAAAACGCCTGCTGGCGCGGATGCTCCGTGCCCACGGCAATGCACAAAATCATTCGCGATGTGTCGAGGCAGCAAGACTGGGCATCGCCGGGATGCTTATTGAGGTAAGTGACCGGTGTGAACAGGGGAAGCCAACGAAGAGACTGCGTGGATGATGGCGTGTAGTGGCACCCGCGTGATGCGGGGGCAAGGATGACTACTATGTTCAAAAATATCACCCGACTCCTGGCCCGGCTTAACCGCCACTTACCTCGCCGTCTCGTGCAGCGTGACCCGCTGCCTGACGCCGCAAATATTCAACACGTCGACGTCCCGGCCTCGTTAAGCGATCGCTGCCTGGCCCTGTCGACGATGGAACTCGCCGAACTGTGGCAACAACTCAACAGCCATCCGGAAGGGCTGAATGAAAAAGAGGTGCAGGACGCACGGGAACAACACGGTGTTAACCAGATCCCAGGGCAGCGTCCGGTGCCCTGGTGGGGTCACCTGTGGTCCTGCTATCGCAACCCGTTTAACCTGCTGCTGACCTGTCTGGGGATTTTCTCCTACGCGTCTGAAGACCTGTTCGCCGCCGGTGTGATTGCGCTAATGGTCGCCATCTCGACTTTCCTGAACTTTATTCAGGAAGCGCGATCCACCAAAGCGGCGGATGCGCTCAAGGCGATGGTCAGCAATACTGCAACGGTGCTGCGTGTAGCCAATGAGCAGGGGGAAAACCGCTGGATGGAGATCCCGCTCGACCAACTGGTTCCTGGCGATATCGTCAAACTGGCGGCAGGCGACATGATCCCGGCTGACCTGCGTGTGGTGCAGGCGCGCGACCTGTTCGTGGCACAGGCGTCGCTGACCGGCGAATCCCTGCCAGTAGAAAAAGTGGCAAAAACCCGCACAGCGGATCAGACCAACCCGCTGGAAAGCGACACCCTCTGTTTTATGGGCACCAACGTGGTGAGCGGTACGGCGCAGGCGGTGGTCATCGCCACGGGCGGCAACACCTGGTTTGGGCAACTGGCCGGGCGCGTGAGCGAGCAAGAGAGCGAGCCGAATGCGTTCCAGAAAGGGATTGGCCGCGTCAGTATGTTGCTTATCCGCTTTATGATGGTAATGACGCCAGTAGTATTGTTGATTAATGGCTTCACCAAAGGTGACTGGTGGGAAGCGGCGCTGTTTTCGCTCTCGGTTGCCGTGGGGCTGACGCCGGAAATGCTGCCGATGATCGTCACCTCTACCCTGGCTCGCGGGGCGGTGAAATTGTCGAAACAGAAAGTGATCGTCAAGCATCTGGATGCGATTCAAAACTTTGGCGCCATGGACATCCTGTGTACCGACAAAACCGGTACGTTAACGCAGGATAAAATCGTGCTGGAAAACCACACGGATATCGCCGGTAAAGTCAGCGAACGGGTGCTGCACTGTGCGTGGCTGAATAGCCACTATCAGACGGGGTTAAAAAACCTGCTTGATACGGCGGTGCTGGAAGGGGTGGACGCGGAAGCCGCACGCACGCTCTCTACCCGCTGGCAGAAAATTGACGAGATCCCTTTCGATTTCGAGCGTCGCCGCATGTCGGTCGTGGTCGCTGAAAACGCAGATGCCCATCAACTGATTTGCAAAGGGGCATTGCAGGAGATCCTCAACGTTTGCAGCCAGGTACGTTACAACGGCGACATCGTGCCGCTGGATGAAACCATGTTGCGCCGTATTCAGCGCGTCACCGAAACGCAGAACCGCCAGGGGTTGCGGGTGGTGGCGGTGGCAACCAAATATCTCCCAGCACGCAGCGGTGATTACCATCGCGTGGACGAATCCGACCTGATCCTGGAAGGCTATATTGCATTCCTCGATCCGCCGAAAGAAACCACGGCGCCGGCGCTGAAAGCGCTGAAAGCCAGCGGCGTGACGGTGAAAATTTTGACCGGCGATAGCGAGCTGGTGGCGGCGAAAGTCTGCCTGGAAGTCGGGCTGGATGTGGGCGAGGTGGTGACGGGCAATCAAATTGAGCATCTGGGTGATGACGAACTGGCGGCGCTGGCGAAACGTACCACGTTGTTTGCGCGCCTGACGCCGATGCATAAAGAACGCATTGTGACCCTGCTGCGTCGTGAAGGGCATGTGGTGGGCTTTATGGGCGACGGCATCAACGACGCGCCGGCGTTGCGCGCGGCGGATATCGGTATTTCCGTTGATGGCGCGGTGGATATTGCCCGTGAAGCGGCCGATATCATCCTGCTGGAAAAAAGCCTGATGGTGCTGGAAGAGGGGGTTATTGAAGGGCGTAAAACCTTCGCTAACATGCTGAAATACATCAAAATGACGGCCAGTTCTAACTTTGGTAACGTGTTCAGCGTGCTGGTGGCGAGCGCCTTCCTGCCGTTCCTGCCCATGTTGCCGTTACACTTGCTGATTCAGAACCTGCTTTATGATGTATCCCAGGTGGCGATTCCGTTTGATAACGTTGATGATGAGCAGATTCGTCAACCGCAGCGCTGGAACCCTGCCGATCTCGGTCGCTTTATGATCTTTTTCGGTCCGATCAGCTCCATTTTCGATATTCTGACATTTTGCGTTATGTGGTGGGTATTTAAGGCGAATGTGCCGGAAGCCCAGACGCTGTTCCAGTCGGGCTGGTTTGTGGAAGGGCTACTGTCGCAGACGCTGATTGTGCATATGATCCGTACTCGCCGCGTGCCGTTTATTCAAAGCCGCGCCGCCTGGCCGCTGATCATGATGACGGTGATGGTGATTCTGGTAGGGATAGCGCTACCGTTCTCGCCACTGGCAAGCTATCTGCAACTGCAGGCATTACCGCTTTCTTACTTCCCGTGGCTGATTGCGATCCTCGCCGGATATATGACGTTGACGCAGATGGTGAAAGGCTTTTACAGCCGCAGGTATGGCTGGCAGTAAGTGATAAAAGCATCCCCGGTGGCGCTGTCGCTTACCGGGGCTACGTGGTAGCCCGGATAAGGCGCTTGCGCCGCATCCGGGAAAACCTTAGCGACGTACGGCAATCGCTTCGATTTCAATCTTCACATCTTTCGGCAGGCGCGCCACTTCTACGCAGGAACGCGCCGGGAAGGTGGCTTTGTGCTCAGTAAAGAATGCTTCGTAGGTCGCGTTAACGGTCGCGAAGTCGTTCAGATCTTTCACGAACACCGTTGTTTTCACGATATCACCCACGTTAAGACCTGCGGCTTCCACGATAGCTTTCACGTTTTCCAGCGACTGACGCGCCTGGGCAGAAACGTCTTCCGGCACGCTACCGGTTTTCGGATCAACCGGGATCTGACCGGAAGTGATGATCATGCTGCCAAGATCAACACCCTGTACATAAGGGCCGATTGCTGCTGGTGCATTTTCCGTCGCGATAGTTTTAGTCATGATTTCTCCTGAATTACAGCGGTAATAAGGTCGGGGCTCATTATATACATGAGTAACAGGTGTGTCGCACCAGGCGTACACACCTGCATTCATTACCCTGCCAGTACCACAGAATGCGAAAATTCTTTTTCACAGTATTTGCATTTCAGGGCGATATCGTGCGGGCGTTTTTTCACCGCGAAGCTGGAAGAGACCGGCTCAGCGTGGCTGATGCAGTTGCTGTTCGGGCAGACCAGCACGCTGTCGATACGATCTGGCAGATTTGGATGAGACTTGCTTACCACTTCGTAATTGTCGATGCGGTTCACCGTCGCCTGCGGGGCATACAGCGCCAGTTGGTTTACCTGCTCATCCGTCAGGAAAGTATTTTCGATTTTGATCAGGTCCTTGCGGCCCATTTCGCCTGACGGCAGATTCAGACCGATAGTGATGCGCTGCTCGGTTTCCGTCAGTTTAAACAGCGTCAGCAGCTTAAAGCCCACCTGCGCCGGAATGTGGTCAATCACGGTACCGCGATTAATCGCTTCGACCTGGAGTTTGTTGTCGTGTGTCATTGTCGTTTTCCCCTTACTGCGCCAAATCACTATTCAGAACCAGTGCCAGCAATGCCTGACGCGCAAAGATGCCGTTACCGGCCTGCTGGAAATACCAGGCGTGCGGCGTCTTATCCACGTCGGTGGTGATCTCATCCACACGCGGCAGCGGGTGCAGCACTTTCATGTTGCTGCGTGCGCCGACCAGGTCGTTAGCACGCAGGATGAACTGGGCCTTCACGCTGGCGTACTCGGACGGATCCAGGCGCTCTTTCTGCACGCGTGTCATATACAGAATATCGACCTCAGCCATCACCTCTTCGATGCTGGCGTGAAGGCTCCAGGTCAGTCCTTTCTCATCGAGCATATCCAGAATGTACTGTGGCATGGCCAGCGCATCCGGGGCGATAAAGTAGAAGCGGTTGCCGTTAAACTTTGCCAGCGCCTGCGCCAGTGAGTGCACGGTGCGACCATATTTCAGGTCGCCGACCATCGCGATGTTGAGGTTCTCCAGACGGCCCTGGGTTTCCTGAATGGTAAACAGATCCAGCAGGGTCTGCGTCGGGTGCTGATTAGCGCCGTCGCCCGCGTTCAGAACAGGAATGCCGCCGGAAAACTCGGTCGCCAGACGGGCGGCCCCCTCCTGCGGGTGGCGCATCACAATCGCATCCACGTAGGTGCTGATCACTGAAATCGTGTCCGCCAGCGTTTCGCCCTTCTTACCGAGCGAGGTGTTGCTACTGTCAGAGAAGCCCACCACGCTCGCCCCCAGGCGATGCATGGACGTTTCAAACGACAGGCGGGTACGCGTTGAAGCTTCAAAGAAGCAGCTGGCGATCACTTTGTGCTTGAGTAACTCCGGCTGCGGGTTGGCTTTCAGTCGGGCTGCCGTGTTCAGCACCAGTTCAAGTTCTTCGCGGCTGAGATCGTTTATGGAAATGATATGTTTTTGATATAGCGGGTTAGCCATGTTTATCTCCTGACGACTGCGCAAAAAAAAGCCCCTCAATAGAGGGGCTGTGGAATGGGGTGGGCAACGGGAAGAAAAACGGCAGGCCTGCGTCTTTTTTCAGACGCCCAGGGACATTATGTCGAACACACTGGACCATGCTTCCTCCCGGCAAATTGTCCGCGATTATACTCAGCTACTTTTCGGTTTCAAGCGATTAATGCAATATTTGCGTCAGGCAATCGGTTTATCTGCATATAAATGCATAAATAATAAATAACTAATTAATTTGCGAACGTGGGAATAGTTGTACTGCCACTCTGGCGGAATAAACATGCGCAAGCGCAACTCTTCGCTAAAAAGGGGTGGTGAGCATCGGCATTTTTCCGTATAAAAGCTAAAAATGAAACGATGTTTTATCTTAAGGAGATAGTTATGATCGTTGGCAACATTCACCACTTACAAAGCTGGTTGCCGGAAGAACTGCGCCAGGCCATTGAACACGTTAAAGCCCATGTGTCGGATGCAACCCCGACAGGGAAGCATGATATTGACGGCAACAACCTGTTTTATCTGGTTTCGGAAGATATGACACAGCCGTTTGCCGAGCGTCGCGCCGAATATCACGCCCGTTATCTGGATATCCAGATTGTACTGAAAGGCCAGGAAGGGATGACATTCAGTACTCTGCCTGCGGGCGAGCCTGACACCGACTGGCTGGCGGATAAAGATATCGCGTTCCTGCCGGAAGGCGGTCAGGAAAAAACCGTGGTACTGAGCGAAGGGGATTTTGTGGTGTTCTACCCAGGTGAAGTCCATAAACCGCTGTGCGCCGTGGGTGCGCCCGCACAGGTGCGTAAAGTGGTGGTGAAGGTGTTGATAGCGTAACGCGGGATGGCCCGGGTAAGCGGATGCGCACCCGGGAAAACTTCCGACCCCCACGTTCACCTCTTATTCGGGGCGACACAAGCCGTACACCAAACGCGTCTTACTTCCCGCTCTCCACTCCTGCCTTGCCTCCTCTTCCCCCCCTCTCATGGTGAAAATATGATGGCGATCTCATTAATACGTATTATAACGTATTAATGTTATCCCGAATTCAACGTCCATGCGTCTAACTTATATGGAGATTTTCAACTTTATGAATATCAAAGAAATTATTGAAAAACTGGCGGTCAATGTTAAAGACAATGGCGGGATTCGCCAGGTATTTCTGGTGGCATGTGGCGGTTCGCTGGTGGATATGTATCCGGCAAAATACTTCTTCGACAGCGAAGCCACCACGCTGCATGTGGGCATGTACACCGCGAATGAGTTTGTTTATGCCACCCCGAAAACCCTCAGTGAAAACTCACTGGTCATTGTTTGTTCGCACGGCGGCAATACGCCGGAATCGGTCGCTGCGGCAAAACTGGCGCGTGCGAACCAGGCGCAAACCGTGACCCTGACCCACAACGAACAGGCAAAGCTTATTCAGCACGGCAGCCATAACATTCTGTATGCCTGGGGCAACGACACCAATGTCGTTGATAACCCGATGGCGATTATCCTCAGCCTGTGCGTCGAGGTACTACATCAGGTGGAAGGGTATGCGGCTTATACGGATTTTCAGCACGGCATGGAACAAATCAATGGCGTTATTGCAAAGGCTCGTCAGCAGGTGGCTGACCGCTGCCAGCGCTTTGCCCGTCGTTATCAGGACGAAACATTATTTTATATCCTTTCCAGCGGCGCATCCTACGGCCATGCTTACGGCTTCGCTATCTGCTCATTAATGGAGATGCAGTGGCTGCATGCGGCGCCCATTCACTCCGGTGAATATTTCCACGGACCGTTTGAAGTGACCGATAAAGAGACGCCCTTTATCTTACTGATGAATGAAGGTCGCACCCGTGTGATGGATGAACGGGTTAACGCTTTCCTTTCCACTTACGCAGAAAAAGTGGAAGTGGTCGATGCAAAAGAGCTGGGTATTGGCGTGCTCCCTCCTCGCGTCGTGGAGTTCTTTAACCCGGTGCTGTTCTACAGCATTATGTGTGAATATCGTTCAGCGCTGGCGGATATTCGTCAACACCCGTTGGAAACACGTCGCTACATGGGACAGGTTGCGTATTAAGGAGAGCATGATGAAAGTCATAGGCGTTGGCGATAATGTCGTCGATCAGTATGCCCATATTCGCACGATGTACCCAGGTGGCAATGCGCTTAATTTTGCAGCATATGCCTCTATGCTGGGCCATGATGCGGCGTATCTGGGCATTTTTGGCAATGACAGCGCTGCAAAGCATGTTATTTCCGTACTGGACGAATTGGGTGTCAGACACCCGCACTGTTTATATGTCGCCGGGGAGAATGGTTGCGCGCAGCTTAAAATAGAGGATGGCGAGCGAATATTTCTCGGATCGAATGCCGGAGGTATTCGTAAAACAACTTCAATGGATTTTATTTTCCATCATGCAGACTATCTGGGGGAATATTCCCTGATCCACAGCGGTTGTTATAGCTATATGGAAGAACAACTTCCGGCATTACAGCAACTGGGTATTCCCGTCTCGTATGACTTCTCCGATGATTTTGTGCTCGAAGAGGCGTTGCCGCTTTGCCAGTATGTCGATTTTGCCTTTTTCTCCTGTGCTGATTACAGCCTTGAGCAAACGCGAGACATTATTCAGCAGGCGCACGATAGCGGCAGTCGGATTGTTTGTGCCACACGCGGCAGTGAAGGGGCAATCCTGTTTGATGGCAAACAGTGGTATCAACAAGCCCCGGAATATGTCACGCCTGTGGATACGATGGGAGCAGGCGATGCGTTTATTACCGCCTTCCTTTGCCATTATCTTGTACAGACAAACACCCCGGATGAAGAAGCGATTCCTGCAAGCCTTAAGCAAGCCGCATCATTTTCGGCGAACATTTGCCTCAAAGAGGGGGCTTTCGGCTACGGTGTTCGCTATTAAATAAAGGCTATCTAAATAAGTTTTTATTTCGCTCATTTTATGAGGGGAAGGGGCGCCTTTTTGCGTTTTTTCCCCAATAAGGAAAGAGTTATGCCTGAACATAATACTGCAGATCTTATTCTGCGGTCGGATAATATATTTACTGCCGACAGCGATGAATTATTTTCTGGATATATTGTTATAAGCCACGGCGTTATTTCAGCGATACTTGCAAACGATGAAGATATTAGCCCGTGGAGCGGCCCCACAACCCGTTTTCGCGATCTTGGCGAGCGGCTAATTTGCCCTGGTTTTTGCGATAATCACACCTTCTTTACGGGGTATATGAGTATGCATCGTGGCGTGGATCTTCGCGCCACGGACACGAGCGCGGCGGCATTATCGCTGCTCAAAAAAGCGGAGCAGGGCCTGCCTGCCGGAAAAAGCCTGTACGCGTGGGGCTGGTCTGCGGCGCGGTGGGGGGATTTGCCTGCCAGTACAGAACTTGATGGCGCGTTTCCCCATCGCCCGGTGGTCGCGATTAACAGTGAAAAAAGCTACTGCTGGATGAATCAGGCAGCGATCACACGCTACGGGTTCACGCCTGGCGACTGTAGCGCGGAGGCACGAGTGCATCTGCTTGCAGAAATGCTTAACGACGCGGGGCAGGTAAAAGAAGAGTTGCGCGCCTTTATGGCGATGCTGGCGACGCGCGGTATAACCGCAATAAAAGATGTCTGTTTTGATGATGCTCCCGCGTTGCTGGATGCCTGGGCCGGGCTTGAGGCGAATGATGAGCTGTCACTGCGTGTTAGCCTGGTCAGTGAGCCAGTGGCCAGCGCCGCTAATTTCACCTTTGCCCGCCAGGCGCGTGACCGTTTTCATTCTGACCGGCTACGTTTTCATGGCTTTAAATTTATGGTGGATGGCGTGATTGCCGACCACACCGGTGATATGTTGCAGCCTTATGCCGACTGGCCGCATACGCATAACGAAAAACCGGTGGATTACGCAATATTACGCCAGCAGGTGCTGGAGGCCGATCGGCTGGGATTCAATTGCTGTCTGAATGCCGAAGGTGATGCCGCCATACGTCATTGCATCGATATTTTCGCTGAATGTCACCGTACCAATCCTCCCCGAGTGCGTTATCACGCCTTAAGCGATCTCGAGTGTCCGCATCCGGACGATATCCCACGTCTTGCCGCGCTGGGTCTTTCTGCTGAGGTCTATGTGCAGATACTGCTGCTTAATGAGAGCGCATCTGAGGCTTATATGCGTGAGCGCGGAGGCGAAGCCCGAGAGACACAGTTCTTTAACTATGCCGCGCTGTTTAATGCCGGGGTTCTGGTGACCATCGGCACCGATTTGCCGCTGTTTATCCCCAGTATTCCCGATGCGATCTATGCGGCCTGCTGTCGCCATTTTGTCGATGGTTCGCCACCAGAAGGGTGGTATCGCGAACACGGAATGACGCGAACACAGCTTCTGAAAGCCTGGACCCTCAACGCCGCCGTTCAGCATGACATGGCGGCACGGTGCGGAAGTCTGGCCGTGGGCAAGCGCGCGGATATTGCCGTGTTCGACCGCAATCTGCTCACCTGTGCCGACGATGAAATGCGTGATGCGCGAGTGGTGCTGACCCTGATGGATGGCCGTACAACACACGATGTTTTATAGACGCCCGCCTTCACGCGTACAGACGACGTGATGACAGGCGATAAAGCGAATTCTTACCGAGGCAGATTATGCGTATTCCAACAATAAAATGGGCCGTACCCCACTGCTACGCTCTGATCTTTTTTATCATTGTTGTGGTTGCCGTTTTAACGTGGTGCATCCCCAGCGGGAGTTTTGACTATCACGCCGTCACTTTACCGGGGGGCGAGACCAAAAATCTGGTGGTGCCTGGCTCTTATCATGTATTAGAAAAAGTTACCGCTCATGGTGACTTACGTCAGGGGCTTTCAGCCATTCTTGCCGCGCCCTTAGAAGGAATCATTAAAGCAGCCGATGTGATCGCCTTTGTACTGATAGTCGGCGGCGCGTTTGGCATCATTATGCGCTCCGGCGCCATTGAACGTGGTCTGCTTGCGCTGGCACAGCGGCTGGCAGGCAAAGGGATTCTGGTGATTCCGCTGTCGATGACTCTGTTCAGCCTGGGCGGTGCGACTTTTGGCATGAGCGAAGAGGTCATTCCGCTTTATGCCATCTTCATTTCACTGATGTTCGCACTGGGCTATGACTCCCTTACCGCCATTTTGATCCTGTTTCTTGGGACGCAGATTGGCTATGTCGGTGCGATGACCAACCCCTTCTCCGTGCTTATCGCCCAAGGGGTGGCCGGTATTCAGGGCAACCCGCAGCTCTGGCTGCGCGCCATTGCCTGGGTGGTCTTTACCGCCATGTCGATTATCTTCACCATGTGGTACGCCCATCGCGTGAAGCGTGACCCGAGCAAATCGCCATCGTATGAAAGCGACTGCCAGAATCGCGCGTTGTTTATGGGAGAGCAGACAGGAACAGTACACTTTTCGCTGGGTGACCGGTTGATCATTATCGCCTTTGTCCTCGCGCTGGCGGTCATCTCCTGGGGGTTAATCACCCGTGGCTGGTATATGGTGGAGATTGGTACCGTCTTTTTAGCGCTGGGGCTATTTGCGGGTATTGTCAGCCGAATGTCTGTGAGCGATGTGGCGGAGAGCTTTGTCGATGGTTGTAAAGAGTTTGTCTATGCAGCGGTCGTTATCGGCCTGGCTCGCGGCATTCTGGTAGTGG
Source organism: Citrobacter sp. MNAZ 1397 (assembly GCF_023613995.1). Classification (NCBI taxonomy): domain Bacteria; kingdom Pseudomonadati; phylum Pseudomonadota; class Gammaproteobacteria; order Enterobacterales; family Enterobacteriaceae; genus Citrobacter; species Citrobacter sp. MNAZ 1397. The sequence continues at coordinate 145,016 of NZ_JAKIVH010000002.1, forward strand.
CGGAAAACGGCAAAATCATCGACACCCTGCTGTATGGCCTGTCGGAAATGCTGGATGGTCTGCCGCAGTACGCTTTTACGACGCTGATGCTGGTAAGCCATAACATCATCACCTTCTTCGTGCCGTCCTCTTCGGGGGAAGCGGCGTTAACTATGCCGGTACTCGCGCCACTGGGCGATCTGGTTAACATCAATAAAGAGGCGATGGTGATGGCCTATCAATTTGGTAATGGGTTGACCAATCTTATTTCGCCCACCGGCGGTGTGCTGCTGGCCGGGTTGTCGATTGCGCGGGTAGGGTTTGGTCAGTGGCTGCGGGTGATTATGCGCCTGTTTCCGCTGCTGTGGATCACCAGCGCCATTTTTGCGGCCATCTCCGCCTGGGTTTAATCGCGCTATGCGCGCCGGCATAGTTTGCCGTGCGCGCATCGACTATAATCCGGGTTCAAATTATTGGCCCTGTTGGTGAAAACGCGATGTTGAGTAATGGACTGCAACAGCATACCGCTGTCCCGCTATACAGACAGTTGAAGGACAAAATCCTCAGCGATATCTCCTCCGGCAAACTTGCGGAAGGGGCGAAAATACCCACCGAAGTTGAGCTGAGCGAGCTGTATGACATTAGCCGTGTGACGGTGCGTAACGCTATTAAAGAGCTGGTGGACGAAGGCTATCTGGTCAAGAAACAGGGAAAGGGTACCTTTGTTTGTCTGCCAAAGATTGAACGTAAGGTGGTGCATCTGCTGAGCTTTACCGATGCCTGTGACAGCAGCCATCTGACGACCGCCAGCAAGGTGCTGCGTACTGCTATTCTTGACGATTATCACCATGTTCGCGAAGCGCTGCGCTTAGATAAGGATGACTCACTGCTCTATATTCAACGACTGCGTCGCGCGGGTGACCTGCCTTTGATGCTGGAAAATAACTACTATTCGCTCAAGCGATTTGGTTTTTTACAGCAGGAAGATCTGAGCGGTTCGTTGTATCAGCTTTTACGGGAAAAGTACGCGATCCGCCCGACCCACGCCGGGGAGACCACCGTGGAGATGGTGCGTGCCCACGGCGAGACGGCAACATTGCTGGAACAACCGCTCGGAGAGCCGCTATTTTTAATGAAAACGCTGATTCTGGATGCCGACTACCAGCCTATTCACTATGGCGAGCAGCTTATCGTTGCCGAGCGGTATAAATTTAATTTTTGAGATGCGGCTGATATTCCCGGATTCGCTGCGCTTATCCGGGCTACGCCAGAAGGTAGCCACGGTAAGCGTGGCGCACCGTGAAAATGATTACTGGCCCAGCGTCGCCACCATCACCGCTTTAATGGTGTGCATGCGGTTTTCCGCCTGATCAAACACAATACTGGCCGCCGATTCAAACACCTCGTCGGTGACTTCCATGCCGCCGTGCAGGCCGAACTCTTCCGCCATCTTCTTGCCAAGCGTCGTCTGGTCGTCATGGAACGCAGGCAGGCAGTGCAGGAATTTCACATCCGGGTTTCCGGTTAGGGTCAGCATCTGGCTATTCACCTGATACGGGCGCAGCAGATTAATACGCTCGGCCCACTTCTCTTTTGCCTCGCCCATCGATACCCATACGTCGGTGTAGATAAAGTCCGCGCCTTTCACCCCTGCGGCGATATCCTCGGTCAGCGTAATGTTGCCGCCGTTTTTCTCCGCCAGCGCTTTACACTTCGCGACCAGCGTGGCTTCCGGCCAGCAGGCTGTCGGGGCGACGAGGCGCAAATCCAGCCCGGTCAGCGCTGCCGCTTCCAGCATGGAGTTGCCCATGTTGTTGCGTGCATCGCCTGCATAAACCAGCGTCATTTCATTAAATGCTTTGCCCGGCATATGCTCTTGCATGGTCAGCAGGTCAGCCAGTAACTGCGTCGGGTGAAACTCATTGGTCAGGCCGTTCCACACCGGAACACCGGCAAACTGGGCCAGGGTTTCGACGATCTCCTGGCCGTAGCCGCGATACTGAATACCGTCGTACATTCTGCCCAGGACCCGCGCGGTATCCTTAATTGATTCTTTATGCCCAATCTGACTGCCGCTTGGGCCGAGATACGTGACGCGAGCGCCCTGGTCAAATGCGGCAACTTCGAAAGAGCACCGGGTGCGAGTTGAGTCTTTTTCGAAGATGAGCGCGATGTTTTTACCGGTAAGTTTTTGTTGTTCCTCGCCATTCTTCTTATCGGTTTTGAGTTTGGCGGCAAGTTGCAGCAGAGTGTTGATTTCAGCAGGGGTAAAATCGAGCAATTTCAAAAAATGTTTCTGGTAAAACGACGACATGGTTCCCTCACCTGGCTAAAGCCACTTATTGAATTAAAATTCAATTTATATGTATGAATATTCATTTGCAAGCCAAATGAATAAATCTTTTCCGCCAGGAGTGGAGGCATTGCCAACGGTATGTGACAATATCTCTATCTGCCACATTATGAGGAATGAGCCATGGCGAACCCGGAACACCTGGAAGAACAGCGCGAAGAGACGCGTCTGATTATTGAAGAATTGCTGGAAGATGGCAGCGATCCTGATGCGCTCTACACCATTGAGCATCACCTGTCGGCAGATGACTTCGAGACACTGGAAAAAGTGGCCGTTGAAGCGTTCAAACTGGGTTATGAAGTCACCGAGCCGGAAGAGCTGGAGCTGGAAGAGGGTGAAGTGGTAATTTGCTGCGACATCCTGAGCGAATCTGCGCTGAATGCCGAGCTGATTGACGCGCAAGTTGAACAGCTGATTAACCTGGCTGAGAAATTTGACGTCGAATATGACGGTTGGGGTACCTACTACGAAGACCCGAACGGTGAAGACGAAGACGGCGAAGAAGACGACTACGAGGATGAAGACGACAACGGCGTACGTCACTAAGTCTTCCCTTTGCGGCGGCTCCGGCTGCCGCAGTGCAAGGAATAGCCATGGATTACCCGCAAATACTCTCCCCGGTTTTACATTTTCTGCATTGCCCGACACCTCAGACCTGGATAGATAAAGCCCGCGACCCGCAAAATCTTCCGCTGTTGCTCACCGATCATATGGTCTGCGAATTGAAAGCCGCGCAAACCGCTATGCTGCTGGTGCGTAAATATGTGGCAGATAAAAGCGGGGCCGATACGCTGCTTGAATGGCTGAAACCCTATGAAGCCTTCACCTTTCGTGAAGGGCCGGAACCGGACTTTGTGGCGCTGCACAAGCAGATTGCTAAAGGCGCGATGCCAAAAGCGGATGACCCATGGGGCAGGGCGCTCATCGACAGTATGGTGCTGCTTATCAAAGAAGAGCTGCATCATTTCTGGCAGGTGCGCGAAGCCATGCTTGTCAGGAACATCCCGTATGTGAAGATCCCGGCCAGCCGCTATGCGAAAGGGATGCTCAAAGGCGTGCGTACCCATGAGCCGCTCACGCTTATCGACAAGCTGATTTGCGGTGCTTATATCGAAGCGCGATCCTGCGAACGTTTTGCCGCGCTGGCACCGTATCTGGAAGAGGATTTACAAAAATTCTATCTGTCATTGCTGCGTTCCGAAGCCCGCCACTACCAGGATTATCTTGCGCTGGCACAGCAGGTCTCGGAAACGGATATCGCACCACGAGTTCGCTATTTCGGTGAGCTCGAAGCCGAATTGATTACTTCGCCGGATCCGGAGTTTCGTTTTCACAGCGGCGTGCCGGGCTGACCTGCCAGAATCAGTAGTTATTTCGCCCGTCAGGTGACAATCCCCGCCGGGCTGGTACAACAATCAGCACAGTGGTTAAAAGGAACCTGAAATGAACTGGACGTCTGTTTTACTCTCCGCTCTGGTCGCCGGTCTGGCGGCAGCACTGACTCAGTATCTGCGCCGGAAAGGGAAAATCGGCGGTATTACCTCGGCGGTCATTATCGCGGTGGCGATTCTGGTCTGGAACGTTAGCTATCGGCAGTATATTGCGCCCTGGCTGCAAAATAGCGGTGAATCGCAAATGGACGTGGCGTTCCGTGCAATAAGCAGCATGCCGACCTACCAGGTCTTGCGTGAGCAAGAACCTCAGTTGCTGGAAACCATTCGCACTACGGCGAAGAATATGGAAAAAGAGGGAAAAACCCCTCAGCAGATTATTGATTATATACAACCGCAGATCATTGGGGTGCAGATGATGCGTTTACAAAATGCCCCTGATGAAAACGTGATCGCTTATATGCAGATCAATATGGAGCAAACCGCGGCCATTCAGAAAGTCAGCGATGATAATTGCTTCCGTTTCCTGTTCCCGGCGGTGAAAGGGGGAATCAATCCGGCGAAAATATTGCCGGGTGATTTCCTGATGAAACGCATGAATATTGATGCCGCGATGATGCGCGCTGCCTACGGCGTCAACCGACATACGGTAACAGATAAAGAACGGCAGGATGCACAGCAGCATCTGCAGCCAATTATTGCGGTGCTGGTCAAGAAATACGGTCAGGATATTGAGATCATGCCGGACCCGCGCAAAGGCGTCGGCAAAGAGAAAGTTACCTGCGACATGGTGCAGGACTTGTGGAGTAACGTGTTGATGTTGCCGAAGGATCAGGCGGCGGGAATGATTCGTCTGATTATGGCGCCGGAGAATCAGTAAAGAAGAGGTTCCGGTCCTTTCCAGTAGAAAAGGAAAGGACCGGGAGAAATTACAGTGTTTTCAGCATTCGTACTTCGCAATCCACATGCCCGGTACAGCCCAGCGGCCCGCTGATATGGCTAAATCCGAGATGTTCATACAGGCCAATCGCCTCTTTTAAGAATGCGGTCGTTTCCAGGTAACAACGGGTGAAGCCCTGGGTGCGGGCGTGTTCAAGGGCCAGCAGCGCCAGCTTCTTCGCCAGCCCCTGACCGCGCGCGGCAGGCAGGAAATACATCTTTTGCAGTTCGCAGATATCCGGCTCACTACATTTCAGAGGGGCGACACCGCCGCCGCCTACCACTCTGCCATCCTGCTCCACCACCCAATAGGCGTGCCCCGGCTGGCTGTAGAGCTGATACAACTCGTCCAGGTTGGGGTCCGCTACGGTATAACCTTTATCGGCGGTAAGGCCGTATTCGGCAGAAACCCGACGAATAACGGAGGCAATCGCGGCATTATCTCCGGCAGTTATCCGGCGTAATGTCACGCTCTGCTTGGCCACAACATTCATAGACTCACTCAATAAAACATATGTATTTATACGCGTATTTAATATCACTCTCTGAAAGTGGCTGCAAGTCGTTTAATTGTGGTGTGATCGTTAAAGAGATACGTTATGTTGCGCGCTTCACGGAAGTGATAATCATTATTTATCGAATCAATGCTTATATTTAAGGATGATGTAGTTATGAACGGTGATATCCGTTATACGAATAAAACGCGGCGCACATTTATATTTCATGGCGAAGGTCTGGATTATTTTCTTATTTCTCTGGTTAATATTCTGCTGAGTGTTATTACGTTAGGGGTTTATGTCCCCTGGGCAATGGTACGCTCCCGGCGCTACGTATACGAAAACATGGAGTTAAATGGTGCGCGTTTTGGCTATCATGCCAGGGGCGGAGCGCTGTTTTTGAGTTGGTTGCTGATGTCGATATTCCTTTTTATCCTCATCCTTGTGGCCGAACTTCTTCATCCATTCTTAGGTTCGCTGGTGATCTTTTTACTGATGCTGGTTATGCCTTTCTTTATGGTGAAAAGCCTGCAATACAATGCGCTGATGACCACATTAAATAATGTCCGTTTTGCCTTTCATTGCTCAATGAAAAGTGCCTGGTGGATAATGATGGGGCTGCCCACATTGCTGCTTATTTTGCTGTGCGTGATTATCTTTGGTATCGGGAATATGATGTTCAGCGGTTATAATTTTGATGGCTTATTGGTGAAAATTATTATTCTGGCGCTTATCGGTATTGTGGGGATGAGTGTGATCAATGGCTATGTCTATGCCAAATGGCTCGCCCTGACAGGAAAAGGCGGACAGTTCGGGGTACATAAATTCGATATTCGCGTCAGTACGACATATTGCATCAAAGCCTGTCTGTTTTCTTTCTGTATTCTGGTTCCGTTTCTGGGGCTGATGTTTTACTTACTCTCGACGTCCTACAGCAGTATGGCGATGCTGCGTGCGATTAACGGTTCGGGGGATGAGGGGCTTTCAGGGTTTCCGGGGCAAATCCTGCTGTGCTATCTGCTCTATATTGGCGCCATTTTGCTCTCATCGGCCTATATCTGGCAGGCTTTTCGCAATCACTTTGTGAATGGCCTGACGCTGGCGGACGGGCGTATTCGTTTTGCTTCCACGCTGACATTTCATGGTGTTGTGGTGCAACTGCTGCAGTTGATCGCTGTTTCCGTTATTACGCTCGGCATTGCTTATCCGTGGATGAAAATGCGCTTTATCCGTTATCAGGCCACTCATTCCCATGTGGAAGGGAACCTGGACGACGTTGCGCTGACAGATCATGACGAGCAGGTTGAAAAAGGCTTTCTCGCCCTGATTTCGCGCGGGGTGCTGCCGGTGGTTCCTTTCATATAAAACCAAAAGGCCGGAGTCTGCTTCGGCCTTTATTTGCGCTTATCGCCGTTTCCCTGCCATACCATCACTCTCTTTCGCTGACAAGACCAGTAATATTGGGCGCTACATTTTTAGTACAAAGTTTACTAAACTTAATAACGGAAATAAAAATACCGCAATATTTCTATGGCTTAATTGATGTTGTTCTGATTTACGATAAGGATTGTTATGACTTTCGAAAATGGTGGTGCTGCGGCGTCGCCTTCCCGGAATTTTGTGTTTCAGGGAAGTGGCGCGGGATATTTCAGGATCTGGCTGGTCAACGTCTTACTCACCATTGTCACCTTTGGGTTGTTTCTGCCCTGGGCGCTGGTGCGTGCCCGCCGTTATTTTTATGAGAATACCGATCTGCAGGGGGCGCGTTTTTCTTATCACGCCACCGGCCGCTCAGTATTTGTTGGCTGGCTGTGCATCATGGTGCTGTATATCATCTTTCTGGTTAACATGGCGCATAATAACGTTGGGTTATCCCTTTGTATGATAGGGCTGTTTTTACTGTTTTTCCCATGGCTGGTGACACAGGGGCTGCGTTATCAATTCCTGATGACGGAGATTAATAATGTACGCTTTAGCTTTTACGCCAGCCCGCTGCGCGCCTGGTGGGTGATGCTGGGCTGCCCGTTGTTAATTATGACTGTCTCAGTGGTGGTGTTTTCGCTGTTTATGTCCAGCACCATCAGCATGGGTTCCTATACGGCGATTATTGTGGGAATAGGTATTGGCACGCTGGCGTTGCTGTTGGGTTCCGCCATCATGCAGGGGGTCTACACCGCTCAGTGGTATGGCATGCTGGTGAATAACCTACAGTACGGCACGCAGAAATTTGCCGCGACCTATTCCATTAAGAAGTGTATCTGGATTGCGCTCTGCTCTATGTTGCTGCTGTTCCCGTTCCTGGCACTGTCGCTGTTTATCATCGTGCCGGCCTTCTATACGCTGATGCAATATTCCCAGGTGGTGGGCGATAGTCCTGAACAACTGGCGGTGTTAGCCGGGCCTTTCTACGGCAAGATGGCGCTGGCGTATGTGATTTATCTGTTCGGGATTATTGTCTGCTTTATGTATGCCTTCGTGAAAATGCGTAATTACGTTTACGGGCAAATTACATTAGCAGGACACATTCGCTTCTCCTCTACCGTGACGCTTGGACGTGTACTGTGGCTGTCGATTACCAATACGCTGGTGTGCATGATCACCTTGTTCCTGGCGTATCCGTGGGCCAAAGTCCGCTTTACTCGCTATGTGCTGGAAAATACCCATGTTCATGGTGAGTTGCAGAATCTGACGCTGGAAAATCACGGTCAGCAACCGGCGAAAGATCCGGCAAATCTGCTGGCGCGCGGGCTGTCGTTCTTCCCGGCGGTATTCTAAGGAGGGTTCCCGGGTGCGCTTACGCTTACCCGGGCTACCAGAACCGTAGCCCGGATCAGGCGCAGCCGCATCCGGGAAGTCCCGGGTGCGCTTACGCTTACCCGGGCTACCAGAACTGTAGCCCGGATCAGGCGCAGCCGCATCCGGGATAATCCCCGGTGGCGCTGACGCTTACCGGGGCTACAGCTGGTGCGATTACAGTGCGCTAATAACCGCCTGCTGTTCAATCAGCTTGGTTTTAGCCTCTGCATAGCCGTCCAGTTTCTCACGCTCTTTGGCAATCACCGCTTCCGGTGCGCGTGCCACAAAGCCTTCGTTGGACAGTTTGCTTTCGATACGACCAATTTCGGCGTCGATCTTCGCCACTTCTTTCGCCAGACGCGCCAGCTCGTCTTCTTTGTTAATCAGACCCGCCATCGGGATCAGCAGCTCTGCGCCATCGATAATTTTGGTCACGGAAACCGGACCTTTATCATCGGCTGGCAGCACGGTAATGCTTTCCAGACGCGCCAGATTCAGCAGGAAGCTGCGGTTATCGTTCACACGACGCTCCGCATCTTTACTGCAACCACGCAGCAGCAGCTCCAGCGGTTTACCCGGGGAGATGTTCATCTCGGCACGAATGTTACGTACCGCTACGATCGCCTGTTTCAGCCATTCAGTGTCAGCCAGCGCGGCTTCATCCACCTGAGCGGCATCGTACTGCGGGATCGGCTGCAGCATGATGGTATCAGCGGTAATGCCTTTCAGCACTTTCACGCGCTGCCAGATGGTTTCAGTGATAAACGGAATAATCGGGTGCGCCAGACGCAGCAACGCTTCCAGCACGTTCACCAGCGTGTTACGCGTGCCGCGCAGCTCTGCCTCAGAACCGCCGCTCATCACTGGCTTGGTCAGCTCCAGATACCAGTCGCAGAACTGGTTCCAGGTGAATTCATACAGGATGCCCGCGGCGATATCGAAGCGGAAGTTATCCAGCGCTTCACGGTATGCTTTCACGGTCTGGTTGAATTCCGCCAGGATCCAGCGATCGGCGAGGGAAAGCACCATATCGCCGCCGTTAAAGCCGCAATCCTGGTCTTCGGTATTCATCAGCACGAAACGGCTGGCGTTCCACAGCTTGTTACAGAAGTTGCGGTAACCTTCCAGACGCTTCATGTCCCAGTTGATGTCGCGACCGGTCGACGCCAGCGCAGCCAGGGTGAAGCGCAGGGCATCGGTGCCGTGCGGCTCAATGCCATTAGGGAACTGTTTCTCGGTACGCTTACGGATTTTTTCCGCCAGCTGAGGCTGCATCATGTTGCCGGTACGTTTCTCCAGCAGATCCGCCAGGGAGATACCGTCCACCATATCCAGCGGGTCAATAACGTTACCCTTGGACTTGGACATTTTCTGGCCTTCGTCATCACGAATCAGACCGGTCATGTAGACGGTATGGAACGGCACCTGCGGCTTACCATTTTCATCTTTGATGAAGTGCATGGTCATCATGATCATGCGGGCAATCCAGAAGAAGATGATGTCGAAGCCAGAGACCATCACCGTACTTGGGTGGAACTGACGCAGGGCATCGGTGTTTTCCGGCCAGCCGAGGGTAGAGAACGTCCACAGGGCAGAGGAGAACCAGGTGTCCAGTACGTCTTCGTCCTGGCGCAGGGCAACGTCAGCGCCCAGGTTATTTTCCTGGCGCACTTCGGCTTCGTTACGGCCAACGTAGACGTTGCCGCTGTTGTCATACCATGCCGGGATGCGGTGGCCCCACCACAGCTGACGGGAGATACACCAGTCCTGAATATCGCGCATCCAGGAGAAGTACATGTTTTCGTACTGCTTCGGCACGAACTGGATATCGCCGTTTTCAACCGCTTCAACTGCCGGTTTCGCCAGAACGTCAGCACGCACGTACCACTGGTCGGTCAGCATCGGCTCGATAACCACGCCACCACGGTCGCCGTAGGGAACGGTCAGATCGTGCGGTTTGATCTCTTCGAGCAGACCCAACGCGTCAACCGCGGCAACCACGGCTTTACGGGCAGCAAAGCGTTCCAGTTTCTGGAATTCCGCCGGGATTTCATTGGAGTAGACGTCAGATTCGTTGCCTTTGGTGTCGTACACTTCCGCGGTTTCGCGAATGTCGCCGTCAAAGGTCAGGATATTGATCATTGGCAGGGCGTGACGTTTCCCGACTTCGTAGTCGTTGAAGTCGTGCGCCGGGGTGATTTTCACGCAGCCGGTGCCTTTTTCCATGTCGGCGTGTTCATCGCCCACGATCGGAATACGGCGATTCACCAGCGGCAGAACCACATATTTGCCAATCAAATCTTTATAACGCGGGTCTTCAGGGTTAACCGCCACGCCGGTATCGCCCAGCAGGGTTTCCGGACGGGTGGTGGCGACCACCAGATAATCTTTGCCGTCGGCGGTTTTTGCGCCGTCAGCCAGCGGGTAGCGAATATGCCACATGGACCCTTTGGACTCGCGGTTTTCCACTTCGAGGTCGGAAATCGCGGTGCGCAGTTTCGGGTCCCAGTTCACCAGGCGCTTACCACGGTAAATCAGGTCTTCTTTGTACAGACGGACGAATACTTCTTTCACAGCATTGGAGAGCCCTTCGTCCATGGTGAAGCGCTCGCGCTCCCAGTCCACGGAGTTGCCCAGACGGCGCATCTGACGAGTAATAGTGCCGCCGGATTCTGCTTTCCACTGCCAGATTTTGTCGATAAAGGCGTCGCGGCCGTAATCGTGGCGGGTTTTACCTTCTTCGGCGGCAATCTTACGCTCAACCACCATCTGGGTTGCGATACCCGCGTGGTCGGTACCTGCCTGCCACAGGGTGTTTTTGCCCTGCATACGCTGGTAGCGAATCATGGTATCCATGATGGTCTGCTGGAAGGCGTGACCCATGTGCAAACTGCCGGTGACGTTCGGCGGAGGGATCATGATGCAGAAGCTTTCCTGGCTTTCATCGCCATTCGGTTTGAAGTAGCCCTGCTTTTCCCAATGCTCGTAAAGCGGCTGTTCGATCTCTTGGGGGTTGTATGTCTTTTCCATTATTTCCAGGTTGCCGTGTTCAGGTTGAAACCAGCCATGCGATAGGCTTTATAGCGTTCGCGAGCCAGTTGTTTCAAAGAATCTTCGTAAGGAACGAAGTCTATCACTTCTGTGAAAGCGGTGGCAAAATCTGCAAAGTTTGTCCGCAAACTGATGAGAATATCGCGCGGGTTACCGTTGCGCTTTTGCGGCCAGGCAATTTCGACAGGCGCACCGCCTCTGGGGCCTTCACCGGCGAGGTTGTGCGGTACAAAACTCTCCGGCGGTCGTGCCCACAGCGCTTCATCGAGCCGCAGCGCCTGCTGCTCGTCTTCGCAGGCAATCAGCACGCGTTTGCCATTGCGCCAACGTTCTGCGGCAACCTCACACACCAGTTGTTCCACGGCGCTCAGGCCGTCGACGGTGGTTTCATTGTCCAGAAGATAAAACGTGGCGTTCTTCATGATATGGGGCTTCTTGTGGTGGATTACATCCCCAGAGAGCAGGGAACAGATCTCCTCTCCCAGCGGGAGAGGGTTAGGGTGAGGGCGGATCATAACACCCTCACCCCGGTCCTCTCCCTGAGGGAGAGGGAGTAAAACTACTCTTCGCCAGTAAACCCGGCGCGGTTCAGCAGGAACTGCGACAGCATGGCCACCGGACGACCGGTTGCGCCTTTGGCTTTACCGGAACGCCACGCGGTACCGGCGATGTCCAGATGCGCCCAATTGTACTTGCGGGCAAAGCGCGACAGGAAGCACCCTGCGGTAATCGCGCCGCCTGGACGACCGCCAATGTTCGCCATATCGGCAAAATTGGAATCCAGTTGCTCGTAGTACTCATCGCCTAACGGCAGACGCCATGCGCGGTCGCCCGCCTGCTCGGACGCGCCAATCAGCTCGTGCGCCAGCGGGTTATGGTTCGACATCAGGCCGGTGATGTGATGGCCCAGGGCAATCACGCACGCGCCGGTCAGGGTCGCTACGTCGATAACCGCTTCCGGTTCAAAGCGCTCAACGTAGGTCAACACATCGCACAACACCAGACGGCCTTCGGCGTCGGTATTCAGCACTTCAACGGTCTGGCCTGACATAGTGGTCAGCACGTCGCCCGGACGATAAGCGCGCCCGCCCGGCATGTTTTCACAGCCCGCCAGCACGCCGATAACGTTAATAGGTAGTTGCAGTTCGGCCACCATCCGCATCACGCCATACACCGCCGCCGCGCCGCACATGTCGTACTTCATCTCATCCATCCCTTCGGCCGGCTTGATGGAGATACCGCCGGAGTCGAAGGTCAGGCCTTTACCGACCAGGACAACAGGACGCACGTCTTCTGACGGATTACCTTTATATTCGATAACCGACATCAGCGATTCGTTTTGTGAGCCCGCGCCGACGGCGAGGTAAGAGTGCATCCCCAGCTCGCGCATCTGCTGCTCGCCAATGACGCGGGTGATGACGTTTTTGCTGTAGCTGTCTGCCAGTTGGCGCGCCTGAGAGGCGAGGTACGCCGCATTGCAGATATTTGGCGGCATATTGCCGAGGTCTTTCGCCGCTTTGATGCCCGCAGCAATCGCCAGACCATGCTGGATTGCGCGCTCGCCGCTCGTCAGTTCACGACGGGTCGGCACATTGAAAACCATTTTACGCAGCGGGCGACGCGGCTCGCTTTTATTGGTTTTCAACTGGTCAAAGCTGTAGAGGGATTCTTTTGCTGTCTCGACCGCCTGGCGCACTTTCCAGTAGGTGTTGCGGCCTTTAACGTGTAGCTCGGTCAGGAAGCAAACGGCTTCCATTGAACCCGTATCATTCAGGGTATTAATGGTTTTCTGAATGACCTGTTTGTACTGACGTTCATCCAGTTCGCGTTCTTTACCGCAACCAATCAACAGAATGCGTTCGGAGAGGACATTCGGAACGTGGTGCAGCAGCAGGGTCTGGCCCGGTTTGCCTTCCAGTTCGCCACGGCGCAGCAGTGCGCTGATATATCCGTCGCTGATCTTGTCGAGTTGCTCGGCAATCGGAGAGAGACGGCGCGGTTCAAAAACACCCACAACGATGCAGGCACTCCGCTGTTTCTCCGGGCTACCGCTTTTTACACTGAACTCCATGCACTATACTCCTGAATCTTAAAGACAACAGCAGGGGCTACAGATATACTCGACCTCTTTCAAACCGCAGATGCGTTGGCTACGCCTGCTCACTCCTGTCACTTACGGCATGTAAGTTCCGGGGTTTCACAGTCTCGCCGCCTTTCTGCAACTCGAAATCCATTGAGTATATAATTGCAAGCTTTCGTAACTCATGTCCGCTGTTGCGGTGACTTCGTGTTAATCTTAACGATACTTAGGTTTCGGCACGTCAGATACGGGTCGGATACGTTTTACCGCTGAGTATATTAATCTTAGCGATGATTTCGACGACTCAAGAGAATAAATGACGTTTAAGCCACGAAACAAGCGATTTTCCAGTAAAAAGACTGGTTTTTACGGGCGTAATATAAAGTGATAATCATAAGATATCTTGCGCGGGAGACGCTAAAAAGCCAGTTTGCGATCCTCTTCATTCTGCTTCTGATCTTTTTCTGTCAGAAACTGGTGAGGATCCTCGGCGCAGCGGTCGACGGCGAAATCCCCACGAACCTGGTACTCTCGCTACTGGGCCTCGGTGTGCCAGAGATGGCGCAACTTATCCTGCCGCTCAGTCTGTTCCTCGGTCTGCTCATGACGCTGGGCAAACTTTATACCGAAAGTGAAATTACGGTCATGCACGCCTGCGGCCTGAGCCGGGCTGTGCTGGTCAAAGCGGCGATGATTCTGGCGCTGTTCACTGGCGCACTGGCGGCGGCTAACGTCATGTGGCTCAGCCCCTGGTCATCGCGCCATCAGGAATCGGTACTGGCCGATGCCAAAGCCAACCCTGGCATGGCGGCATTGGCGCAAGGGCAGTTCCAGCCAGCCTCTGACGGCAACTCGGTACTGTTTATCGAAAGCGTGGAAGGCAGCAAATTCCACGATGTCTTCCTGGCGCAGATTCGCACGAAAGGCAATGCCCGCCCGTCTGTTGTGGTGGCTGATTCCGGTCATCTTTCGCAACTCAAAGACGGCTCTCAGATAGTCACCCTGACCACCGGCACCCGCTTTGAAGGTACGGCGCTGTTGCGTGATTTCCGCATCACCGATTTCAAAGATTATCAGGCGATTATCGGCCACCAGGCGGTGACGCTGGACCCGGACGATACTGAGCAGATGGGGCTTGATACGTTGTGGAAAACGGATAACCCACGAGCCAGGGCAGAGTTACACTGGCGTCTGACACTCATATTCACCGTATTTATGATGGCGCTGATGGTCGTGCCGCTGAGCGTGGTGAACCCACGTCAGGGACGCGTGCTGTCGATGTTGCCGGCCATGCTGCTGTATCTGGTGTTCTTCCTGCTACAAACTTCCCTGCGATCCAATGCCGCAAAAGGCAAAATCGATCCGTTTATTTGGATGTGGGCGGTTAACCTGGCGTACCTGGCGTTGGCGATGGGTCTGAACTTGTGGGACACGGTACCGATGCGTCGGATTCGCGCCCGTGTGATGGGCAGAGGAGCCGTATAATGCAGGCGTTTGGCGTACTTGACCGTTATATCGGTAAAACCATTTTTACCACCATCATGATGACGCTGTTCATGCTGGTGTCGCTCTCCGGCATTATCAAATTTGTCGATCAGTTGAAAAAGGCCGGACAGGGCAGCTATGACGCGATGGGGGCGGGGCTTTATACCATCCTCAGCGTGCCGAAAGATATTCAGATCTTCTTCCCGATGGCAGCGCTGCTTGGCGCACTGTTGGGGCTGGGGATGCTGGCCCAGCGTAGTGAACTGGTGGTCATGCAGGCGTCGGGGTATACCCGTATGCAGGTGGCGTTGTCAGTGATGAAAACCGCCATCCCGCTGGTGTTGTTAACCATGGCGATTGGCGAATGGGTGGCGCCGCAGGGCGAACAAATGGCGCGTAACCAACGCGCACAGTCAATGTATGGCGGTTCGCTGCTCTCTACCCAGCAGGGGTTGTGGGCGAAAGATGGCCAGACGTTTGTCTATATCGAGCGGGTGAAAAGCGATGATGAACTGGGTGGCGTGAGTATTTACGCCTTCAACGATCAGCGCCGTTTACAGTCCGTTCGCTATGCCGCTTTAGCGAAGTTCGATAAAGACACGAAGATGTGGCGGCTGTCGCAGGTGGATGAATCCAACCTGACCGATCCGAAACAAGTGACCGGCGCACAGACGCTGACCGGCACCTGGAAGACCAACCTCACGCCGGACAAACTGGGCGTGGTGGCGCTGGACCCCGATGCGCTGTCGATTAGCGGTCTGCACAATTACGTGAAGTACCTGAAATCAAGCGGTCAGGATGCCGGGCGTTATCAGCTCCAGATGTGGAGTAAAATTTTCCAGCCGCTTTCCGTGGCGGTGATGATGCTGATGGCGCTGTCGTTTATCTTTGGTCCGCTGCGAAGCGTGCCAATGGGTGTGCGCGTGGTGACGGGGATCAGCTTCGGCTTTGTTTTCTACTTACTGGACCAGATTTTCGGCCCGCTGACGCTGGTATACGGCATTCCACCGATTATTGGCGCGTTGCTGCCGAGCACCTCGTTCTTCCTGATTAGCCTCTGGCTATTGATGCGTAAGAGCTAGGTTTCTGCTTCTTTCCCGGATGCGGCTTCGCCTTATCCGGGCTACACGACATTTCCGCCGCATGCGTGTTAATCCCTCTCCCTGTGGGAGAGGGTATCTGGCCGCACTAAACGCCCCCCATTTCCGCGACACACTTTCTCTTATCCTGGCTACGCTTTCCTTACGGTTCTCAAAAAATTCAGGAAGCTATGTCCAGATTCTTCTTTAATGACCGCAAGCAACTGGTCAATGACGCCATTGAAGGAATGGTGATTTCCGCTCCCCACGGCAATTTAGTTCGCCTCGACATCGATCCCGCTATTCGTATTGTTGCCCGCGCCGACTGGGATAAATCCCGCGTTGCGGTGATTTCCGGCGGCGGCTCCGGCCATGAACCCGCCCACGCTGGCTTTGTCGGCAAAGGAATGCTCACCGCCGCCGTCTGCGGCGATGTGTTTGCCTCGCCGAGCGTTGATGCGGTGCTCAACGCTATCGTCGCCGTCACCGGCGATCGCGGCTGCCTGTTGATTGTTAAAAATTACACGGGCGATCGCCTTAACTTCGGCCTCGCGGCAGAAAAGGCTAAACGCTACGGCCTGAAAGTAGAGATGGTGATCGTCGCCGATGACATCGCTCTGCCAGACAACAAGCAGCCGCGCGGTATCGCCGGAACGGCGCTGGTGCATAAAATCGCAGGCTACGCCGCCGAGCAGGGCAAATCCTTAAGCGAAGTGCGCGACATCGCCCGACAGGCCAGTGAGAGCGTCTGGAGCCTGGGGCTGGCGATGGAGACCTGCAACCTGCCGGGCAGCAGCGATGAAGATGACCGCATTCAGCGCGGGCAGGTTGAACTGGGCCTCGGTATCCACGGCGAGCCGGGGGCGAGCACCGTTGACTCGCACAACAGCCAGAAGCTGATGGAGACGCTGGTTGCGCCGCTGAAAGCACAGGCCGGGGAGGACCGCGTTGCGGTGTTAATCAACAATCTGGGCGGTGTATCAGCGCTGGAGATGGCCCTGCTCACCAAAGAGCTGGCACATTCGGCGCTCAAAGATCAGATTGCTTATCTGATTGGCCCCGCGCCGCTGGTCAGTTCGCTGGATATGAAAGGCTTTTCCCTTTCGCTGTTACGCCTGAACGAGACATTTGAGAAAGCCATCAATGCCGATGTACAGACCGTCGGCTGGCAAAAGCCGGTGCCTTTTGCGCCAATGAAAACCCAGCGCCACAGCCCCGTTTACAACCAACTGGAAATCGAACCGTCGGAAAACCCGCAGGTAAAAACGCTGGTCTCGACGGCGGCGCGGACGCTTGTCGATCTCGAAAACCGCCTGAATGCGCTGGATGCCAAAGTGGGCGATGGCGATACCGGCTCGACGTTCGCCGAAGGGGCACGGGAAATCATCCATTTGCTGGAGCAGGGCGAGCTGCCTCTCAACAACACCGCGCAGTTGCTGCAACTGATAGGCGAACGGCTGGCAACGGTGATGGGCGGCTCCAGCGGCGTGCTGATGTCGATTTTCTTCACCGCCGCGGGCCAGGCCGTGCATGATGGCAAGCCGCTACCGGAGGCGTTGCTGCGTGGACTGCACCAGATGAAACATTATGGCGGCGCGGAACTGGGCGACCGGACACTTATCGACGCGCTGCAACCTGCCCTTGAAGCCTTGCAAGACAGTGGGCTGGATGCCGCCGCCTCTGCCGCAAAAGCGGGAGCTGCCAGAACCGCGACCATGCAGACCGCCGGCGCAGGCCGTTCGTCCTATGTGAATAGCGAGAACCTGGAAGGCATCACCGACCCAGGCGCGGTGGCGATTGCCGACGTGTTTGCCGCGATAGCGAAGGGGTAATCTTTCCCTCTCCCGACTATCAGGCAGGCCCCACCTTGTGCCCTCTCCCCATGGGAGAGGGTTGGGGTGAGGGCAGCAGGCCGCACAGCGCCATTTCCCGGATGCGCTGCGCTTATCCGGGCTACGCCTGGCTTCTGATGCAAATGTGAGTGCGGGTTTTCGCCCTCTCCCCATGGGAGAGGGTTGGGGTGAGGGCATCAGGCCGCACTGCGCCATTTCCCGGATGCGCTGCGCTTATCCGGGCTACGCCTGGTTCCTGATGCAAATATGAGTGCGGGTTTTCGCCCTCTCCCCGTGGGAGAGGGTTGGGGTGAGGGCAGCAGGCCGCACAGCGCCATTTCCCGGATGCGCTGCGCTTATCCGGGCTACGCCTGGTTCCCGATGCAAATATGAGTGCGGGTTTTCTCCCTCTCCCCGTGGGAGAGGGTTACATCAGAAATCCGCTTTCAACACCACGCGGTAACGCGCCTTCCCGTCACGCACATGCTGCAATGCCTCGTTAATCTGCGACATCGGGAACATCTCGGTCGTCGGTGCCACCTTCGCTCGTCCGGCAAACTTCATCAGCTTACGCAGCTCGAACGGCGTACCGGTTGCGGAACCGGAGACACTTCTGTCGCCGCCAATCAGCGTAAAGGCTGGAACTTCCAGCGGTTTCAACACTGCGCCGACGGTATGGAACGCGCCACCATGGGCCAGCGCCTCAAAATACGGCTGCCACTGCAAATCGACGTTCACAGTGTTGATAATCAAATCGAACTGACCCGCCAGCACTTTTAAGGCCTCCGGATCGCGGCTGTTCACCACATAATCCGCGCCCATCAGGCGCACTTCGGCCTCTTTCGCCGGGTTCGAACTGAACGCCGTCACCTCACAGCCCATCGCCCGCAGCAGTTTGATGGCGATATGACCCAGCCCGCCAATCCCAATCACCCCGACACGGCTGGTGGCGGTGATATGGTGCATCAGCAGCGGTTTAAACACGGTAATGCCGCCACAGAGCAGCGGCCCGGCGGTCTCGACATCAATGGTATCCGGCAGCGGGATCACCCATTGCCAGCCCGCGCGGATTTTGTCGGCAAAGCCGCCGCGGTTCAGGATGGTGGGCACCGCGCCTTCCTGACAGTTGATATTGTCGCCGTTAATGCAGGCGTCGCAGTGGCCGCAGCTTTTCGCCGTCCAGCCGATGCCCACGCGCTGGCCGACTTTCAGCCCTTTGTTTTGCGCGGCACTTCCCAGCGCCACCACGCGACCAATCACTTCATGCCCGGCGACCAGCGGATATTGAGAGAAGCCCCACTCGTTGTCGATCATCGACAAATCCGAGTGGCAGATCCCGCAATAATCCACTTGCACTTCCACATCTTCCTGACCCAATTCTCCCGCGTCGTACTCAAACAGCTCCAGGTCTGCCCCGGCTTTTTTAGCGGCATAGCTTTTGATAATCGACATCGCCTTTCCTCATGATGGTGTGAGATTTGAGTGTAGAGGATAGTCAGAGCGGTGGAGTTAATCTTTGCGTAACAAGGCGTTAAGCCAGGTTTCCGCGCGATCCGGGCGTTTATCCTGCGTCGTCCACATCGACACCACCTGAACATCCGGTAACGGGCTGACCAGTGCGGTCAGGCCTGATTCGGTTAAATCACTGAAATGACGACCTTCTTTCTCTCTTTCCTGTTCGCCATATTTGAACGAGACATACCAGATACCGCCCGGTTTCAGCGCCTGCGCCAGCGTAGACATCACCTGCGGTAAAGCGTGTGCTTCCACGTGCAGCAGCGATGCGCAGCACCAGATGCCGTCGTAACGGTCAGTGGCATCAACATCGCTGAATGTCATTTGCTTAACCGCCAGCCCGCTGTGTTGCGAGGCCATGCGCACCATCTCGGACGATGCATCAAAGGCCTCGACTTCATATCCCATCTCCAGAAACGCACGGCTGTCGCGTCCGGAACCGCATCCGGCGTCCAGCACGCGTGCGCCCGGGGCAAGGTGCGCGACAAAGGGGGCGTAGAGCGACGACATATCGACGCCGATGGTGTCGGCAAAGAATGCCTGTGCATGATTTTGATAGTAGTTAATGGTCATCAGAATGTATCCGGCCCGGCGGCCTTTGGCTCCCATTCGTGGAATAAGTTTACGCGAGCAGTGTTCCAGACATTTGACAGGAAATCATGCCGTTTTACAGTGCTCGCCCCGGTCTGGCGCATCAGGGTTTCGCGCAGCGGGAGGTGGCTGGTAATGAAGTACTCGTTGCGATCGTGCAGGCGCTGCAGCAGTTTCAATGAGGGGACGTGGGCAAATTTCCCCTGTTTACCCCGGTTACAACATTTACAGGCCAGCACCAGGTTCCAGACGCCATTCACATTCCTCACCTGGTCTTTGAGCATCCACGGAATAAAGTGATCGACATCGGCCAGGTTTGCGTCGCCGGTTTCTACGCTTATAGGCGCGAAGCAGTAAAAGCAGCGGCCTTTCTGATAGCCGTTGAGGCTGTCGCGACAACTGGTGATATCGACACGGCGGTTATTCTGGATGCTGAACAGCATGTTGTCCTGTTCGTCATGCTCCACGGTGATGAGGTTACGCGACACGCCCATCGCCCAGCCTTGCTCGACCAGGTTCCAGCGTGCGTCCGTCTCCAGCTTCAGGTTCTGATACTGCATACCTTCCGTGAGCTGATGAAAATTTGTCGTCAGGCGTATGCCTTTGTGGGTTTTACGCTCGTCGATAAAAAAGCGTTTTTCGATTTCGCCCTGATTGACGTTGTGAAATGCATTGAGCACAACATTAAAGCCGTTTCGCAGCGTCGCTTCTGTCAGCGCATTCTGGTCAATTTCCCCGGCATTAAACTGGCGACAGGCATCCAGATACTGACTTCTGGAGGAGATGATTTGCTTTGGTGCCTGCGCCAGATGGCGACACAGATGCTGGCTGAACGGGACAGCGAGATCTTCGAGCAGGATGAGGTCGCTGCC
Organism: Citrobacter sp. MNAZ 1397; assembly: GCF_023613995.1. Classification (NCBI taxonomy): domain Bacteria; kingdom Pseudomonadati; phylum Pseudomonadota; class Gammaproteobacteria; order Enterobacterales; family Enterobacteriaceae; genus Citrobacter; species Citrobacter sp. MNAZ 1397. The sequence goes on from NZ_JAKIVH010000002.1 coordinate 165,476, forward strand.
GTCGCGTTTCACGTCGTACATCGCATGGGCCAGCGCGAATTTGTAGGAAGCGACATTTTTGCCAAAGAGGATTATGCCGCGCCAGTAGTTCTCCAGCGTGGGCTCAACCTGATAGAAACGCATGCCTTGTCCTGATCTATGGATATGAGGAATGGGTAAAACCCGTAACAGGATCAGATAACAAGACGCGATAAATGTAAACCGCCGCCGTCACGTTGCAGCGTTTTGCGAGAAGCGTTCCAGATAGCGGGGGAGTGCAGCGGAGATGTGTCGATTTTTTCGGCATTTAGACGCGACAAGGCGGGGGAATGCTTGCGCCGGGATCTGCAACAGGTATAATGCAACCCGCTATCAGCATCCCCTTCAGTGCCGAAGTGGCGAAATCGGTAGACGCAGTTGATTCAAAATCAACCGTAGAAATACGTGCCGGTTCGAGTCCGGCCTTCGGCACCAAGACTTCTTCCAAGACCATCCGAGAAAGTCCACCAAACCCTTTAAAATCAAGGCATGCAGTGGTTTTTATATCCGGTATTGTCCGAGTCCGTCCGTTGAAATCCGGGGGGCACTGGGGGCATAATTGGGGGCATCTTAACTTCGATTAGAAATGTGCCCCCAAAATGAAGCTCAACGCCAGACAGGTCGAGACCGCAAAGCCTAAAGACAAAACCTACAAAATGGCCGATGGCGGTGGGTTGTATCTTGAGGTTTCGGTGAAAGGTTCCAAATACTGGCGCATGAAATACCGACGCCCTTCCGACAAAAAAGAAGATCGCCTGGCATTTGGTGTCTGGCCGACGGTTACGCTTGCTGAGGCAAGAGCAAAACGTGATGAAGCCAAAAAGCTGTTAGGGCAGGGGATTGACCCAAAAGCTGAACAGAAAGAAGCTCAGGCCGAAAATTCGGGGGCATATGCTTTCGAAACCATTGCTCGTGAATGGCATGCCAGTAACAAGCGGTGGAGTGAAGACCATCGGTCGCGTGTTCTTCGCTATCTTGAGCTTTATATTTTCCCTTATATCGGTTCGTCCGATATTCGCCAGCTCAAAACCAGCCACCTGTTAGCCCCGATTAAAAAAGTTGATGCCAGCGGTAAACATGACGTTGCCCAGCGCCTGCAACAGCGCGTCACGGCCATAATGCGTTATGCCGTACAGAACGATTACATCGACTCAAACCCTGCCAGTGACATGGCCGGTGCGTTATCGACAACCAAAGCTCGCCACTACCCGGCTTTACCTTCCAGCCGCTTCCCTGAATTTCTCGCTCGTCTTGCTGCATACCGTGGCCGAATGATGACCCGGATTGCCGTTGAACTGTCTTTACTCACTTTTGTTCGTTCCAGTGAGCTACGCTTTGCACGCTGGGATGAGTTCGACTTCGAAAAAGCAATCTGGCGCATACCGGCAAAGCGGGAAGAAATTAAAGGCGTGCGTTACTCTCATCGTGGCATGAAGATGAAAGAGGAACATATAGTTCCGCTTAGCCGTCAGGCGTTGGCTTTGCTTGAACAGCTTAAGCAGATTAGTGGCGGTAAAGAGCTGCTTTTCCCCGGCGATCACGATGCTGCGAAAGTCATGAGTGAGAACACGGTTAACAGTGCCTTGCGTACAATGGGGTATGACACGAAAACCGAAGTTTGTGGGCATGGGTTCAGAACGATGGCGCGAGGCGCTTTGGGTGAGTCTGGTTTGTGGAGCGATGATGCGATAGAACGCCAGTTAAGCCATTCAGAGCGTAATAATGTGCGTGCGGCTTACATTCATACATCTGAGCATTTGGATGAAAGGAGATTAATGATCCAATGGTGGGCAGATTACCTCGACCTTAACAAAAAATCTTACATTACACCGTTTGAATATGGTAAAGAAAATATTTAAAGATGGGATTTTGTAATAATAAAAAAGGGGTGTCCCCTTTTTTATTATTTGTTGCTAATGAAAATATTTAAATCGGTTTCTAAATGATCGGAGTTATAATATTTCTCTTCATTGAAGTTAGAACCACCAATCCATAGTTTTTTGATGCTTTCATTTTGTTTTATTGCGAATGTCATGAACTCAATCCACTTGCTATCTAGTTCGCTTATGTTATTTTTAATATCATCCGGTGTCGATTTTGGAAATAAAATGTTATATAGGTAGATTTTTCCGTAATAAGATTTGTCCACTCTTTTTAGATTTAAGTTATTGTTTTTATTTCTTAGTTTTTTTGTTAGGTGATCAAATAAATGATAGCCGATAAAAAACCTTTGAAGTTTTTCGTTGGTTAATTTGAGTTTCCTTTCTGGGTTTTTTTGGAAGAGCTTTTTTTGGGACCCAAGGTTTATATCACCATTGGCCGAAAAATATATTCTTAGGAAAAAATTACGCTCTATTACTTGTTCTGGCTCGATGTATCCGGAGTTCACCCCATCAGCAAATTCGCCTCTTTTCCTTTCATAAAGCATTCCAAACTGATCGAATAGAGCACTCTGTATTTTCTGATGAACAGACTCATTAGCGAATTTATCTGCATTGATTACCGGGGTTTGTTTATTTGTTGCTTCCGAGACAGCTTCGATAAGTTTAAGTTTGGTTTCATTATTATCATTATCAATTAAAGTTATAATTTTAAGCAACACCTCTTTTTCGTTGAATGTCTCGTCCAGTTTTTCTGGTAGGGTCTCTTCATATATTCTACTCAGGATATATGAGGTTTGACCACCATTAATGATTTGTGGGTTTTTTATACTTAGCTGAGCTTTGTTCTTTTGTCCGATTCTCTCATTTATGCTTGTATCATCGGAAATCATAGTTATGCCATTATTGTATAGGGCAAATTCATTAGTGCTATTATCTATGACGGTTTTCCGTATAGATGTATTAACAGCTTGACCTTGGAATTCTAAATAACTACGAGGGTTAAATTTTAAAATGGAGTTTTTATACTTGCTCATTATTTTAGCTATTTCTAAAACAGGAACAAATAGAACCGTTATTTCACAAGTGCTTGCTTTTGTTTTTACTGTATAACTTATTTTGCTACCGGCGTTTTTGGCTGATAAATCAATAGGTATGCAAATGTCATGTGCAGTAAAAAGGGTGCCTGAAATTACAGGAAAAACCAATTCGTTATAGGTTCTGGTGTAATCAAAAACATCGGCATTATATCCATCCGTTAGCTTTCGAAGCCTGGCTGGTTGAATGTCCTTTAAATTCGCAAGAATTATTATCTTGTAATTGAATTTAGTGATGTTGTCAGTTTCACTTAGTTCTCTCTGTAGTTGCTTTATTTTGCCATTGTACTCATTGCCTGCTTCATCATGTGTCTCTCCTTTCAATATTCTCTCAACATCCATGCAAAGAATTTCATCATATGAAATGTCTTTGCTTTCAAAGTTTGTTTTTGTTGTTCTGAATTTGGATTGTATTAAGTAAATCAATCTGTCTTCTTTATCTATATAATACCCATCAATTCCACCATCATAGCTGGAGTCAGTGATGTTTTTTTCTCTTTCTTTAAACTCCATTAACCCGAAATTGACTTTTAGAAATAAGTGGATAAATGCCCGTGCTCTTGCGGCATTGATTTTTTCAATATCATTTGGGTCTGGTTTGTAGGTTTTTTCTTGGCTTTCTGGTGCTTCCATTCGTATTTTGTCTAATATGTTAATAAGCATTTGGTATTTCATTTTTTTATTCTCATTACCCAAGAGTGTGATTAATTTAAATTCATGAGTCGGCAATTGCAATAATTACATGTGGGAAAAGTGATTGATCGCCACAAATAGTTACTTTCAGGTGTATCCGTTGAAGCTATGCATGAATAAAAATCAGGTTAGAAATGCATTATTGCGCGCAGTGCTTTCCCCGCCTCGCCTGCCCGCTTAACGGGGCGGTTTTAATGCAGGTGCATGAACCGGCTCAGGCCGCGCCGGGACTGGTGCGGGAAGGGGCAAAAAAAGTGCGTCAACACATGCAAAACCATGCACCCTGGGGATGCATGGCGTAATTCAGGAAAAATAGCGGGATTTACGGGGATTTTCAGGCGGGGTGCTGCGCGGCCATGTCTGCACACCGGCGCGCATAAATCTGGTTCTGTGCAGGCGTATATTTTTCCTGATTATCTGCCCGCGAAGCCGCGTCAGGCCTGTGTCCGGCGGCGGTTAAAATGTCATTATCCTGCGCACAATAATGAATTTCCTGACCAGTGATCAGCCACGCGGCCAGCGCATCACGAATATACGTGGTTGCGCGGTCGAGGGCGCGACGTTTAATAAAGTCCGGCTGGCCGTTGAGCGCTTTTAATTCCGGGGCCAGTACGGCGGCCAGTGTGGCCCCGTGTTCCTGCATAAATCCCTCAAGGCCGTTCTGCATGCTGACGTGCTGTAAGGTTTCATGCGAGCGGATATAGCGACCGGCTGCCCGGTTAATCTGCCATTTATTCGCCTCAATGCGCCCGCGCAGTGCCGCCACCCTGACCGGGCAGTTTTCACTGTCACCGGAAAGATGGTCGTCCAGTGCCTGCTCTGCCTTTTCCCGTTCCGTTTTCAGGTTAAGCCAGACGGTTTTGTCGGCCTGACAGATGTCAAAGGCCTGTTGTGGTGTGAGTGTGGTCAACGGTGTTCTCTCCCGTGGTCTTTAACAGTATATGAGAGGGTGTATTTACGGTGCCGGTGGACTGTCCGGCTCCGGGGACGGCACAAGCACCCCGGCACGTATCACCCCGTCAACCGATTCGGTGGTACGGAACGTGGCCGAGCATTCAATATTCCGGCACTGGTGATAGCGGCGTTTGACGTTTTCCGACAGGTAGCTGCTTGTGCGCGAATGGGCGGCGTGTTTGCAGAACGGGCAGTGAAACATGATTTATACCCCCGTCCCGTTAGCGGCTTTTTTTGCGGTCAGTGCCTGCGCGAGTTTATTTCGTGAAGCCGGGCTGTTATAGAGCTTCATATCCAACCCCGTCAGTGCCGGGCGGTACAGACCGGTGACGGACAATACCGGCTCCTGTGCCATATCAAACTCGTGAACAGCCTTCATTGTCCCCAGGCTGTTCGCAAGCTCACGGGCCGCAGTGGCATATGCTGATTCACTGCCGCTTAACTCCAGCGAACGGATGCGCAGTACAAAAGCGCGTATCAGTGCCGGGTCAATGGCGGTCAGGGCACAGGCCCATTCACCGTCGGCATACGTGGTGAATGCGGTGTTGTGGGCGGTTGTGTACTGATGCGCTGACCTGCATGCGCCGAGCATCGCACTGTCTTTGTCGTCTTCCAGTTCGGCAATCAGGGCGGTGAACTCTTCCGCCAGTTCGCGGTTCGCAATGCGCTGTGAGTGTTCGGCTTTCATTTCCGGGGTGATGTTACCGCGCAGACTGCGGAACCGGCTGCGCCAGCTCTGTTCCGCTTCCGCGCTTTCATCCAGCGCAGCCTGCCGTTCCTGTTCACTGCGGCGAATGGCCGCTTCGGTGTCATACAGTTTTTTCATGCTGGCCGTGTGGGCGTCACGGGCCTGCGTGAACGCCTCAAGTGCAACGGTCACGCGCTGTTCGTTCTCCTTCCTCTGCTTCTCTGTTGTCGCTTTCATGGCGGCGGCAATAATGTCTGCTGGCTTCATCATTTCTGGCTCTCCGTGTGTGTTGGCTGAGGTCATTCTGCCGTGCACCACACAACGGGGCGATTCATTACGGTTGTGGCAGGGATGGCACAAAAGGGACGTAACCCCGGCTCGCCAGAAAGAGGTCGCAGGAAACCCCACTCACCGGTTATTTTTTTACTGATAACTGTTCACTACTGTTCACCTTAAACAAAAAGATAAGTAATACAGTAAGTTAAAGGGTGAACAGTTGAGGGGTTAACTGTTCACCGACTGTTCACCACTGTTCACTCCCTGCTTTTTCACTGACAGCATGGCTTAGACTTTATTTCGATTAAAAATAGAAAATGTATAACTAAAACAAATAAATATTGCTGCAATGTAATGCATTGATTTGCATCTGTTTGCCAGCGTTTGCCATTGTTTTACTCTGAGAAAAGTCAATGTTTATTTCCGCGAAAATCAAACATGACCTGCGGAAAAATATAAACATAATAGGGAGCTACCCGAAGCCGGAGGGACACCCCCGGCACTGTATGGACTTTATGAGGTAGCCCGATGCATACTGCTTTTTCTTCCCCGTCTCCCGCTCCTGCCGCCCCGGTGATGCCGGTCTCTGAAACCGCTCAGGAACGCTTTATCCGTCTGCCCGAAGTGATGCATCTGTGCGGCCTGTCCCGGTCGACCATCTACGACCTCATCAGCCGCGAGGCTTTCCCGAAACAAATCTCGCTCGGAGGAAAAAATGTGGCGTGGGCGCACTCTGAAATCTCCGCCTGGATGGCTGACCGTATCGCCGAACGCAACCGGGGTTACGACGCATGATGATGGCCGCTCAGCAAAAAGCCCCTTTTTCTGGCTTGCGCCCGTTGTGGGTTTCCTGGTACAGTTTTCCCGCTGTCGCAAAATCGGCAGCCGGGCGTAGGAACCCGAGCGAAACAAAGGCGACACCAGACGCGCCATGCGTCTTTTTTTGTGTCTGTGCTCTCGTGCACCCATTATTTGCGCACTGGTTTTTTAGCCATTGCGGCATCTTTATAATGGTGGCTCGGGCGGGGCAGCCTTCGGGCTGGCCGGTTTCCTTTGTTGCCGGTATTCCTACCCCCGTCCGGGCTACCACCCATGAGCGTAGGAACTCCGGTGGTAGCTGTATTCAGCTAACAAAGGAGGCTGCCATCATGGCTACTATCCTCACCCCGTCACACCCGCAGTTTGTCTTTGTGTTTGCCGCCGTTCGTCGTGCAGACCGTAAACCCCGTATCTGTATGCTCCGTACCGTGGCCGGTGATGAACATACCGCCCGCCTTGCCCTTGTCCGCGATTACGTCCTCTCGTTTGCTGGTCGCCTGCCGGTTGCGGAGGTGCGCGCATGAACGAACTCACCCTGACCATCACCCGTGCTGACCTCCAGCACCTTGAACACCTGCGTAATGTCGGCCAGCTTGTCGGCGAACTCATGCAGGTACAGGACTGCACCACCTCCCGTCGTGACCCGGCACAGCAGTTACAGCTCGCGTCCGTCATTCACCTCATGACTGCCCGGCTTGATGATGTGGTCGAACGCTGCAATGCGCGCTGGCTCACTGAGGAGGTACACGCATGAAACAGCCCTTACCGCCCGTATTACGCGCCGCCCTGTACCGCCGCGCGGTCGCCTGTGCCTGGCTGACCCTGTGCGAGCGTCAGCACCGCTATCCGCATCTCACCCTCGATGCGCTGGAAAGCGCCATCGCCGCCGAGCTGGAGGGCTTCTATCTGCGCCAGCACGGCGAGGAGAAAGGCCGCCAGATTGCCTGTGCGCTTCTGGAAGACCTGATGGAAGCCGGGCCGCTTAAGGCCGCCCCGTCACTGTCCTTTCTGGGACTCGCCGTCATGGATGAGCTTTGCGCCCGCCATATCACAACGCCTGTGCTGCACTGAGGGAAAAAACAATGAACATGAACGTAACGGAAACCGTCAATCAGGCATGCGGCCACTGGCCGCGCATTCTCCCGGCGCTGGGGGTGAAGGTGATGAAAAACCGGCATCAGGCCTGCCCGGTCTGTGGCGGCTCTGACCGCTTTCGCTTCGATGACAAAGAGGGGCGCGGCACCTGGTTCTGTAACCAGTGCGGTGCGGGTGACGGCCTGAAACTGGTCGAAAAGGTGTTCGGTGTGAAACCGTCTGAGGCTGCCCGCAGGGTGAACGCCGTCACCGGCAGTCTGCCGCCGGTTTCCCCGGCGGTGATGGCGGCCGCAGAAGATGAAACCGGTGCTGACCGTAAAGCGGCGGCTGCGCTGGCCGTAAAACTGATGGAGAAAACCCGCACGGCCACCGGCAACGCCTACCTGACCCGCAAGGGCTTTCCCGCGCATGAATGCCTGACCCTGACAGCCACGCACAACACCGGCGGCGTGACGTTCAGCGCCGGTGATGTGGTCATGCCACTGCATGACGGGACCGGCGCACTGGTTAATCTCCAGCTCATTAACGCCGGGGGCGACAAGCGCACCCTGAAAGGCGGGGCGGTGAAAGGGTGCTGTCACACCCTCGAAGGGAAAAAACAGGCCGGGAAACGCCTGTGGATAGCGGAGGGCTATGCGACCGCGCTTACCGTGCATCACCTGACCGGGGAAACCGTCATGGTGGCGCTGTCGTCCGCCAACCTCCTTTCTCTGGCGAGCCTTGCCCGTCAGAAGCACCCGGCCTGCCAGATTGTTCTCGCCGCCGACCGTGACCTGAACGGCAACGGCCAGAGCAAAGCCGCAGCGGCCGCAGAAGCCTGCGGGGGCACGGTTGCCCTGCCGCCGGTGTTCGGTGACTGGAATGATGCGTTTATGCAGAAAGGCGAAGAGGCAACGCGTATCGCCATTTATGACGCCATACGGCCACCGGCACAAAGCCCGTTTGACACCATGAGCGAAGCGGAATTTACCGCCATGAGCGCCAGTGAAAAAGCCATGCGGGTGCATGAACATTACGGTGAAGCGCTGGCCGTGGACGTGAACGGCCAGCACCTGTCCCGCTATGAAAACGGCATCTGGAAAATCATTCCGCCGTCTGATTTTGCCCGCGATGTGGCCGGGCTGTTCCGGCGTCTGCGCGCGCCGTTCTCGTCAGGGAAAATCGCCTCCGTCGTGGAGACGCTGAAACTGATTATTCCGCAGCAGGACACCCCGTCACGCCGTCTGATTGGTTTTCGTAACGGCGTGCTCGACACGAAAAGCGGGATATTCAGCCCGCACCACAAAGCGTACTGGCTGCGTACTCTGTGCGATGTCGATTTCACCCCGCCGGTGGCGGGGGAAACGCTGGAGACCCATGCCCCGCATTTCTGGCACTGGCTTGACCGTGCCGCCGGTGGCCGCGCCGACAAACGCGATGTAATTCTGGCCGCGTTGTTTATGGTGCTGGCGAACCGCTACGACTGGCAGCTTTTCCTCGAAGTGACCGGGCCGGGTGGCAGCGGCAAAAGTATTCTGGCCGAAATCGCCACCATGCTCGCCGGGGAAGATAACGCCACCTCGGCCACCATCGAAACGCTGGAATCGCCCCGCGAGCGCGCGGCGCTGATTGGCTTCTCGCTCATTCGTCTGCCTGACCAGGAGAAATGGAGCGGTGACGGGGCCGGGCTCAAGGCCATTACCGGCGGTGATGCGGTGTCGGTTGACCCGAAGTACCAGAACGCCTATTCAACGCATATCCCGGCGGTGATTCTGGCCGTGAACAACAACCCGATGCGCTTCACCGACCGCAGCGGTGGCGTCTCCCGTCGCCGGGTGATTATTCACTTCCCGGAACAGATTGCCCCGGAGGAGCGCGACCCGCAGCTTAAGGACAAAATCGCCCGCGAGCTGGCCGTGATTGTGCGCCAGTTGATGCAGCAGTTCAGTGACCCGATGAGCGCCCGCACACTGTTGCAGTCTCAGCAGAACTCGGACGAGGCACTGAGCATCAAGCGCGACGCTGACCCGACGTTTGATTTTTGCGGCTATCTGGAGGCACTGCCGGAGCCCGACGGGATGTATATGGGGAACGCCAACATTATCCCGCGCCAGCCGCGTCTGTACCTGTATCACGCTTATCTGGTGTACATGGAGGCCCACGGCTACAGGAATGCGCTCAGCCTGACCATGTTCGGCAAGGGGCTCTCAGCCATGCTGAAAGAGTACGGACTAAATTACGAGAAGCGCCGCACAAATCAGGGCATGCAGACCAACCTCACACTGCGGGAGGAAAGCAACGCCGACTGGCTGCCAAAGTGCGATGAACCCACTGCGAAATAACCTGACCTGACCGGCAACAGCCGGTCTTTTTTATCTTAAAAACATCAGCAGTAACCGTAACGACTTTATGATTATTTGTTATTTGACATGTGGAAAAATATAAATCTAATCATTGGTATTTTTTGTCATTAAAAACTAATGTGAGATTCTCATTGCATACATAAAGACTGTTGATTTTGCCCCTCGATTATATTCTTATAATGGCATGCGGTAATGGTTGGCGATTTAATTCGCATGACTCTAATCAGTTTCATCTATTCTGTTGGTTTATCTGTGTGTAGTATAGATTTTATGAGTTGTATAATAATATTTATATAAATGTTAAGAAAAGGTATATGTGATGACTACGCTAGAATTTACGCAGTTTTCTTCGCCAGAAAAAGAGAGTACAGAGCAAGAGCCTGACTCGGAAAAAACGCTTTCCTCTGATGCCAAAATTGACAAGAATTATATGGTGCTTCATAGAAATGAGAACTTTATTATATCCTTGAATAGATTTAATGAGTTGTGTTGGGAATTGAAAAATATACCGATGCACGCCAATAGTGCATTAAATGAATTTATTTTGATAAATGGATTGATAGCAGCATTCTTTAATAGGAGTAATAAAAAATACGTTTCTAAATTACTAGCTAGCAGACTGTATTATTGTCTCACTACACAAGATACATATGATACGGAACTCATATTTAAGGAAGTATGGGATATTGTTAACAAGTATAAGGGGGTGACTAACAAAAGGGTAATTGAAACCTCAGAATTTGCTGTTTATTTGAGCGGTGCGAATAATGTCGAATGGTGGTATTATAAAGAGGTTCCAGCATATATGGTCGGCGCTCTGGATGAATTTGAATTATTGAAAGAATTAGCGTCAGGGTATTTACCGCCATCTTATAAGCCCATTATTATGAGTCAGCTAGCTTCGGCGTTAGGGAATGCTTTTAACAAAAATGATCATGATAGAGCTAAAGACTGCTTTAAACAAACTAAGCAATTTTTGATATCAAAAATAGAATCGTTTTTGAAGTTAAGGTTGTTTATTACTAGTGTTCTGTTTTCTCTTGTATTTTTGACTGTTGTTATTGCTTTATATTTTTGCTTTCCCAGTTTTGGTATATATGTAATTGGCATGGGGGCTGGAGTTGTTGGGGCAATGGTGTCCAGTCTTCAAAGGAATAACATTATTGCTATCGAGAACTATACTAGTGGGTATAGCCTATATTGTGAAAGTCTTTCTAGACTAATAATTGGTGCTGTTTTTGGCTGCTTTTTAGTCTTTGGGGTGAAGTCAGAAATGTTTTTAGCACCATTTAAAGAAAATTTTCAAGCAATTATATGTTTCTGTTTTGTATCAGGGTTTGTTGAGCGATTTGTTCCTGAACTTATTAATAGTGTTGTTCGGGAAAGTGAAGTTAAGGGAGGGAGATAACTGGATTAGTGATTTTCTTATCTTAATTTTATAGTGTGGTTTTTGTGGGGGGGTATAAATATACCCCTGTTTTAACCCATTTTAAATAGATGGAATTTAGATTGGAAATTTCTGTAATAGGATAAATACATGTGCGTTTCAGTATATCAGGCTTTTTTGTTCTAGTCTGGTATAGTTCAGTTAATAGGCTCACCCTAATAATATGATTTCAGTGAGTAATAAGACAGATATAACATCTATCTATGTTTTATTATTTTAAGAATTACGTACTAATAACATTGGTAAACTATTTTATCGAGGTATATTCTAGTACAATGAAGGTATGGCATTGCCCGTTAGAGTCTGCACATTCATTAGGCTAAAAATCTGACAGATAATCCTTGCCACCACATAGCTAGCTGATGTTTGTAACCTGTGAGCTACATTCAACAGGGTGAACAGTAAACTGTTCACTGTTCACTAACCATTCACTATGTAACCATTTGAATATTATAGATAAAAACCATTGGTGAACAGTGTGAATAGTTTTCTATAAAAAAACTTTTATTCCCATGTATGAAAGATTCAATTTTGGCATAAGGTAGATAAGTTGTAACGAATGTATATATCATATGATAGTTGTTCCGGTTAGGATCCAGTACTGGGAACCTAACCAAAAGAGAATTGACTACTACGGTATGATGAAAGGTAAAAAATTCTTGGGGGGCACAAAAGGGGGCACTTATTATAATATTTTTTAAAAATTGTATATTTTCAGTGTGTTATGGGGGGTTTTGAGTCCGGCCTTCGCACCAAGACCATCAGGGAAAGTCTACTGAACCCTTTAATATAAATACTTACAGCGATTTTCACGTCCAGCATCGTCCGGAACAGTCCGTTGAAATCCGGGAGGAGGGGGTGCACTGGGGGCATCTTGACTTCGATTAGATATGTGCCTGTAAATAGCCCCCTTTGGATCCATGCATTTTTTGAGATACCGACCAGATAATGTTGTAGTCAGTATTCATCCCGTATCAGATTGTTCAGTGATTCATATGGATGTTAACAGTATATTTCGATAACCATTTTTTCGTTACTTTCCGTACTTCCTTTAGCGTTCTGAACAGATAAAAATCGAGTATTCCTTTTTGATATGTTCAGTTAAAGCGTTCTATAAAAGCATTCTGCGTTGGTTTGCCTAGCCTGATAAATTCCGGGCCATTATATTATTTATCGATTCTCATCGCGCCATATCAGCAATCACTTTATCCTTTGCTAATAGCAAAAAATCACGCGGGGTGATACCCCAGAGTTCAGGCAAAAAATAAGCGCTATACCTTTTATTGAAGATGTTATCCAATTGTTCTCCCTGAGCCAGAAATTCCTCAATATCTTCAAGCAAAGCAATTTGCATACTCTTACTGGAGTGTCTGTTATATGCCTCAATTTTAGGTCCGATTTCATCACTGTCGTCTATGACGTCGTAATCCTGCCCAAAGTAGTTTTCGACAAGGTTATCCAGTTCCCGTGTCTTGTTCATATCCATCGCTTTACTCCATGGGCATTGATGTCAGGATAAAATAAGGTTTTCCATTATAGTTTGTCATTTCCAGCCAGATTTCAACACGATAACAATCGCGGGGCTGAGTGCTTCCTCGTCTGACTACCATCCCTGTTGGTGTGCTGAATTGCATGCTAATTTTCTTCCGAAGTGGTATCCCCTTGGGGCATTTTTGACCCACATCTCAATCTCATATTTGTGCGCCTTGAGTGTTTTTGTCGTCAGAATCTCCGCCTGCTCCAGAGATTTAAATGTGCTGGTGGCAGGTAGTTTAGGGCGTCGTTCAAGGCGGGCGAGTAGCTCCTCGGTCGTTTTACCAACGTGCCGTTCCAGGGTGTGTCCGCCAGGGTGCATTCCATTAACAGACTCATGTTCTGCAAGCCGGATACGCCCCCCTCGTATAGCTGATACACGAACAGCACCAACAGCAAGCGAGAAGGCTATGGGGATTGCAAGGTCGACAGTCATGCCCACCTTCGTGGCCGTATCAGTATCAGCACCAAGACCTTCTGCCAGTGCTACAGTATCGGTTGAGATTTATCGACCAGTCCAGACCTGACGGGCAGATGCCTGAACTGTATCAAGACTATGTACGCCAACTACAACGCACCCTATTTTCGACAATGTAGTGGGTTCAGGAATAGCGCATAGCACTCCTGCCCCAAACATTTCAACCACCCCACCGACTACACCCAGTCCACCCCATAGTCTGTTACTGAGTGTCTCACCCTCACTGAAACTCGCATCTGAAAGTACAGCTGCAAGCTGGACCGGAGACAAGATCATGCGTACTTCATTACTATCGTTCGATATGCTGTCCATGTCTTAGCTCTCATTATTTGCTATACCTATTATCCGCTTTGCTTAAAGCATAGACTCCAGAACTGATTTCTATAAAGTGAGCATTTTCCTATAAATTAAAATGAGTGATCACATTAGAAATAGTTAATTAAATTTAAACCAATTTTAGATATATTGTTCATGTGGTTTGACCTGTCTCCAGGATTACATACCATGTTCAGTTAGTAATTTCTGAATTATTACTGTCTAATGCCCCGTTTCGCCACAGTGTCGCAATCTCTGACGGCGTCAGAAAATCAGTGCTGATTATGGTCGAAACCATTGTAATCTCGCCGCCGGGCATTAATGATTTGCATGGTGTGAACAACATTGCTGAACCCGTGGCCAGTCGGCATTCAATACAATAATCGATGCGGTGGATGATGAACTCACAAAACAATCACAACAATGACGGCTTTTTCCGGCGCATTCTGGGATATATAGGAGCACTACTGGGCGGTGCGCTGATATTTCTATGCGCGTACTGGTTTTTCCATTTTGAGACGTGGCATGAGCGCGGTATCTCGATTGGGCTCACTCTGCTGGCAGCGTGGATCGTTGCGAAATGTGTCCCTGTCAAATATCGATGATTCTTCTAATCGTGCCAGCCTTGAGGTTGGCACGATGTAAATAGGGAATGGGATTTTAACCTGGCAGCTCGGTTCAATGCGCATGCCGGGGTCGCATATCTTTTTCACTCACACCCCATAAACTTTGCGCCTGCTTTTACTTTCTCTCCTATCCGTCATATTGCTGATGAAGACATTACTAGCATCGCGATATATTCCTCTACGTGGGAGCAGGTCTGGGCAAACGGGGTAAAGCTTGAGTGTTCTTTTAAAAGTTTTTCTATCTGTACGAATTGATGAGTTTTTTAACCGGGGCGTATCCACTGTTTAAATCAGCCTTATTCTTCTATAAGTTTAGAAAAACATTACCATACAGGTAAATTACATAGGAGATACATCATGTTATTATCAAAAGCGTATGATAATTACCTTTCGTAAAGGGTTATACCGCGCTGATTTGTCTTAACACTCGATGACCTTGTTCAGATACGCGATAGTGTGGCCTCGATGAATTTTCGTTATAAACAGCATCAACCATCCCGCCATTCATCAACCTGGTAACTATGTTCGCAACATTGCCAAAACCCGGAATGTTGCGTGTCGCAAGCGTGCGATCAAGCATTGTCCAGGTCCAGTGAATGTCTTTTTCTGCCATGACTTTCAACACTGAAAGTTCTGCAGTAGTTACCGAGTATCCCTTTGTAATCATGAGAAATTGTCTTGTGTTAGGAGGGTATTTTAAGGCGTGATGCCTTATCAATTAATTCTCCCTCGGTTAATGTCTAAACTATAAAGAGAATTTCTGAGGCGATTCATGTTACGACTTTTGTGATAAGTCGCGCTGGATTGAATCCTGTTGAGCAAGTTCTTCCAGAAGTCGAGAGCCTTGCTCAGAGATTCGATAATGAGCCATACCTACCGGGGGCCCTGGAATTATGTCGACCAACCCCGCTTCGGATAAGCCGCTAACAAGCCGGGCAACATTACCGACCCCATCCATTTTCCGCATTGTCATTGCGCGATCAAGGTTATACCAATTCCAATTTACATCATTTCGCGATGCCAGCAGTTTTAGAATGTTTAGTTCAATACTATTTACCATGATAGTACATTCTGATGATCAAGGTCATCGTCAGTTATTCTGTAATCAACGGGAGGACCGTAGTGTAATGTTCCATAAATCTTAAGACGTAGTAGAACCTCTGTGCCTGTTTTCCAGCCTAATTTACAGTAATGCTGATATTCTCGACACGCATGAGTATAATAATTCAGGCTTATCTTTTCAGGTGGAGTTTTGCTGTTGGTGACTGTTATCTTTCCACTAAGCATAAAACCATTGCCTGCCCCGGGATTAAACCGTGTTATATGATTTTTAAGGTTTTATTTTCTTCATTAGTGGTTTTTACTCCATCTATTGTCAGATACCCTATTGATTAACATGCTTTTTTTGACTGGGGGTTGGGCCTCCCACGACAGTGACAGTATAGCTGGTAATGATTTTTCTTAGTAAAACACTCTTACCGGCTCTAATGTTGTCAGGCATGTCCCGCTATGATATTCAGGGTGAGTGATAGTGGGATGGGCGATACTGGCGGACACATGTGTTTAATACTGTGTCTGATGAGCTGAGTTTTCTGTGCGGATGACAGTTTTTTTACGCTCAAAAAAATCATTTTTTCCAGTTAGTTATCATTCGTTTGAATTTTTATTGAGGGGGTGTTATATAACTCTTCGTTATAAAAATGATTAGTTTATACAAAAATGGACTTTTCCCAGGTAGATTTAAGATCTGATACCTCATTCAGTAATTCGTTCGCGTTTAAATCATGCTCCTCAATAAGCCCGGGGGTTGAACAGTAAGAATCAACTAAAGTGAAAACGCCGTCAAAAAAACGCTGAGTGACTGTGTCGGTATTTTTTGTATCAGATGAATCCCTGTAGGTTCGCCATGCGGCAGAATATCTTTGCTCAAAATCCGGAGCCGCAATTTTTCCCAGTGTAAATGCGTCAATAAGCTCCAGAATCGCTGATTCATTTTGATTAAAAGACATAATTATTACCTGTTAACTCAAGTGGTTAATTATCTGAAAGATTACTCGATTTTGTCATATTATCTAACCTATTTATAAGAAGAGTGTAAAGGTATCCTGTTTTCGTTACTTGTTAGCGCTCCTGGCTGCGTAAAGTAATTTACTACGCATACTTCGTTCAACAGAAACATACTTTTAATATGCCCCTTGTATCCTAAGTATCACTATACTTAGTAGCCTTGATATCTATACCCGGAGTTCCCCATGGTCACGTCGCAAGAAGCCCTCGAAATTGCGCGAATTTACGCTGAACAAAACGGCAGGGGTTGGGATGAACGATACTTTGAGGTCAGCGAAACGATTATTGATAGTGAGCCTTTATGGATGGTGTCTACCTCTGATGTGGCCTACGCAGAGAACCTGCCATGGATGATGACGCATATGCCGGGCCCTTCTTATTACTATGTAAGCATGCTAAAAGCAAAGTGTGTCGCTGTGGGCACCCGACTCCATGAATTCTACAAAACAGAGTGAATTCATCCCAATACCGTGCCAGCCCTCAGACTGGCACGCCTCCACCTTAACTCTATCGCAATCCATTCGCCCGACCGCTTTTCCCACTCACCACCCCGATAAACTCTTTTACCTGCTTTTGCTTTCTCGCCGACAGCTTCTCCACCACCCTCAGCGACGCCAGCAGTTCCGGTTCTGGCTCCTTCGCGGTCAGCACAATGCAGCCGTTCATTATTCTGGCTTCCACCTCTGTGCCGGTGGCGAACCCGGCGGCCTCCAGCCACTGGCCCTTCAGCGTGAGGGCCGGGATGCGTGCATAATCCGGATGGCGGCTCGCATAACTTACCGTTAGTTTGCGCTTATTCGCCGGGAAAACTTCTGGTTGTTCAATATCTGCAATACAATCCGCGTTAGTCATGGTAGCTATTCCTTGTAAATAGATGCTGTGATCAGCGGAAAAGTGTGTTCCCGCACACTTTCTCCGCGCTATCTCTCTTCCAACTGCCTGAGCCAGTGACGTCCACTGAAACAGATGAGACACCTGTAAAAATAACCAGTAAAATGCATAAAGTCCAAATGTAATTCAATGAAAAATGTAAATTAATAAGCCTCTTTGGGAATGTTAAAATAAAAGATGATCAATCTTTCCAAATGGGCTTACGCCTCTTTAATTAATAGGGTTTTCATAAATAGTGCATATGAAAAAGCGTGTTATCAGTGCGACGATATCGTTAAGTAATATCCATCATAAAGATATATAACAGATGCTGAATGGTTCGAGATCGTTTCTGAAACCCCGATAGACGATTATGTCAGCATGACCGCCGCGAATCTTATTGGATATCGAATCGCCAGCGGAGATATTAAAAAATACGCGTGATCTATGAAGCCTGATGACAAATAATATGACTAGCCAATGGTATAAAGACGCACCTTATGGCGACGATCCACAGGATCAGTACTGGATAAAGGAAGGGATCAAATATGCCATTGAAAACGGCTATTAAGTGGTTTCATTATGCACTAACTCTCATCTTGCTGATCTTTGTCATTGGTTTTGGGATGCTCAATGCTGGTGGCGATAACAGGGCAGATGACAAACTGGTTAGCTCGCAGCGAGTTAACGATAGCACCTGGCTTTATGTCACGGAATATTCAGGTGGTGGAGCGACGGTGGCTGACTCTTATCGGTATTATTTATCCGGGAAGCTGGAAGGCAATATAACAGCAAGCCTCGCAAAGCAGGTGCCATTCCTGGTGGCTGCCGGTAGCGCAGCGAACGTGAGTGCTGAGGGTAACACCATTAATATCAAGTACAGTGGCCGAGTATTTTCGTTCAGTAATTCCATTGTCTATGAAGCGAATGGTGACGCGACGTTGCCGCACATTAATTTTCAGGCAACTAACTAACTCCAGATAATAGCGGTCATATCATGGCGAGGGGCGCCCCTGTAAAACAGCCCTAACCGTGCCAGCCTTAACGCTGGCACGACGTTTATCAGGACCACAAATTTAGCCCCCTTAACCCAGGTCATATCGTCCTTCTGACCCGATTGTCTCTCCCACACCTCCCCATTACATCCCGTTACCGCCCATTTTGTGATCAAGCCTTAAAAAAGCGCAGCCATCCCTGCTGTCTGATTTACCTCCATGCAACACCTGGATTACAGTGAATCAAATTATAAGAACGTTGTTCTATAATGTAGAACAACTTCCAAAGAGACGTCGTCAGCCGTTCTTTGAACGCTGTTGACCGGGAGAATACGACAATGTCCATCGACACCATTTTTATGCCGCAGGATGAACAGTTCTATGCGGTGAAAACGCACGCTGCCGGGCCGCAGGGCGCGCTGCCGCTCACACCGCAAATGCTGCTCGAATCCCCCAGCGGCAACCTGTTCGGCATGACGCAAAACGCCGGTATGGGCTGGGATGCCAACAAACTCACCGGCAGAGAAGTCCTGCTGATTGGCACCCAGGGCGGCATCCGTCACTCAGACGGCCGCCCCATTGCGCTCGGTTATCACACCGGGCACTGGGAGATTGGCCTGCAAATGTCGGCGGCAGCAAAAGAGATCACCCGCCTGAGCGGCATCCCGTTCGCCGCCTTTGTCAGTGACCCGTGCGATGGACGTTCTCAGGGCACCCACGGCATGTTCGACTCGCTGCCATACCGTAACGACGCGGCCATCGTCTTTCGCCGCCTGATCCGCTCGCTGCCGACGCGGCGGGCGGTGATCGGCGTCGCTACCTGCGACAAAGGACTGCCCGCGACAATGATCGCGCTGGCCTCTATGCACGATCTGCCTGTGATCCTCGTGCCGGGCGGGGCGACGCTGCCACCCACCTTCGGTGAAGACGCCGGAAAGGTACAGACCATTGGTGCGCGTTACGCCAACAACGAACTGAGCCTGAAAGAGGCCTCTGAGCTGGGCTGTCGTGCCTGCGCTTCCCCGGGCGGCGGCTGCCAGTTCCTCGGCACCGCGGGCACCTCGCAGGTGGTGGCCGAAGCGTTAGGACTGGCGCTGCCGCACTCGGCGCTCGCGCCATCGGGCCAGGACGTCTGGCTGGAGATTGCCCGCCAGTCGGCGCGCGCGGTCATGGCGCTGGATGAGAAGGGCATTACCGCCCGCGACATCCTCACCGACAAAGCCATCGAAAACGCGATGGTAGTGCATGCGGCCTTTGGCGGCTCCACCAACCTGCTGCTGCATATTCCCGCCATCGCTCATGCGGCCAAATGCCGTATGCCGGATGTGGCGCACTGGAGCGCCATCAACCGCAGCGTGCCGCGCCTGGTAAGCGTGTTGCCTAACGGGCCGGATTACCACCCGACGGTGCGCGCGTTCCTCGCGGGGGGCGTACCGGAAGTGATGCTCCACCTGCGTCGGCTGGGGCTGCTGCATGAAGATGTGATGACGGTAACCGGACAGACGCTGGGCGAAAACCTCGACTGGTGGGAGCACTCGGAGCGCCGTACGAAGTTCCGCCAGTGCCTGCGTGAGCAGGATGGCGTGGAGCCGGATGAGGTGATCCTCTCGCCGGAAGGGGCGAAAGCCAAAGGGATGACCTCCACGGTGGCCTTCCCGGTGGGCAATATTGCCCCGGATGGCTCGGTCATCAAAGCCACGGCCATCGATCCGTCGGTGGTGGATGACGACGGTGTCTATCGCCATACCGGCGAGGCGCAGGTCTTTGTTTCGGAAGAGGCGGCCATCAAAGCCATCAAACAGGGGCAGATCCGTCAGGGCGATATCATGGTGATCATCGGTGGCGGGCCATCTGGCACCGGCATGGAAGAGACCTACCAGCTCACCTCGGCGCTGAAACATATCTCGTGGGGGAAAACCGTTTCGCTGATTACCGATGCGCGTTTCTCCGGCGTCTCGACCGGGGCCTGCCTGGGGCATGTCGCGCCGGAAGCGCTGGCGGGCGGGCCGATTGGCAAGCTTCGCAGCGGCGATCTGATTGAGATTATTGTCGATCGTCTGTCGCTGGCAGGAAGCGTGAACTTTATTGGCCGCGTGGGTGACCGTCTGACGCCGGAAGAGGGGGCAAGGGTGCTGGCGGAGCGCGAGCTGCATCCGGAACTCAAAGCACATGATTACCTGCCCGACGACACCCGGCTGTGGGCGGCGCTACAGGCGGTGAGCGGCGGTACCTGGAAAGGGTGCGTGTACGATACGGATAAAATTATTGAGGTGATCAATGCGGGTAAAAAAGCGCTTGGCCTTTAAATAATTAAACCCATTTGCCGGGCCGCCGAATAACTTTTTCGGCGGCTAAAAAATATTACGAAATAAAGCATCCCTTACGGGAGAAATAACTGTTTCTGTCACCAGGTAAAATGTATCGCTATCACAGAAGCTAAAATACATAATTGCGAAAGCAAAATTGATAATTGTTGCTGCATATATTCCTTCCTAGAATCAAATCCGCACTGATCATCTAATAAGCGTACGAATAAAGGGTGTATTCCTCAAAAAGTGCACTGCCACGCATTTTATTTTGTAGGTCCCGGCCGTTCGCAATCCATCCCTCTCATATGACTGGAGGTAGACATGCAGTTAACGATGAAAGATAAAATCGGCTACGGGCTGGGGGATACCGCTTGCGGTTTTGTCTGGCAGGCCACTATGTTTTTGCTGGCATATTTTTATACCGACGTCTTTGGCCTGTCTGCGGGCGTCATGGGCACGTTGTTTTTGATTTCGCGCGTGCTGGATGCGGTAACCGACCCGCTGATGGGGCTGGTGGTCGACCGTACACGTACTCGCTACGGCCAGTTCCGCCCGTATCTGCTGTGGGGCGCTATTCCGTTTGGTATCGTCTGCGTATTAACGTTCTATACGCCGGATTTCTCCGCACAGGGGAAAATCATTTACGCCGCCATTACCTATATTTTACTCACCCTGGTCTACACCTTCGTTAACGTTCCGTATTGCGCTATGCCTGGCGTTATTACCTCTGATCCTAAAGAACGCCACGCGTTACAATCCTGGCGCTTTTTCCTCGCCGCTGCCGGTTCATTAGCCATCAGCGGTATTGCCCTGCCGCTGGTGAATATTATCGGTAAAGGCAATGAGCAGGTGGGTTATTTTGGCGCGATGTGTGTGTTGGGTATTTGCGGTGTTATTCTGTTATTTGTCTGCTTTTTTACCACCAAAGAACGTTACACCTTCGACGTTCAGCCCGGCGCTTCGGTTAAGAAAGACCTGAAACTGTTAATGGGTAATAGCCAGTGGCGAATCATGTGCGCCTTTAAAATGATGGCGACTGGCTCAAATGTGGTGCGCGGTGGCGCGACGCTCTATTTTGTGAAATACGTGATGGACCATCCGGAGCTGGCTACGCAGTTCCTGCTTTACGGTAGCCTCGCGACTATGTTCGGCTCCCTCTGCTCATCTCGCCTGCTCGGGCGCTTTGATCGCGTCACTTCGTTTAAGTGGATTATTGTTCTTTATTCACTGATCAGCCTGAGTATTTTCTTTATTCCTGCGAACAATATCGCGCTGATTTTCGCGCTCAATATTCTGTTCCTGTTTGTCTTTAACACCACCACACCGCTGCAATGGCTGATGGCTTCCGATGTGGTCGATTATGAAGAGAGCCGCAGCGGGCGTCGCCTCGACGGCCTGGTCTTCTCTACCTACCTGTTCAGCCTGAAAATCGGTCTGGCAATTGGCGGCGCGCTGGTGGGCTGGATCCTCGCGTTTTCCAGCTACTCGGCAAGCAACGCCGTCCAGCCGGATAACGTCCTGACCACCATCAAAATCCTCTTCTGCATTGTGCCAGTGGTGCTCTACGCCGGCATGTTTACGCTGCTGTCGTTCTACAAACTGAGCAGCAAACGGGTGGAAGAGATCAGCCAGCAACTGCAACGTCAGCGCGCTGCGCACCATGCGACACAGCCTGCCGATGCGGCGGCGGCGGTGAACTGAGGATAAAACCATGTACCAGATTGAAAACCCGATCCTGACCGGCTTCAACCCGGACCCGTCCCTCTGTCGCGTGGGGGAGGATTACTACATCGCCACCTCCACCTTCGAGTGGTTTCCTGGCGTGCGTATTTATCACTCCCGCGACCTGAAAAACTGGTCACTGGTGAGTACACCGCTCGACAGCGTGGCGCTGCTGGATATGAAAGGTAACCCGGACTCCGGCGGCATCTGGGCGCCCTGCCTGAGCTACGCCGATGGCCAATTCTGGCTGCTTTATACCGATGTGAAAATTGTCGATTCGCCGTGGAAAAATGGCCGCAACTTCCTGGTGACCGCCCCTTCAGTGGAAGGGCCGTGGAGCGACCCGATTCCCATGGGCAACGGCGGGTTCGACCCGTCGCTGTTTCACGATACGGACGGGCGTAAATATTATATCTATCGCCCATGGGGGCCGCGTCATCACAGCAACCCCCATAACACCATTGTGATGCAGGAATTTTTTGCCGATACGGGCACTCTCTCGCCCCAGCGTTCAACACTCTTCACCGGTACGCCGCTGGGCTATACCGAAGGGGCGCATATTTATCGCCGCGACGGCTATTACTATCTGCTGGTGGCGGAAGGGGGAACCAGCTACGAACATGCGGTGGTGGTGCTGCGGGCGACGGACATTACCGGGCCTTATGAGCTACACCCTGACGTGACAATGATGACCAGCTGGCACCTGCCGGAAAACCCGCTGCAAAAAAGCGGCCACGGCTCGCTGCTGCAGACCCACACCGGCGAGTGGTATATGGCGTATCTGACCAGCCGTCCGCTGCATCTGCCGGGCATTCCGCGCCTGGCGGCGGGTGGGCGCGGATACTGCCCGCTCGGGCGCGAGACGGGGATAACCCGCATCGAATGGCGTGATGGCTGGCCTTACGTTGAAGGCGGTAAACATGCGGCGCTGACGGTGCCGGGGCCACGGATGACCGAGCAGCCCGGCGCAGGCACAGGCGCATGGCGCACAGACTTCGACAGCGAACGGCTCGACCCGGAGTTGCAAACGCTGCGTATTCCGTTTGATGAGCAGTTAGGTTCGCTCACTGCCCGTCCCGGCTTTTTGCGCCTCTACGGCAATGACTCGCTCAACTCTACCTTTAGCCAGTCAACCGTGGCCCGCCGCTGGCAGCATTTTCGTTTTCGCGCCGAAACGCAGATGGCCTTTGCGCCGCAACACTTCCAGCAAAGCGCCGGGCTGACCTGTTACTACAACAGCAAAAACTGGTCGTACTGCTTTATGGACTATGAAGAAGGGCGTGGGCGAACACTGAAAATTATCCGGCTCGACCACAACGTGGCGCACTGGCATCTTTACGATAATCCGATTTCGGTGTCGGAGAGCGCGGAATACGTCTGGCTGCGCGTGGATGTTGATCGGCTTGAGTACCGCTACAGCTATTCATTTGATGGGGAAAACTGGCAGACGATTCCGCTCACCTTTGAGGCGTGGAAGCTGTCGGATGACTATATAGGCGGCAGGGGCTTCTTTACCGGGGCGTTTGTAGGCCTGCACTGCGAGGATATCAGCGGTGACGGCTGCCATGCGGATTTCGCCTCGTTCACCTATCAGCCCGATATGTAGCAGGACGCCGGGCTAGCGTTCACGGTAGCCCAGCGCTTTTGACAGCCCCAGCCCGGCCTCCATCAGCTTCTGACGGCAGGCGGCCAGTTGCTCGTCGTTAACCCGCGAGGTGAGGGTCGAGAGGCTGAGCGCGGCAATAACCCGCGACTCGTGGTTCCATACCGGCACCGCAATGCAGCGCACGCCAGGCTCGTTCTCTTCGTTATCGAGCGCGTAATGGTTGTGGCGGGTTTGCGCCAGCGCGGCCAGCAGCGCGTCGCGGTCAGTCAGGGTGGCGGGCGTAAAGCCCGTGAATGCATACCCGTCCAGTAAGGCGGTAAGTTCCTCGTCCCCAAGCCAGGCCAGCAGCACTTTGCCAATGGCTGTGGCGTGTACGGGCAGGCGGCGGCCGATGCGTGAATAGGCGATGGCCGCCTGCTTACCTTCGATTTTTTCGATGTAGACGCCTTCGTTGCCGTCCAGAATCCCCAGATGGGTCGTCTGCCCCGTCTCCTGCGAAAGGGCGGACAGCCAGCTTTTCGCCTTCTGGCGAATGTCCATGGTGCCCACGACAAAGTGACCGCGCTCCACCAGTTTCATTCCCAGACAATATTTGTCGTTATCCGGGTTCTGATCGATATAGCCATGAAGCTGAAGCGTTTTGAGAAGTGAGTGAAGGGTGCTTTTGCTCAATCCCATCTGTTTGCTTATCTCGGTGATTTTGAGTTCCGTCGCCTGATCGTTAAAGAGGTCGAGGATCTGCAAAGCACGTTCAACAGACTGAATTATCGGCATAATTTTTACCATTCACGGGGAATTATCTGCGTGTGACCGTACTATTTTCACCGGGGAAAAGCAATGGCGGGGAAAGAAGGGAGCCCGGCGCGCGCTGACGCCGGGGCCGGGGTATCAGAACGATGGCAGTGTGCTGATCTTCCCTTGCCGCCGTCCTGCCGGGCGATCCTCACCCGCAGGTGAGGATCGCTTAACGCAACCTATTGATTATCCAGTTGTGCACGGACATTGCTGAGACCGGTACGGTTAATGCGATAGGGCTGGCCATTTACCGATCGGATCAGTTTTTTGCTTCTTAATTTTTTGAAGACGGCGAGGGTACAGTCGCTGAGTAATAACCCTTCACGGGTGTAACACTCAACGGCAGTGACGCGCCCGGATGTGTCGCGGGTATGAACGATACGACCGCCTTTGGCAAGGACGTGCAGGGTACGTTGTTCCTGACGGGAAATATTCATGCTGAAAATGCCTGTAATCATCTTGTGCAAAACCTGCCAACACCCTGGGGTGTTAGCGCGAGTGTTTAGCGCAGTGATAACCAGCCCGGCCGCACAGGTCGGAAAGCTGATTATCAGATGGTTGCATTCTCCAGCATCGAAGCCTCGGTATTCGCCATGAAAGTATTTATCCACGGAATATTAACACGCTGCACAGGCAGGAAAATAATTTTGCTTAAGGAGTGTGATCTGTGTGGGGACAACGTGGCGCGCTTTTTTTCACTCTGTGCGCGCGGCGACGTTATGGACAATGAGGTTATCGCGAAGGCACGCATTGCTTATGAATGTTCATTTTATAAGACAATACTTAAGACAGAGAAGCATATGGCCTTACACAGCACGTCGGCGGACTGAAGGAGTATGCGAATGAAAAGACAAGACCTGAACGCAGTGAAGAATTTTGATTTTTTGGCACGCAGTTTTGCCCGGATGTATGCGATGGGCCAGCCAGTTAATATTGACGCCGTTACCGGCAATATGACCGAAGAACAGAAACAGTGGTTCCAGGAACATTACAACCACTATTGCAAACAGGCGCAGCGCGCCAGAGTTAAAGAACTGCAATAGCGATCACCATAACGGGCCTGGCGGCCCGTTGTGCTTTCTGGCTTCGCGGTTTATTCCCACTTCCCTCTTTGCCAGTGATCTCTTTGTGAACGCGCCAGAAGCCGTGATTGTCAGGTGAGATCGTGCAAGGACTTATCGAGCGGCGGCGTTAAGGCCATCTCGCTGAATTTCACAGCTAATCCTTGCCGTTCCGGGGTACAGCACATCACCCCGACCTTCACGTTTCCGGCGGGAAAATGGCACAAACGCAGCAACGGCCAGCTCAGACCATCCGTCGAATATTGCAGACGCAGGGCGTCATCTTTACGCGTCAGACGTAGCCAGAATTCGCGTGGGTTTCCCGGAAAAAGCCCGGTGGCCCAGTCGGAATAGCCCAGGGTCAGTACGCTGCCGATAGCGGGGGCGCCGTCGTTGAATTCAATACCGGCCTTAAGCCAGTGGCGGTTATCGGTCATCAACATGATGCCCGCCTGGTCATAAAGGGTGGTGAATTCCGCACAGATTTTTACCTGAAAGGTAAAATCCTCAGCGACCTCTTTGGCGTACAAATGACCGGAGAAGCGTTCGAAGCCGTACCAGGTTTTGTGCCAGAAATCGGTGTGTTCATCGGTGACAACCGACAGGACCCCCTCTTCACAATGCCATTTGGCCGGTTCGTTAACCCACTGAAACTCCTCATGCATGACGCTTCTCCTTTGTCTTTTGCGCGTTAGACCGGTTCCTGCGCTTTGTGCGCCCAGGCCGGCATGGCCGTCAGATAGCGCACTGCGCGCTTGCGTGACTCTTCCGGCCCGACGTGTTGCCATGAATCAAGATAGCCCGCAAGTCCGGCTACCGCCTCCTCCCAGGATTTAAGATTGCCTTCGCTGTCGGTGCAATATTTGCAGTATTTGTCGCTCGGCCCCTGGGCATCGGGGGCGGAAAGCGGCATTCCGCAGGAATGGCAGCATGCTTCATGTTGGGACACAGGACTCTCCTTGTTTGATGAGATGAACAATAAATGTACATCTTTTTGCCAGAGCAGACGTGCCGCACGATCATATAACCATAAATAAAAAGTGGATTTTCAGTTGTGCTACGCGTGATCCTGCTTACGTCTAACCCTTGACGCCCGACAAAGTAAAACGTGCCGATCACTCGCATAATCACGGCCGCTTATCATTCCACAGGTGTGACCCCATGGCTTACCAACTAAACCTTAACTGGCCTGAATTTTTAGAGAAATACTGGCAGAAAAAGCCGGTTGTATTGAAAAACGCGTTTGCGAACTTTGTTGATCCGATCACGCCAGATGAGCTGGCAGGCCTGGCGATGGAAGTGGAAGTCGACAGCCGCCTCGTCAGCCATTTCAATGGTGAATGGCAGGCCAGCAACGGCCCGTTCGAACATTTCGATGGTCTGGGGGAAACCGGCTGGTCGCTGCTGGCGCAGGCGGTAAACCACTGGCATGCGCCGTCTGCCGAGCTGGTTAAGCCGTTCCGTGCGATCCCGGAGTGGCGCTTTGACGATCTGATGATCTCCTTCTCCGTACCGGGCGGCGGCGTTGGCCCGCATATCGACTGGTACGATGTTTTCATTATCCAGGGGATGGGCAGCCGCCGCTGGCGCGTCGGGGATAAATTGCCTCTCAAAGAGTTCTGTCCGCATCCGGCGCTGCTCCACGTTGAGCCGTTTGAGCCGATCATTGATGAAGACCTGGCGCCGGGCGATATTCTCTATATTCCGCCGGGATTCCCGCACGACGGTATTACCCACGAGACCGCGTTTAACTATTCCATCGGTTTTCGCGGGCCAAATGGTCGCGATCTGATCAGCAGCTTTGCCGACTACGCGGTGGATAGTGATCTGGGTGGCGATCACTACACGGATCCGGACTTAACCTGCCGCGAAAATCCCGGCCGAATCGAAGATTACGAACTGGAACGCGTGCGCGGCATGATGATCGAGATGATCAACCAGCCGGAGGATTTCAAACAGTGGTTTGGTTGCTTCATTACGACCCCGCGCCACGAGCTGGATATTGCCGCGGCGGAACCGCCGTATGAGCCACAGGAGGTACTGGAGGCGTTGCAGGACGGTCAGATGCTGAGGCGTCTGGGCGGGCTGCGTATGTTCCACGTGAGCGATGCTTTCTTCGTGAATAGCGAGCGGTTTGACACCGTTGCGCCGAAAGCGGCCGAAGCGCTGTGTCGTCATCTGTTGATTGGCAAAGAAGAGCTGGGCGAGGCGGTGAATAACCCGACCTTTATTGCCGAGCTGACCGGGCTGATTAACCAGGGTTACTGGTACTTCGACGAGTAAGCGAGCCTCATTCGGGCCGCGATTTTGCCTGTAGCCCCGGTAAGCGCAAGCGCCACCGGGGAATGTCCTGGATGCGGTGCTTGCCGCGCCTTATCCGGGCTACGATCCCTTATTCGGGCCATGGTTTTGTTTGTAGCCCCGGTAAGCGCTAGCGCCACCGGGGAATGTCCCGGATGCGGTGCTTGCCGCGCCTTATCCGGGCTACGAACCCTTATTCGGGCCATGGTTTTGTTTGTAGCCCCGGTAAGCGCAAGCGCCACCGGGGAATGTCCCGGATGCGGTGCTTGCCGCACCTTATCCGGGCTACTAACCCTTATTCGGGCCATGGTTTTGTTTGTAGCCCCGGTAAGCGCAAGCGCCACCGGGGAATGTCCCGGGTGCGGTGCTTGCCGCACCTTATCCAGGCTACGATCCCTTTTTCGGCCTCGGTCCTGATCCCCTCTCCCGGTGGGCTGAGGAATCCCCGATCATATGACGTTTTACAGCGATAACTCCGCGTAATGAGAATAAAACTGTGACAGCGATGACAGGGTCCGGCTGAAAATCGATGAGGCGTTGGCGGCTGACCGGGGCCGCCCGCAGGGATGTGGGCGGAGGGGATAGCCTGCAAGGACGCAGGCTGGTCCCCGACCCGAAAGTCAGACGGCATAAGGCGAATGGACCGCGTCAGCGGCGATTTTCCTGGCCGGGAGCCCGGGTCGCCAGGGGGGTGGCGATGAGCCCCCCTGGCACGTTCACGTGTTCTGTCGCGATAGAAAAGCACAGAACATAAGGTGAACGGAATGACCACCAGAGCCGCATTTTCCCCCTCACCCAGACCCTCTCCCTCAGAGAGAGGGAACCGAACGTGCTCGCATTTTTTGTGGGGATCACTCACCCCGGCGGGAGAGGGTGAGGGTAATCAACCGCTGCTATTTATAAACCGGCAACAGATGAAAGCTCGACAGCACATGAATAATGGCGTTGCCCGCGCCGAAACAGAGAATCAAGATAATCATCGCCTTGCCGCCCCATACGCGATAGTGCGGGCTACCAAAACGTTTACGCGATGCGCTGGCCAGCAGCGCTGGCACAATCGCCGCCCAGACGGTTGCTGCTAATCCGGCAAAACCAATCGCATAGATAAACCCGTTCGGCCACAGCACGCCCCCAATGATGGGCGGCAGGAACGTGACCAGCGCGGTTTTAAAACGCCCCTGCGGGCTGTCGTCAAACTTAAACAGATCCGCCAGATAGTCGAACAGCCCCAGCGTCACGCCGAGGAACGAACTGGCGACGGCAAAGTTTGAGAACACTGTTAGCAGCAAATCCAGACCGCGACTGTTCAGCACGCCGCTTAATGCCTGTACCAGCACATCGATATTGCCCCCTTTCCCGGCGATATCAATAAACGCCGGGCGCGGAATATTGCCCATCGTACCGACCAGCCAGAAAATATAGAGGATCAGCGCCATCAGCGTACCGAGCAGCAGGCAGCGGCGGATGGTCAGCGGGTCTTTACCGTAGTATTTCATCAGGCTGGGCACGTTGCCGTGATACCCAAACGAGGCCAGGCAAAACGGCAAGGTCATGACGAGGTAGGGCAGGTAGCTGGGATTCACTTCGGCGGTGTTAAACAGTACCGCAGGCTGCACATGCCAGATTAACCCACCGAAGCTCATAAAAAAGGTCAGGATCTTGGCGCCCAGCACAATGGTGGTCATACGACTGACGGCGCGGGTGCTCAGCCAGACAATAAAAGCCACGACCAGTGCGAATAACAATCCACCCAGCCGAGCCGGGAAGTCGATATTCATTTGCGAAAAGGTATGGTGAATAACGGATCCACTGGCGGAAATATAAGCGTACGTCAGAATATATAAAACAAAGGCGACGGTAAGGCCGTTAATAATATTCCAGCGATTGCCGAGAAGGTCTTTAGTAATGGTGTCAAAACTGGCGCCAATATGATAATTCAGGTTGGCTTCGAGGATCATTAATCCTGAATGCAACATACAAAACCAGGTGAAAACTAATGCGAGCAGTGACCAAAAAAACCATGAGCCAGACATGACAACCGGTAAAGAAAACATGCCTGCGCCAATAATAGTGCCACCAATAATCATTGCGCCGCCAACGAGCGATGGCGCTTTATTTGTTACCGATAGAGTAGCCATAGTACGTTTCCATAGACGTCATATTTCGCATCGCCCTGACGGGCGACGTGTATTTTTTCAGGCGTGACATCGGAAAGACGCGCCCGTTGCAGGCGCGTCCGGGTGAGTTTTATTCCACCGGTTTTAAACGGGCCACGAAGTGGCGCAATACCGGCGGTTCATAGGTGAACGTCAGGCCTTTGATGGACGATGCGCGTTTTTTCACGGCAATCAGTGAGTCAGCGATATAGTCCATATGGTCGTTGGTGTAGACGCGGCGCGGAATCGTCAGACGCAGCAGCTCCATGGGGGACGGCTTTTGCAGGCCTGTTACCGGGTCGCGGCCTAACAGCAACGAGCCGATTTCCACGCTACGAATCCCCGCTTCCAGATACAGTTCGTTGTTCAGCGCATGTGCCGGGAACTGTTCCGCTGGAATATGCGGCAGCAGCAGTTTGGCATCGACAAACACCGCGTGGCCGCCGGTCGGGTACTGGATCGGAATGCCGCCTTCGCGCAGACGCTCGCCCAGATACTCCACCTGCGCAATACGATAGGTGAGGTAATCTTCGTTGGTGCCTTCTTCCAGACCGATAGCCATCGCTTCCATATCGCGTCCGGCCAGGCCGCCGTAAGTCACGAAGCCTTCCATCGGCACGCAGCGGATGCGTACTTCGTTAAACAGATCTTCGTCTTCGCGGAAACAGCACATGCCGCCGATATTCACCAGCGGATCTTTTTTGGCCGACATGGTCAGCATGTCGCCGTAGGTATACATCTCGCGGATGATCTCTTTAATCGATTTGTCGGCACAGCCCTCTTCGCGCTGCTTAATAAACCAGGCGTTTTCGCAGAAGCGCGCGGAATCGATGACCACCGGGATCTTATGGCTTTTCGCGATATGGTAGACCTCGCGCATGTTCGCCAGCGAAATCGGCTGACCGCCAGAGCTGTTACAGGTCACGGTGGTGACGATCGCCGCGACGTTTTCCGCGCCCTGTTCGGCAATGGTGGCTTTCAGTTGATCAATATCGAAGTTGCCTTTCCAGTCGTACCAGGAGGTGGTGTCGAAGGCTTTCGGCGTCACCACGTTGATGGCTTTCGCGCCGTTCAGTTCTACATGTGCGGCGGTGGTGTCGAAGTGGAAGTTGGAAATAAACACCGGTTTTTTCGATTTGCAGCGGGCAATCAGCGACGGGAAAAGGATCTGTTCAGCACCGCGCCCCTGGTGAGTCGGAATGGTGAACGGATAGCCGATGATCTCTTTCACTTTTGCGCATAAATTCTGGTAGTTACGGGAGCCTGCATAGGCTTCGTCGCCCATCATCAGCCCGGCCCACTGGCGGTCACTCATGGCCCCTGTACCAGAGTCAGTCAGCAGGTCAATATACACATCCTCGCTATTAAGCAGGAAAGGGTTATATCCGGCTTCGGCCAGCGCTTTGACGCGGTCGTCGTAAGTGGTCATGCGGATATTCTCAACCATTTTAATGCGGAAAGGTTCTGGGATGCGTTTCATAATATTTCTCCAATAGCGTGCCTTGCGACGCAATAGCTATTTCCGGCGGATTTTTACGCGCAAAGAAATACCTACCAAACGTCGTGTTTAGTTAAATTATTTTTTAGATGAGAGGCAGCGGAGAATTAACGAGGGAAGTCGTTGGTAATGCGCGGATCGAGATTGTACCAGGCGTTCAAACCGCCCTGAGCAATGAGGCGGTAACTCAATCGGTGTTTCATTACAGCGTCCTCTGACGTTACGGGAGTATTAAAAATAGATAAATATAAAAAAATATCCGCGATTAAACTCACAAATAGTTTATTGAGAGAACTATTCACCGTGAAATATGATGCCAGACACATTTTGTGTTCACTTTTTTAATCGCAATAACTGTGTGGATTTAAGGCGATTGTGGCCGTTGTCCCCGTCCTTTGAGAATCGTGATAAAGGCTGTACCCTATGTCGCGCAGAAACGGCGCACTGAACGCGCGGGCTTTTCAAAGGTAACGAATGAAATTCAAAGCAGACCAGACCAGCCAGAAACTCCGGGGTGGTTACTATACGCCGCAAAACTTAGCTGATTACGTGACCCGCTGGGTGTTGAGTACACACCCGGCCAGCGTGCTGGAACCGAGCTGCGGCGATGGTGCATTTATCCAGGCTATTCATAACAACAATGGCGATAAAACGGTCAGCCTGGCATGCTTTGAGCTTTTTGATATCGAGGCGCAAAAGGCTGTGCAGCGCTGCGAGACACTGGGGTTTTCTAACGCGACGGTAACCGAAGGCGATTACCTGGTGTGGGCCAATAAACAACTGGCTGAAAACCATACGCTTTACGATGGTGTTGTCGGCAATCCGCCGTTTATCCGCTACCAGTTCCTGGAAAATGAATTTCAGGTGCAGGCGGAGCTGGTGTTTAAACAGCTCAAGCAGAAATTCACCAAACATACCAATGCATGGGTACCGTTTTTGCTCTCTTCGCTGGCGCTGCTTAAAGAGGGCGGGCGTCTTGGCATGGTGATCCCGTCGGAAATCATTCATGTGATGCATGCTCAGTCGCTGCGCAGTTACGCGGGGCAGGTGTGTTCGAAGATCGTCATTATCGATCCGAAAGAGATTTGGTTTGAAGACACGCTCCAGGGCGCGGTGATCATCCTGGCCGAGAAGAAAACCGATCCGCAACAGGAAACCGAAGGCGTGGGGATCGTCAGCGTTAACGGCTTTGATTTTCTCGCCGAAGATCCAAACGCCCTCTTTGCGCGTACGCCGGGGATCAACGGTGAAACCGTTGCCGGTAAATGGACTAAAGCGGTGCTGGAGCGCGATGAGCTGGCGTTGATTCAGTCGCTTATCAATCATGACGCGGTGCATCAGTTTAATGATATTGCTACCGTGGATGTGGGGATCGTGACCGGGGCGAATGAGTTTTTTCTGGTGGATAATCATACGGTTGAGCAGTATCAACTGGCGGATTATGCCCATCCGATGTTTGGCCGCAGTCAACACTGTCCGGGGATTTTGTATGATGCCAACCAGCATGCGGAAAACCAGCGTAACGGCCTGCCCACCAACTTCCTCTATATTGCTGACGACTACGACGCGCTGCCGTTAAAAGTGAAGGAGTATATTCTTTTCGGCCAGTCGCAGGAGTTGCACACGCGCTATAAATGCCGCATTCGCAAGCCGTGGTACAAGGTCCCTTCGGTGTATAGCACCAGTATCGGCATGCTGAAACGCTGCCATGAAGCGCCGCGTTTAATCCTCAATCAGGCGGAAGCCTACACCACCGACACCGCCTACCGCGTGCGTTCGACCTTTACCAGCAGTGAAAATCTGGTGTGCAGCTTTTTAAATCCGCTGACGGCGATCACCGCGGAGCTGGAAGGGCGTTATTACGGCGGTGGCGTGCTGGAACTGGTGCCGTCGGAGATTGAACAGCTGTATATCCCCGTGATCGAAGGGATGGAGCACGATCTGGCGGGCATCAACCAGCAGGTGAAAGCCGGAGAGATTGCCGCCGTGATCCGCAGCCAGGGCGAGAAGATCCTGGCCGCGTTAGGCTTTAGCAAAGACGATAACGACAAACTGATGACGATCTGGGAAAAGTTAAAGGATCGCCGGTTACGGAAATGACCTTTTCCCCGGTGGCGCTTCGCTAACCGGGGCTACGACTGGTTTTCTCCCTCTCCCCGTGGGAGAGGGTTAGGGTGAGGGGAATATGCGGCACAGGAGGTAACCCTCCCCCGGTGGCGCTTCGCTGACCGGGGCTACGACTGGTTTTCTCCCTCTCCCTGTGGGAGAGGGTTGAGGTGAGGGGAATATGCGGCACAGGAGGTAACCCTCCCCCCGGTGGCGCTTCGCTGACCGGGGCTACGACTGGTTTTCTCCCTCTCCCCGTGGGAGAGGGTTGGGGTGAGGGGAATATGCGGCACAGGAGGTAACCCTCCCCCGGTGGCGCTTCGCTGACCGGGGCTACGACTGGTTTTCTCCCTCTCCCCGTGGGAGAGGGTTGAGGTGAGGGGAATATACGGCACAGGAGGTAACCCTCCCCCAATGATGCTCCGCTAATCGGGCTACATGGGGGTAGCCCGGATAAGGCGTTTGCGCCGCCATCCGGGAGAAAACTCACAATCCCTTATACAACGCCTCTATCGACGGGATTTTCTTATCCAACTCACCCAAATCAAACAACGCCGTAATCAACGCATCCATCCGTGCCTGGAGGGTGTCGAACTGGCGCTGATAGACGATTTTTTCCCGTGCCGATGCCTGTGCCATCCGGGAATACAGATGGTTTAGCTGCCTTTGCAGGGTGGCGATATCGTCGTGGCGTGCCGTGTCGGCGCAGTCGGCGAAGCGGATGGTCGGAATCGGCATACGGGTCTGGATTTTAGTGCCCCTGGCGATAAAGCCGCCGCGAAAAATCTCACCATAAATCGACGCGAACCACTCCAGATGACGGGAAGTTAACAGCGCCTGAATATAGTAAATAGAGTAGGGGCAGTCGTCGGGAACGTTAATAATGCTGTAGCCCGCCGTGCCGCCGGAAGAGACAAACGTCCGGTGGTTATCAATTGCGTATTTATAGCCATTCGACAGCACGCCGACGATGATTTTTTGCGGCACATCGCAGTTCTCCAGGGCCTGACTACGTCCATAGCGATACCACTCGTTCGGTGTTGTCGGGTCCGGTTTTATCGACCGTTTGCCATTATCAAGATACGGTTTGACCACCTGCAGGAAGGCGAATGTCTGCGGATAATGGGTGCGTAAATCGTCGTACTCAATAAACTGAATGCGGCCATCCACCTTGTGGTAGGGATAAATAACGAAGGCGTTCGGCTCCACATCTTTATAGCTATAGAAATTATCCTGACCCGCGCGCGGCGTTTCAAAATAGGGGCGGGTTAAGGCCTCCTCAATCGAATATTCCACGCCGTCGTAGACGAACCAGACATAACCATTTTCCGTTTTCAGGCTTTTATGTACGTAATATTCATTGGCGCTGGTTTGAATACCGTTCGCAATCGCCCCTTTGCCCAGGATCTCCCCCAGTTCGGCAGATTTGCTGAACATTCGCTGCAAAATATCGTTGGTTTCCTTCTCCAGTACCCAGGTATCGGAATCCAGTTTATCGGGCGAATGCAGGCTTAACAGCGATGATTTATCTTCACGGGTCAGCCACTTTTTAAAGTCTTTCACTTCATAAAAAGCGAATTCCTTCTGCGGCGATTTTTGCAGGCACAGCAGGCAGGTATAGGTAGTTTTATTGAGAAAGACCTGATGCGCACCAAATGAAATCAGCTTGCTCAGATAGCGATTATCCGCCAGCAGCTTACGCAGGTTTTTCCCCGCACCGATTTTGCTGAATTTGGACGGGAGAATATAGCCCAGATAGCCGCCCTCTTTTAGCAACTGCATGGCGCGTTCAACAAACAGAAAGTATTTATCGAACTGTTTGTAAGCCGACTGGTATTTCTTTTTGTAGACTGGCAATTCAGCCGGGGTGAACTGCTTCATATGCTCCGTTGCCATATACGGTGGGTTGCCGACAATCACATCGAAGCTGTTTTCATCAATATGCAGCGGGTTCACGCTGTAGCTGTCCGCAGCCGCAACCCCGTCATTTGTATCTACCAGGCTATTGCCAAAAATGATGTTGCGCTGAATTTTCGGCAGGATTGGCTTGTCATCGCCAATCGTCTCTTTCGATTCGCCTTCCAGCAGTTTAAGCAACAGGCCAAAAGCACAGGCTTTCACCGCGTTGTAATCTTTGTCGATGCCGTAAATACAGCGGCTCAGCAGTTCTTTTTTCACTGACAATTTCAGTTTGAAACTGTGCGGCGAAAGTTGCTGAAGCTTCGTGCGATCATGGCTGATGTAATAGTCGACCAGTGTATCCTGGAGATACTGAAATACCTCCAGAAGAAAAGCGCCTGAGCCGCAGGCGATATCGGCAAATTTGGCATTGAGGATCTGCTCATCGCTTTTGCCCTGGCAAAACTCGCTTATTGTGTTGCGGATAATCTCGTTAATAATATGCACCGGCGTGGTCACGACATCGCGATCAAGATGTTCCTCTTTAGGGCGAATTTCGGGGATGCCATTCGAGCTAATTTTGATTTTTTCGCTCAGGAAGATCTCGTAAATACTGCCAAGAATATCGGAAGAGAAGACCGCAAAGGAGTAAGTGCTCTGCGGGAAATAGAGCTGATTGATGATCTCCCAGATAGCCGAATTATCATTACTGATCAGTTCTTCTATATGGTCGAGGGCGAACAGGCCGGAGTCATATTTCCGATCCGAGGCTTGCAGAGTCTGTACCAGCGCCCTGTAATCGTGCTTCTGTGCTAAAGACCAGAGCGTCTCGTATGCCTCTAAATCTCGATCTTCGCAGACGCGTAAAAAGACAATGCAGTTGATGTAGTTCTGCGTCAGATCGTTGAGATCTTCTTCATTCAGATCGGGTTTAAGGGAGAGAAACTCACTGGCGAGCAATAAACGCCAGTGGTTAATTTGCCTGAGGAACAGATCGTCGACGCTAAAGCGCAGGATCTTGCTTTCGATGGCGGACCATTCGTTATCAAACTGTCCGGAATAGACGCTGTCACGGCCAATCAGCGCCATTAATTCATCGAAATGTGCGACCAGTTCACTGTAGTGGTACAGCTTGATGCGTGAATGGCTGGCCTGGTCGCTCTGTTCTACCGGCGTAGAGCAGTCATAAATAGCGGTATATTCGAAATTTGTCAGTACCGAGATTTTTAATTTACCGGTAAAGCCGTAGCGCCGCACCTGCTTTGCCGGTTCCGGATCGAGGGTAATATCCACGCTCGGCTTTTTGGCTTCGACAAAGAATTTGCGCCCGGAGAACAGACGGAAGGTGTAATCCGGTTTCTTCGCGTTTTCCCCCATCCGCGCTTTTAATCCCTCTTCGACCAGCACTTCACGCTCGTTGGTCGGTTTGCCTTGGGCATTAATAATGTCCCAGCCCAGCAGGGTAAACAACGGATCGAGAAAATCAGTTCGTAGCTGTGTTTCGTTATACTTTCTGGAGTGGTAGTAGGCCAAATCACTCTGATATTTCGCCACCAGTTGTTCAAGCTGCTCAATTTTTGTCATCTGATTTCCCGATCCTGACGTGCGGTGTTTTCCCTGTGGGCGTTACGCGAGCGGATCATCATAGGCAATCCGCGCAACGATGTCTTTCCCTGGAAACCGGTGTGCGGCAGGCGACAGGCAAAAAAAAGCCCCGCAAACGCGGGGCAATGCTCACAGACATTAGCCTTAAAAATCCATTTTGACCGTGAACTGCACTTCACGCGGATCGCCTGGCTGGTTACCCAGGTTGTTGGTACCGATAGAGGAGGTGTAGTAAGTCTTGTCGAACAGGTTTTTCACGTTCAGCTGCAGCGTGACCGGGTACTCCAGCTTCATTTTGTAAGCGGCGAAGGCATCAGCCACAAAATAGCCCGGCAGGTAGTAATCCGCGCCGTTGGTCGCCGAGCGACGATTCACCCCATGGCCGCCGCCGCCAAGGGTCAGCGTATTGCCGCCCGGCATGTTGCGGATGTCATAGGTCAGGAACACAGAACCGGTATGGCGCGGCACGTTCGGCAGTGGTTTCCCGGCATATTCCGGGTCTTCCAGTACTTTGGCGTCGGTATAGCTGTAGCTGGCGATAACGTTCATGTTGCTGGTCAGTGCGCCGGCAATGTCCATTTCCACACCCTGCGAACGCACGCGGCCTGCGGTTTTCGCCACCGTCTCGTCACCCACAATCTCGCTGTACATCACGTTGCGTTTATGAATATCGAACAGGGATATATTGGCGGTAACACCGTCAAAGAGGTCGAATTTCGCCCCCACTTCCCACGCGGTAGATTTTTCCGGCGGTAACTCACCAATATAGCTGGCGATGGAGTACTGCGGCATAAACGACTGCGCGACGTTGCCGAACAGGGAAACCGATGGCGTCAGTTTGTAGACCAGACCGAATTTTGGCGTCCACTGTTCGTCGCTACTGTCGGTGTTCACATTGAACGGGCGGCCTTTGCCTGCGTACTCGGTGTAGTACTGGTAGCGCACACCGGCCACGGCGATCCATTTGTCCGTCAGGTACAGCGCGTCCTGAACATAGGCGGAGTAGCTCTCCTGCTTGATAGTCTGGTCGCTGTCCGAAGCGGACACCGACGTACATTTGCTGGCATTGCCGTAGGTCGGGTTATAGATGTTGAAATCTTTGACGTTTTTGCAGCGGATCATATCGGTACGCAGCAGATCGTAATTCTCATACGACACGCCGGTCAGGATCTCGTTATAGAACCCGGCGATATCCACATTGCCCTGCAGATCGGCACGCGTGCTGTGCATCCGCTGAGTTGATCCCTGGGTGGCGTCCACGCGGCGCGTCAGGTTACCGGTAGCGGCGTCATAGGCCATTACGCGTGACTGGTTATCGCTGTATTTGTCCTGGCTAAAACTGTAATCCAGTTTCGCCGTCCATGCGCTGTTGAGGCGATACTCGGCGTTCAGCTGCGCCAGATCTGACGCGCCATCGGTAATGTTGAACGGCTCATCGAAGCGGGTTTCACGGCTGACATTCACCGGCTGTTTGGTCTTGAGATCGAAAATCGTGCCGCGATCGAACGGGGTGTTGTAGTCACGGTGCGAGTACAGCACGCTGACCGTTGCGTCATCACCAAACCAGGTCAGCGACGGGGAGATAAACGTACTTTTCTCTTTACCGAAGTTACGCCAGTAATCTTCATTCTGGTATTCACCAACCAGGCGATATGCCAGGCGGGTGCCTTCAATCGGCCCGGTGACATCGACATCCCCGGTGCCGCCGCCAAAGCTGGAGGAGGTGGCAGAAACGGAGCCGCCAAAGGTAGTTTGCGGGCGTTTCGTTACAACATTGATAAGCCCACCAGGATCCAGAATCCCGTACAGCGTGGAGGCCGGGCCTTTCAGCACTTCAACGCGCGAGGTAGCGGCATTAAAGCTGCGCGGCAGGACGGTTCTCAGACCGTTGGTCATGATTGACCCGTCGCGGTTCGCGCCAAATCCACGGCGCACGAAAGCGTCCTGCGTGCCGCCTAAGGTGTTGGTCTGCACCACGTTACTGACGTTATACAGCGC
Organism: Citrobacter sp. MNAZ 1397; assembly: GCF_023613995.1. NCBI lineage: Bacteria > Pseudomonadati > Pseudomonadota > Gammaproteobacteria > Enterobacterales > Enterobacteriaceae > Citrobacter > Citrobacter sp. MNAZ 1397. Next base: position 204,725 of record NZ_JAKIVH010000002.1, read on the forward strand.
TTCATCCAGGGTTGTCGCATGCTGATCTTCCAGCACTTTATCGCTGACGGTGTTAACTACCTGCGGAATATCCAGCAGTGGCATCGTCGTGAGCGTTGCCGCCGAGGTATTCAGCGGCTGATAGCCTGCCGTCGCGGCCTGATCTGCCGATGAAGCGCCTGCCAGAACGGTCAGCGTGTCGCTCTCTTTATCCGCAGCAGTGTTCGCTGCCGCCTGTACCAGAGGTGAAAAGGTTGCTCCCAGGAACAGCGCAGAAAACAGTGCGCGTCCTTTTTTCCCGGAGATCGAAGAAGTTAACTCAGCCATGTTGTCCGTTTTTCCAAAATGCCCCTGCCAGTCAGGCATAAGGGAAGGTTTTTATTCATTGCCCGCGACTGCGAATCTATCCTTCGGCATCAACGTATTCATGCCGGATATGTAATTGAGAATCATTCAATCATGGAGAAATGTAGTAGTAAATGGAAAAATGATAAAAATGACTACACCGCATTTTGCGGGTGAAAATGCGGCTGAAAACGAGTCTTTGAACTGTTTAATTATTTGAAAATAAATAAATTAAAAACCAATTCCAGACAATGAAGTGGCTGTAGTCAGCCTAAAAATCCCGATGAAGAGAGGGGGATTTGAATCTCTTGACTACTACATTGGCTGGCGGCAAAATCTAAAAGAGAATGATATTTATTTTTATTTGTTAAGCTGGCGCGCGCGGAGTGTACCACGTGGTTGCGGCGCAGGAGTGAAAATGCCACAGCAGGTGGACAATGCGGCCAGTCGGCCCGGAATTGTGCTGGACAATCTCTCGGCAGGTTATCAGCAGAAAGTGATTGTTGATGGCATCAGCCTGGCCATCCCCTCCGGTAAAATGACCGTTCTGGTCGGCGCCAATGGCAGCGGTAAATCCACGCTCCTCAGTACGATTGCACGCCTGCTCAAACCGCTGGGCGGCAGCGTCCGGCTTGATGGCAAAGCCATTCATCAACAGCCTACCAAAGCGGTTTCGCGCCAGTTGGGGATCCTGCCTCAGTCTCCGTTAGTCCCCGAAGGGCTCACCGTGTTTGAACTGGTCTCCCGTGGGCGTTTTCCCTGGCAAACCTTTATGCGCCAGTGGTCTGACGACGATCAACAGGCGGTTGAAGAGGCGCTGGCGGTGACCGGAACCACCGAGTTTGCCCATCTTCCGGTCGACAGCCTCTCCGGCGGCCAGCGCCAGCGCTGCTGGATTGCGATGGCGCTGGCCCAGCAAACCCCGGTGATTTTGCTCGATGAGCCCACCACCTTCCTCGACCTGCGCTATCAGGTGGAGATCCTTGAACTGTTGCACTCTCTGACACGCCATCACGGGCGCACAGTGGTGGTGGTATTACACGATTTGAACTTCGCGGTGAATTACGGCGATACGCTGGTTTTTCTGCGTCAGGGCAAAGTAGAAGGTGTGCTGCACGAAGGCGATCCCTGCCCGGCGGCGCTTATCAAATCGGTCTTTGATGTTGATGTGCACGTCTCCCTTAACCCGATGACCGGGAAACCCTTCTTTATGCCATTTCGCCGTCAGCACGAGCCGCACGCATGACCATGCAATGTCTTCTCGTACGCCACCGCCGCGGGCGAAGCGGGCTGGCCTTCCTGCTGGTGCTGGTGTTACTGGCGCTGGCGTCGGTTGCCCATCTGGGGCTCGGCGCGCGGACGATTGGCCCGCAAACCGTCGTGCGCGCGTTTCTGGCCTTTGATCCGCGTAACTTCGACCATCAGGTAATTATCAGCCTGCGTCTGCTGCGTCTTGTGGCGGCGCTGGTGGTCGGGGCGGCGCTCGGGGTTGCCGGGGCGCTGTTACAGACGGTGATCCGCAACCCGCTCGGCGAGCCGCATATTCTTGGGCTTAATGCGGGGGCGGCGCTGGCCGTGGTCGCGACCACCGCGCTTGGATTCACTTTCGGGCCGGGTAAACCCCTGATTGCCGCCTGCGGGGCCGGGGCGTTATTCGCGCTGGTGATGGGGCTTGCCGGCGCAGGGAAAACGGGCCTGACCCCCATGAAAGTTACCCTGTGTGGCGTGGCGCTCACCGCGTTTACCTCATCCATTACCGCCGCCATTTTGATTCTGGACGAACAAACCCTGCTGGCGATGCGCACCTGGCTTGCCGGGGATTTGGCCGGGCTAAGCCGGGAAGCCGTGCGTACCGCGGCGCTGGTGGCCGCGATGGGGCTGGTATTAGCGCTGTGGGTCGCCCCGGCGCTGAACATGCTGGCGCTGGGAGACCAGGTGGCAACCGGGCTGGGCATTTCGCTGGTGCGTACCCGTGGCCTTGGGCTTGTTGCTATTGCCCTGTTGTGCGGGGCGGCGGTTTCGCTGGCCGGACCGATCGGCTTTATCGGCCTGGTGGTGCCGCACCTTGTGCGCCGTTTTGCCACCGATGATCTGCGTCCGGGTGTACCCCTGTGTGCCTTAACCGGGGCGTTATTGCTGCTGCTGGCGGATATCGCTGCCCGCACGCTGGTTGCGCCTCATGAGCTGGCAACCGGGGTGATGACCGCACTGGTGGGGGCACCGCTGTTTATCCTGCTGGCATCGAGGTTATTCAAATGAGTTCGCTGCTGTCGCGCGTCGGCTTTCGCGCCTTTCGGCTGGGGCATTTTTCCCGTTTATGGCGGCCAAAGACGGCTGTGTGGAGCGCCGCGCTGGTCCTACTGGCTCTGGGGTTATTGCTTTCCGGCCTGATGCAGGGCTCGCTGCCGGTTCCTGCATCGGCGATCGGCCGCGCGCTCTTTTTCCCGCAGGCGCTGAACGCGGAACAGCTGTATATCGTGCGGGATATCCGCTTGCCGCGCCTGCTGATGGCGTTGCTTTGCGGTGCCATGCTGGGCATGGCCGGGGCAGCGATGCAGTCGATTACCCGTAATGGTCTGGCGGATCCAGGACTGCTGGGGGTGAAAGAGGGCAGTAGCGTGGCAGTGCTGGCGCTGATCCTCCTTTTCCCGGCGCTGGGGCTGGCCTGGCGACCCGTAGTGGGCATGGTGGGCGGCCTGCTGGCGGCGTTGATCGTGCTGCTGCTGGCGCGGGATTTTTCCCGTCCGCGCTTTATTCTGCTCGGCATTGGCGTCTCCTGGACCTTTGCGGCAGGTATCGGCGTGTTTATGACCACCGCCGATGTGCGCGATGTGCAGACCGCGCTGGTGTGGATGGCGGGCAGCCTGCATACCGCCACCTGGCCGTTGTTGCTGGTGGCGACCTGCTGGGCGCTGCCTGCCGCACTGATTTTGTTTCTTACGGCGCGGGCCTCGGATGTGGTGCTGCTCGGTCATCAGGCGGCAGCCGGGCTGGGCGTGCGGATGGCGTGGCTGATGCGTCTTCGTTTTATTGCTCCGGTGTTATTGACCGCCGCCTGCGTCTCCTGTGCGGGCAGTATCGGTTTTGTCGGGTTGATCGCGCCGCATATGGCGCGTTTCCTGCTGCGCGGCGGCCAGGTGGCGCTCTTGTCCGGCAGCGCGTTGCTCGGGGCGTTGCTGGTGCTGGTGGCGGATTCGCTGGGACGACTGGCGTTTGCGCCGCTGCAAATCCCGGCGGGCATTGTGATTTCATTGACGGGCGGACCATTTTTCCTGCTGTTGCTCTGGCAGCGTCGGGACCGGTTATAACTCAGGGAGCCGTATGCGTTTACTTTTCACTTTCTTATTACTGGCGGTGACGGCGGTGCATGCCGAACCCGCGACCCGCACCTTTACCGATGATCTGGGACGGACGGTGACCGTACCGCTGCATCCGCAGCGTATTGTCTCGTTGCACGATCTCGACATCACCATTCCGCTGATTGAACTGGGCGTGCCGCCGGTCGCCAGCCATGGCCGCACCCGGCCCGACGGCAGCCATACGCTGCGCTCCAGTGCGATGTTGACCGGGGTGGATTTTGATAACAGCCAGATCGCGTTTATCGGCACCGCAACCATTGATATTGAAGCCGTGGCGGCGGCCAAACCGGATCTGATCATTACCGAGCCGAGTCGCAATACGCCGGTGGAGCAACTGGAAAAAATCGCCCCGACCGTCAGTATCGATCACCTTGACGGTGGCGCGCCGCGTATCTACAGCAAACTGGCGGATCTGACCGGCAGCCAGGCACGTCTCGCCATTCTTGAACGTCGTTATCAGGCGCAAATCGCGGCGCTAAAAGCGACGGTGGATACCCGCCACATCCGCGTGTCGGTGATTCAGGCCAACCAGGGGAAAATCAACGCCCTGCATACATATCATTCGCTGGGACGGGTGCTGCGTGACGCCGGATTCGCTTTCCCTCCGCTGATTGACAGTATTCCTGAGGGCGGGCGTATTGATGTCAGCGCGGAGCGGCTGCCGGAGCTGGATGCCGATTTTGTCTTCGCCACCTGGCGTGGGGATACCGGCGGTAAGCCCCAGGATGAAATGGCGGCAATGGATGCGGTGATGCCGGGCTGGTGTAATTTTCTTTCGGCCTGTCGCACCGGGCACTACGTGCTGATTTCGCGCGAAGAAGCCATTTCTAACTCCTATGCCGCGCTGAGTCTGATGGTGGCGCAGGTACAATCGCAAATCGCCGGGCGTCCGCTACCAGGGTCTGTGCAATGATGCGGGCAACGAAAAACAAAGGGCGGGTGGATGTGTATGGCGAGCGTTACCGGGCGCGGGCGCATACGCTGTCGCCGCGCTTACTGTCGGTGGCGCGCTATATTCATGAAAACCGGGACGTCGTGCTGGAACATACGGCCATTGAAATTGCGGCGGCCACGCAAACCTCGGATGCCACCGTGGTGCGCGCGATTCAGGCGCTGGGTTTTGCCGGATTACGCGACCTGAAACAGACGATGGAGCACTGGTTTGGGCCGACGGTAACTTCGGCGGAAAAGATGAGCACCACGGTCGGGGCGCTGTCGTGTGATGTGAATTCCGGCATCGATTTTGTGCTGGAAGGGCACCAGTACACCTGCGAGGTGTTGTCGGCGCCGGAAAACCGTTATGCCATTGCGCAGGCCGTCGCCCTGTTAGTGGATGCACGCCAGGCGGCCATTTTTGGTATCGGCGCCTCGGGGATTCTTGCCGACTATACCGCCCGTTTGTTCAACCGCGTCGGGTTGCCAGCGGTAGCGCTCAACCGCACCGGTATTGGGTTGGCAGAGCAGCTTATTAGCCTGCAACGCGGCGATGTGCTGGTGATGATGGCGCAGAAATCGGCCCACCGGGAGGGGCTGACGACCTTAAAAGAGACCCGACGGCTGGGGATTCCGACAATTTTGCTGACCAACGCGCTGGATTCGCGGTTTAGCAAAGAGGCGGACGTGGTGATTCATGTGCCGCGCGGCGGCGAGAAGGGCAAAATCCCGTTGCATGGTACCGTGTTGCTGTGTCTGGAGATGATTGTGTTGTCTGTGGCGTCGGCCGCTTCGCAGCGAGCCATCAAAACGGTGAAACGCATTAATGAGTTTCACCGTGGCCTGAAACCCGGCGGTAAAAAGGCGTAATCCCGGCGGGCGAGGGGGTATTCCCGGATGGCGGCAGGCGCCTTATCCGGGCTACATCCGCCCGTAGCCCTGGCAAGCGCAGCGCCGCCGGGGGCATTCCCGGATGGCGGCAGTCAATCGGTCCCCTCGCCCCTTTGGGCTGTACAGTCCGGAGACATAGTGAACGCTTGTTCGGGGACATGGTAGACACTTACAACTGAGGCATAAGAACCCGTTTATGGAGTCGCTTATGCCCTGGGATGCGAGAGATACCATGTCATTACGTTCTGAGTTTGTACTGTTTGCCTCGCAGGACGGGGCGAACCTCCGGGCACTCTGCCGTCATTTCAACATTTCGCCGTCCACCGGCTACAAGTGGCTTCGCCGCTGGACTGAGGAAGGCGCCGCCGGTCTTGCTGACCGTTCCCGTGCGCCTCTCCATTCGCCCCGGCGAACCGATGACCGTGTGACGGACCTGCTGCGCATGGCCCACTGCGCCCATGAGCGCTGGGGCGCCCGCAAGATTAAGCGCTGGCTTGAGGACCGCGGACACGTTCTGCCCGCGTTCAGCACCGTGCACAACCTGATGGCCCGCCACGGCCTGCTGCCGGGAGGCACACCCGGCATTCCTGCCACCGGACGCTTCGAACACAGCGCGCCCAACCAGCTCTGGCAGATGGATTTTAAAGGTCACTTTCCTTTTGCGGGTGGCCGCTGCCACCCGCTCACCCTGCTGGATGACCATTCCCGGTTCTCGCTCTGCCTCGCACACTGTCCTGATGAACGGCTCACAACCGTCCGGCAACAGCTGGTGAGGGTGTTTGAACGTTACGGTCTGCCGGCGCGGATGACGATGGATAACGGCGCGCCCTGGGGCGACACCACAGGAAGCTGGACCGCGCTGGAGCTGTGGCTGATGCGCCAGGGTATCCGGGTGGGGCATTCGCGGCCTTACCATCCGCAGACGCAGGGCAAGCTGGAACGTTTTCACCGCAGCCTGAAGGCCGAAGTGCTGCAGGGCCGGTGGTTCACGGACGCCAGCCAGTTACAGCAGGTGTTCGACGACTGGCGCGCGGTCTATAACCTGGAGCGTCCACATGAAGCGCTGGACATGGGGGTCCCGGCGTCACGTTATCAGCCGTCATCGCGGCAGTACAGCGGGGCGGTTCAGCCGCCGGACTATGATGAGGGCGTGCAGGTGAGGAAGGTGGATGTGAGCGGGAAGCTGAGCATAAAAGGAGTGAGCCTGAGTGCAGGGAAAGCGTTCAGGGGTGAATATGTGGGCCTGCGTGAAACGGCAGAAGATGGCTGCTATGAGGTGTGGTGGTACAGCACGAAAGTGGGGATGATCGACCTGAAAAAGAGGTCGATCATCATGGGGAAAGGGTGTTAAAAAGTGTTCACCATGTCCCCGAACACCTGTCTACCATGTCTCCGGACCGTACAGGGCAGACGGTTAGGGTGAGAGGAAAATCACCCCACGCCGCCGCCCAGGGATTGCCACAGGGTTACGCGGTTCTCAAGATCCGTCTGCTGCAGCGAAATCAGCCCTTCCTGCGCCGACCACAGCGAACGCTGCGCGGTCAGCACCGACAGATAATCCCCGGTCCCGGCCTGATACTGGCGACGGGCGATATCCAGCGTTTTCTGCTCGGCGGCGACATACTCGCGCTGGGCGTCGAGTTGCTCATCCAGCGTCTGGCGGCGGGCGAGGGCATCGGCAACATCTTTAAACGCGCTCTGGATCGTTTTCTCGTAGGTGGCAATCAACCCTTTCTTCTCTGCCTCTGCGTAGCGCAACTGCGCCAGGTTACTGCCGCCGGTAAACAGCGGCAGTGAAATTGACGGCGCAAACGACCAGACCTTCATACCGTTATTAAACAGCGACGACAGGGCTGAACTGCCCACCCCTGCGCTGGCGGTTAACGAAATCGACGGGAAGAAATTCGCCCGTGCCGCACCAATATTGGCGTTGGCGCTTTTCAGATTATGTTCCGCTTCCTGAATATCCGGACGGCGCAACAATACCGAAGACGACACCCCCGCAGGCGTCAGCCTGATGCTGTCCTGCGCCAGGCTTTCGAGCGTACCGGGCAGCAGACTTTGCGCCACGGTCGTTCCCGCCAGCAGATTGAGCGCATTGATATCCTGCGCCACCTGGGTTTTGTAACTGGCGACACTTGCTCGTGCCTGCTGATAGACCGCCATGGCTTCGCTCACATCCGTGGCCGCCGCCGTGCCCACCTGCTGCTGGCGCTGCACAATATTGAGCGAGTTTTGCGCGCTCTCCATCGTCTGCTGCGCCAGCGCCAGGTTGCTGTTATCCGCCGCGAGCGTAATCCACGCGGTAGTGATTTCCCCCACCAGGGTCAGGCGGGTGTTTTGCGCGGTATATTCGCTGGCAAGCCAGGTTTCCCGCTCGGCCCGCGCAAGGCTCTGGTTACGACCAAACAGATCCAGCTCAAAGCTCGACACCGCGCCGTTGGCCTCTGAGCTGGAGGTCACGCCGCTGGCCACGGTACGGCTGCGGGTGTTGCTTAACTCCGCGTTTACCGTTGGGAAGAGCGCGGCCCGGTCTTCAACGTAGAGCGCACGCGCCGCATCGATATCGGCAAGCGCTTTTTGCACATCGCGGTTTTGGGTGAGCGACAGGCTCACCACCTGTTGCAGGCGACTGTCATTGACCACCTGTTTCCAGTCGGTCGCGACCGCTTTCGCTTCACCGCTGCTGCCGGGCAGGGTGGCCGGAACCGGGGCATCCGGGCGTTGATACGTCGGGTCGAGCGACACACAGCCCGCGCTCAGGAGAGCCAGAACAAGCACACTAATACGAAACATAATTACTCCTGGCGTTGACGTTTACTGGCGAACAGACGTTTCACCAGCACAAAGAACAGCGGAACAAAGAAGATGGCGAGCAGCGTGGCGGCCAGCGTACCGCCGATGATGCCGGTACCGATGGCCACGCGGCTGTTGGCTCCGGCCCCGGTGGCCACGGCCAGCGGTAGCACCCCGGCGATAAATGCCAGCGAGGTCATCATAATCGGGCGTAAACGGGTACGTGCCGCGCGCAGCGCCGCCCGGCTCAGGGAGTAGCCTTCCTGCACCGCGGCTTCGGCAAACTCGACAATCAAAATGGCGTTTTTCGACGACAGGCCAATGGTGGTCAGCAGCGCCACCTGGAAGTAGACATCATTGTTCAGGCCGCGCATCCAGGCCGCCAGCGCCGCCCCAAGCAGGCCGAGCGGAATCACCAGAATGACCGAAATCGGCACGGACCAGCTCTCATACAGGGCTGCCAGACAGAGGAACACCACCATAATCGAGATGGCATAGAGGCTCATGGCCTGGCCGCTGGCGAGTTTTTCCTGCAATGACAGGCCGCTCCAGGCCCAGGTGGAACCGGCAGGCAGATCGTTGGCGAGGGTCTCCATTTTGCCCATCGCCACGCCGGAGCTGAACCCGCTGGCGTTCTCGCCCTGAATTTCATAGGCCGCCGAACCGTTGTAGCGCACCAGACTTTCCGGGCCATATTCCCAGTGGGTGGCGGCAAAGGCGGAGAATGGCGTCATGCTGTCATCGCTGCCGCGCACGTACCATTTTTTCAGATCCGACGGGGCGGCGCGAAACGCGCTATCCCCCTGGATATAAACCTTCTTCACGCGTCCACGATCGATAAAATCATTCACATAGGTCCCGCCCCAGGCGCTGGAGAGCGTATTGTTGACATCGCTCAGCGACAGGCCCAGCGCAACGGCTTTGTTGCTGTCGATATCCACCTGCAACTGCGGCATTTGCGGCAGGTCGTTGGCACGAACGGATTGCAGTTCCGGGCTTTTGCTGGCCTCACCAATCAACTGGTTGCGCATTTTCAGCAGTTCGTCGCGATCCGTGCCGCCGCTTGCCAGCAGCTCAAAGGTAAAGCCGTTGCTCTGCCCCAGACCGTCCACCGACGGCGGCGTCATGGCGAAAATGCTGGCATCGCGGATGATGCTTAACTGCTGGGTGGCCCGCAGGGCGATCGCCTGCGCGGTATTTTCCGACCCCTTACGTTCTGACCAGTTTTTCAGCGAGACGAAGGCCATCCCGGCGTTCTGCCCGCTCCCGCTAAAGCTAAAGCCGGTGACCGTGAAGATGGCGTCAGTATTGGCTTTCTCGTTGTTGAGGAACCAGTCGGTCACTTTGCTGGCGACCGCATCGGTACGCGGCGCGGTCGCCCCGGCGGGCAGGGTGAACTGCACCATGACAGAACCCTGGTCTTCGGTCGGCAGAAAGCTGCCCGGCAGACGCCACATGACAAATGCCATTGCCGCGCAGAGCACGCCATAGGTGGCGATCACGGTGACAGCGCGGCGCAATACGCCCAGTACGCGGTGTTCGTATTGGTTTTCGGTGCGGGTGTAGAAGCGGTTGAACGCGCCGAAGAAGCCTTTTTTATGCGGTGTGCTGTGCTGCATCACCGCGCCGCACAGCGCCGGAGTCAGGGTCAGGGCGACAATCACCGACAGGGTCATGGCCGAGATGATGGTGACCGAGAACTGACGGTAAATCACCCCGGTAGAGCCGCCAAAGAAGGCCATCGGCAGGAACACGGCGGAGAGTACAAGCGCAATCGCCACCAGCGCGCCGGAGATTTCGCCCATCGATTTTTCGGTGGCTTCGCGGGCGGGCAGCCCTTCGTCGCGCATAATACGCTCGACGTTTTCCACCACCACGATGGCATCGTCCACCAGCAAACCTATCGCCAGCACCATCGCAAACAGCGTCAGGGTGTTAATCGAATAGCCAAACAGGGCCAGCACGCCGAAGGTGCCTAACAGCACGACGGGTACCGCCATCGCCGGAATCAGCGTGGCGCGGATGTTTTGCAAAAACAAATACATCACACAGACCACCAGCACGATGGCTTCGATCAGCGTCTGTACCACGTCTTCGATGGAGATTTTGATAAAATCGGTGCTGTCTTTCGGGTAGGCGATGTCATAACCCTGCGGCATGCTGTGACGGAACCCGGCGATTTTATTTTTCACCAGCGTGGCGGTATCCAGCGCGTTCGCGCCCGGAGCCAGCATCACCGCCAGGCCCGCCGCCGGGTGGCCGTTCAGTTTCGCCGTTGCCGAATAGTCTTCGCTGCCCATCTCTACGCGGGCAACGTCGCCGATACGTACCACCGCACCGTTGGTTTCACTTTTGATGATGATATTGCGGAACTGATCCACGGTTTGCAGGCGCGACTGCGCGCGGACCGTGGCGGTGAGTTGCTGACTGTTTGAGGCTGGCAACGCGCCGATTTTCCCGGCGGAAACCTGTACGTTCTGCGCTTCAATCGCGGTCTGTACATCCGACGGCATCAGCGCGTACGAAGCCAGTTTGTCCGGGTCCATCCAGATACGCATCGCGTATTGCGCACCGAACACCTGCAGGCTACCCACACCGTTAACGCGTGCGAGCGGGTCCTGTACATTACTCACCAGCCAGTCGGCGATATCGGAGCTGGAGGCGTGGTCGGTTTTGTCATACATCGCCATGATGAGCAGAAAGCTGCTCTGCGATTTCACCACCGTAACGCCGGACTGGGTGACTTCGGTTGGCAGGCGGGACTCGGCCTGTTGCACTTTGTTCTGTACCTGCACCTGAGCGGTGTCCGGGTCGGTACCCTGTTCGAAGGTCACGGTGATAGTCACCTGACCATCGGAACTGCTGGTGGAGGTGAAATAAAGCAGGTTATCGAGCCCGGTAAGCTGTTGTTCAATAACCTGGGTCACACTGTTTTCCAGCGTTTGCGCCGACGCACCGGTGTAGGTGGCGGTAATTTTTATCGAGGGCGGCGCCACGTCCGGATACTGCGCGATGGGCAGCGTGCGGATAGCCAGCACCCCGGCCATCATGATGAGGATGGCGAGCACCCAGGCAAAGACCGGGCGCCGCACGAAGAAGCGAGAGAACATCAGGCTTTGCCTCCGTTGTTTTGCACTTCAACGGCTTTCGCCTCTGAACCGGCGGTGACTTTATCCGTGCCTTCGACAATCAGCTTGTCGCCGCTTTGTAGCCCTTTCAGGACCAGCCATTTATCGCCGTAGGTATCACCCGTTTCGACGCTACGCTGCTCGACTTTGTTGTGCGCGTTGACCACCAGCGCCGTGGCGTTGCCTTTGCTGTCGCGGGTGATGCCCTGTTGCGGGGCGAGGATGGCGTTTTCCATTACGCCTTCATTGACTCTGGCGCGGACAAACATGCCGGGGAGAAGTTGCTGATGCGGGTTCGGGAAGATGGCGCGAAGGGTGACTGAGCCGGTCGCTTCATCAACGGCCACTTCGGTCAGCGCCAGTTTGCCGGTTTCGCTGTAGGTGCTGCCATCTTCCAGAATCAGCGATACGCTCAGGGTGTTGTCGTTGCTGGCGAGCGCTTGCTTACGTAAACGCAGCAGATCGGCACTGGAACGGGTGAGGTCGACATACATGGTGTCCAGCCCGCGCACGGTGGCCAGCGCCGTGGTTTGCTCGGCGGTGACCAGCGCGCCTGGGGTGACGGACGAGATGCCAATCCGCCCGCTGATCGGTGAGGTGATAGTGGTCCAGTTCAGGTTAATACGTGCGCTTTCCAGCGCCGCTTGTTTGGCGCTGACGCTGGCCCTGTCCTGGGCGCAGGTAGATTTCGCGTCGTCGGCATCCTGCTGTGACACGCCGTTATCTTTCACCAGCAACGCATAGCGACGCGCTTTCTGGCAGTCGGATTCCACCAGCGATTGCGCCTGTTTAAGGGAGGCATCGGCTTCATCGAAGGCGGCGCGGTAGCTGGACGGGTCAATCTGGTACAGCGGCTGGCCGGCTTTCACCGTGTCGCCTTCGGTAAAGAGGCGCTTCTGGATGATACCGCCAACTTGCGGGCGGACTTCCGCGCTCAGCGAGGCCGAGGTACGTCCGGTCAATGTACTGAATACGGAAAGCGGTTGGCTCTGGAGCGTCACGACCCCGACGTCCTGAACCGCGTGGTGTTGTGCAGGTGGTGTGGCATTGTCGCAGCCAGTTAATGCGAATAATGCCACGACGGTGATTCTTATTAACTTCATTATATTTCCCCGGCGTGTAAAAGGCCTGCCCGTTGATAATTAACAGGCGGCTGGTTGACCTTATTTTGGCAATGGCAATACTCCACTTCCGCTATTTGCGGAAATGATAACGAGCGGTATTTTTATACACCGCCTGAAATTCGTTTAATCCCGGATTATTTTTCTGTAAATAACATCTGCATTATGTCCTGATATATCTGGTGTAATTGCGCCGGGTCGCATTTTTGCGGCGTCAGGTTTCTGAACATGGCACCTTCCATCAACGACGCCATAACCTCCACACAGCAGCGGACGCGACTCTCTTCAAGATGCGGATGCATTTTCTTCAGGTGAGCGCAGGCAGTTTCATACATGCGCGCATCGGCCTGTGCCATCATCGCAGCAACGTGCGGGTTGCGGGTCGCTTCGGCCGCCACTTCCAGCATCAGCGCATCGTCATCGTGGCTGAGCGTTTGTCGCCAGGCCAGTACCTGCGCGAGGTGTTCAGTCTGGGTGTTGCTTTCCATTTCAGCGATACGGTTGTCGATGATGCGGCGGATCATCTCCTCAATGATGGCGTCTTTACTGGCGAAATAGCGATAAATCTGCCCGACGCTTAACTGGGCCTCCAGCGCGATTTGCGACATGCTGGCCGCGTGAAAACCGCTTGCGCGAAAGCAGCGCCGGGCCGCGACAATGATTTCGTCCTGGCGGATCTGGTGGCGTTCTTGCTGCGAGGCTTTTGGTGTCATGCCGGGCTCCGGTTTGTGGTTTTTGAGAATGATCATTCTCATTGACCATAAGAATATATGAATTTTGCCCCAGGCGTTAAGCATTTTCTGGGGAGATAATATGGATTTACAAAAGTCCATATTGTGGAGAAATAATGAAGAAGATAATGGGGGAATTAAGAGGAAAGGTATCGGTAAGCCATTAGGAATATTAATGGAGGGTAATATCCATAATATTTGTGTGCGACGATGGTGATTATTGGCTTAATTAAATGTGTGTAATGATATTGCCATAATATCGCTCGCTTTCTCCCCCGGCGGCGCTGCGCTTGCCGGGGCTACGTGGTAGCCCGGATAAGGCGTTTACGCCGCATCCGGGAATCGGGTATTTGAGCCACCAACAACCCTCACCCCGGTCCTCTCCCTGACGGAGAGAGATCCCCACAAAAAATGTGAGCACGATCGGTCCCCTCTCCCTGAGGGAGAGGGTCAGGGTGAGGGGGAAAATGCGGCGCTGGTGGTCATTCCGTTCACTTCATGTTCATTGTTTCTTTGTTACATCAGAACCCGTGAACGTGCCAGGGTGGCTCACCGCCACCACCCTGGCGACCCGGGCTCCCGGCCAGGAAAATCGCCGCTTCGCGGTCCACTCGCCTTATGCCGTCTGACTTTCGGGTCGGGGACCAGCCTGCGTCCTTGCAGGCTATCCCCTCCGCCCGCATCCCTGCGGGCGGCCCCGGTCAGCCGTCAACGCCTCATCGATTTTCAGCCGGACCCTGTCATCGCTGTCACTGTTTTATTCTCATTACGCGGTGTTATCGCTGTAAAACGTAATATTACTTCACCCCTGAGGGAGAGGAAGAAAACGCATTCGGGGTGGTTCTAAAGGTGAGAACAATTCTCAATATTATTGCCGCCTGGCGGGGGCAATGGTAATCTGTAGGCGTTTTTCAGGGCGTCGACCCGGAAACTTTCGCGCATCCCCGGTGGAATGTTGAACATTGGACAGGATCACAATGGCTGCCCGCTATGCAAAAAAGACACTTTTCCGTTGAAGATTTTATCGGGTTTGGCGAACGCTACGGCATTGATTATCGCTTCCCGTCGCTCTCTGCTTGCCGCGACGTCAGTAAAGAAAAACACATTGTGATTCAGGGCGATGTCGAAGAGATGTCGTTCTCATCCGGTCTCAACCTCACCAGCTCAGATATTCGCGTCCTGCAACCCTATGAAACCACCTCCTTGCATAGCTGCCCGCTCTATATGCTGGTGGTGCTGGAAGGCAGTGTGATGCTGCGCGTCAACGGTCAGGAATTTGTGGTGCGCTCCGGTATGGCCTTTACCTCGCGCCTTGGCGAGCAGCAGGTGATGAACGCCGTGCATCTTGCCGACTACCACTTACGCACGCTTTCGCTGGGCGTAGACCCGGCGCGCTGCTGGCAATCGCCGCTGCTCTCTGCGTTGCTTCAGCAGTGGGAAAACGGCGGGGCGCCAACCTTCTTATGGCAGGTGCCGGGCTTTTTGCTCTCTGGCCTGCAATACATCCAGCAGTCCAGCCAACCTGTGCTGTCGCGCCAGTTAATGCTCGAAGGCGTCATGCTACAACTGTTAGGTCACGGCCTGTCACAGCGCCTGCAAAACCATACCTCCCGCCATGCCCCCAGCGGCGAACAACATCGGCTCGAAACCGTGCGTCGCTTGCTGGAGCAGCAGCCGGAGAAAGAATACACCCTCACGGAACTGGCCCAACTGGCAGCCATGAGCAGCAGCAGCCTGCGGACCAAGTTTCGCCAGGCCTATGGCCATTCGGTGTTTGATTACCTTCGCGATTGCCGTCTCGATCTTGCCCGCCGCTATCTGGCACAGGGGTACAGCGTGCAGCAGGCGGCGTGGATGTCGGGGTATCAGCATGCCACCAATTTTTCTACCGCCTTTCGCCGTCGCTATGGCATTACCCCCGGAGAGGCGCGCCACGCCTGTTAATCCCCGTTCTTCATCCGGTCATCCACGGGCCTGTAGACCAAAGTTCGACAGTTGTGATGCGTTTTGTCACCGCGCATACGTCTCTTGTCATTGCGCATAGCTGCCACCGTCGGCAAAAGGGTAATAATTCTTATTTACAATAAAAACGGCTTCTGGAGATTTTCATGTTCGCAAAAACGCGACTGGCGCTGATGATTGGCTGTATTACGGGTGGATTTAGCGCGGTAGTCCTGGCACAGGACACCACGTCGACAAAAGAAGAGACGGTGGTGGTGACCTCACAAATGCAAAGCGGCGCAACCAAGCTGGAAACGCCGGATATCGAAACCCCGCAGTCGGTCTCTATTGTGACGCGCCAGCAGTATGAAGAGCAGGGGGCCACCAGCGTGCGCCAGGCGGTGGGCTACACGCCGGGGGTCTATGCCAACCAGATTGGCGCCTCCAACCGTTTTGATTATATCGTCTTGCGCGGCTTCTCCGACGGCAGCCTGGATAATATCTATCTCGACGGCCTGAAAATGATGGGTGACACCAACTCGCACAGTTCGCTGGTGGTGGACCCGTGGTTTCTCGACAGCATCGAAGTGGTGCGCGGCCCGGCTTCCGTACTCTATGGTCGCTCTTCGCCAGGCGGAATTGTGGCGCTGAACACCCGCAAACCGTCGTTTGACGCGGGGGGCGAAGTCAAACTGTTCGCCGGGAATAACAACCAGCGCGGCGCGGCCTTTGATGTGACCGGCCCGGTGGATGATAACGACCGCGTTGCCGTGCGTTTAACCGGCATGACCCGCTATGCGGACTCACAGTTTGATCCGCTCAAAGAAGAGCGTTATGCCCTGATGCCGAGTCTGACCTGGCGTATCACCGACACCACGCGTCTCGATCTGATGGCCTATCTGCATCGCGATCCGGAAGGCGGCAGCCACTCGGGCTTACCGTATGAAGGCACCGTTGTCCCCCATGCCGGGCAGAAAATTTCCAATACCTTCTATGAAGGGGAAGACGATTACGACAAGTACGACCGCCGCGAAAATATGGTTGGCTACAATTTCGAGCATGCCTTTGACAGCGGCTGGTCGGTGCGCCAGAAATTGCGCTATTTGCACACCAAAGTGAACCTGAACCAGGTGTATGCGGCGGGCTGGCTGAATGATACCGAACTGAACCGCGGCTATTCCGGTTCTGATGAGAAGATGAATGCTATCACGCTCGACAACCAACTGGACGGCAGCGTGGAGACCGGCCCGGTAAACCATCGCCTGCTGATGGGTGTGGATTACCAGCGGCGCAGCAATAATGTGGCCGGTTACTACGGCGCATTCCCGGCGATCGACGCGTTTAACCCGGTGTATGGCGCAGATCCGGATTACATCACCCAGTACAGCAGCGAGAAGCATAAGCTGGAGCAGACGGGGATCTACGTGCAGGATCAGATGTCACTCAATAAGTGGCGTCTGACGCTGGGTGGCCGCCACGATCAGGTGAAGGTCACTAACGTTAACAAGCTCAATGATACCAGCGATACGCTGGATCAAGGTCATTACAGCAGCCGTGCGGCATTGCTGTATCTGTTCGATAACGGTTTTGCCCCGTACGTCAGCTACTCGACCGCGTTCACGCCAACCAGCTTTACCGATGAAAACGGCAAGATCCTGCAGCCGATGAAGGGGAAACAGTGGGAAGCCGGGCTGAAATTTGAGCCGGAAGGAACGCAGGCGATGTACAGCGCCTCGGTGTTCCGTATCAACCAGAAGAATATCGCCACCAAAGAAGAGCCGACCGATCCGTACCGTTCTATCGGCGAGATCGAATCCGAAGGGGTGGAGCTGGAAGCGGTGGGTCAGTTAACGGATAGCCTGCGCCTGCAGGCGGCCTATACCTATACCGATATCCGTTACAAGAAGAGCAGCCCGGAAGAGCAGGGCAAGCGCGCCGTCTACGCACCGCGTAACCAGGCCAGCGCCTGGCTGAGCTACGATGTGAAAAGCGGCCCGCTGGACGGTTTGACCGTCGGTTCCGGCGTGCGCTATGTGAATGGTATTACCTCGGATCGCCAGAATACGCATACGCTGCCGTCGTATACGTTGGTGGATCTGGCGGTCGGCTATGATCTGTCGAAGGTGGGCCTGAAAGGGCTGAGTGCGCAGGTTAACGTCAATAACCTGACGGACAAGAGCTATATCGCCGCCTGTAACTCGCTTTCTTATTGCTACTTTGGCGCCGAGCGCAGCATTGTGGGTAGCCTGTCGTATACGTTCTGATCGTGAGTCGTCCCGGGTGGCGGCGCGGCCGCGCCTTACCCGGGCTACGATGCTTCAGGTGCGGTGATTTGGTAGCCCCGGTAAGCGTGAGCGTCACCGGGGATAATCGCAACACCCTGAGCGAAAGGGAGATTAACTCTCTTCCATCGCGATATGAATTGCTTCGCCCAGCTTCGCAATGGCCTCTCGATACCGTTCGGTGAGCGGCAGGGCGCAGTTAATGCGCAGGCAGTTGCGGTATTTTCCTGATGCCGAAAACAGCGAACCCGGCGCCGTCTGGATTTTCAGTCGACAGAGCTGGCGCGACACACAGATCATATCCACCCCTTCCGGCAATTCAACCCACAGCATATACCCGCCTTTTGGCCGCGTGACGCAAATTCCACAGGGAAAATACTGGCGGATCCAACAGGTATAGGTTTCCAGGTGCTGCTGATAAAACTGGCGCATCCGGCGAATATGGCGATGGTAGTGGCCGTCGCGAATAAACGCCGCCATCGCCAACTGATTAGTAGGCACTGTGCTGCCGATAGCGGCATATTTCATATGCAGTACCCGGTCACGGTAGCGCCCCGGTACAATCCAGCCCACACGCAGCCCCGGCGCGACCGATTTGGTAAACGAGCTGCACAGCAACACGCGGCCATCGATATCGAGGGATTTAATGGTGCGCGGGCGGGGATAGTCGGTGACGAGTTCGCCATAGATATCGTCTTCGAAAATGACAATGTCATGGCGCTGCGCCAGCGCCAGTATCGCTTTTTTGCGCGCATCCGGCATGATCGAGCCCTGCGGGTTGCTGCAACTGGGTACGAGGATCACCCCTTTGATCGGCCACTGTTCCAGCGCAAGTTCCAGTGCCTCAATACTGATCCCGGTTTCCGGATCGGTGGGGATCTCCATGACTTTGATGCCGAAACCACGCAATAACTGCATGGTGCCATAGTAGGAAGGCGATTCCACGGCCACGATATCGCCCGGTTTACAGACCGAAAGCAGGGCAATGCTCAGCGCGCCGTGGCAGCCGTTGGTGATGACGATATCCTCCGGATCCACCACCGTACCGCCATCAACCATCAGGCGGGAAATCTGCTCGCGCAGTTCGCGCCGTCCTTGCAGGGCGTCGTAACTCAGAATGTCACACTGGTTGTGCTGCACCAGTCGCGCCATCTCGCGCCACAGCGGTTTTAATGTTGGCTGGGAAATGTCCGGCGCGCCACCGCCAAAGTTGAGCATCTCTTTGTCCGAACGGGCATCCAGCAGTGTCAGCACCTCATCCCATTGCGTTACGTCTACCGGGCGCTGAACAGGGCGAGATATGGCGGGCACCGGCGGTTTGGCTTTGCGCGGGGCGACAAAATAGCCCGAGCGCGGCTGCGGGGTGATCAACTGCAGGTTTTCCAGCACCTGATACGCCTGCTGTACGGTGCTGATGCTCACACCGTGTTCCTGGCTCAGATTCCTGACTGACGGCAATTTCTCGCCGTGACGGTAGAGGCCTTGCTCAATGCGCTCCGCCAGTAAGGTGGCCAGATTTTCATAACGTGTCATGCTGTATCCTTTGTTGCCACCATACAGATTATAAAACCAGTACAGATGGCGGAGAAAAATGCCGTTCAGATACAGTTGTAGGCGATCTGTATGTTAAAGAAAAGTAATTTCTGCGTCTGTATTGCATACAGGAATTCCAGAGAAAATAGGGCTCTGTTCTGGTGAGGAGAGACGCGATGGAATTCTTTGAAAATAGACCGAAACGACCGTTTGTCGGGTTCGTACAACTGTGGCATTGGGTGAAACGAAAATGGGAACGGCGTAAGACGCGGATAATTTTGCAGAATCTCAGCGATGAGCAACTGAAAGACCTGGGGTTGCGTCGTGACGATCTGGGTTATTGATCCCCCAAAAGTGCGGAGATAACATCTTGTTATTTTCCGCCTTTTATGGCGTAGACTATGCTTAATGCCATTATCACTACGGGGGATTCACCATGCATTACATGGGCAGTAAAGACGACGATAAAAAAGAGAACGAAGGCGGCAACGTCACGCAGATGATGCAGCAGAAGTTGCTGGATTCGCGCTCGATCATTATCTCCGGTGAGATTAACCAGACGCTGACCGAAAAAGTGGTGACCCAACTGCTGCTGTTGCAGGGGATCAGCGATGCGCCGATCAAAATTTACCTGAACAGCCAGGGCGGCCATGTTGAAGCTGCGGATACCATTCACGACATCATTAAATTCATCAAGCCGGAAGTGCATATCATTGGCACTGGCTGGGTGGCGAGCGCCGGGATCACCATTTTCCTGGCGGCGAAAAAAGAGCACCGCTACGCGCTGCCGAACACCCGCTTTATGATCCATCAACCGCTGGGCGGCGTACGTGGCCAGGCGAGCGACATTGAAATCGAAGCGAAAGAGATCATCCGTATGCTGGAGCGCGTGAACCGTCTTATCGCCGATGCGACCGGGCAACCGGTAGAGAAAGTGAAACAAGACACTGACCGCAACTACTGGATGAACCCGCAAGAAGCGATTGATTACGGCATTGTCTCCCGCGTAGTAAACAGCTACGGCGACCTGAAGCTGGATTAATTTCCCCTCTCCCGATCCCCTTCCTGTGCGAGGGGGATCAAATCCACGTTATTTCCTTTCACCGTAGAAAAAATTTCACTTCTCCGAATGCGCTAAATTCTTCACACTGTCGGCGATGGTGAATACGGAGAAACGGCATGAATAAGAGTTATAAAGCCGCACTGGTGATGATAGCGACGCTCAGTGCGCCGGTAATGGCAGAAAACAATAGCACCACGTTTAACCACAAAGATTGGGAAGTCGTTTGTGATAACACGCTGACCTGTCGCGCTGCGGGTTATAGCAAGGAAGAAGAGGCCAGCGGGTCGGTACTGCTGGTGCGTAAAGCCGGTGCGAATACGCCGCTGGTTGTCGATGTTGTGCTTGCGGAAATGGAATCTGATGAGACCTCGCCGCAGCCCAAACTGGTCCTGTGGATTGATGACAAAGAGATTGGTGAAGTCGAGCCGGAAGACAGCGATACCTGGCGGTTATCGCCCGCGCAGACCCAGGCGCTGATCGAAGCGGTAAAAGGCAGCGGCAAAGTGGAGTTTAAAGGCGGTGCAAAACCATTCGAGCTGTCTGGTGATGGCGCGACAGCGGTGCTGCTGAAGATGGATGATGTGCAGGGGCGTCTGGACACCCCCGGCGCGCTGGTGAAGAAAGGTGATAAACCGGAAAGCGGTGTACCGGCGGCGAAAGAGCCTCCGGTGATTCAGGCAGCCAAAGTCAGCGATGCGCAAGAACGTGTGCTCAATGAAACGGAGGTTGCCGCGCTTAAGCCTAAATTGATTGCCTCTTTACCCAAAGACACCAATTGCGAGCGTCTGAAATCGCCGGACCCGCAGGCGGATGAGGGGGATAACGATATCAGCCTGACGCCGCTGGATGATACCCACGCGCTGATTTCCACGCTCTGCTGGCGCGCGGCCTATAACGAAGGCTATGGTTTCTGGGTTATCGACAGCAAACTTGCGGGCGAACCCGTGCTGGTGACCGACTCCGCTTCGGATTACAGCGATGGCCTGATTTCGCTGGGGCAGCGCGGTCGTGGCATTGGCGACTGCTGGGCATCCGCTGAGTGGGTGTGGGACGGTAAAGCGTTCACCCAGAGCAGCGAATCCACCACCGGTATGTGCCGCTATGTTCGTGCAGGCGGCACCTGGGATCTCCCGTCGTTTGTCGCCCAGGTTAAAGAGCCGGAATAAGGCGCATCCTGAACCCCCCGGTGGCGCTGTCGCTTACCGGGGCTACGAAGGCGCGGTGGTAGCCCGGATAAGGCGCAGCCGCATCCGGGAACCCCCGGTGGCGCTGACGCTTACCGGGGCTACGAAGTGCGGTGGTAGCCCGGATAAGGCGCAGCCGCATCCGGGAACCCCCCGGTGGCGCTGCCGCTTACCGGGGCTACGAAGGCGCGGTGGTAGCCCGGATAAGGCGCAGCCGCCTCCGGGAACCCCCCGGTGGCGCTGACGCTTGCCGGGGCTACGAAGGTGTGGTGGTAGCCCGGATAAGGCAACGACGCCTCCGGGAACACCCCCGGTGGCGCTGACGCTTGCCGGGGCTACGAATGCGCGGTGGTAGCCCGGATAAGGCGCAGCCGCATCCGGGAACACCCCGGTGGCGCTGACGCTTGCCGGGGCTACGAAGGTGCGGTGGTAGCCCGGATAAGGCAACGACGCCTCCGGGAACACCCCCGGTGGCGCTGCCGCTTACCGAGGCTACGAAGTGCGGTGGTAGCCCGGATAAGGCAACGACGCCTCCGGGAACAACCCCGGTGGCGCTGCCGCTTACCGGGGCTACGAAGGCGCGGTGGTAGCCCGGATAAGGCGCAGCCGCATCCGGGAACCCCCCGGTGGCGCTGATGCTTACCGGGGCTACGAAGTGCGGTGGTAGCCCGGATAAGGCGCAGCCGCATCCGGGAACCCCCCGGTGGCGCTGACGCTTGCCGGGGCTACGAAGGTGTGGTGGTAGCCCGGATAAGGCGCAGCCGCATCCGGGAACCCCCGGTGGCGCTGACGCTTACCGGGGCTACGAAGGTGCGGTGGTAGCCCGGATAAGGCGCAGCCGCATCCGGGTTATTCTTCTGGCTGCATTACGACTTCATATGTACGCCAAACCCGCCTTCACCAGGCGCAATATCCTCGCGTAACGTCAGCGCGGGAATCACATAATCCCCCGCGTTTTGCTGCCGGAAAGGCAGCGGTTCTACCTGCCAGAGCGTGTCCAAACGGTGTGCCAGTTGCTGGCAATACGCGGCATATTTCTTATCATCTGTTTTGCTGGTGCGATAAATCACCAGCGGCGGCAACACTTCGAAGCCCGGATAAAACAGCATCCCGTGCTGGATAGGGAACAGAATATCGTCGATAGGGCCGTTGATTCCGCGCGGGCTATAGTGTGATTCCCAGCCGCCTGTTGTCACCAGCAACATTGCCCGTTTACCTGACAGGTTTCCCTCGCCGTAGCGATCGCCCCAGTGGGTATCGCTGTGTTCACCCACGCCATAGGCAAATCCGTAGGCGTAAACTCGATCGAACCACCCTTTCATAATGGCAGGCATCGAAAACCACCAGAGCGGAAACTGGAAAATGAC
Source organism: Citrobacter sp. MNAZ 1397 (assembly GCF_023613995.1). NCBI lineage: Bacteria > Pseudomonadati > Pseudomonadota > Gammaproteobacteria > Enterobacterales > Enterobacteriaceae > Citrobacter > Citrobacter sp. MNAZ 1397. The sequence goes on from NZ_JAKIVH010000002.1 coordinate 227,378, forward strand.
CGCGTCCGCCCAACGTAATTTCTCCTGCTCGGCGGCAATATCCGCACTCTGCAAACCCTGCTCAAAGGCCTGTTTTGAATCCATTGACGGGTGGAAATGGTCACCTGCCAGTGGGGCGAGCGTGTCGTTGGCATCCAGCTGTGATTTCCAGTTCATGGCGTAGAGATCGGAAACCTGCACGTGGTGCCCGGCATTTTCCAGATGTGAAACAGCAAAATTATTGAGTGCGCCGTTCAGGGAGTGGGATTCGGGATGGGCATAAACCATCAAAACATTCATCGTATGTACCTGGTATGGGGAAAGTCCCCCCACGGTAGTGAATGAAGAGGTATAGTAGAAATTAATTGCTGTTATTGCTGGTATAGTCATGGTTAATTTTCGTCGTATCGATTTGAACCTGTTAGCGACGCTGGATGTACTGCTGACTGAGCTTAACGTGACGCGGGCCGCGCAGCGGCTCAATTTGTCGCAGCCTTCGGTCAGCGTGCAGCTCGCCCGCCTGCGGGAGATTTTTGCTGACCCGCTGTTGCTGCCGGGACCACGCGGCATGCAACCGACCGCCCGCGCCGATGAACTGCGGGTGCCGTTACGACGGGCGCTCGATGCGCTGGAAAGCGCCGTGTCATCCGGTAGCGCCTTTGACCCGGCAAGCGCCGATCTGACCTGGAAGATCGCCGCCACGGATTACACCGAGTCCGCCGTGGTGCTCCCGGCACTCAACAGCCTGCGGGCCGCCGCACCCGGCACCCGGCTGGCGCTGTTCGAGTTAAACCCCGCGCAGATTTTGCGCCAGGCGGAGCAGGGCGATGTCGATCTGATCTTTCATACTCGCGAAGGGTCGCCGCCTGCCCTGCACCAGCGACTGCTGTTTACCGAGCGCTATGTACTGGCCGGGCGACTGAACCATCCGGCCTTAAAACGTCGCCCGACGCTGGCGCAGTTCTGCAAGCTGGAACATGTGATTGTGTCGCCGGAAGGCGGGGGCTTTAGCGCGATAACCGATGAGGTGCTGGCAAAAAGTGGACTTTCACGGCGCGTCGTTCTTTCCGTACCCCATTTTTTGTTTATGCTGGAGGCGCTGGCGACCAGCGATCTGGTGGCCGTGTTGCCGGAACGTCTGGTGAAAAAGGCCGGGGCCTTGCAGGTGGTGGACCCGCCCGTGCCGCTGCCGGGGTTCGATATGCTGATGCTCTGGCATGAACGTCTGCATCGTGACCCGGCGCACCAGTGGTTGCGACAACACTTACTCGACTGCCTTTAATTACTACTGAGATGACAACATGTTAAAAGGCCTGAATCACCTGACGCTGGCGGTGAGTGATATTGCCGGTAGCATCGATTTTTATCATCACCTGTTGGGGCTGCCCCTGCATGCGCGCTGGGATAGCGGTGCGTACTTGAGCTGTGGTGATCTGTGGCTTTGCCTGTCGCTGGACGCGCAGCGGCACTACATCGCCTCGCAGGAGAGCGACTACACCCACTATGCGTTTAGCATTGATGAAAATGACTTCGCCGCGTTTGTGGCACGTCTTACGCAGGCGGGCGTGACGTCGTGGAAAGAGAACAAAAGCGAAGGGGAGTCGTTCTATTTTCTCGACCCGGACGGGCATAAGCTGGAAGCCCACGTGGGCAGCCTCGCGCAGCGGCTGGCCGCCTGCCGCGCGAAGCCGTACAAGGGAATGGTGTTTTTTGACGGGTAGCCCCGGTAAGCGCAGCGCCACCGGGGAAATCCCGGATGTTTACGTACGCTGAATATCATTTATACCCACCATACCTACAAATGCATTGGTGCTGGTGTGGGTAGTGGGTATACTCTCTTTGCATTGTAAAAAGGGAGACATTATCGAAAGGGATGACAAGCAGAGAACTCATGAAACAACTGCAAGAGCGTGGCTGGGTTCTTGACCGGGTGAAAGGGAGTCACCACACGTTCGTCAAGGTGGGGGTATCATATGTGATTACGGTACCTCACCCTGAAAAGGATATTGCAAAGGGAACATTGCAGAAGATCCTGAAACAAATGTAATTAAGCGGCACCGGGCCGGTGCCCTTTCAATCTTAATAGAGGTAAACCATGAAATTTCCGATCTATCTGCATCAGGCTGATAGCGGCAGTTTCTCCGGATTTGTTCCGGACATCACAGGCTGCTATTTCGCGGGTGACACGATTGATGCCGCGATTGCCGATGCCTGGAGTGCGATCGATGCTCATCTGGATTATGTCACCGAGAAAGGCGAACTGGCGCCGCAAGCGCAGAGTATTTCCGTGCATATGAATGATGAAGATTGCCAGGGCGGTATTTGGGCTTATGTTGATGTTGATTTAAGCAAATATGACAGTAAAGCGGTGAAGTTGAACATTACCTTGCCGCAGAATTTATTAGTCAAAATAGACACGTACGTTGAGCGGCATCGGGAATACGGATCGCGCAGTGGCTTCTTTGCCGACCTGGCGCGTCGGGAGCTACAAAAAAGCGCATAACTCCCTTCTCATGAGCGCGTGCAGCCCGCCTTACACGGCGGGCTTTTCAGCCCATCAGCCCAGCCAAACCGACAGCTCTACATCTTCGCTAAACGGTGTCGACAAATAACCGTTTTCTGGCGCCCGGACCTTTTCCAGATACGGCGGGTAATAATCGGCGTTATCAGCGACGATCAACGCCCCTTTTCTCAGACGCGGTTCCAGTAAATCCAGGATCTCCGGGTAGAGCGATTTCGCGCCGTCGAGCAGCACCAGATCAATCGTATCGGGCAGATCCTGGCGCAGGGTTTCCAGCGCATCGCCTTCGCGGATCTCAATCAGATCGCTCACCCCGCCCAGGTTAAAATGTTGCCGTGCGCGCGCCGCTTTGGATGGCTCGAACTCGCAGGTAATCAGCCTGCCGCCGCCGTTATCGCGCAGTGCCGCCGCCATGTGCAGCGCCGAGATCCCAAAGGAGGTGCCGTACTCGACAATGGTGTGCGCGTTGCTACTGCGCGCCAGCATATACAGCAGTGTACCGGTCTCTTTTGACACCGGAAGCCACAGATCTTTCAGTCGCCCATAGAGATCCCGGTAGTCGGTTTTGCTCTGTAAAAGGCGCATCTGTTCTTCTTCGGAAACATCATCCAGCGCGGTGCTGGTGGTCGCTTCGGCCTCGGCAAACAGACGCTCCAGTAACAATGCCAGCGGCGCGGTGGTGAGGGTGGTCATGGTCATGCAGGACTCCAGTAATAAATGTGACTAATTATTCGCATTCAGAATATGATGGATTCGTCGCATTCACTATTCGCATTCCTCTGGCTGGAGACTCTCCGAATGACATCGCGTTCAACCCCGCGAATTTCCTCGCGAAAACAGCCGCGTCAGGCACGTTCTACGGCGCTGGTCACCGCAATCCTTCAGGCTGCTATTCAGGTTTTAGCCGAGGAAGGGGCACCGCGCTTTACCACCGCGCGGGTGGCGGAACGTGCCGGTGTGAGCATCGGGTCGGTGTATCAGTACTTTCCCAATAAGGCCGCGATTCTTTTCCAGCTCCAGCTTGAAGAATGGCAGCGTACAACCACGCTACTGCGGGACATTTTGCAGGACAGCCGTCATCCGCCATTCCAGCGTATGCGCTCGCTGGTGCTGGCCTTTGTGCGCTCGGAGTGTGAAGAGGCGGCGATGCGCACCGCGCTGGATGACGCCGCGCCCTTGTATCGCGATGCCCCTGAGGTAACAGCAGCAAAAGCCGCAGGAGAGGGGATTTTCCAGACCTTTGTGCAGGAGGTGTTACCGAATGAGACGCCAGCAAAACAGGCGCTGGTCTGTGAACTGGTGACCACCACCCTTGGCGCGGTGGGCAAAGCCTTCTCTGTCGCGCCACGTAGCGAGACGGACATTACCGCGTTTGCAGCAGAACTGGGGGAAATGCTGTGCGGATATCTGCAGTTGAAAGAAGGAAAGCCACGCGGCGGCGATTGAAAAATCATTCGTAAGGTTTATATATATGAGGTCGTCATAATCTGAGGATGTATATGGACGGGGAAGGGAGTCAGCGGTTATTGCAGCCGGGCGAGATCCGTCTGGCAAGAAGTGTCTTCGGTAACAGTCTTGAATATCACAAAATCTGGGTGCATCACGACAGCTATTTCCCGTTTGGCTTACAGCCCCAAAGTGCGGGAATGGCCCCTGATGGCGAACTCTATTTTCGCGAATGGTACCGCAACGATTTTTCGCGAGAGTCTCATCCTTTTCAGCATATCTTTATTCACGAACTCAGCCATATCTGGCAGCGTAATCGCGGCATGTATGTGCGGGTAAATGGCTTAATCAGTGGGCTGGTCAGCTATCGCTACCATTTAAATGGGCGGCCGTTACGACGTTATTCGATGGAACAGCAGGCACAAATCATTGCCGATTATTTCATTCTCAAAACTTACGGCTATGCTTCGTGGATGGCATTAAGAGCGAGAGGCGATGTGACGCTGGACGGTGATCTCCGGGAGTCCCGCATGTTGTCTGAATATCAAAAAACATTGCAGGGGTTTCCATGGTGCTAAGAAGGGGAATAACGCGCGGTATGCTCTTACTGGCGTCCCTGCTGGCATTGACGGGCTGTCCGGGGTCAGGCGACAGGCTCAGACCCGATGAAACGACCTCGGTGAAACGTACGGCAACTAATGAAGTCTGTTTTGCCGTGCATAATGCGCAAGATTACCAGCCTGTTTTTATCTCTATTAATCCCCGCGCTATTCCGCCATCGAAACAAAAATATATCCTGAGGCCGCCGTTAACAGTGAAAGATGCGCAACTGTGTATTCCGTCCTCTTTCTATACTTTCGCCAGTGACGGGCAATTTATTGTTAAGTACATCCTTAAATCGAGAACCCAAAGCGTGCCAACACGCAGCGTCGTGGTCGGGGTGGAAGTTTCAAAAGGGGAAATATATGCCTTCCCCTTAGCGAATAATGAAATCACTCGCTAAAGGATGATGTTAAGACGGAACAGCAAAAGGAGTCTATATGGCCGATTCACTGGCGCTGGCGGCAGGCCAGCTTTCTCTTAATGCCTGGCAGGGGAAGTGGGATGAGGTTCTGGGTATCCTCGAACACTATCCCTCGCTGGTTAATCATGTTTCGCAGAAAAAAGGCTATTCCGCCCTGCATCAGGCTGCATGGCACGGTGCGGATTTAACGATCATTGGGCGCTTGCTGCAATACGGCGCGGATACCCAACTCAAGACGCATGAGCAGCAAACGGCGTATGACATTGCCGTTAAGAAGCATGCACAGCGTGAGGATCTGCGGTTTGTGCTCTACCCCGCCTCGCGAACACTCGCCCAGTTGATGCGCAAGATTTTCGCCCAGGGCATGCCGGAATTGATGCATTACCCCGATAAGTTGCTGATGGACAATCTGGTGATGCTGCTCAGCGATGAAGTGTGTGTTTCCCCCACGTCCAGCGCGAAGGAGCGCTTTTATGCCGCCTTTATGGCCATGACGGGAACGCCGCTCTCAACACCTTTTGAACGTCACGCCTCGATTCCCCCAAACTGGTGGGTGGATACCGACTACTGGCGCGATGAGTTTTTACCTCAACTGCTGGAGCTGGAAAAATGCAAATCATGCATTCCGCTGGAACATAGTTGGGCGACGATTGGCGATTTGCTCACACCGGACCACTCCGGTTGGGGGCTCAGAGGCGACCCCTGGTTATGGATGGAGATGCGCAAATCGTTATCCCGTGTCCCTTTGCCGGACACGCTAAAAGATCTGACCGCGCTGCTGCGTAACGTTGTGCTCGCGCGAACTAATTCAACCATGCTGGATGACGATGCCGTTTATGTCCCGCGTTTTTGCCGCGGCGGCATGAGCAGTGGCCATATCTCACTGCGTTTCTGGGAGCAGAAAGGCATCCCCGCTATTGTGCAGCGCGCCGAGTGGTTAAGGGAGATGTGGGGCACAGGCGAGCGGGGCTAAGGTATCGCTTGTTCACGGATTCTATGTGTTCATGCTGCGTGAACAACGGTAATGCGTGAACAAGCAAGATCAGTTAACGCCCTTCAATGTCGTCACAACGTACTTGCGATTGCACAGGTAAAGCGTGTTTGTATCCGTTTCCAGCATACCCAGCGCAGAGTCCGGATGTTGTGGCGGCAGGCTGAAATCAAGATTAATGCAATTCCCCTGCTGTCTGTTTGCTGGTGTGACGGAAGTGTGCCCACTCACCACGTAATCGATGCCCTTCACTGGCGTATGGCAGCGAGTCAGATGTCGCCGCCTTCCGGCCAGGCAATTGTTTAGCGTCAGGCGATCGCCCGCAAACAGGGAAGCCAGAAATATATTGATGTCATTCACTTCGGGGATAATTTCACCGTGGATAACGCACCAGCGGTGGTTCTGGCCGGACAATAAAATCACCAGCGGAAGGCGGGAAATCGTCTCGCAAAGCGCGTGTTGTGCGGACGCGTGCAGCGTGAAAAACCACTCACCACCTTGCTGGGCGATCTTTTCCTCGGCCCTTTTTTTTGCGCCAGCGTCAGGGGCGAAATACCATGCCAGCAAGGCGTCTTCATGATTACCGCGAACGGCGTAGAACCAGGGCTTATCTGGCAACGTGAGACAGTCGAGTGCCGCCGGCCCTCTGTCAAACAGGTCGCCTGTGGCAATCAGCCGATCGTGATGTTCGTCGAAATGGGCATGTGAAAGTAGCGCCTGCAAAGATGGAAAAGCACCGTGCAAATCGCCGAGAATAAAATCTCTGCCCGTGCGATTAGGTAAAAGTGTGACAATCATGGTGTCTGTCTCCCTGACGATGACGGGCCTGATAGTAAAACAGAGGTTGCCCACGAGAAAGTTTTGTTCATAAAATGAGTTTGTTCATGCAGCGTGAACAAGAGGGGAATCGTGAACAAATGAATGATGAACTGAGTATTGTGAGCGAGATTCTGGCGCAACTGCCGCCGCCGCTGAAGGGCGAGGTGGGGGAGCATCCCGAAGGCGGTAGCGACGGGGGGCTCTTTTTAAATATGCCGGACGGGCAGGCGCGCTATTTTCACTATGATGTAAAAATGCAGCCGCGCAAAGAATGGCTGATGAACTGGAAAATGCTGTGGAAAAAGGCAGAAATGTCCGAGGAGGTATTGCTATTTTGCGACCATCTCACTCCCGCATTGCAACAATACTGCCAGCAAAATCAGATTAATTTTATCGATAGCGGCGGGAATGCATTTATCTCTGTACCCGGTTTTTATCTCAATATTTCAGGGAAGAAAAGTGAGAAGGTAAAAAAGCAAACCGGTCGAATGTCCATTGGCGTGATGAAATTGCTTTTTGTGCTGTTGTCTGATGAACGCATCATTAATTATACCTACAGAGAAATTGCTGAATTAGCCGGTATTTCGCTGGGTATGGTTGGCAAAGGCTTCGAGTATTTGGCCGATAAAAAATGGTATCGGCAGGGGCGTAATGGCCGCCGCTTTACCCGCCAGAGTGAACTGTACCAGATATGGATCCAGGAATATGCGTCTGTTCTACGCGCCGGGATTAAAAGTATGCGCCTGGCAGGCAATATTCCCTGGCAGGACATCGCGTTGCAACCGGGAGAGTGCTGGGCTGGAGACGTGGCGGGCCATGAACTTAGCGACGGTTATTTGCACCCGGAAACCATAAAAATCTTCACGCCATTATCTTTCACCGAGCGCTGGAAAACGCTGGCATTACGCCCTGCGCCAGAGGGAAGTTATGAGCTTATCGAGACTTTCTGGGGAAACGCTTTTCGGATGAATACACAAAGCTATGCATTACTCACTATTGCAGAGCTGGTGGCATCGCAGGACGACCGAAGCATTGAAACCGCGAGGATGATCAATGAGCGATATTTACACGCTGAGTCAGCCATTATCGGCTGACATCCAGACTACGTTAGAAAAGGTTAACCGCATTTGTACGACCGCAGGGTGTGAGTTTTTTATTGCTGGTGCAACGGCCAGAGAGGTTTTGCTTACCCATGTTCACGGCAGGAAAACCGGGCGCCATACGCGAGATATTGATATCGCGGTTTTTATTGATACTTGGGAGCAGTTTACTGCCTTAAAGGCATCGATGCTGGCGGGAGGCGCTACGGAAGTCAAAGGCAATGCGCACCGTTTACTGTGGGATGACATTGAGCTGGATATCATCCCTTTCGGCGGTATTGCCGATGGCAATGAAGTGGCCTGGCCGCCGGACAGAGACATCATTATGTCCGTGGATGGTTTTACGGAAGCCTGGACTCATGCCGTTTCCGTGGATATTCCGCAGTGTGGTGTCGTTCGTTTTTGTTCGCTACCTGGTTTGTTGTTATTGAAATTATTTGCCTGGCGCGACCGGGGTGACAGAAGCAATAAAGACGCTGTCGATATCTACAAGATCCTCTGTGAATATGCCGTTATTGAAGACGCTCGCCTCTATGACAATGCCGAATGGGGTGACCGCGTCGACTGGGAACCTGAGCGACTGGGGGCGCTGCTTGCGGGCCATGATGTTGCGGCCATGGCAATGCCAGAAAGCCTTGAAAGTTTGCAAAAACTGGACCCGGATGCGCTGGTCGATGCAATTGTTCGCCAGCCGGGTACTGGCCATGCAGATGACATCGAAAACAGAATAAACGATTTCTGGTACACGCTTGTGCAACAATAAGCAGCGGAGCGCGAGGGGTTGCGCTCCGAATATTACAGTGCGTTACGCTCGCAGTTTATTTGCGGCTTTACCGCTAATCACACCAATAAATTCCTGAACCTGCTTTTGTTTACGTGCAGACAGTTTATTAACCTGACGCAGGGAATGCATTAATTCCGGCTCGGGTGGTTTGACGGTCAGCACGATGCAGCCTTCCATTACGTTGATATCGATTTTGGCACCAGTGGTAAAACCGGCGGCTTCCAGCCACTGGCCTTTCATGATAATCGCCGGGATATGCTGATGATCTTCAAAGCGGCTCGCGTAACTGACGGTGCCTTTACGGTTATTTTCCGGGGAGACTTCTGGATCGGTGAATTCTGCAATAGAATGCGGGGTAGTCATGATGGCTATTCTCCGAGAATAGTGATTGTGATTAGCAAGGCGCTCGTGTTGCAGCACGGGCGTCTTGCGAAAATACCTGTATATATCATCAGGGAATAGAAGGAAAGTCCAGCTGAAAATCAATGAAAATAACGGCGGGGATAAAGGGATGGATTATTTCTGGTGATGGGAATAAAGCGGCTATTTAGCCGCTTTATTGGTTTATGGGGGCGGGTTAATTTATGGCGGCGTCGGTGAGGGCGTCGGCCAGGTGGAGCTGGGTTTGTTGGGCATTTTTAGTCCGGATTTTAACCATTTCTAATAAATCAATAAATTCAGATAATTTGTCAATTATGCGTTGCTGTTCTTTTTGAGGCGCTATTGCTACTAGCATATTTTTCATAATGGTTCCATTAACATTCGCTTGCCCACATTGTTGTTTTACATATGGCATAATTTGATATTTTCTAAAGAGAGGTGCTTGCATATTTAGATTCAGGAAATCAGGAATAGCACCAACCTTAATTGTTCTTATTCTTATTAAATATGAAGCAAAGGAGAATATATTGTTCTCACCTTTGAAAATTCCTGTTTTACCCACTAAATCTGCACTATTAGTTCTATTGTATAAAATGTCATCGTATTCAAGATATAAAAATGGTAATTCTTCAATGGAGTTGTCGACAACTTGTTGATTACCTATTGTAACTTTACCATTCTGGATGTCTCCCATCTTGAATACAGGTACACCAATGTCAGAGATAAATGTCTTATGAGATAAACCATATTCTGTTGATATACTGAAATTGCCAATACGGCACCACTCCCACCCCTCTGGTAATTCAAACGGTTTTTCCTCATCACTAATCGGTGGCAACGGTTTTTGCTTTTTAATTTTCCCGTCTTTCACCAGTTGCGCTTTTTCCTGCGCAATACGTTTGAGCAGTTCAGAAGCCGGTTCATCGCTCGGATCCTGCGGCACCAGTTTGCCCATCACCGCTAGTTGCAGAATGGTCTGTTTTAACGCGTCAATGCTGGCTTCGGTGGTAAACAGCGTGTCGAAATGCTCGCTGATACGCGCCCAGTTTTCGGCCAGTTCATCGGCGTTCTGGCTGTCGGTTAGCGTAGTTAGCAGGGTTTCAACCAGCTGTTGATGGGCATCCAGACTGGCCAGGGAGTGCTGCTCCAGCTGGTCGCAGAGGGACATGAGTTCATTTGCCTTTGTAACAATTCTCTGCTGTTCAGAAAATGGAGGTACAAGAATAAATGTTTCTCGTACTTTATCTGCATTGAGGTTTAATACTACTGCACCAGATGCTTTTTCTTTAAACGCTTTTGCAATAAAAGGTGAAGATAGTAACTGATATAAAAAATCTTTATCTAATAATGATGGTGGCGATATTCTCAGCCATCCATCATGAATACAACCTTCAATCAGTGTAATGTATGGCCTTCCAAAACTCATTGAATTAGTCAGAAGGAAATCACCCGGGTACACCATGCGTGTTTTATGAAGGCCAGAAGGTTTTATTTTTTCTTCAGCCGAAGTAATATATTTGCCGCCGATGTCAGTATCACCAATTTTAATCCAGTTAAGGCCATCTTTTTCGCTGGTTAAGTAATCTTTTATTGGTCTTGGTGAACCGCCCCTTTCTATTTCACATATATCACCAAAGCGTATCCATTCCCACCCTTTAGGTAGGTCAAAATGTTCATCATCCTCACTAATCTCCGGCAGCGGCTTGGGCTTTTTAATTTTCCCCTGCTTCACCAGCTCGGCTTTTTCCGCCGCAATGCGTTTTAGCAGCTCAGACGCCGGTTCGTCGTTCGGATCCTGCGGCACCAGCTTGCCGCGCACCGCCAGCTCCAGAATCAGCTCGCGCAGCTTCTTAATCCCGTACAGGTCAATCTTACCCGAGCTGCCGCGCCCCGCCGTAGAGCGGGTTTGCAGCGCCGTGGTCCAGGTGTCGATATGATCGACAATCAGTTTTTCCACCGCCATCAGTTGGCCTCCTTACCGGAGAGCGCCGCGCCGAGGATATCGCGCAGCTGGTGGCGCAGGGTCTGGATTGCTTCTTGCTGTTTGGCATATTGCGCCAGCAGTTCATCCGGGTCGTGGCTGACGGTTTCCGCCTGGTGCGGGTTCTTGATATCGAGATTAAAGTTGCGGGCAATCACCTCGTCGATGCTGACTTTCCACGCCTGCTCGTTCTCGACGCGGCTGGCGAAGCCGTCGGCCTCGTTGCCCCACCAGTCGATCTCGGCCTGGAACTCTTCAAACTTCATCGGTTTGGTTTTGCTGTAGTTTTTCACGCCCGCCGGGTACGGGTGCTCGTAGAACCAGATCTCTTTGGTCGGCTGGCCTTTGGTAAAGAACAGCAGGTTGGTTTTGATCCCGGTGTACGGGTTAAACACGCCGTTCGGCAGACGCACGATGGTGTGCAGGTTGCACTCCTCGGTGAGCAGCTTTTTGATCTTGGTTTTCACACCTTCGCCAAACAGCGTGCCGTCCGGCAGCACCACCGCCGCGCGGCCGTTTTTCGCCAGCACTTCAACGATCAGTTGCAGGAACAGGTCCGCCGTTTCGCGGGTCTGCATCTCTGCCGGGAAGTTCTTCTCAATGCCGTCTTCTTCGGTGCCGCCGAACGGCGGGTTGGTGACGATCACATCCAGCTGTTCATCCCACGACGACAGTGGCTTGTTGAGGGTGTTGTCGTGACGGATTTGCACCGGCACTTCGATGCCGTGCAGCAGCATATTGGTGGTCGCCAGCAGGTGCGGGAGCTGCTTTTTCTCCACGCCGTGGATCTGCTGTTGCAGCGTCTGGTGATCGGCCACGCTCTTCACGTACTTATTTTTCACGTGATCGAACGCGCAGGCGAGGAAGCCGCCGGTGCCGCAGGCCGGGTCCATAATCGACTCGCCGAGTTTCGGATCGACGCGATCGACCATAAAGCGGGTGACGGCGCGTGGGGTATAAAACTCACCGGCATTGCCCGCCGATTGCAGATCTTTGAGGATCTGTTCGTAAATGTCGCCGAACAGGTGGCGTTCGCTGGCGCTGGTGAAGTCGATTTCGTTCAGCTTGTTGATCACCTGACGCAGCAGAGTGCCGTTTTTCATGTAGTTATAGGCATCGCTGAACGCCTGTCTGACCACAAAGCCGCGCGGGTTCTTATCAATCGGTGCGGTGAGGTTTTTCAGCGCCGGGAACAGATCGTCGTTGACGAACTCCAGCAGGGAATCGCCGGTAATGCCCTCGGCGTTCGCCGCCCAGGTGCGCCACAGGTAGCGCTGCGGGATCGGGTACTGATAGTTATCCTGTTCCAGTTCCAGCGCCTCTTCCTGTGCGTCAAAGATTTTCAGAAACAGCAGCCAGGAGAGCTGGCCGAGGCGCTGCGCATCGCCGTCCACACCGGCGTCTTTGCGCATAATGTCCTGTAAGGATTTGATAACTGAGCTGATTGACATGATGTGTTCCATGCTTCATTAACAATAAGGCCCTCTGCTACGCGGTGGCAGCAGAAGGCGCAAAAGGGGAGTGGTTACGCGGAGCGGGGCGGTAAGTGGTAGATTTCGCTTTCCAGCTCGCTGATGGCCTGATTATACCCGTTACGGTCGCCGAATCCGCTTTTAATGATCTCCGGCAGCGTACCCATGCTGTCGAACGGCTTGAGCTTCAGCACCTGAATACTCTCTATTTCCTGCACGCCCGCGTCGGCATATTTATCCAGCAGCGTATTCAGTACCGCCTGCGCGGCGTCGGAGTATTTGGTGAAGTAGTTGCGCTTACGCACGTTCTCCGCCCGCTCTTTGCGGGTTAACGGCGGCTGACCATACACCACGTGGCACAGCATGTCGAACGGGTCGAGCTCTTTACCGACCTCTTCCGCCAGCACTTCCCAGATAATCCCCTGCTGCTCCAGCTCTTTGATGATGGCCTGTTTGCGCTCGGCGTCCTGCCATTTGCGGGTGAAATCATCCAGCGAGGCGTACTCTTTGAGCAGAGTTTTGCGGGTGTAGTCTTTGAAGGATTCGGTGACCAGCTTGCCGTCGGCGTCGTAATACTGCACGCGCTGGGCGATCACGCCGACGGCCACGCCGTTGACGTGGAACTTGCGCACTTTGTTTTCCTCGCCGGGAGGAACAGGGCCTATATCGTCGCCTGGTTTGCCAGATGTGTAAGGTGCAGGATCTTCATTTGCCCCGGTGACATTGTCTTCTGAATCGGTTTGAGCCGCTTCTTCCTCTGTCTCTTCTTCAAACTCTTTCTCAAAATCGGAATCGGGATTAGCGATATCGTCCGGCGTGGTGTCCATCACCTTTTCCGGAATACCGTCGAAGCGTTCGTCGGCGAACAGCTCGGTGGCTTTTTTAAAATCAAGGATGGTGAACCACAGCTTGTCGTAGCGTTCATCAATGCGGGTACCGCGGCCGATGATCTGCTTGAATTTGGTCATCGACTGAATGTTTTGGTCCAGCACCACCAGTTTGCAGGTTTTGGCGTCCACACCGGTGGTCATCAGCTCGGAGGTGGTGGCGATAACCGGGTAGTCCTTCCTGGGGTTAATAAAGTTATCCAGTTGAGCTTTTCCAATCTCGTCATCACCGGTGATTTTCATCACGTACTTGTCGTTCTTCTTAACCTGTTCCGGGTTGAGATTGACCAGCGCGCGGCGCATCCGCTCCGCGTGATCGATGTCGTTACAGAAGACGATGGTTTTATCCATCGGGTTAGTGCGTTTAAGGTAATCGGTAATGGTTTTCGCCACCAGTTCGGTGCGTTCATCGATCACCATCGTGCGGTCAAAGTCTTTCTGGTTGTAGATACGGTCGTCGATCAACTCACCGTTTTTATCCACCTGACCTTTCGTTGGTCGCCAGCCCTGCAGGTCAACATCAATGTCGACACGCACCACTTTATAAGGGGCAAGGAAGCCGTCTTCGATACCTTCTTTCAGCGAGTAGATATATACCGGGTCGCCGAAGTAATCGGTGCTGGAGACTTCATGGGTCTCTTTTGGCGTGGCGGTTAAGCCAATCTGTGTGGCGGCGCTGAAGTAGTCGAGGATTTCGCGCCACGCGCTGTCTTCCGAGGCGCTGCCGCGATGGCATTCGTCGATCACAATCAGGTCAAAGAAATCCGGCGCCACCTGTTTAAAGGCTTTTTGATCTTCTTCCGGGCCGGTGATGGCCTGATACAGCGCAAGATGGATTTCATACGCCGGGTCGATAGTGCGACCGCTGACTTTGGTCATTGCCGAACCGAAAGGCTGAAAATCGTTGTTTTTGGTCTGGTCGACCAGAATATTGCGATCGGCAAGGAACAGGATCCGCTTCTTACTTTTTGCTTTCCATAAGCGCCAGATAATCTGAAAGGCGGTGTAGGTTTTCCCCGTCCCGGTAGCCATCACCAACAGGGCGCGATTTTGCCCGGCAGAGACGGCCTCAATAGTTTTGTTGATGGCCTGTAGCTGGTAATAACGCGGTGCTTTGCCGCTGCCGTCGTCGTAGTAGTCCTGGGTAATCACCGGAAGCTGAGCTGCGGTGTAGCCTTTCCAGACGCAGAGCTTATGCCAGAGTTCATCTGGCGATGGAAACTCATCCAGGGTAATACTTTTTTCGAGCAGTTCACCTTCTGCTGCCGTGGCATCGCGGAAAATAAAACCGTCGCCGTTGGTGGCGAAGACGAAAGGTACGTCCAGCAGGCGCGCGTACTCGATACCCTGCTGCATCCCTTTGCCGATTTCATGTTTGTTGGCTTTGGCTTCAATCACCGCCAGCGGAATGCCCGGCTTGTGATACAGCACGATATCGGCGGATTTCACCGTTCTACGCGCCGCAACCTTACCGCGCACGATGACTTTGCCGTCCCGGAGTTTGACTTCTTGTCTGATTTGCGTTGTGTCGTTCCAGCCAGCATCGAGGATGGCGGGTATAACGCATTTGGTGATGATATCTGCTTCCGTCAGGGTACTCAGGTTCAGGTCGGCCATAGTTCTCTCTTTACGTGAACAGGAACCTTCTGATTTTACATAGTTATAAATGCAGGGAGAAGCTATATATACACTGATTCAGGAATGATTTTTCATTAATTTGTAAATGTTCTGCTTTTAATTGATAAATGAAATCACAAAATTCATTTTTATTTACTAAGTTCCACCAATCTACAAAATTTATAAGTGTAGATAAGAAATAAGCGGCAACTATAGATAACAAAATGATAATCGCACTAATTGGCCTTTTATAGTACAACGATAAATAACAAAATGATGGAGCTATTAGTAATCGGTATATAAGTATGAATGCGAGAACGGATAATGCAACCCCTATGAATAAATCAATATTATTTAATGGTATATTAAAATTTCCATTAAGGATTATTCTATTTATTGCTATGCAATATAATAAAAAAGCTATTACATTAAGAACTGCGTATGATTGAAGGACTTGAAGAAAGTAAACGATGTGCCAGGAGTTCTTTTTTAATCGACTTACGATGGAAAGGCATAACCAGAAGAAAAATCCAAATTTTATTGGCTGAATTAATAATATTAAATACCAGTATAATTGGTTGAATATTAATTTAAAATTTGCTATTGGAGTTGTTTTTATAGATAAAAAACCGAATGCAGTGATTAATGTTCCTATAATTAATGTTGATTTTAAAAGATTAGCACCTGAATTGATTAGTGGAGAATATTCATGGGTACCATCATACATTGCTGGATGTTTAATAAATGTATACATGTCTAACAAAAAACCATACCCGGGAAGAATCTTTAATATATTTGTCAGGAATAGTTTTATATTACTTTTCATATAGTTCCTTAATTAGTTTAAACAAGAGATATTCACTCCATCGCCACCTTCACCGCCATCCTTAACTGCACCATCACCTTTCGGTGTTTCTCAATTGTCGGCAGCGCGCAGTTGATCCTTTAGCAGTTCCGATACTTCCCCGATGCTGAAAACAGCGATCCCGCAGGGATAGAACTCGCGCAGCCAGCAGGTGTAGATCTCCATGTTGCGCTGGTAGATCTGCCACATCTGCCGCATCCGTCGGACGTGGCGGTGGTAGCGACCTTCACGGATAAAGTTAGAGGTCGCCAAATGGGGCGAGGGAACGTTGGTGCCATAACAAGAAGGCGACTCGATGGCGATGATGTTGTCAGGTTTACACGTCGATAGCAGCGCCTGATAGGCCTACTGAACGGTGCTTGTGCCTGGCAAAGCCTGTGTAATGAGGACATTTTTTCTCCAGGGGGATAAAGTCCTTGTTCGATTCGTTCTGCCAGCACCCAGACCAGATGTTGATAACGAGTCATGCTCAATTCTTGATTGCCGCTATACAGATTAAGAAACCAGCATATGTAGGCGATAAAAAATGAGTCTTGCTGTAAGTTTTAGCCAGTCTGTATGTTAAAGAAAAGCATTTTGTGAATCTTTATTGTTCAGGCCCGGCTACGTAAAGATAAAGCTTTTAACAAGTCGAAGAGATAGAGTTTGGGTTTTAACAATATAAATAAAAACATATAGTTATATTTTTTCTCTGAGGCGGGTAATCAAAAAGTAGTGGCCTCGTGGGAATATCCCCACAATATTGCTGCGAATAAGCGACGAATAGCTAAGCCGGGCTCAGGATAATTAAAAAGTATTCACCTGTACTCCACTAAGCGTGAGCGAAGAAAATATTCTGATAAAATTTTTCCATTTCATGCTTTTCTTACCTCTGTTTCTTGATACTTATCATGATAACTATTATCCTCCTCACGGCTTAATGAGGAACCTCACATGACAGAAGACGAACTGTTTGCCCGCAGGCCGCTGGGAATGCGCATGGCGATGATTGTGCGCCAGTGGCGCGCCACTATTGATCACGCGCTTGCCGATACCGGCCTCACGCAGTCCGGCTGGACGGTGCTGATGCAGCTTAGCCAGTTGGGCGATAACGTCTCAGTCAGTGAGCTGGCGGAAGTGCAGGGCATTGAACTGCCGCCGTTGATGCGTACCCTCACGCAGCTTGAAAACCAGGGGTTGCTTGCGCGCACCACATCGCCCTATGACAAGCGTATCCGTCTGCTGGCGCTTACGCCGGAAGGCCATGCCATGCTGGAAAAAATCACCATTGTGATTGAGGCCTGTCAGGAACGTGCGGCGCAAAACATCCCGGCTGAGAATATGGAGATTTTCAGCGCCACATTGAATCAGATCGCCTGCAATTTGCGGAATATCCGCGAAGAAGATAACAAGACTCAATAAACCATGATGACGCCAGAACAAAAGTTTGCCCGCTGGGTAAGGGTGAGTATTGCCTCTTTCCTGCTGATGTTTGTCTACTTTATCGTTGCCGATATTTGGATCCCCCTGACGCCGGACGCCACCGTGATGCGCGTGGTGACTCCGGTATCGTCGCGCGTGTCCGGCTATGTCGCGAACGTTTATGTCCAGAACAACAGCGTGGTGAAGAAGGGCGACGTGCTCTACGAGCTCGATGCTACGCCGTTTAACAACCAGGTGGAAGCCGCGCAAATCGCCCTGGCACAGGCGCGACTCACCAATCAACAGCTGGACGCGCAGATTGCGGCAGCCGAAGCGAACCTCAAAACCGCACAGCTCACCGCGCAAAATGACAAAGTGACTTTTGACCGCTATCAGCGTCTGGGAGCGATGCAAAACGTCTCGCAATCCGACCTGGATAAAGTGCGCACCACCTGGCAGAGCAGCGTACAGGCGGTGAATAACCTCAACGCGACCATTCACGCCCTGACGATTGAGCGCGGTGAGCGCAATGACAGCCGCAATGTGACGTTGCAAAAATATCAAAACAGCCTGGAGCAGGCGCAGCTCAACCTTGGCTGGACGCAGGTGCGTGCCGAGGTAGGGGGGAAGGTGAGTAACCTGCAACTGAGCCCCGGCTATTATGCCGCCGCCGGGAGTGCCACCCTGGCGCTGGTGCATGACAGCGCCGATATCGTGGCGGATTTCCGCGAGAAAAGCTTGCGTCATACTCACGCCGGTACGGATGCTGCGGTGGTGTTTGATGCGTTACCGGGCCATGTGTTTCGCGCCCATGTTACCAGCAGCGATGCGGGCGTGTTAGCCGGGCAAGAAGCGGTTAACGGCGAGTTGTCGCAACCGGAAACCTCCAACCGCTGGGTGCGTGACGCGCAACGCATGCGTATTCACGTGGCGCTGGACGAGACGCTGCCGGCGTCCCTGCCGACCGGCGCGCGCGCCACCGTGCAGTTGTATAACAGCGAAGGGCTGTTTGCCCGTTTCTTCTCAGGGCTGCAAATCCATCTCGTCAGCTGGCTGCACTATGTCTATTAATACCCTGGCGCGCGTCTTTACGCCGCACGGCAACATTGTCTATACCGCCAATGATTTTCGCCAGACGTTGCGTATCGTATTTGCCGGGATGCTCGCGCTGAGCATCTCCAGCTTTTACAATACCAGCTACGGCGTCTTTTACGTGGTTTACCCGGTCATGTTGCTTTCACTGGTGCCCGTGTTTAATGGCCATGTGGCGAAGCAATTTATTTTTAGTGCGGTGCTGAACTGCGTCGAAATGCTGTTGATCATCGGCTATTTGTCGAAATGGCCGCTCATCATGACGCTGGTAGTATTCGGCCTGTATGTGATGCGTTTTCGTTTTATGAGCAAGGGGCCGCTGTTTCTGTTTGGTTCCGCCGGGGTGGTGTGTCAGAGCACGATGCTCAACTTTATGAGCTACCCGGCCAGCGACTGGCATACGCTAATCTTCTCGAACATCGAAGCCAGCGTAATGGCGGTGGCGCTTAGCGCGCTGATGCATTATCTGATCCCGGATGTAACACCGCGCAATCCGCCGCCGCGGATCGAAAAAAGCGATGCCCGTGTGCGGCATGAATCCCTGCTTTCTGGCACCGTGGCGACGATGATCTTTGTTGTCTTCCAGATAAGCGATCTCAGTGATTCGCTGTCGGCGCTGATGGCGGGGATCCTGATCCTGTTCCCGATGCACTATCGCGGCGCGGTGATGAGTTCGCTATGGCGTGTGGTAGGGGTGGTTCTCGCCTGTCTGTATATCCTGCTGGTGCAGCTGATTCTCTACAATCACAGCAGCCATATGTTGCTGATGATGCCGCTGATTGGTCTTGGGCTGGCGTTTAGCGCGCGGCTACATGTGATGGAAAAGGTGGGGGCGGGCGTTGGCTTTTCCAGCGTAACCACGATTGGCATTATGTTTGGGCAGAACCTGCACCCGGACACCGACCTGGTGTTCAGCGATCTGTATCGCATCGTGTCGGTGACGGTTGCTTTACTGGGCACGCTGACAATGGTGTTTCTGGTGCACCTGATCTTAAACCGCTTTGAAGCGACGCGTTTTGTGATTGACGATCAGTAGATCTTTTTCAGATCCATCTCTTCCTGAATGCGTTCACTGTACGCAGCATGGGTGCGGATGGCTTCGTCGATCCCGGCGTTAAACAGCGTCGGGCCGAGGTTGTCGATCACGAAATCAACAAAGAATTCGGCGTCGAATTGTTCCAGTTCGAGGTCGAAGTTGTCGGCGCAGTAGCGTTGCAGTTTCTCGCGTAGCATCTCGCGTTCGCTGTGGCTGAGATCGATTTTGCTCATTGGGCTTCCTGGCTCGAGAAAAAGGGCATCATAGCAGAGGTTAGTGGTAAAGCGGTCCCGGATGGCGGCACGCTTTTCCCCCTCTCCCCGTGGTCTGAAGGATCCCCACAAAAAATGCGAGCACGATCGGTTCCCTCTCCCCGTGGGAGAGGGCCAGGGTGAGGGGGACAATGTGGCTCTGGTGGTCATTCCGTTCACTTCATGCTCATTGCTTCTCTGTCACGTCAGAACCCGTGAACGTGCCAGGGTGGTTCCCGCCACCACCCTGGCGACCCGGGCTCCCGGCCAGGAAAATCGCCGCTGGCGCGGTCCATGATGCTTATGTCGTCTGACTTTCGGGTCGGGGACCAGCCTGCGTCCTTGCAGGCTATCCCCTCCGCCCGCATCCCTGCGGGCGGCCCCGGTCAGCCGTCAACGCCTCATCGATTTTCAGCCGGACCCTGTCATCGCTGTGACTTTTGTATTCTTACGGCGCAGTGTTATCGCTGTAAAACGTAATATTACTGGGGATTCCTCAGCCCTGTGGGTGAGGGCATCAGGCCGCACGGCGCCATTTTCCCGGATGCGGCTACGCCTTATCCGGGCTACCAAACCCGCTCCCGGTAAGCGCAGCGCCATCGGGGAAAATCCCGGATGATGGCAAGCTTTTCTCCCTCTCCCCGTGGGAGAGGGTTGGGGTGAGGGCATCAGGCCGCACGGTGCCATTTTCCCGGTACGACTAATACACTGCCACCTGCTCAAACGCTTCTCCCTCGCAGCGGTAAACCGCCTGCGTTGCGCCGGGCAGCACCCACTGTTGTTCGACGCCGGGTGGGCATTGCAGACGAATGCATAACCCGCAGCCACCACGCAGGGTGCGGGGAATATCCGCCACGCGAAACGGTACACCGGCGGCCTGCAACAGCTTGCGGGTCTGCACCACGCCGACGGTGGAGTGAAATAAAAACAGAAACTCTACCATCAGCGTGCCCTCTGGCGCTGGCCAATCAGCGCCGCGCCAATCGCCCCGGCGTACTGAGCATCGTCATGGGTATGCACCGCCATGTTCAGGTGTTCACTCAACATGGCCCGGAAACGGGCGCAGTGGCTGACGCCGCCGGTAAACAGCAGCGGTCCTTGTGTAGTGAGACGCGAAATAAAGTGCCCGCTGCGCCGCGCCATGGCGTTAATTACCCCTGCCAGAATGGCCTCCGGGGCCACGCCCGCAGAGCGCAGGCTGATCACTTCTGATTCGGCGAACACGGTGCACATGCTGGTCAGCGGATGTGGGGTGATGCCGTCAGTAATACCGTCCAGCACCTCCACCGTGGTGCCCAGGGTGCGGGAAATCACTTCCAGAAAGCGCCCCGTCCCGGCGGCGCATTTGTCGTTCATCAGAAAATCGGTGAGATTGCCCTGTTCATCGAGCTGGATAACTTTGCTGTCCTGGCCGCCGATATCAATCACCGTACGTGCCTCCGGCAACAGCAGGCGCGCCCCCAGGCCGTGACAGGAAATCTCCGTCACCTGCTTATCGGCAAAATCCACCAGCTGTCGCCCGTATCCGGTGAGGGTCAGGAAGGGTGTTTCTTGCAGACCAGCCCGCAGTGTCTGCCAGGCATCATGAATGCTGTCTGCCGGGCGAAACGAGGTGGGACAGAGAAAACGCCGGACAATGGCGTTCCCTTCCAGCAATATTCCTTTGGTGGTGGTCGAACCGGAATCAATACCTATCGTGAACGTCACCCTGGCTCCTTACAGCATCTCAATAAACGCGGCGACGCGGGTACTGAGCTGCCCGATGTCGGCGGTGGAGTAGTCCGTCTCAATCGCCATATAAGGAATGTTGTGCTGCTGGCGCACGTGACGTTTGATGGCAAGCGATTCCACCGCATAGGTATGGCAGGCCTGCAAAATCACGTCCACCACCCCATCGGCCTGGTACTCTTCCACCATCTGGCTCAGCAAACGCAGGCGTTCGGTATTTGGCGAAATACAGGAGCAGCCAATCGCCAGATATTTGTCGGTCAGCGCGTCATACACATCACCCTCTTCCGCCACATTGCGTTCGGTGGCTTTCGCGCCGGTGCAGTTTTCATAGCCCACCACCCAGCCGCCGTTCTCTTCAATGGCGCGCACCACTTTTTCGGCCGCGCCGCCAATCGGGCAGCCGGTGATCAAGATGCGCGGACGTGACTCCAGCCGCTTGCCCTGTTCCCACTCGGATTTCACGCGGACAGTCATCTCATTGAGTTCACTGATCAATGCGTTTTTATCGAAACGGAAGGTCGCGCCGTACACCACTTTCAGGATGTCTGCTCCGCTCAGCGCGGGTGGGTTAAGCTGCCCCAGACGGTAGAAATCCGCCGTCGCCTGACGTTCGCGGTTTTTCAGCACGATGGCCTCGCGCAGGGCGGCTTCGCTGATTGGCTGGCCGAAGCGTTCCTCGATGTGCTGTTGCAGGCGCAGGATTTCCGATTTCCACAGCGCACGGGAGGCGGCATCCGTTGCGCTGTTGGGTAGCTGCATCACATGGACGGCTTTGAAATCCGCCATGTACTCATACATTTTTTTCTTGCCGTCGCAGGTGGTTTCACCCACCACCAGGTCAGAGAAATAGAAGTACGGGCATTTGTCGGTTTTACCGAAACCGTAGCTGCTTTTTATCAGCGGGCAGAGGTTACGCGGCAGATCTTTTTCCGCTTCTTCAATGGTTTCGTCGTTGGTGGAGCACAGCGACACCACAACGGCCCCGGCGGCCATCGCGATTTCCTGTGGCATAAAAGTACAGTAGGTGCCGACCAGCGGATTTCCGCGTTCTTTCAGTTCCATCACGGTGAGAAAACCTTTCTGGCGGGCGTCGGAGAATTGCTCAAAGATTTGCGGAAGTTCTGTAATAAGAGACATGTTTTTTCCTTCCCCGTCACACGGGAGATCCTAAAAAACGAGGCGGTCTGCTGCCGCCGAAGGAAGGATTATAACCATTATGAATGTATGGTTTTGTTGATCTGCCGCGAGATTAGCGGCATTCAGAGGTGTGGTACTGCTGCACCCGACGTACCAGACGGGTCAGGCAGAGTATGGCCAGGCAACCGGTGACCAGCGCCAACAGATGAAACGGAATACGCCCGCCGCCAGAGAACCACAGCCAGCGCGCGACTTCGATTAATAGCGCCACGGTAGTGAGCACCACGATGTTGAGCGACGCCGACACGGTACCTTTCGGTAAGTTATTAGAAAACAGCGTAAAACGGTACAGGGTCGAGAAAATCAGCCCGATGCCAAAGCAATAGATGCTGGTGCCGGCCACCGACCAGAACCAGAGGTGCGGAAAGAGCAGATTCCCGGCAAGCAACGTCACCAGCCCGACCAGCTGGATGGGCACGGTACGACGGATATAGCGTGGGTCGGTCGGATCGTCCACAACGCGCATCACCACGATATTGGCGGCGATCAGCGCTCCAAATACCGGGATCTGCGCCCAGGCAAATTCCGCGGTGGTCATGCCGCCCGCGTCGATCAGAATCACCGGGGAGACGGCCACCCAGCTCATGAGCGGAATATAATAAAGCGCAAGCGTGGCGGCACCGTTGAGGAAAGCGCGGTTGCGGAATACCGCGCAAAAATCCTCTACCACGCTCATTACCCGTAGCGGTGTCTCCTGCCTTTTAACGGTTTCCGGCATGGCCAGCATCAGCCCAAGCCAGGCCATAAAACCAAGGGCGGCGATCACCGCGAAAATGACCTTCCAGTGGACAAAATGCATTAACGCCGCGCCACCCAGCGGCCCAATCACCGGGGCCAGCAGCACCGCCGAGGTGATAAGTGACATCAGTTTGATGGCTTGAGTGGGTTCAAAGGCTTCCTGGATGGTGACGTATCCGACCGTTGAGATAAAACAGATGCTGGTGCCCTGGATAAAGCGCGCCGCCAGGAACTGCTCAAAGGTGGTGGTGAACAGGGTGGCAAGACAGGCAAGGGTAAAAATCAGCGCCCCGGTCAGCAGCACCGGGCGACGCCCAATTCTGTCAGAAAGGGGGCCTAACGCCCATTGCAGCGCCATGCCGCCTGCCATGTACAGGCTAACAGAGAGCGGTGCGAGGCTGACATCGCCGTCAAAATCGCGCACCACCTGAATGATGCCCGGCTGGATCATGTCGGTGGTGAGGTAGGCGGCAAAATCATAGAGCACCAGGGCCATCGGGAAGATAAAGACCCCGGCGTAACGGGCAAAAAAAGCAGGCTTCCATGACATAACACTCTCCTTTTACGGCGTTTCTTACCGCACGCCTCTATTGTGCGAGCAGATAATTTATATGTCGACGTGATTTTTGCCGCTTTTTTAACCTATGGACAGGGAAAGCAGGGCGGGGATCTGCGAGAGCAGGTAGAGCACAAGGCCAATCGATCCGCCCACAAGCGTGCCGTTGATGCGGATAAATTGCAGATCTTTGCCAATGTTCAGCTCGATCTGGTGCGACATGTCGCGGGCATCCCAACTTTTCACGGTATCGCTGATATGGCGGGTCAGAAACTCGGCAAAATCCGGTGCGACGCTGTGAGCCGCCTGCTCCAGGTGTTCATTAAGCGAGTTGCGCAGTGCGCCGTCCGCCAGCAGCGTTTCGCCAAACCAGAGTCCGGCTTCGGTGATGCGCTGTTTAATACGCGAATCATCGGCCTGCATATCGGTCTTCATCCAGTCGCGCAGGTCACCCCACATCTCGCCCAGATAGCGGTTAAACGCGTCATCTTCTTTCAGGTAGCGTTTAATATTATCGGCCCTGGCAGCCATCTCCGGATCGGTCTTCAGGTTGGCGATCAGTTTCAGTACCGCCTTATCAAAGGCACGACGGATCTGATGTGCGCTATCGTGGGTGACATCATCCAGCAATGTGTTCACCGCGCGCGTGACCATCACAGCACTTTGTTCACCCAGCCATTCGGTGGGCAAAATTTTGGCCTTCCGCGGATGTTCGGTTTTCAGCCAGCGCACAATCTGGCTGGCGATAAAGTCCCGGCTGCTCTCCTTTTGCAGCAGGATGATCATCTGGCCAATCAGGGCATCCAGCAGTACCTGATGGCGCTGGTTTTTGGTCATGCTCTCCAGCATCAGCGCGCCGGTTTCGGTGAGATCGACTTTATCGATCGCCCGGTGTACCGCGCGTTTAAGCAGGTTTTTGATCCTTGTATCGTCCGCCAGTTCCAGAAATCCGCTCATCACCTGCATCAGGTGCTGGCCGACACGACGGGCGTTATCCGGCTGGCTGAACCAGACGCCAATCATCTGCGCGGGTTGATGACGGTGAATGAGTGCGACCAGCGACTGGGTGTCGAGAAATTTTTCCTGCACGAACTGCCCGAGATTGTCGCCGATGCGGTCTTTATTGCGCGGAATAATCGCCGTATGGCGGGAGATAAAGGGCAGGGGGACGCGGCGAAACAGCGCCACCACGGCGAACCAGTCTGCCAGCGCGCCGACCATCGCCGCCTCGGCAATGGCCTTCACCCCGCTGACCCAGGAGTTGGGCGGCAGAAAAAGAGTGACGATGAATGTCGCTACCGCGATCAGCAGTAATGAGAGCGCCAGGCGTTTGGCGCGTTTGAGTTCTGTGATTTTGTTCATGGTTTAAGCATAGAGCAGAGTGGCAGTTTCGCTTGGTTTTCAAGGTGAAGCGCGGTGGCGACGGTTCCCCTCATCCCGGCCTTTTCCCAAAGCGGCGAGAGGGAAAGGCCGGGCGAAAACCAAATATTGCATCTTCGTATGTCGGGGGTATGGTAGTCGCAGAAAAGATGGATAAAGGATGCGCTGACATGACGCTTACGATAATTGCCGCTGTGATTGCCGCCCTGCTGGGCGGTGCGTTTGGCTGGCTTCTTACCCAACAGACATTTACCCGCAAAATAGCTGCGCTGGAGCATGACCATGAGCTGGCGGAAGACGAACTGGCGGCAACCCAAAAACGGCTGCGCGAGCAGGAAGCCAAAACCGAAGCGGCGCGCAACGAAAAGCACCAGCGGGATATCGACGTTAGCGCTATGCGCCAGCAAATCAGCGACCTGAAAGGGAGAGCGGATGAGGTTTTGCAGCGTCTGGTCAGAACGGAAGCGCAACTGGAAGAAGAGCGCCGTCTGTCGGGCCAGCTCGACCATGACTATACCGAGCTAAAAACCACCCTTGAGCAGCGCGAGCACCATTTCCGTGAACAGTTTGCCAGCCTCGAAGAAACCAAAAAATCGCTGTCGCGTGAGTTTGAAAATATCGCCAATAAGATTTTCGAAGAGAAGGGCAAAACCTTCACCACCACCAGCAAAAACAGCCTGGATGACATGCTTAAGCCGTTCCGTGAGCAAATTGAAGGCTTCCAGAAACGGATTAATGAAGTCCACGATGCCTCCATTCGTGGCAATGCTGACCTGAATGCAGAGATTAAAAAGGTGCTCGATGTCGGTCTGAAAATGAGTACCGAGGCGACCAACCTGACCTCGGCGCTGAAAGGCGATTCCCAACAGCGTGGCGCCTGGGGCGAGGCACAGCTACGCCGGACGCTGGAGATGAGCGGGCTGGTAGAAAAAGAGCATTTCGAGGTTCAGAGCGCCTTTACAGACGAAAACGGCCGCCGGAAGCAGACGGACTATCTCATTCGTTTGCCGGACAACAAACACATCATTATCGACAGCAAAGTGTCGCTCAATGCCTATGACCGCGCCTGTTCCGCCGAAACGCCACAAGAGCAGCAGCACGCGATGGATGAGCACATCATGGCGGTGCGTCGCCACATCGACGATCTGGCCTCGAAGGATTACACCAGCCTGGCGGGTATTCGCAGCCCGAGTTTTGTGCTGATGTTTATGCCCCTCGAAGCGGCCTATATTGAGGCGCTGAAAACCAATAAAGGGCTGTTTGAATACGGTTACCGTAAAGGGATTGTGCTGGTTTCCCATACCACGCTGATCCCGATTCTGCGTACCGTCTCCAACCTGTGGATGATTGAACGTAGTAACAGCGAAGCTCGGGAAATCAGCGAGCGAGCCGGGGAGATCTTCAATACCGTGTGCCTGGTGGCTGAGCGCTTAAGTAAACTTGGCGGCACGTTAACCACCGCCAGCAACCAATATAACGCCACCGTGACCTCGCTGGTGGGCAGTCAGGGGTTGTATGGCAGAGTGGAGCGCTTTGGCAAACTCTCCGAGAAGGTCAATAAGGAGCTGCCGAAGCTTGAGATTTCTCACCGCGACTTCGAGCACGAACGGATGGCGATGATCGTTGAAGCGATACAGGAGCCCGAGGCTATCGAGGAAGACCCCGCCGCGCTGCCGGAAACACCTTCGCAAGCCGTTAACGAGCGCTAAGGATGGCGTTTTTCAGATTTTCATATGTATTTTTTGTGGCTACAATGTAGCCACATAATGAAGGAGGACCTATGGACTCTGTTATCCGATCGCGTATCGACAAAGAGCTGAAAGAACGAGCGGCTAGCGTGCTGGAAGAGTGTGGACTGAGCTGGAGTGTGGCTATCCGCTTGTTTGCTGAGCAAATCGTAAAACATGAAGGGCTACCCTTTGAAGTAACCCGTAACCCGACTGTCCGTCTGCAAACCGCAATGCACGAAGCAGATGAGATTATTACGCACCGGCATGGACGCTTTGAGAGTGCAGAACAGCTTATGGACAGCCTGAATCATGGTAAAAAGCAAACGGACTAACTTGCCATTCCGATCGGATTACACCCGCTCTTTTATCAAAGCCTGGGAACGCTATAACAAAGCCGGGCGGCGGGATATGAACGAAACGGCCGCCATCATGGCCATGGTTCTTTCCGGTAACCCGCTTCCTGCGCAATATAACGACCATGCGTTGACCGGCAATATGCAAGGTTTCAGGGAGCTGCATATCGGTGGGGATTATTTGCTGGTGTATAAGCTTGAGTCCGAAAAGCACGTGGTCGTGTTCACTGATTTAGGGACTCATGCCGAATTGTTCGAATAACAAACAGCCTGAAACGACATCATACGTGGTCATTGTCCGGCGTATGATGTCCCCTCGACTGACCCTAAGTGAAAAGAAACCATGAGCGCTATTGCTGCTAATTTGTCCCGCTTTCGCGACGCGATCGTCAATTTTTCCGGTCACAAAACGCCCGGTGAGTTACCCGCTGAATTTTTGCTGGCGCAGGAGGAAAACCTTGCCCAGTACTACATTCCCTTTGATGCGGTAAATACCCGTGCGCTGGTGGTGCTGGTGGGGATAACGCCTGGGTATGTGCAGTGGTATAACGCGGTGACGACGGCACAGAAAATACTGCGTGACGGCGGCGATGACGCGCTGGCGTTACGTGAAGCGAAAAAACACGGGGCGTTTAGCGGACCACTGCGTAATAACCTGGTCAAATTGCTTGATGGTATTGGCCTGGCGCAGATGCTGTCTCTGGATTCCAGCGCGCAGCTTTTTACCGACCATACCGGGCTGGTGCATTGCACGTCGCTCTATACCCAGCCGCTGTTTGTGCAGGGCGTCAATTACAACGGTAAGCCGCATTTTTCCCGCTCCGCATTATTGCGAGCGTCGATTGACGAAGGATTCGCCGTGGAAGCGGTGGCGCTGAAAAAAGCGGTGTTTATTCCGCTGGGACCAGTGGCGACAGAAGGGGTTAATGTGCTGGTAAGCCGGGGTGTGCTGGATGAGGTGCGGGTATTGTCCGGGCTGCCGCATCCATCCGGTGCCAATATGGAGCGGATTAGCTATTTTCTCGGGTTGAAAGCGCGCGACACGCTGTCGAGTCGCACCAATGCGGATCTGCTTGATCAGGCAAAAGCCAGTTTACTGGCGAAGGTCAATAAACTGGCGTTCATATAGTGTGGCGTCAGGCTTTCAGGCCGGCAAAGGCGTCGCGGATGTCCTGCTCCGGCAACTGGATGCCGATAAACACCAGCGTGCTGTGCGGCGGCTCGTCGCCCCACGGGCGGTCCCAGTCGGCACTGTAAAGCCGCTGTACTCCCTGGAATAACAGGCGGTTGGGCTCGCCATCAATCCACAGCATGCCCTTGTAGCGCAATAACTTGTCGGCAAACGACAGCAGCAGGTTTTCCATGACCCGTGAGACCGCGCTGATATCGACCGGATAATCCAGCTCCACCACAATGGATGAGACATCGTTCTGCTTGTCGGCAATAAAGTGGAAGCGTGGTTTTGCGGTGATGTTCTCTTCCAGCATAAAGCCGTTGGTATTAAACAACAGCTCAAGGTTGATATCACCGTGGGTGACGGTATAGATCGGCGCACGGGCGTTGATGCGGCCCAGGCGTTCGCGCAGTTTTTCGCTTTCACCGGCGACATCGGTTTTGGTCAGCAGAATGCGGTCGGCATAACCCACCTGCGACTGGGCGATGGTGAACTGGTTCATCTGCTCATCTGCATGCACGGCATCCACCAGCGCGATCACGCCATCCAGCAGATAACGCTGGCAGAGGATCTCATGGGAAAAGAAGGTCTGGATAATCGGCCCCGGATCGGCCATGCCGGTACACTCGATCACCAGGCGATCAAAGGCGACATCGCCGCGATCGCGGCTATCGAGCAAGTCGAGCAGGGCATCTTCCAGTTCGCTGGAGCGGGTACAGCAGATACAGCCGTTGGTCAGGGTTTTGATTTGCGTGGCGCGGTCGCCAATCAGCTGGTCATCTACGGAGACTTCGCCGAACTCGTTTTCGATGACGGCGATTTTAAAACCGTGCTGTTCATTGAGGATGTGGCGCAGCAGGGTGGTTTTACCTGCGCCGAGAAAGCCGGTGAGTAGGGTAACGGCAATCGGGGTCATGCTCTCTCCTTTAGCAGCAGCGTACGCCGCCTTCGCCACTTCCGCCGTAGCGCGCTTCCTGGCGCTCGCGAAAGAATTCGTTGTAGGTCATGTACGGCTTGTCCGGATGGTTGGTTTTCATATGTTCAACGTAGTTGTCATAGTCCGGGATGCCAATCAGCATCTTCGCCGCCTGACCAAGGTATTTTTTTGCCTGGCCTAAAGTACCAAACATTCTGCCGTCCTGTTAATGAATAAAGCCGGATGACGGCTTGCGCCTTATCCGGCCTACGTTAGCTACACTCTGTAGGCCGGGTAAGCGCAGCGCCACCCGGCATCAGTTTTAATGGTGTGAAGAGGTCTTCACGCCGCCTTCCGGTACCGGAACATACGGGGTTTCTTTGTCGGTACGCACGGTGTTGTTACGCACGTTCAACCAGGTTTTGATACCGTAGAAGATGATGCTGTACACGACCACCAGGAACAGAATACTCAGACCTGCGTTGGTGTAGTTGTTCACCACGATATGGTTCATGTTGGCAATCTGCTGTGCGGTCAGCTCAGAGCCGCCGGCAGCGATCTTCTCTTTGTACTGGTTAGCCATGTACAAGAAGCCTTCCAGTTGCGGGTTCGTGCTGAACAATTTCAGACCCAGCGCCCAGGTGGTGCACAGCAGCAGCCACAGCGCCGGAACCACGGTGACCCAGATGTATTTTGTACGCTGCATTTTCACCAGCACCACCGTACCCAGCATCAGGGCGACTGCCGCCAGCATCTGGTTAGAGATACCGAACAGCGGCCACAGGCTCTTCACGCCGCCCAACGGGTCAACCACACCTTGATACAGCAGGTAGCCCCACAGTCCAACGCAACCTGCGGTACCGATGATACCCGCGACCAGGGAGTCGGTTTTCTTGAGGAACGGTACGAAGTTACCCAGCAGATCCTGCAGCATAAAGCGGCCAGCACGGGTACCGGCATCCAGCGCGGTCAGGATGAAAAGAGCTTCAAACAGGATACCGAAGTGGTACCAGAAGCCCATGTCTGCCATCGGCATGATTTTGTGGAACACATGCGCAATACCTACAGCCAGCGTTGGCGCACCACCTGCACGGTTCAGTACGGACGGTTCACCGATATCTTTTGCCGTTTGCAGAATCTGCTCAGGGGAGATCACGAAGCCCCAGGAGCTAACCGTTGCCGCCGCGTGCGCGGTGACATCTTTCAACTGCGCCAGAATCATCGGCGCATTGTCGCCGCCCAGCTCATGCAGGTTCGGCATGGTAATGCCAAGGCCAGCCGGCGGGGTGTTCATCGCAAAGTAGAGACCCGGTTCAATGATGGATGCCGCAACCAGCGCCATCACCGCAACGAAGGACTCCATCAGCATGGCACCGTAACCGATAAAACGCGCGTCGGTTTCATTCGCCAGCAGTTTCGGCGTGGTACCGGAAGCGATCAGCGCATGGAAGCCAGAGACCGCGCCACAGGCGATGGTGATAAACAGGAACGGGAACAGCGCACCTTTCCACAGCGGGCCGGTACCGTCGATGTACTGCGTTACCGCAGGCATTTTCAGTTCTGGGTTGAGGATAACAATACCCAACGCCAGCCCCACGATAACGCCGATTTTCAGGAAGGTTGCCAGATAGTCACGCGGCGCAAGGATCAGCCATACCGGCAACAGCGCAGAGATAAAGGCATAACCAATCAGCGCGAAGGTAATGGTCGTGTCTTTGAAGGTCAGCGCCGGGCCCCAGTACGGGTCGTGGGCGATGATGCCGCCGAAATAGATGGAGGCCACCAGCAGCACGATACCAATGACCGACACTTCACCCACGCGGCCTGGGCGCAGGAATCGCATGTAGATACCCATAAACAGGGCAATCGGTACCGTGGAACAAACGGTGAACACGCCCCACGGACTTTCGGCCAGGGCTTTTACCACGATCAGCGCCAGCACGGCGAGGATGATGATCATGATTAAGAAGCAGCCGAACAGGGCGATAGTCCCCGGTACACGGCCCATCTCTTCTTTAACCATCTCACCCAGAGAGGCGCCATTACGGCGTGAAGAGATAAACAGCACCATGAAGTCCTGCACCGCACCGGCCAGGACGACGCCTGCCAGCAGCCACAGGGTACCCGGCAGGTAGCCCATTTGCGCTGCCAGTACCGGGCCGACCAGCGGACCCGCACCTGCGATCGCAGCAAAATGGTGACCAAACAGGACGTAACGGTTGGTTGGAACGTAGTTCAGACCATCATTATTAATAACGGCCGGGGTTGAACGTGTCGGATCGAGCTTCATCACCTTTTGCGCGATGTACAAGCTGTAGTAGCGATACGCCACGAGGTAAACAGAAACGGAAGCGACCACGATCCACAGCGCACTGACGTGCTCACCGCGTCGTAAAGCAATGACGGATAAGCAGAAGGCGCCGAGGATGCCGAGGAGCACCCAGGGTATATGTTTGAATAGCTTTTTAGTATCCATGTCAGACCTGATTATCAAGAAAATGAAATCGGAGTTGATGTGTTGAAAGACGGCCTTGCTGGTGCTGATCATGGCAAATTACAAGCGTAAAAAGGGCGCGATCTGACTGAGTGGTATGAATAGCGGGGTAAGCGGTCAACTAAGCGGATAAGCGGTTTTATACGGCGCTAAGCGGCTGAAAATATGTGATAAGGATCACTTGCTGCAGGCATGGCCGACAGGTCGCAGGAAGAGAGACTGTCCGCATATGTTACTATAATGTTAATGATATCAGCGCGTTTCAGCATGATTTCCTTTAAAGTTTTCTCTGGTCGGGCCGAAAATCTGTTACCTGGCTAATGGAAGATAGAAAACATGTTGAATCGTATGAAACTTGTCACCAGTTTACTTTTTGTACTGGGACTTTTTGGTCTTTTGCAGCTCACATCTGGCGGCTTATTCTTTAACGCACTTAAGCACGACAAAGAAAACTTCACTGTGTTGCAGACAATCCGTCAGCAACAATCCACGCTTAACGCCAGTTGGGTGGCGCTTTTGCAGACCCGTAACACGCTGAACCGCGCTGGGATCCGTTACATGATGGATCAGAATCAGATCGGCAGCGGTGCAACGGTGAACGATCTGATGCAGATCGCCAGCACCTCGTTAAAACAGGCAGAAACGCACTGGAAAGAGTATCAGGCTTTACCTCGCGACCCACGTCAGAATGAGGCGGCGGCAGCGGAAATCAATCGTACTTATGATATTTACCACAATGCACTCGCTGAGCTGATTCAGTTGCTGGGTGCAGGCAAAATCAATGAGTTCTTTGATCAGCCGACTCAGGGCTATCAGGACGCCTTTGAGAAGCCGTATCTTGACTACTTGCAGCAAAACGATCGTCTGTATGCTATCGCGGTAGAAGAGAGCAATGGTTCTTACTCGACGGCCGTATGGATAATTATCAGTGTCCTGCTGGTTGTGCTGGTGGTGATTGTCGCCGTATGGCTCGGCATTAAGCGTGGCGTTATCGGTCCGATGAATCATCTGATTGAAAACATCCGCCATATTGCCGGTGGCGATCTGGAACAGACTATCGATGTACACGGTAGCAACGAAATGGGCCAACTGGCCTCCAGCCTTCGTCATATGCAGTCTGAACTGGTGCGCACCGTGGGCGATGTCCGTAACGGCGCTGATGCCATTTACAGCGGCGCGAGCGAAATTTCGGCGGGTAACAACGACCTCTCCTCCCGTACTGAACAGCAGGCCGCTTCGCTGGAAGAGACTGCCGCCAGTATGGAAGAACTGACCGCAACGGTAAAACAAAACGCCGAAAACGCCCGTCAGGCCAGTCATCTGGCTAAGAGCGCATCCGATACCGCGCAGAAAGGCGGTAAAGTGGTGGACAATGTTGTGCAGACAATGCGTGATATTACCGCCAGTTCGCAGAAAATTGCCGATATTATCAGCGTGATCGATGGTATTGCCTTCCAGACCAACATCCTGGCGCTGAACGCCGCGGTAGAAGCCGCACGTGCTGGTGAGCAGGGGCGTGGCTTTGCGGTAGTGGCAGGGGAAGTCCGTAACCTGGCCCAGCGCAGTGCGCAGGCGGCGCGTGAAATCAAGAGTCTGATTGAAGACTCTGTCGGTCGTGTCGAGCTGGGCTCTACGCTGGTAGAAAGCGCCGGTGAAACGATGGACGAGATTGTCAGTGCGGTAACCCGCGTCACCGACATCATGGGCGAAATCGCCTCTGCCTCCGATGAGCAGAGCCGTGGTATCGATCAGGTGGGCCTGGCTGTAGCTGAAATGGACCGTGTGACCCAGCAGAACGCCTCACTGGTAGAAGAATCTGCCGCTGCGGCAGCCGCGCTGGAAGAACAGGCCAGTCGTCTGACGCAGGCGGTTGCCGTGTTCCGTACCCGTCGCGTATCCCGCGAAGCACCGGTTGTCGCATCCACGCTGAAAACCCCATCCGCAAGCCCAATGTCGCGTAAAGCGGCGGTCGGCGACGAAAACTGGGAAACCTTCTGATAAACCTCGCGCCCTGCTGACGCGGGGCGCACTTTATCTTTTTTCATCGTGCTATCCTTGGTTTTTTCCCCCGGAGAAGCACGATGAACCTGACCGCCATTTCTGCCCTTCACTACAGTAGCGAGCAGCTTTCTGCTTTTTTAGGCGAGTGCTTTGAAGGCTACAGTGTCCCTTTTTCGCTTCCCCCCGAGCGCTTTGCGCAACGTTTTGGCGCGGAGGATATCAGCCTGACGGACTCCTGCATCTGGTGGAATGACGACATGCGGGTGGCGGCAGCGATTATTACCCGGCGCGGCGAATCGGCAAGGCTGGGGGCTTTTTCCCTGATTCCGCCTTATCGCGGGAAAGGCTACGGCAAAAAGCTACTGGCTCCGCTGTTGCAGGATTTGCGGGCGAAAGGCGTGCGGCAAATGTGGCTGGAGGTGATTCAGGATAACCTGGCGGGCGTTGGGCTTTATCGTTCACTCGGCTTTGAGATTCGCCAGGGATTATACGGTTTTCAGGGCGATGCGCGTCCCGGCATTGGCGATAATTTGCTGCGTGAGATTAATCCGCTTGAGGTGGTCTGGCGGTCGGTGGGGGAAGTAAAGGGGTCGCTGCCGTGGCTGGTCGACCCGCTCTCTGTGGTGTCGTTGCCGTGCCGGGCATTTGAATATCGCAAACATGCGTATGCCATCGTCGCGACCCTGACAGACAAACCGCAACTGCGCTTTCTCTATGTTGAACCGGAGTACCGCCGCAAAGGCTTTGCCCGCGAGATGCTGATGACTCTCAATCATCACTTTCCTGGCCTGACTACCAGCGTGGCGGTGCCGGAATCCTTCACCCCGCTGTTTTCGTCAGCGGGGTATTCGGTGATGGAGATTAGCCAGTTTGAAATGCGGGCGATGCTGTGATCGCCCGGTTTGTTCATGCGTGTTGCTTCGGATCGCTGATCGGTTGGCGAACCAGCACAACATAAGCAATTGCTCCCAGCACCGTCACACAGCCGCAGATAATCAGCGCCAGGCGGAATGACTGGGTGGTATCGACGATAAACCCGGTCACGATCGGTGCAAACGAGGCGCAGATAAAGCTCGCGAAGTTCTGGATACTGCCCACCGAGGCCGTCATCCTTGATGCCACCGCGACGTGAATCAATCCCCAGCATGATGTTCCCGCAAAGTGGATACAGAACAGCGCCATGCCAATCAGCAAGACTGCGGCCAACGACGTCGTGGCCTCAGGTACGACGAAAGTAAAGGCGGCGGAACAGAGCATCCCGGTGATGATACTGATTTTGCGGCTTTTGATCGGCGCCATGCCACGCCTGACCAGCCAGTCGGTGATATACCCGTTGGTCAGCATCCCGGCAGCGCCAAACAGGAAAGGGATTGCTGCCATCATGCCGGTGCTTTTCAAATCGAGATTGTAAGAGGTTTGCAGGTAGCCAGGCAGCCAGGCAAGGTAGAGCCAGGCGGTGTAGTTGATACCGCTAAAGCCAAGCATCATCCCCCACATCGTTCGGTTACGAAACAGGCTGCGCCATTCTGCGAAACTCAGCGGATCGCGACGAACGTTGACACTGCCAGCATTCAGATAGGCCTGTTCAACGCCGGTTAGCTGCAAATCTTCGCGGTTGCGGTAGAGCATGTACCAGCCAATGGCGAGAAAGATCCCGAGCACGCCGATAACGATAAACATGCCGCGCCAGCCGATCATTAACATCATTGCGGCAAGAATGGGCGGGCTAATGGCGACGCCAATGGTTGATGCGGCGTTAAAAAAGCCCATTGGGCGACCGCGCTCTTTAATGTTGAACCAGTCGTTGATCACTTTCACACCGCATGGGTTCATTGGCGCTTCACCCAACCCCATGCCGATACGTACCAGCACGAATTGAGTGAAGCTGTGCACCATGCCGGAAAGCGCCTGGAACAGCGACCAGAAGAACATGCCCAGGCCGAGCATGATGCGCGGGCCTTTGCGGTCAAGCAGAGGGCCACACGGAAGCTGCCCAATACCATAAGCCAATGAAAATACGGAAAGCAGGGCGCCAATTTCGGTGGCACTCAGGCCTAATTCCTGGCGAATGGTTAAATTCGCGACCGATAACGAACTTCTGTCGAGGTAATTGATAACCGCAGCAAAAAATAATAAAAGCATCGCGGTGGTTTGAATTCGCTTAATTCTGGCGCTACGTTTTAATAAACCCTCTGGCGGAACAGGAATATCCGCTTCGGTTGTTTTATCAAACGTTGTCCGTGGGTCGAGGGTAATATCGTTTTTTTCCACGCCTGACTCCAAAAATGTCACTTATCTCCCTGCGTGATTTTTCAACGAAGGAGAAAATATCAATCCCGATACCAGATTAATAAATCTGACACCACTCACTTACATCCAGCTAATTCAGTCGACTCATTCAGAGAATAGAAGCGGTATTATTTTTATTTCTGCGCCTTTTAGCAGAAGCGTGCTCCGGATTGAAATTTGCTGTTTTTAATTGGTACTTAATAGTGAGCGGAAAGGGATTGCTGAATTGAACGGATCATGGATTCTTTAGCGGTATGCAGATGGTTGCGCAACGCGCACGTGGCATCGAGGTCGCTGCGGCACAGCAGGGCGCTGAGAATGGTCATATGTTCATCAATGGCGATAATATTACGCTGTTTCAGGTCACTTTCATCCCACTGATAATGGAAATGGAATATAACAGAGATAATTTCAAGCGATTGATTGAAAAAGATATTATCAGCGGCGGAAAGCAATAGCGCGTGGAAGTCCCGATCCAGTTGCGAAAACATGCGAAAGTTGTCGCCGATGCTATCGCGAAGCATGCGGTGGCGTTCAAGCAGCGTTCTGGCGCTCAGCCAGCGCGGGTCATCCGCAGGCAGGTTCAGGAAGTGTTGCAGGGCATGGGTTTCCAGCATTTCCCGCAGTTCAAAAAGCTGTTCAGCGTAACGTTGATCGAACTGCTTCATGCTCCACTGGCCGCGTTTTTCATTCTCAATCAGATTGTAACGCCCAAATTTGAGCAAATATTCCCGCACAACTACCGGGCTGACACCTGCCTCACGCGCCAGTTGTAGCTCGGAAAAAGATTCGCCGGCGCGCAGCTGGCGCTGGTTAATCATGGTGAAGAAGGCTTGCTCAAAAATACGGTTTTGCTCGGCCAGCGGTGCGCTGATGCAGTTGAAGCCGTCTTCCTGCGTGGGTTTGCGGACAATACACCAGGCGCCGGCAGACTTGACCAGGACTCCGCATTCGCACAGATGCGACAGCAGGTGCCGTACGGTTGTGCGGCTGATGTTATACATTTCCGCCAGCGCGTTTTGTGTGGGTAGCGGGGAGGGAATATGGCCGCGCGCTATATCGTCAATCACCTGGTTAATCACGTTATGGCGTAAATTTTGCGAACGGCTCATCGTTATCTCCTGTTTTTTATTATTAAAAACCTATTTAAAACATTTTTATGGGCTGAGTTTCACAATTCAGCGCGACGATTCCGTTTTAATTCTCCTTTTCCCCGATATCTGGTGCAACAAGAAACACGGGAGAATGAACAATGACCACAATGAATGTCCTGGTATGTCAGGAGCCAAAAGTAATGACTTGGGAAAAACGTGAAATTCCAAAGCCTGGCAATGATGAAGCGTTAATAAAATTAAAAACAGTAGGGATATGTGGGACAGATATTCATGCCTGGGGAGGTAATCAACCTTTTTTTAGTTACCCACGAGTATTAGGCCATGAAATATGTGGTGAAATTGTTGGGCTGGGGAAAAATATAAATCATTTGCATAATGGTCAGCAGGTTGTGGTTATTCCTTACGTTTCCTGCCGTAAATGTCCGGCTTGCCGTAGTGGGCGCACCAACTGCTGCGAGAACATCTCCGTGATCGGCGTACATCAGGATGGCGGTTTTAGTGAGTTTTTAAGCGTGCCGGCGAATAGCCTGCTGGTGACTGACGGGATTGATCCGTACGCTGCCGCATTGATCGAGCCTTATGCGATCAGTGCCCATGCGGTACGCCGTGCAGCGATCCTGCCGGGTGAACAGGTATTGGTCGTGGGGGCGGGGCCAATTGGCCTGGGAGCGGCGGCCATTGCTAAAGCGGACGGGGCGCAGGTCGTGGTGGCTGATACCAGCGCGGCACGTCGTGCGCATGTCGATACATTTCTGGGCTTAACGACTCTCGATCCGTCTGCTGCGGATTTTGACGCCAGTTTGCGTGCCGCTTTTGGCGGTTCGTTAGCGCAGAAGGTGATCGATGCCACGGGTAATCCGCAGGCGATGAATAACACGGTGAACCTGATTCGCCACGGCGGCAGCATCACGTTTGTCGGTTTGTTTAAAGGGAATTTGCAATTTTCCGATCCGGAATTCCACAAAAAAGAGACCACCATGATGGGGAGCCGTAACGCGACGGAGGAGGATTTTGCCAAAGTCGGGCGTTTGATGGCGGAAGGGAAGATCACGGCACAAATGATGCTGACACATCGCTACGAGTTTCACGCACTGGCGGAAATCTACGAACAGCAGGTGATCAACAATCGTGAATTAATCAAAGGAGTTATTCATTTCTGAGTGCCTTTCGGCACGCAGATGGGGTGAGTTGAGGCGGCGGCTGTCACGGGGGCATCCGCCCGCGAAAGTACCTTGCAAAGACAGGCAGCACTAACAATTGCTATTCAGCGCCCAGGCCAGTTCGGGCGCATTTTTTTATCCTGCCCTTTCAACAACTTTGATCTCTACCATCCCGATACCAAGCTTGCGCGGGGAGTGGCCGAGAATGTTCCCCTCATTGGTGGATTCGGGTTCCGGCGGCACAATCACCAGCGTATTACTGCGTGTCGGATTGTTGAAACGCAATGTGGTGGTGGAAACATCGTTGCCCAGCATCAGCGTTTGTTCCTCGTCGCCTACTCTTACCGGAATAGGGCGATTGGCGTTTGCGCCATAAGCCTTTGCAGTGATCACCAGATCAAAAGATTGTGGCAGCGGGTCGTTAAACTCTATTTCGACTTCGTTGCCGAGCTGCGCATTCGACCAGCGTCCCCAGCTTTCCGGGCGGGAAATGCCGCTGAATTTTTTCACTTCCTCTGGTGCACCCGCGACGTTGAAGACAAAGCTGTCGGCTTTGTAGCGGATGTCGTCATCGACAATTTTCAGCATATCCACATTTTGCTTGTAACGGTCGGTGCTGATGATGGTGTCTTTGAACGCCGTTTTTCCTTTCCACTGTTCTTTATCGACCGCCTGGACCTTCTGCTCACCGCCAAGCTGCCCCTGCGATACGCACCAGTCGGTGGAAAGCACCAGCTCCGGCGCCCACAGGCGGGCCATTTTGTAGCATTGATCAATCCAGACAAAGTTATCGCGTGGGGCGAAATCGGCGAGCTGGAAACGCAGCGGCGCGGAGTATTCGCTTTCCGGGATAGGCTCGATGCGTTTTGATGACACACGTACCAGCAGCGGAAGGCGGAAATTGCTGCCGGAGAAAGCAATCATCTTTTTATCGCGATCGATGGTGAAGTCCTTCATCTGTTTCGGGAAATTCCACAGGCGAATGATATCGGGCTTCCAGGCGACAATTTTCTCTTTCATATTGAGGAATTCGCCGGAAAGCGACTGCCCTGACAGGCTGCTACGCCCAAGACCGAGGTAGTTATCGCCACCGAGAATATCCAGCACCGTGGCGCCGTTATCCATGGTGCTGCGCTTCACTGCCAGCGTGTCCTGCTGTGGATCATCGCCGCGCAGAACGAAAAACAGATTCTTACGGTCCTCTTTATTCAGGTATTTCCACGCCGTATTGTTCATGGCCAGATGGTCGGAGGAGACCACAATGACCGTATCTTTAAACCAGGGTGAGGCTTTTATTTTGTTAATCAGCGCGGCGATATGCTGTTGGCTACAGGTCACGGCGCTAAACGACTGATTTGGTTTACCCTCGTAGCTATAGCTTTTACGCCCACAGGTTCGGGAGATAAAACCGTCCGGGTGGTGGGTATCGACAGTTAACGCAAATAATGAGAAACGCTGCCCGGAACGCGAAAGCGCCTCGTACTTTTTCCATACTTCATCCAGTACGGTGTCGTCGTAGAAGCCCCAGTCATTGCGGTATTTAGGGTCGTTCACTTCACCTTTTAACTCTTCTGCGCCGACCAGATGATCAAAGCCATGCGATTTAAGGAACACATCTTTACCGGCAAAACGCAGGTTTGCGCCCTGCACAAAATAGTTCTGGTAGCCGGAGTTTTTCAGGATGTCGCCAAGACAGATGTTTTGCGGGAAAAAGCTGGAAACAGACGCAGATGCGTTACCTTCAAACGGCGCAAACAGTGGGATCCCACACTGTGAGGCGACCATGCCGGCAATGGTGTAGTCCGTACCGGGCAACTGTTCCGTTTGCGAAAAATCCAGACCTTCTTCTTTTAATGCGCCCAGTTCAGGGGTCAGGCCAGGAAACGCGTCATCATCAAAATAGGTGCGTTCCAGACTCTCGCCGTAGATATAGACCAGGTTCAGCTTCGGATTCGGGATCTTTTTCGCCGGTTCACGATAATATTCTGCAAAATCAGGATCGCCTTCGCGGGATTGTGATTTAACGAGCTCAGTAATTTGATGAAATGCCGGGCTTGCGTCCACGGAGCCGAGTGCCAGCAACAGCGCCAGCAGGCTATAACCAAAGTGATAAGGGCGATGGCGACGGCGGCGCAGCACCCAGCCCAGCACGCCAAAAACCGCAGCCAGTGCGAGAACCAGGGCCGCACCTGGCAGCAGGTATTTACGCACCCCCGCGCCTGTCAGGCTATTGGTCAGCGTGTAGATAACCGCATCATTGATCCCATCGCCAGTGAAGTAGTTACTGGCGTAAAGGGTGATGTTTAACAGCACAAAGAAACCCAACACCAGCAATATTGCAGTGAACCACCAGGTATTACGGCCCGCTTTAGAGGCGTAAATCGCCACGGACGCGAGAAATAAAACAATAGAAAGTAACTCGGACAACCGTCATTCCTCTGCGACACCAGCATCCTGCTGGCAGAAATCCTTTAGGGCTACAATTTAATTGCGATGTCATGTAGCTGCAATTGTAGTGTCATCTTTATACAGATTTATTCGGAATTGGTTTAGAAAGATTTAAGTATGACCGCTGCCGCTTTCTCTATGGGGAGAGGAGGCTGGCAGGTAAACAAGGAAGGCGTCGCGCCTGCGGCCTTGGGGTGGCAAACGCGACGTTATGTGCCTCAGGAGAGAAAATTTACGCCCTGTTTCAGGACAATATCACAGGCTTTGGTTTTCACTTTCTCTGCCAGCGGCGTGCTGCCAATATTATTCAGATTGAGCTGCTCGCCGTTTTTGGTGTTTAACATCCCCTGCAGGCCTTCGAGATAGTTGGGGTCTTTCTGTTGCTCTGTCTGAGTACTCAGGCCAAGCTTATCCAGTACCTGATTTTTGATGTTATCGGTGTTAGTCAGCGAGGCGAGCTTATGTTTGGCGCAGTAAGACATTACGCCTGCTGCATTATTCATGGTGCTCGCGCTTAGTGACTGATTACCGCCATTAAGCAGGCCCGTCAGTGAAGACAGAGACATACCGCCTTGCTGCTGACCTGCACCGGAACCGCTCTGCTGACTAAGCTGACTGGCGGCACTGGAAAGATTTTCCTGCCAGGACGCGGCGTAACTCGCGTGAGTGAAAAATGCGCCGCTGGCGAAAGCGACGCAGAGGAGGTGTTTAGCAAAGGACATGGCGTAATCCTGGGGGTAGCCTGAAAGCGCACATTATACACCAGCAGGCGTCCGGATTAAGGAGGGGAAAACTCTCAATACTCTTTGCCGGTAACGCGGCTACGGTAGCTGTCCCAGTTAAAGATGACCCACAAACTGTTGCCCAGGCGCATCCTGTCCATGACGCGTTCACCCAATAGCTTATTCATCTCTTCCAGATTGCTGTTGGTGAGCATACCTGTCGGGCGTTTTGAGGAAGAACGACGATCGACAATCTGATTAATGATCACTTTTTCGTAGCGTGATTCGGTTTGCATGCCAATCTCATCGATAACCAACAGATCCACGCTGCTAAGATCGTTCAGTAGCTGTTCTTCGCTGTTATCGCGGTTACCAAAAGTCTCTTTCATGGCGGACATGATGTCAGCGACCGTGATGATCAACACGGATTTGCCATGCAGTAGCAGTTCATTGCAGATAGCGGCCGCGAGGTGGTTTTTACCGGTACCCGGTTTGCCGGAGAAGATAAAGCTGGCAATGTTTCCATCAAATTCAGCCACATACTGCCGCGCCTGGCTCAGCGCACGCATCTGGCCTTCGCATTCCACTTTGTAATTATCAAAAGAACAATTCTGGTGAAGCGGACGGATACCTGAGCGATTAAAGGTGCGCTGCATTTTCATCGCCCGATTTTCGCGGGCAATCGCGGCGGCGCGGATCTTGCCCTGCTCCTTCTGCCAGGCCATGAGTTCCTCGCCGTTTTTAAACGCGGGCTGAGTATTGGCAGGCATCATCCGTTGCAGACGTTTCATCAGTTCAGCGACGTTTTTCATCGTTATCCTCTAAAACCTGGTGGAATTTGGCTGTCAGGCTGGGAAATCGCGTTAATGTCGCGTTTCGCCGCGCCGCCCTGGTTGGCGCGATTTATCTGGATGCTTCGCGCCAATTTTTGCTGCCACTGTACATGGTGGAACACTTTCCCTTCGGCTTGCCAGTAAGCAATAAAAGCCGCCAGTTCTTCCGGCGCAACGGGCTGGTCAAGGGCGATGCCCCAAAGCGCCGCAAGACGCTGAAAATCCGCATCTGGCTGCCAGCCGGCATACATGGCAAATTTCCCCATTGGGACATTTACCAGCGTGGCGGCCGGCTCTTCGTAAAATTGATTATCCAGCGTGATATCACTGGCCGGGCGCGCCAGACGTGATTCCAGCGCCAGCAATTCTGCCAGACGTTCGGGGGTAATAGCGTAAAACGCAGGGCTGTTATTAGCAAAAACAGCGACTGCGCCCCCTTCCGTTCGTGCCAGAACGCTTTCATGATCGCGCATAAAATCATCAATGCCGATAACGGTAGAAGTCAGAATTCTGGAAGACATAGCGCGTTCTCAAACAGGGCAACAACAGAAAGACGTTCTGCGAAGATTTTCGCAGACATAATGACACATAGTAACACAGTGGAAGGCGGGGGGAGCAGAGACGAAAAAGCCGGGTTGCCCCGGCTGTGTGTTTTCCCAATGGTGCTGGCTGCCGGATCTTTGGCTAATGCCCGTCCGGCTTAGTATTACGCGATGATGTTTAACGTAACATCGACGTTGCCACGAGTGGCGTTAGAATAAGGGCAGACAATATGTGCGGCATCGACCAGTTTCTTCGCCTCTGCGGCGTCCATTCCTTCCAGGTGGATATTGAGTTTGACCTCAATCCCAAAGCCGGTCGGGAGCGGACCGATACCCACTTCTGCTTCGATAAAGGCGTCTTTTGCAATAGCGATTTTGTCGCGACCAGAGACGAACTTCATCGCACCCAGGAAACAGGCTGAATAACCTGCGGCAAACAGTTGTTCCGGGTTGGTGACTTCACCGCCTGCGCCACCCATCTCTTTCGGTAAACCCAGTTTGACGTCCAGTACCCCGTCAGAAGAGGTTGCGCGACCTTCACGGCCACCAGTGGCTTTGGCTTTGGCGGTATAAATCACTTTTTCTAAAGACATAACAGGTTCCTTTTCGTAATTATCGTTTGCTATAAAATAGCGCGCTATATATATGGGCGCATAAAACCGTCCACAGTCGGGCTTATGCTTGCTGAAACTGTTTGCGCAATACTTCGAGCTGCTGCTTTAGCTCCATCAAATGCTTGTGGTCACATTCGAACGAACACATGACCGCATTCGGTATCGCTTTTGCCTGTTGTTGCAATTCCCGACCTGCCTCGCTCAGGGTGATGACGACCTGGCGTTCATCCTGGCGGGAGCGTTGGCGAACAATGAACCCGGCGCTTTCCAGCCGCTTCAACAGCGGAGTGAGGGTTGCCGAATCCAGAAATAAGCGTTCACCAATCTCTGACACCGTGACGTCATCTTGTTCCCACAACACCAGCATCACCAGGTACTGTGGGTAGGTCAGATTCATCGGTGCCAGTAGCTGCCGATACAGCTTGTGCAGCGCCAGGTTTGTTGAGTACAACGCAAAACAAAACTGGTTATCTAACGCGAGCTGCGCATTCGCGGGCGGAGTTGATTTCGTTTTCATGTTTTTGAATATAGATAGCGCACGATTTAATTGCAAGTTATTTTTTTAGGGGCAGATATAACGCAACACAACTTGTACCGCCATTTGTCGATAGTGCTGACGCTGCTGCTGCTGATCTTCGTCCGCTTCGAAGAGCATAGAGAACGAATAACTATTGGCAACGTAATGAAAACTAAAGCTACTGATCAGCCGATGAAGATCGCGTGCGCAGACGCTTTGGTTGAATAGCAGCTTTTGCTGGCCGCGCCGCAAAATATCTTCCAGCAGCGTCAGGGCGCTGAGATTGACCTCACGCAGCCAGGTCGATTGCTGGATGAAACGGCCACGCTGCATGTTCTCCATGCAGATGATGCGAATAAAATCCGGGTGGTCGGCGTGGTAATCA
Source organism: Citrobacter sp. MNAZ 1397 (assembly GCF_023613995.1). Classification (NCBI taxonomy): domain Bacteria; kingdom Pseudomonadati; phylum Pseudomonadota; class Gammaproteobacteria; order Enterobacterales; family Enterobacteriaceae; genus Citrobacter; species Citrobacter sp. MNAZ 1397. The sequence goes on from NZ_JAKIVH010000002.1 coordinate 271,920, forward strand.
AAATTACTCTCTACCAGCTGTACCAGCGCTTCGACCGGTGGCTGAGCGGCGAGTTCGAGGGATTTTTCATTGGCGCGAATGGCAGCATAAACATACTCAAGAACCTGCAGATAGAGGTTTTCTTTGGTTTTATAGTGGTACACCACCATACGCTTTGTTGTGCCGGCTTTTTCCGCGATTTGCTCCATGCGGGCGCCATTGAGCCCATATTCTGCAAACAGGGTAATTGCGCTGAGGAAAATTTTGTCCTTCACCCGGGTATCGTCAAAACTGTCCGGTGAATAAATGTCATGGTGTTCCACATCCGCTCCTGGTCAGTCACAATCGGTTCGGGGAATTATCACCATGGCAAAGAAATAACTCAAATTTCACACACGTGGGCGTTTGCGGTAAATCCACAGTCCTGGGATCGACAGGCCGATAGACAGCGCGCCGACAATCGATGACGCTTTGAGAAAATTGGTCAGCAAAAGAATCATCAGATCTTCGTTATACCCGAGATGGCTGATCTTCACGGCGGAGATCATCGCGGTATAGGCTGATATCCCAGGAAACATGGGAATCACTGCGGCAACCGTAAAGACTTTGGGATGCGCGAGATACCAGCGTGACCAGCGTATCCCAATACTGCCTACCAACATGGAGGCGATAAATGTCGACCACTCGATGTTAAAGCCCCAATAAACCATGGCGAAGCGCGTACCGTGACCGATTGCGCCCAGCAGTGCACACCAGGGCAGCGCGCGATGCGGGACATTAAACACCATTGCAAAACCCACGGCCGGGATGGCGGCCAGCACCATATCCTGGATCAGATTAAGTAAAAACCAGATTACATCCATCCGCGTAGTCCCCACATGGTCATAGCCAACACAACACCAATACAGGTGGCGAGAGTTAACAGGCTGGCGATAGCCCAGCGAGCGAGGCCTGTATTGATATGGCCTTTAAACATATCTGCGACGGCATTGATCAGCGGGAAGCCGGGGACCAGCAATAAAACACTTGCTGCCATGGCGACCGTGGAGGTATGCAGGAAAACGGGCAACGTGAGCATAAGCCCGGAAATTGTGGTTGCCACGAACGCCGTGATACAAAAATTTATTTGCGGGTGCATATGACGGTTTGCCAGCACCAGTCGGACATACATCGCCACACTGCTGGCGCAGAAGGTGATAAACGCGCCATCCCAGCCGCCATTATTCAGCCGACAAAAGCAGGCACAGGACAGGCCAACCATCAGGGTGACCAGCCAGCGCGGGTAACGCAGCGGTTTGACCTGCGAGAAGCGCTTTTCGACATCGTGAGCGTCCAACAGCCGGTGCTCCGCCATGATGACGATATGCTGTACTTCCGTCACCACATGCATGTTGATGCCGCGATCGCTGTTTTTTCGCGTCGACGTCAGACACTGACCATCTTTAATGGTCGTCAGCACAATGGCGTTTGATGAGATAGAGCTTTCGACGCTATCCATGCCCAGTGCCAGTCCCAGACGCGTGGATAATTCTTCTACCAGTGCGCTTTCTGCACCGTGTTGCAATAATAAAAGGCCGCACTGGATACACAAACGTGTAATGGCGCGTTGTGTTGACTGGTCTTCTTGCATGATAGCTCTGGTAATGTTGCACAAGGCCCACAAGGCGTGGCGCGAAAAGTAATTTTTAACACAGGAAGCCCTGTATTTGGCGTGGTGATAGATCAAGATCCGTGCAATAAATCACAAAATGGTACGGTTTTGCCGGTTACTGGCAGGATTGTGCGCCCTTACCGTAAGGGAAAGGGAAACCTACGCTGTATGAGAGGCAAAAAGACAGATTCATTTCGTCGGTGTATTTCTTTTAAATAAATATATATTTTATGATTAATTAATTTCTGTTTCTCTTTTTGTCTTTTAAAGAGTACGTACCAGGTATCATTATTGGCCTGTAAGATATATTGACACCCCATTAAGCTGTTTTTATAATCACTAATTGTTACAACCGAATATTGACAAACACTCTCGTCATATTTTCATTTGATATTTATTAATAGGTAGTTTCCGCTGACACGGTGGTTGGCGTTATTAGTAAATATTCACATTACTTATTTTATAAGGCTCGCGAATGGATGCGGAGGTTACATGTTATCGAGAAGCTGTAAATATGGAATAGTTGTCAGCAAAATTCCCGTCATGACTGTTGGTCTGGGGGATATTCTGGAGCGCCATTTCCCCGAATATGAATTAACGTATTGTCGTTCTTTAGAAGAGATAACACTATTACAGTTACGCCGCGCCTCACTGGTCATCGCTGATCTTTCGGGTGAACAGCGTCAGATGCGCAATGCCTGTGAACAATATTATTCCCTTCTTTCTCAATATACTGATATTCATTGGATATTCTTTGTTTCACGTACGATTTATCCCATGGCTGTTGAATTGCTGATGCGTCCTTGTAGCACCTTACTTTCAGACAGAGAACCGGTGGACGGTGTCATAAAGGCTATTCGTGCTGGTGATGAAAGCGCAGAAAGAATTAGTCAGACTTTATTATCAGCAGATTTTTTCGATGCAGAAGAGGCTGTTAATAAGCTGGAGTCATTAACGCTTTCTGAGCGAAAGGTATTCCGTCTGTTAGGTAAAGGGTGGGGTATTAATCAAATTGCGATGCTGCTTAAAAAAAGCAATAAAACGATTAGCGCGCAAAAAAACAGCGCCATGCGTCGACTGTCATTACGGAGCAACGCGGAAATGTACGCATGGATTAATAGCGCGCAGGGTGCTAAAGAGCTGAATCTTGTGTCGGCGTATGGAGAGCAATCAGAATGGAAATCAGTGCCGGGAAAAAACATGTTGCCATCATCGAGAGATGCATGATGAGTGAGGCTGGTCTGCGCCATTTATTCGCATCGCCAGTCATGAAATCATATCACTTTCATTTTTTTAACAGTCACAAAGCATTTGTCGAAGCGCAGAAAAAGACATTTTTCTTTTCAGTGATTTATTCGCTATCAAGTATGCGAGAACTGCGTCGGGAATGTCTGCTTTGCTTACATGCCTTGTCGCTGACAAATCCAGGCATTCAGCGGATCGTACTGGCGGATGATGACCGTGAAGCACGCCTTGTCAGTCGCCTTTCTCCGTCACGATTGCACGGGGTTTTAAGTAAATCGGCTTCATTGCCCATTTTACTTGGACACATTGGTACTCTGTTGGGGGAGACCCGCCGTGTTAACGAGAACGTGGTTAATCACTGGTATGTCAGCCAAAATCGCACGTTGAGTCCGACCGAGCGCGCCATTTTGCAATGCATGACGCGTGGCCTGTCGATGCCAGAGATCGCTGTACAACTGGAACGTAACATCAAGACTATCCGGGCGCATAAATTTAACGCCATGGCTAAGTTAGGGGTGAATTCTGATGTAGGACTGCTGAATGCAGCAGATATTTTAACCTGGGTTCCTGCGGCTGCCGCATTGAAAGGGCCCCAATCTGCAGCATAGTCAGCATATTAAGTGCCAGGTTAACCCCCTGGCACTGTTCCGGTTACTCACAAACATCAATCCATTTTGCGTCCGTTAATTGCGCCATGCGTTCCGGGGAAATACGCACTGCGCTATGGATTGCACCCGCGGCCGGGAGGACTTCTGCGTAGTGTTTCAATGAAACATCACAATAAACGGCCAACGGGTTTTCCAGCCCGAACGGGCAGACACCGCCAACCGGATGACCGGTAAGAGTCACCACTTCATCGCTGCTGAGCATTCTCGCTTTTGCGCCGAAAGTGGACTTTAGCTTTTTATTATCCAGACGGGCATCGCCTTTCGCGACAACGAGCACCACGTCGTTTTTGATTTTGAGAGATAACGTTTTGGCTATCTGACCGGGTTCAACATTATGGGCGGCAGCAGCCAGTGCGACGGTTGCGGTACTTTGGTTGAGCTCGATGATGTCAATATCGGGGGCGTGTTCGGCAAAAAATTGCCTGACAGACTGCAAACTCATTTTCTTCTCCTGAACATAACCTTCAATAATCTGTCACAACCCTGTGAACCCTGTAAATATCTTGTCAAAACAATCCCGTTACCACGCGTTTCACGATCACCTTCACAATCGCGGAAACCGGTTACAGTAACCGGTTGCAGTGTTTTTCATCGGGGTTAATACTGATTTTGTCACTTCCTCTGTCCCGATAATCAATAAGAGCCGTCTATGAAACGTATCCTGCTTCGCTGTAATGCTGGTTCGTTAACCAGCATGGTCTTAAACCCTAAAAATGGATTGCTGCACGGCAGAACATTCGCTGTTGCGCTGAATTATATAGACTGACAGGAGAGCCGCTATGTCTGCCAATCATGCATTGTTTAACGTGATTTTTCGCTTCATCGAAAACTACGTCAGCCCTATAGCCGGGCGAATTTCTTCCCAGCGTCATGTCATGGCCATCCGTGATGGTTTCATTTCTGCCATGCCGTTTATGATAGTCGGTTCATTCCTGTTGGTCTTCGCCTACCCGCCATTTTCGCCGGACACGACGTGGGGCTTCGCGCGTGCGTGGCTCGATCTGGCAAAGCAGTATGAAGGTCGTATTTTGACGCCGTTCGATATGACGATGGGCATTATGTCTATCTACATCTGCGCGGCTATCGCCTATAACCTGGGCAAGCATTATGTGAAGTCACATCAGCTCGATCCCTTTATGTGTGCCATGCTGTCGCTGATGGCCTTTTTACTGGTTGCGGCTCCCAAAACGAATGGTACATTGCCGGTAGATAGCCTTGGAGGAACCGGGATTTTTACCGCGATACTGGTTGCCGTGTACTGTGTGGAGATGATGCGTTTCCTCAAGGCGCACAATATCGGCATCCGCTTGCCTGACCAGGTGCCGCCGATGATTAAAAACTCATTTGACCTGCTGATTCCGGTGCTGGTGGTTGTGCTGACCCTCTATCCGTTGAGCCTCCTTATTCAGTCGCAATTCAATGTATTGATTCCGCAAGCTATTATGGCGCTCTTCAAACCGCTGGTCTCGGCTGCGGATTCGCTGCCTGCGATTTTACTGGCGGTACTGATCGGACATTTACTGTGGTTTGCCGGGATTCATGGGGCGGCGATTGTATCTGGTATGCTGCAAATGTTCTGGCTGACTAACCTTGGGCTGAACCAGACGGCGCTGGCACAGGGTGCGCCGTTGCCGCATATCTTTATGGAGGCCTTCTGGACGTTCTTTATCGTTATTGGCGGGTCCGGTGCGACTATGGGGCTGGTGTTCTGCTATCTGCGCAGTCGCTCGGTGCATTTACGCTCTATCGGTCGTTTAAGCATTGTCCCCAGCATGTTCAATATTAATGAGCCGGTTATTTTTGGTACGCCGATCGTTATGAATCCGGTGTTCTTTATTCCTTTCCTGCTGGCACCGTTAGTTAATGCCATTATTGCCTGGGCGGCGATGAAAATGGATTTGATTGGTCGCGTGATTTCTGTTGTTCCGTGGACCGCTCCTGCACCTATTGGCGGGGCGTGGGCGCTCGGCTGGGATTTCCGTGCCGCGATTCTTGTCGTGATCCTCGCTGTTATCTCCGCCATCATCTACTACCCGTTCTTTAAAGTGTATGAGAAACAGTTACTGGAACAGGAAGCGGAAGAGGCGCAACGCGCAGAAGAAAATCAGCAAGTGGCCTAAATAAATGCAAAAAGGCAACGAAAGTTGCCTTTTTAAGTATTTACTCCCTCTCCCTGTGGGCAGAGGAATCCCCGGTCATATTCCGTTTTACAGCGATAACACCGCCTAATGAGAATAAAACAGTGACAACGATGACAGGGGCCGGCTGAAAATGGATGAGGCGTTGACGGCTGACCGGGAGCCGGGGTGAGGGCATAAAGACGCATCGCTTCACAAGTGTGAGGGTATCTGGTCGCATGACGCTATTTTTTTAGTGTGCAGTCTCCGCACTGCTGAACATCTGGCAAGCGATATCGCTGGCAGCAGGTCCGCCTGACCAGCACGCCATCACGATTGACAACAGTCCGCCACAAAGGGTTGTCGTTGCCGTTTGAGAGCGTTTTCTCGAAGAAACAGAACTGGCGCAGTGCGGCGACACGCTCATCACCCAGCAAAGGCTTCATTTCGCCCAGACACCAGTTAATCAGATAACCCGTATTGCTCCAGATAAGCTTACCGTTGATCTCGCCTGTAGCCTCCAGTGCCGCGACGACAGGGGACATCGCCCGGATGATTAATGCCTCAATGCGCGGGATATCGCCCTGGGTTGTCAGCGCCTCATCCTGCTCAACATCCATCCAGAAGCAGGCGGCGCGGCCGGTTTCATGAAACTCGACGTGCAGGTGTTCAGGTGAAAGATCGACGGCGATTTTTTGCGTTAATAAGGCCACCAGTAGCGGCGGCACCATCAGGCCGAGGTACCACTGTGCCCATAATGACAACAATGGTTTGCCTTCCTGCGACAGCGTTGGCTGCTTTAGATAGATATGCTTTGCGTAAGTGGTCCGTAGTGACTGCAAACGGTCTGGTCGCGCCCATTGCATCAGGGTTAGCGTCTGTTGTGGCGGAAGCTCGTTCAGCTTGATGAAATCGAGAAGATGAGGGCGCAGACGGGCAAGGATGTCGCGCACATCATTCGCCAGAGTGTCACTCTCAGTGAAGAGTCTCGCCCGACGGATCACAAATTCATTAACGGGTACGCAACGATAAGCCATAGTGTCAGAAAGATAGAAATCTAAATGATAATGATTTCCAATCCTAGCGAGAGGCCAGATCTATAGCAAGATGTTTATCGTAAAGTCAGTCTGGACAGGTCGAATCAGGCGACCTGCAAGTCACTGCTGACGAGAATACTGTTCCGTCCCTGATGTTTCGCTTCGTACAACGCTTTATCTGCTTTATCGAGCGCGTCATCGATGTCGCCATCTTCCAGCGGCGCAATGCCAATACTCACCGTGACGTTGGTCGCTACACTCTCATTAAACATATGCGGGATTTTCAGGTCGTAAACGTGTTGACGAATCCGCTCCGCCGCAAGGCGAGCACGTTCCAGGTCGACACTGTTTAATAAGATCAGAAACTCTTCACCACCAAAGCGGGCGACAATATCTCTGGAGCGCACGGCATTACGAATGGCGGCAGAAACGCGAATTAATGCCTGGTCGCCCATCATATGACCGTAGTGATCGTTATAAGCTTTGAAGTGGTCGATATCCAGCAGTAACACGAAACGGGTACCGTCATCGAGCGCCAGCAGATTGTCGAGCTTGTTTTGCAGGCCACGCCGGTTGTAGAGCCCCGTGAGCGGATCCAGCATACTTAGATCATTCAGCGTTTTACGCTCTTGCATCAGACGATACATCAGAGCCTGTGAGAAATTATCATTGCGCTTTTGAATCACATGCTGAATAGCAATTCCGATCATGGGGAGTGCAAACGCGTAGATAATCCGCAATGTTATTTCACCGCTGCTTAACCAAAAACACCCCATGAAGGCAGGCGAAGAGTGCAGCATAAATGCAATGATATTATTAGAGAAAGCGAGCGAACCAATAAATAAAACACTTAATAGGGCGATAAGGAGATAGGTTGAATCATTATCTCTTAATTCCGTGGATTTAATAATGATATGCCATGCCCACATACAGCCAAATAAAAATGAGATCAGCGTTATATTTATTTTCTTTTTTGGAAACTTCCAGTGCCAGAGCAAGCCCGCCAGGCTTGACACCAGGATCAGGCATACGGGCAAGGTAAACGCACGCAGATTATAAAGTGGCAGTGCGATAGAAAAAAGGGCTGAGATGGTATTCAGTAACAAAAAGAGTCGCACAGATAAGCGATATTTCTTGTTACAAAGGGATTGCCAGGAGTGTGGTGTCATATTTAAAAAAAGTCGTTATTAATCTGCAATATGAAAATGAACTGGTTGCCAACGTGAAAAATAACGCGAAGAAAGAGTACCGCGAAAAAACGCAATTTTTAAGATTTAATTAAGTGGTGCTTAATTTATCACCTTCGCGAATCCCTGTCACCAGAAGATGCGTAAAGTTCATACCGATTCGCTAAGGTGTGCTGACAGATGAGAAACTTTATCATATGATATTGGTTATCATTATCGTTGTGAGAGTCTAAAGCATGTTGCAACGCACACTGGGGAGTGGATGGGCTATCTTGCTGTCCGGATTAATCGTCGCGATGATGGCCTTTGCGGATCTCTCCGCAGGCGCCTGGCGCTCGGTGATTGTCATTGGTTTGTTGCTCACGCCCGCGATGCTCTATCACAAAAGGTTACGTCATTTTGTTCTACTGCCGTCAGGGATTGCGCTTGTCGGGGGAATAATGCTGGTAATGCTGAATTTGAAGCTGATGGTGTAATACAGAGGTCATACAGGGGGAATAAGATATTTGGTGCGAGGGGGGGGACTCGAACCCCCACATCCAAAGGACACTAACACCTGAAGCTAGCGCGTCTACCAATTCCGCCACCTTCGCACATCTATCTTAATGGTCTTGATATCGCCTCGTTGGTGCGAGGGGGGGGACTCGAACCCCCACATCCAAAGGACACTAACACCTGAAGCTAGCGCGTCTACCAATTCCGCCACCTTCGCCCGGTGAGAGCAATATCAACGTGGATTATGGTGCGAGGGGGGGGACTCGAACCCCCACATCCAAAGGACACTAACACCTGAAGCTAGCGCGTCTACCAATTCCGCCACCTTCGCATACCATCGATACCCAATAAGTATCGTTACCACGGAGGCGCATTCTAGATGTTTTCCAGGTTTCGTCAATAGTTAATTGCATGTCGATTTTATAACTGCTTTAAAAACCAACACCTGGAATTTGCTGCGGAATTACCCGGTAACGAAATGCTACCGGGGAGCAGATATTAGCGTTTCGCCTGACGAGTCATCACTGTGCGGTAGACTTTAAAACGTCCGGTTTGCGCGATCACTTCGTGGAAACCAAAGGTCTCGTCCAGCACTGCCGGGTAGGGCAGAAAGGCGTTAGCGACGATACGCAACTCGCCGCCGCTGTTCAGATGCCGCACTGCGCCGCGGATCAGCGTTTGCGCGGCTTCCAGGCTTGTTTGCAGGCCATCATGGAACGGCGGGTTTGAGATAATCATATCGAAACGGCCGGTCACCTCAGAGAAGACATTGCTGGCAAATACGTCACCTTCAAAGCCATTCGCCGCAAGGGTTGCGCGGCTGGCTTCAATGGCTGGCGCAGAGACATCACACAGGGTGAGCCGTACTTTCGGCGAGTGGCTGGCCAGCACGGCTGCAAGTACGCCAGCGCCACAGCCGACATCCAGCACCTTTCCTTTAGTATGCGGCGTCAGCGTGGAGAGCAATAACTGACTACCGACATCCAGACCGTCACGGCTAAATACGCCCGGCAGCGTTTTAATAGCCAGCCCATCCAGTTGATATTCATCCCAGAATGCCTGAGCATCAAACGTTGGCTGTTTTTCCAGACGTCCATGATAAAGCCCGCAGCGACGCGCGCTGTCGACTTTATTCAGCGGCGCAAACTCCGCCAGCATTTGTTCAGCGCTGCGAACGCCGCTGCGGTTTTCACCCACTACAAAAATATCCGTGCCAACCGGCAGCAGCGACAGCAGGTTCATTAACTGAAACTGTGCTTCCGGCTTATTCTTCGGCCAGTAATAAATGAGCGTATCGCTCTCGCCAGTGGCAGCCTCGTCAAGGGTCAGCCCGAAAACGGCCTTGTCGCCCATCTGACGGCTGAGTGTCTGCCACTGATGGTATTGTTGTGTCCAGGCGCGGCTTTCAACCGACTCCAGCCTTGCAGGCAGGTCATCCTGTAAATCACCGGCAAAAAGAATGCGGCTCTGTTCGAAATCGTCACTGTGGCGCAGCAAGACTTCACTTGCCGGAGTTAAAGCAGACATGAATGGTTGGTTCCTCATTAAACTTAGGCGGGGATTATACACGTTATCCTCTATGCTGCCTCTTTGTTGGCTGCGACTTTATCCATCAATGCCCCTTATCTACTGGATGGCGAAAATTCGTCGGGTTTGTTATATTTGCGCGCCTGACAGACAGGAGTGTTTCGCTATGACTTCCCGACGCGACTGGCAATTACAGCAACTGGGCATCACCCAGTGGTCCCTGCGCCGTCCGGCGGCGCTGCAAGGGGAAATCGCCATTTCCCTGCCCGCGCACATCCGGTTAGTGATGGTGGCTTCTGATCTTCCCGCACTCACTGAGCCGCTCGTCGGCGATGTACTGCGTGCGCTTGCCGTCAGTCCGGACCAGGTTTTACAACTCACCCCTGACAGGGTAGAGATGTTACCGCCGGGCAGCACCTGCAACAGCTGGCGGCTGGGCATTGAATCGCCCGTCGCACTCAAGGGGGCGCAGGTAGCAACGCCTGGCCTCAATGAACTACGGGGCAACCCTGCGGCACGCGCCGCGCTATGGCGACAAATTTGCAATTATGAACACGATTTCTTCCCTCACAACGACTGATTTAGCCCGCGCTTACGAGATCGAAACCCGGGCGCACGCGTTTCCCTGGAGTGAGAAGACCTTCGCCAGTAACCAGGGCGAGCGCTACCTTAATTACCGTTTACGGGTGGGTGACGTGATGGCGGCCTTTGCCATTACGCAGGTGGTGCTGGATGAAGCCACCCTCTTTAATATTGCCGTTGATCCCGCCTGGCAACGTCAGGGGCTGGGACGTCAGCTGCTTGAGCATCTGATAGGCGAACTCGAAAAACGTGGCGTGTTGACGCTGTGGCTGGAAGTGCGGGCCTCCAATACCGCCGCCATCGCGTTGTATGAAAGCCTGGGATTTAATGAAGCGACGATTCGCCGTAACTATTACCCCACAGCGCAAGGACGTGAAGACGCCATCATCATGGCGCTGCCACTTTAATAAATGAAAGGTGATGTAATGAAATGGGACTGGATCTTTTTTGACGCCGACGAAACGCTGTTTACTTTTGATTCGTTTGGTGGCCTGCAGCGAATGTTTCTGGATTACAGCGTGACATTTACTGCCGAAGATTTTAAAGATTATCAGGCCATTAACAAACCGTTGTGGGTGGAATACCAGAATGGTGCCATCACCGCACTACAATTACAGCATCAGCGCTTTCAGGGATGGGCGGAGCGCCTGCGCGTTGCGCCTGGCGATCTGAATAACGCGTTTCTCAATGCGATGGCAGAGATTTGCGCGCCTCTGCCGGGTGCGGTGTCGCTCTTATCGGCATTAAAAGGAAAGGTGAAGCTGGGCATTATTACCAACGGCTTTACCGCGTTGCAGCAGACGCGTCTGGAACGTACTGGTTTTCGCGACTACTTTGACTTGCTGGTGATTTCTGAACAGGTCGGCGTGGCTAAGCCCGATCCGCGTATTTTCGATTATGCGCTGGAACAGGCACAAAACCCGGACCGCTCACGGGTGTTGATGGTTGGCGATACCGCTGAATCGGATATCCTGGGTGGCATAAACGCGGGGCTTTCCACCTGCTGGCTGAATGCTAACGGTCGCGCATTGCCCGAGGGAATCAACCCGACCTGGACCGTGACATCGTTAACCGAACTGGAGCAACTCCTGTGTAAACATTCATTGTCTGCACTCAGCCGTTGAGTACAATAGCCGCATTTTTCGAATTTCATAGCGTGGCCGAGGCCGCGCATTTTCACAGAAGAATTTTACTATGACGTTGTCTCCTTATTTACAAGAGGTGTCGAAGCGACGCACGTTCGCCATCATCTCGCACCCCGATGCCGGTAAAACCACGATCACAGAAAAGGTGTTGTTGTTCGGACAGGCTATCCAGACCGCCGGTACGGTTAAAGGCCGGGGCTCTAATCAGCATGCAAAATCTGACTGGATGGAGATGGAAAAGCAGCGTGGTATCTCTATTACCACCTCTGTGATGCAGTTCCCTTACCACCACTGTCTGGTTAACCTGCTTGATACCCCCGGGCACGAAGACTTCTCTGAAGATACCTACCGTACGTTGACGGCGGTTGACTGTTGTCTGATGGTTATCGATGCCGCAAAAGGCGTTGAGGACAGGACCCGCAAGCTGATGGAAGTTACCCGCCTGCGCGATACGCCGATCATCACTTTTATGAACAAACTCGACCGTGACATCCGCGACCCGATGGAATTGCTGGATGAAGTGGAAAACGAGCTGAAAATCGGCTGCGCGCCGATCACCTGGCCGATTGGCTGCGGTAAGTTGTTCAAAGGCGTTTACCACCTTTATAAAGATGAAACCTATCTCTACCAGACCGGCAAAGGCCATACGATCCAGGAAGTACGCATTGTTAAAGGGCTCAATAGCCCGGATCTCGACGTCGCGGTCGGTGAAGATCTGGCTCAGCAGTTACGTGACGAGCTTGAATTAGTGAAAGGTGCCTCTAACGAGTTCGATAAAGAACTGTTCCTGGCAGGTGAAATCACGCCGGTCTTCTTTGGTACCGCACTGGGTAACTTTGGCGTTGATCATATGCTGGATGGCCTGGTGGAATGGGCGCCCGCGCCGATGCCGCGTCAAACAGACACCCGTGAAGTGGAAGCTGCGGAAGAGAAATTCTCCGGCTTCGTCTTTAAAATTCAGGCCAACATGGACCCGAAACATCGCGACCGCGTGGCTTTCCTGCGCGTGGTGTCGGGTAAATATGAAAAGGGCATGAAGCTTCGCCAGGTGCGTCTTGGCAAAGACGTGGTGATTTCTGATGCGTTGACCTTTATGGCAGGCGATCGCTCACACGTTGAAGAGGCTTACCCGGGCGATATCATCGGTCTGCACAACCACGGCACGATTCAGATTGGCGACACCTTCACCCAGGGTGAAATGATGAAGTTCACCGGCATTCCGAACTTCGCACCGGAGCTGTTCCGCCGCATCCGCCTGAAAGATCCACTGAAGCAGAAACAGCTGCTCAAAGGGCTGGTTCAGTTGTCAGAAGAAGGTGCGGTTCAGGTCTTCCGCCCCATCGCTAACAACGATCTGATCGTGGGTGCAGTAGGTGTGCTGCAGTTCGATGTAGTCGTTTCGCGTCTTAAGAGCGAATACAACGTGGAAGCGGTCTATGAGTCCGTTAACGTCGCTACCGCCCGTTGGGTGGAATGCAGCGATGTGAAGAAATTTGAAGAGTTCAAACGTAAAAACGAAGTACAGCTGGCGCTCGATGGCGGCGATAACCTGACGTATATTGCCCCAACGATGGTCAACCTGAACCTGGCGCGTGAGCGTTACCCGGATGTTCAGTTCCACCAGACCCGCGAACACTAATCTTCTCTACGGAGCGCGGCAGACGTCGTGCTCCGTCACTTTACCTGTCTTTTTAGCCTCTTGCGGAAAGTTCTTAAATAGCCGCATTTCCCTCTTCTATGGTTACTTTTTAACCGCTTTCGCAAGCGTTTCTGCGATTGTGTTCTATATTTAACAAAGTAATGACATTCTTGCTGGGTATAAATCCTATTCAATGCGTGTTTAGTGGTTTTTTATCCAGAAAATAATGCATTGCATAATATTAATTACTGACTTAAGTCTAATGAATGAGTGTTATTTACTTAACTCATTGATTTGTCAGACTGGTGATTCACCACAGCAGGAAAAGCGGCCTTCATTGCTGCTTACGGCCCAAATTGTGGGCAAACCAACAGGATATAGATCGATGACGATGACAAGACTGAAGATTTCGAAAACTCTGCTGGCTGTCGTGCTGGGAACAACTCTGGCAAGTGGTTCCGCAATGGCGGCAAACACGACGACCGATAAAGCGCAAAACGCGGCCGATAACGCAGGGCAAAAAATCGATAGCTCTATGAATAAAGTCGGTAATTTCATGGATGACAGCGCTATTACGGCGAAAGTCAAAGCTGCGCTGGTCGATCACGAAGATATCAAGAGCACCGATATCTCCGTAAAAACTGAGAAAAAAGTGGTGACGTTAAGTGGCTTCGTTGAAAGCCAGGCACAGGCAGAACAGGCGGTAACTGTCGCGAAAGGGGTAGAAGGCGTTGCGTCAGTCAGCGACAAACTCCATGTTCGTGACGGTAAAAACACGTCTGCGAAAGGCTATGCCGGCGACACCGCGACTACCAGTGAAATCAAAGCAAAATTGCTGGCTGACGACATCGTTCCTTCCCGTAAGGTGAAAGTAGAAACGACCGATGGCGTTGTACAGCTGTCCGGTACCGTAGATTCACAGGCGCAAATTGAGCGGGCCGAAAGTATCGCTAAAGCGGTAGATGGCGTCAAAAGTGTGAAAAACGATCTGAAAGCTAAGTAACGATTCCTGAAATGTGCAATCCCGGCGTTTTGCCGGGAGTAAGTAGAACGCACCTGGGAAAATATCGCCAGTGAGCATCCTGAGCGCTCACATTAGCGGTCGACATTAACTATGGTTAAGGAGAGTCTTATGTTTCGTTGGGGCATTATATTTCTGGTTATCGCGTTAATTGCCGCCGCTCTGGGCTTTGGTGGTCTGGCGGGTACGGCAGCGGGTGCCGCGAAAATTGTCTTTATCGTCGGTATCATTCTGTTCCTCGTCAGCCTGTTTATGGGACGTAGACGTCCGTAGCGCGAGCTTCCCTCTTAAACGAATCATCAAGCCAGTCCTCGTGACTGGCTTTCATTGTTTCTGGGAGGGAAAAATTGCGTTACTTTGTTAATACCTAAAATCAAAAGGAAAGCAGGGTGGGGCAATATATTCCGGTAACGCTTGGTAACATTGCGCCATTAGCGTTAACGCCATTTCGCCCAGGCCGACTCGCTCTGGTGTGTGAGGGAGGCGGTCAGCGGGGCATTTTTACGGCCGGCGTGCTGGATGAGTTCATGCGCGCTGAATTTAACCCTTTTGACCTTTTTCTTGGCACATCCGCCGGGGCGCAAAACCTGTCAGCATACCTGTGCAATCAGCCCGGTTATGCGCGTAAGGTCATCATGCGTTACACCACCGCCCGTGAATTCTTTGATCCCGTGCGTTTCGTGCGTGGCGGCAACCTGATCGATCTGGACTGGCTTATTACTTCTACCTCGAGCCACATGCCGCTGGCGATGGACTATGCCGCGCGCGTTTTCGACTCAGGGAAAGCCTTCTATATGTGCGCCTGTCGTCAGGATGACTACACGCCGGAATATTTCTCCCCTGACAGTAGCACCTGGCTGGATATCATTCGCGCATCCAGCGCTATTCCCGGTTTCTACCGCCCGGGCGTTACCCTTAACGGCGTGAATTACCTTGATGGCGGCGTCAGCGATGCGATTCCCGTTCAGGAAGCGGCGAAACGCGGAGCGAAGACCATTGTGGTTATTCGCACCGTGCCGTCGCAAATGTATTACACCCCACAATGGTTTAAGCGGATGGAACGATGGCTGGGAGAAAGCAGCTTGCAGCCTTTCGTTAACCTTGTTCAACATCATGAGAAGACCTACTCGGCGACGCAGAAATTTATCGAAGCCCCTCCCGGTAAGTTGCGCATTTTTGAAATCTACCCGCCGAAGCTTCTGCACAGCATGGCGCTGGGAAGCCGTTTACCGGCGTTGCGCGATGATTACAAACTGGGAAGACTGTGCGGGCGTTATTTCCTGGCGACAGTGGGTAAACTGCTGGTAGAAAAACCGCCATTAATTCGCCATGTTCCGCGCGTGGCCACGACATCTGCTACCATCGTGGTGCCGCCAGCAGCCGTCGCCAACGATGCGGTCGATACGCCGCTTGTCAGCGCGGTTCAGGCCAACGATTTGCCCTTTAATAACGAGGATACTGCGTGACGTTCCGCTTTATCGACACTCACTGTCATTTCGATTTCCCCCCTTTTCAGGATGATGAATCGAACAGCATTACCCGCGCCAACGCCGTTGGGGTCGAACGGATTATCGTCCCGGCGGTTGGCGCACAGTACTTCGCTCGCGTTGTCAAACTTGCCCGGGATTATCCGGCGCTTTATGCCGCGCTGGGGCTGCATCCTATCGTCATTGAAGAGCACACACCGACGTGCGTGGAGCGCCTTGAGCAATTACTTGCCACGCGCCCGAAGAAGGTGGTGGCGGTTGGCGAAATTGGTCTGGATCTGTATCGTGACGATCCGCAATTTGAACGCCAGCAAGAGGTTCTGGACGCGCAGCTTAAGCTGGCAAAACGCTTTGACCTGCCGGTGATCCTGCATTCGCGCCGTACGCACGACAAGCTGGCGATGCATCTTAAACGACATGACCTGCCGCGAACCGGTGTGGTACATGGCTTTGCCGGTAGCCTGCAGCAGGCGGAACGTTTTATCAGCCTGGGATATAAAATTGGCGTTGGCGGTACCATTACTTACCCGCGAGCCAGCAAGACCCGCGAAGTGATGGCGCAATTGCCGCTAAACGCCCTGTTGCTGGAAACCGACGCCCCGGATATGCCATTAAACGGTTTTCAGGGCCAGCCCAATCGCCCGGAACAGGCGGCACGGGTCTTCGACACGCTTTGCGAGTTACGCCCGGAAGCACCCGATGTGATTGCCCAGGCGCTGCTCGACAATACCCACGCCACGTTTTCGCTCGCCTGAATTACAGGTATAACGCTGGCAGGATCACCCGGTTAACGCCACGCACTTCCAGAGCCTGCGCCAGCGGTTCCACATCGCCGGCAACGGCGCTACGCCACTGTTGTGCTTCGCCATACACGCCATGAGCATGAAAGGCGTTAATACGCACCGGCACATCCCCTAACTCGCCGATAAAGTCGCTCAGTTCATCAATATGTTGCAGATAATCACACCGGTCGGGGATGAGCAGCAAGCGTAACTCCGTCAGCCGCTGATGCGCCGCCAGAAGACGGATACTGGCCTTTATCTGCGTATTATCACGCCCGGTCAGAAACCGATGATGGTCGCTGCCCCAGGCTTTGAGATCGATCATCGCCCCGTCGCACACGGGCAGCAGTTTTTGCCAGCCCGTTTCGCTCAGCAGGCCGTTACTGTCGACCAGACAGGTGAGGTGGCGCAAGTCCGGGCTGGACTTAATCGCCCGAAACAGCGCAACCAGAAACGGCAACTGGGTTGTAGCTTCTCCGCCGCTGACGGTGATGCCCTCGATAAACATGGCCGCTTTGCGTACATGGGCCAGCACCTCTTCCACACTTAGCGTTTGCGCCATCGGCGTGGACTGTTGTGGACAGAGATGCAAACAGGTATCGCACTGCTGGCAGGCGTTGTCATCCCAGTTTACCTGCCCATCAACCAGCGTTAAGGCACCATGCGGGCAGGCGGGAACGCACTGTGCACAGTGGTTGCAGCGTCCTATCGTCCATGGATTGTGACAGTTTTTACAGTGCAAATTACAACCTTGTAAAAACAGTGCCAGACGACTGCCTGGCCCGTCAACACAGGAGAATGGGATAATTTTACTGACTAAAGCGCATCTGCTGTTCATGGCTGACCACGCGCGGTTGTCTCTCAAGAATGCGGGTATTGCGGGCGGCTTCCTCACCCAGCCAGGTCGTGTTAGTGCGTGACCCCCCGGTGCGGAATTTTTCCAGGTCCGACAGGCGAACCATATAACCCGTTACGCGTACCAGATCGTTACCGCTGACGTTGGCAGTAAACTCACGCATGCCGGCTTTGAACGCGCCGAGGCAGAGTTGCATCACGGCCTGCGGATTGCGTTTGACCGTCTCATCGAGGGTTAAAATGTCGCTGATACCCGCTGTGTACCAGGCATGATGCGGGGCCACCGTCAGCAGGTGGGTTATGGGATCGGGCTCATCGCCGTAGGGCAGGCGCGCCCCTGGCGTGGTGTCAGTATCAGAACTTATCCCCGACTGAGCGTGCAACATCGCTCGGTTATTCCAGCCATGTTTTACCGGCGTGTTCGCCACAAATGTCGCAAGTTGTTCGCTGATTCTGTAACCCAGCGTATTGGCTTGCGCATCTTTACCGTAGCGCACACCCAGCCCCGCACGTTCGCAGAGGATATTCACCGCTTCTGCCAGCCCGTACATGCCAAACATCGGTGCAAAACGAGTCGGGTCTATCAGCCCTTCGGCGACCAGGAAGCTATTCTCAAAGAAGCCGGATTGCGCGTAGAGGAAGTCACAGCGCGCATCGATGATGGCGATTTGCTGCTGACAGTAGTGGGGAAGCTGATGGACGAAGAAGTCATCAATGCTGTTGCTTCGTTCGGCGATCGCTTTCAGGTTCAGGCGCACCAGCGTGCTACCACCGCCACTCAGCGGCAGCGAATTGTAACAACTGACGACGCCATAACCACCTTTTGTGAAAATTTTATCATTTTCGGGGCCGTTGGCGATATGTGGCTTACTGCACTCACAGATATTTTTTGCCACCTCAAGCAGTAAATCATCCGGCGTCATATCCGGGTCATAAATAAAGGTCAGATTAGGCGCAACCTGCTTAAGCTCTGCATCTGCACGCAAAATAGCTCGGGTGATCGGCGTATCGGCAGGGCCAATATTGGCATGCATAAACGCATCTGGCAGGGTTCTGTCGAGATAACGCCAGAAACGTTTTATTCGAATATCGATCTCTTCTTGTGTTAGAATTCTAACATACGGTTGCAGTATCGCATCCAGTTGCCCCAAATAGACGGGCATGGAGGTGACTGAAGGAACATGGTGATAAAGGATGGTGAGCATCGATAACGCGTCGTCGAGATCGGTTGCCCCTTCAAGTTCCAGCCATTGCGAGCCATTTGCGAGGAATTTCGCATAATCCGGCAGAACATAGCGTGGTTTGTAGGGCGCATGCCCTTCGAACATATCGCAAATGGTACCCTCATCAAGTGCAGTCCGCGCTTCTTTTGTCAGTGAGGGATAAGGCAGACTGTTCTCGGCCTCAAGCGCCAGAAAGTGGCGTTTTTGTGCGGGAGTCAGGGTATTGCTTGTCGCAATCTGCTGGCAACGAGCCAGGTATGCTGAATCATTTGGCGTGGACATATTCGTTCCTCTTATTCCTTGAGCGTCTGCCCCAGTGTAAGTAACCGAACGGAAACCGCCTTTGATCCACACCCCTAAACATCCGGGTATGTGGCTACGTTAAGGCTAAAAATTTGATGAATGTCTCATTATGGTTTTGCAAGAATGAATGTGGTTTTCATTAACTGTGATGAGTGTCGAAGTGTAATGATGGGTTAATGTTAGAATAATAACAGACCCGTATTTAACCGGCTTAGGCCGACGGAGAGATAAATGACTGATTTAACTGCAAGCAGCCTGCGCGCGTTGAAACTGATGGACCTGACTACCCTGAACGACGACGACACGAACGAAAAAGTGATCGCGTTGTGCCATCAGGCAAAAACCCCGGTGGGTAACACTGCCGCTATCTGTATCTATCCGCGTTTTATCCCGATTGCGCGCAAGACGCTGAAAGAACAGGGCACGCCAGATATCCGCATCGCAACGGTCACTAATTTCCCGCACGGCAACGATGATATTGAGATCGCGCTGGCGGAAACGCGTGCGGCGATTGCATACGGCGCAGATGAAGTCGATGTGGTATTCCCGTACCGTGCGCTGATTGCAGGCAATGAACAAGTGGGCTTTGATCTGGTTAAGGCCTGTAAAGATGCCTGTGCAGCGGCCAATGTTCTGCTGAAAGTGATTATCGAAACCGGTGAGCTGAAAGAAGAGGCGTTGATTCGCAAAGCCTCTGAAATCTCGATCAAAGCGGGGGCCGATTTTATCAAAACCTCCACTGGTAAAGTGCCAGTGAATGCCACGCCGGAAAGCGCACGCATCATGCTGGAAGTGATTCGCGATATGGGTGTGGCGAAAACCGTCGGTTTCAAACCGGCTGGCGGCGTGCGTTCAGCCGAAGACGCACAGACATTCCTCGCGATTGCCGACGAGCTGTTTGGCGCTGACTGGGCGGATTCGCGCCACTATCGCTTTGGCGCGTCCAGCCTGTTGGCGAGCCTGCTCAAAGCTCTGGGTCACGGCGACGGTAAGAGCGCAAGCGGTTACTAATTCATTATCGTAGCCCGGACGAGGCGCACGCGCGCCGACTCCGGGATCTCCCCGGCGGCGCTACGCTTGGCCGGGCTACAGGAACGTAGCATGGGCGCAAGCTCGCTGCATTTAACCTGATTTATCGGGGGGTTACCGTGTTTCTCGCACAAGAAATTATTCGCAAAAAACGTGATGGTCACGCACTCAGTGATGAAGAGATTCGTTTCTTTATCAACGGGATTCGTGACAACACCGTGTCCGAAGGGCAAATTGCCGCTCTGGCGATGACCATTTTCTTCCACGACATGGCAATTGAGGAGCGCGTGTCGCTGACCATGGCGATGCGAGACTCAGGGACCGTCCTCGACTGGAAACAGCTTAATCTCAACGGGCCTGTCGTCGACAAACACTCCACCGGTGGTGTGGGGGATGTGACCTCGCTGATGCTTGGGCCGATGGTTGCGGCCTGCGGCGGCTATATTCCCATGATCTCCGGTCGTGGGCTTGGCCATACCGGCGGGACGCTCGACAAACTGGAAGCTATTCCGGGGTTTGATATTTTCCCCGATGACAAACGCTTTCGCGACATCATTAAAGATGTGGGCGTCGCGATTATTGGACAGACGAATTCTTTAGCTCCCGCTGACAAACGCTTTTATGCCACGCGCGATATTACGGCGACGGTCGATTCTATTCCGCTGATTACCGCCTCGATCCTCGCCAAGAAACTGGCGGAAGGACTGGATGCGCTGGTGATGGACGTCAAAGTGGGTAGCGGGGCATTTATGCCGACGCCAGAACTTTCTGCCGAACTGGCGCAGGCGATCGTTGGTGTGGCGAATGGCGCCGGTGTGCGTACCACCGCACTGCTCACCGACATGAACCAGGTGCTTGCCTCCAGCGCAGGTAACGCTGTTGAAGTACGTGAAGCCGTCCGCTTCCTGACCGGAGATTACCGCAACCCGCGTCTTTATGACGTGACGATGGCGCTCTGCGTAGAAATGCTGGTCTCCGGCAAACTGGCGAAAGATGACGCCGAGGCGCGCAGACAATTGCAGGCGGTGCTGGATAACGGTAAAGCGGCGGAAATCTTTGGCCGCATGGTGGCTGCACAAAAAGGCCCGACCGATTTTGTCGAAAATTATGACAAATACCTGGCAACCGCGACGCTCAGTAAGGCCGTCTATGCCGATACCGAAGGGTTCATTGCGCAAATGGACACCCGCGCGCTGGGGATGGCGGTGGTCTCAATGGGCGGCGGCCGTCGTCAGGCGTCCGATACCATCGATTACAGCGTGGGCTTTACCGATATGGCGCGTCTGGGTGATGCGATCGACGGGCAGCGTCCTTTAGCGGTGATCCACGCAAAAGATGAAGCAAGCTGGCAGGAAGCGGCAAATGCAGTCAAAGCTGCGATTGTGATCGCCGATAAAGCGCCAAAAGAGACGCCAACGGTCTGGCGACGCATTACCGATTAACGATATACTGATCTGATCGCTATTTTTTGAAGCACTACGTACGGAGAACAATATGAAACGTGCATTTATTATGGTGCTGGACTCCTTCGGCATCGGCGCAACAGAAGATGCCGAACGTTTTGGTGACGTGGGTTCCGATACCATGGGTCACATCGCAGAAGCCTGTGCCAAAGGCGAAGCGGACAACGGTCGTAAAGGCCCGTTGAACCTGCCAAATCTGACCCGTCTGGGTCTGGTGAAAGCACATGAAGGTTCTACCGGTAAAATCGCAGCCGGCATGGACGGCAACGCTGAAGTGGTAGGCGCATACGCCTGGGCGCATGAGCTCTCCTCCGGTAAAGACACCCCGTCAGGCCACTGGGAAATCGCCGGTGTGCCGGTGCTGTTCGACTGGGGCTATTTCTCCGATCATGACAATAGCTTCCCGCAGGAATTGCTGGATAAACTGGTGAAACGCGCAAACCTGCCGGGCTATCTCGGCAACTGCCACTCTTCCGGCACGGTTATCCTTGATCAACTGGGCGAGGAGCATATGAAAACCGGCAAGCCGATTTTCTATACCTCTGCCGACTCTGTGTTCCAGATTGCCTGCCATGAAGAGACCTACGGCCTGGATAAACTCTACGAGCTGTGCGAAATCGCCCGTGAAGAGCTGACCGAAGGGGGTTACAACATCGGTCGCGTTATCGCGCGTCCGTTTATTGGCGATAAAGCGGGTAACTTCCAGCGTACCGGTAACCGTCATGACCTGGCCGTTGAGCCGCCGTCAGCGACCGTGCTGCAAAAACTGGTTGATGAGAAAGACGGTCAGGTGGTTTCTGTAGGCAAAATCGCGGATATCTATGCCAACTGCGGTATCACCAAAAAAGTGAAAGCAACTGGCCTGGATGCGTTGTTTGACGCCACGGTGAAAGAGATGAAAAGCGCGGGTGATAAGACAATCGTCTTTACCAACTTCGTTGATTTCGACTCATCATGGGGCCATCGTCGCGATGTCGCCGGTTATGCGGCGGGGCTGGAGCTATTCGACCGTCGTTTGCCGGAGCTGATGGAGCTGGTGGGGGAAGATGACATTCTGATCCTGACCGCTGACCACGGTTGTGACCCGACCTGGCAAGGCACCGATCATACCCGCGAGCACATTCCGGTGTTGATCTACGGCCCGAAAGTGAAACCCGGTTCGCTCGGCCACCGTGAAACCTTCGCCGATATCGGCCAGACCATTGCGTCGTACTTCGGTACGTCTCCCATGGACTACGGCAAAAACATGCTTTGATTTGGGAAGGGGCATCATCTGATGCTCTTACTCCGACTCTCTCCCGCGGGAGAGGGGGAAAACACAACGAATAAAAAGGAACTGAAGATGGCAACTCCTCACATTAATGCAGAAATGGGTGATTTCGCTGACGTTGTGCTGATGCCCGGCGACCCGCTGCGCGCAAAGCACATTGCTGAAACCTTTTTCGAAGATATCCGTGAAGTGAACAATGTGCGCGGCATGTTGGGTTATACCGGTACCTATAAAGGCCGCAAAATCTCCGTAATGGGCCATGGCATGGGTATCCCATCCTGCTCCATCTACGCGAAAGAGCTGATCACCGATTTCGGCGTGAAAAAAATCATCCGTGTGGGCTCCTGCGGCGCGGTACGTATGGACGTGAAACTGCGTGATATCGTTATCGGTATGGGCGCTTGCACTGATTCCAAAGTTAACCGCATGCGTTTTAAAGACCATGATTTCGCTGCGATTGCTGACTTTGACATGGTGCGTAACGCGGTTGACGCGGCCAAAGCGCTGGGTGTGGATGCCCGCGTCGGTAACATCTTCTCTGCGGATCTGTTCTATGCACCTGACGGCGGCGAGATGTTCGACGTGATGGAAAAATACGGCATTCTGGGCGTGGAAATGGAAGCGGCGGGCATCTACGGCGTTGCCGCAGAGTTCGGTGCGAAAGCGCTGACCATCTGTACCGTCTCCGACCATATCCGTACCCACGAGCAGACCACCTCTGCTGAGCGTCAGACGACGTTCAACGACATGATCAAAATCGCGCTGGAATCTGTACTGCTGGGCGACAAAGCGTAGCGTTTTACCCCTCACCCTAACCCTCTCCCAGTGGGAGAGGGAACGGCCTGGAGCGGTTTTGGTTTTCTCCCGCTACCCGGGGGTGAGGGCATCAGACAGCCGCTACCGCACGGCCCCCGCAATCCACGCGGACAACTCCCGCAATTCGGTTTCCTGCTCCGGGAAATCCCCCAACAGCGCATCACACTCTTGTGCCAGCATATCCGCGCGATACAGACAGCCCTGCAGGCGTGCGGCCAGGGCCTCCAGTGGTGCGGGATTCAGGCTATCGGTAAACACCTGCGTGCGGGTGATATGCCCTTTCTCCACGTCAAAATGGAGCTCCACGCCGCCCCACGTAAAGCGTTCATCAAGCAAATGGCTGAATGCAGGAGCCTGACCGAAATTCCACTCCCAACTGCTTTGGCGGGCAAAGGTCTCAGCGAAATTCGGCAGATCCGGGGTGTTGTCCGGAGAAATTACCTCGGCTTTAACGCGCTCACCGTAGTGAGAGAAGAAGGCTTCCGTTACAGCCTCGCAGATGCGCTCATGGCTGATACCCGGCAACAGCTCGACCAGATTTGCGACGCGTCCGCGCACGGAGGTAATGCCCTTGGCCTGGAGCTTTTTCTTGTCCGGGTTGAGATAGTTTGCCAGGCGGCTGAGATCGGCATTGAGCAACAGTGTGCCATGATGGAAACCGCGATCTTTGGTCTCACGGTAGGCGGAGCCAGAGACTTTGCGATCGCCCTCCGGCGTTTTGACCACCAGATCGTTACGTCCGGACGCTTCTGCCGTCACGCCCAGCGCGTTCAGCGCCTGCAACACAATCGCGGTTGAGATCGTTTTGTCATACTCCGGTTTACCCGCCATAAAGGTGAAGCAGGTATTGCCTAAGTCATGGAACACCGCACCACCGCCGCTGCTGCGCCGTGCCAGACGAACATTGTCTTCTTCCATGCGCCGGGTATTACACTCTTTCCACGGGTTCTGCGCCCGCCCGATAACCACCGTATCGGCGTTACGCCAGAGGAAAAGTACACGCTGCGTCGCGGGCATCTGGCGGAAAATACACTCCTCCACCGCCAGGTTGAACCAGGGATCATAAGAATCAGAGATAAGCAGACGCAGTGTGGACATGGCAGATTTCCTTTCCTGAAAAGAGGTCGTTTTTCACGTTGCCAGCGCGCAGGCTGCAACGTGAAATCCGTAAGCTGCAGATAGATTACTCTTTCTTTTCGTTCTCTTCCTCTTCCTGCACCGGCTTGCTGGCGGTAAGCAGGAAAGGGGACTGTTGCCAGCGGGTTCGTTTTCCCTGCAACAGCGTACGGGTCAGTACGACGCCAATAGCCAGCGAAAGGAGCAGCATAAGGCGTAAAATATTGGTGGTGTTATCGACCTGTTTGGCTTCCGTCGCGAGGGTATGGGTATCCAGCGTTAGACGCAGGTAGCCCAGCGGGCTATTTTTCCCCTGAATCGGCTCGACGATCTGCTGGTTGAAGTAGCCCCCGGCTTTTTTGCCGTCCAGCGCCAGCCTGTCGCGCACATCAATACTTTCGCCGGAACGGGCAATCAGATCGCCGCGTTCGTCATAGACGCCCGCATCAAGAATTCGGCTCTCCTCGGTCAATTGCCGGAGCACAATGCTGATACGTTTGTCGTCAGGCGTTTCCGCACGCATCAGTGGCGCAAGGTTTATCGTGACCTGTTTCGCCAGCGTGCGGGCCAGCTCTTCAAGCTGCGGATTGCGCTGACGCTGGTGATTCTGACTGAACCATGATGCGCCCTGCATAAGGGCAACAAGCAGCGCCAGACAGAAGAGCACGATCACGGCACGATGAAGCCGGAATTTGAGTTTTGCGCGAGCCATATTCCACCTGTTGAAAATTTGCGGCTTAATGTTGCCAGAAGCGCTGGTTACAAGGTAGCCTCATGCGTTATTTTTACCTCAGCACATACCCCTACAGGAGCTGTAATGCCGAATAATTTGACCTGGTGCGACCTGCCCAATGACGTTTCTCAGTGGCCTGGGTTGCCGCTCTCTTTAAGTGGCGATGAGGTCATGCCCCTGGATTATCACGCAGGTCGTAGCGGATGGCTTCTGTATGGGCGCGCGCTCAATAAAGAACGTCTGACCGCCTGGCAGCGTAAACTGGGCGCGGCAATGGTAATCGTGGCTGCCTGGTGCGTGGAAGATTATCAGGTTATCCGTCTTGCCGGTTCACTCACGCCGCGTGCTACCCGCCTGGCGCATGACGAGGGGCTGGACGTTGCGCCGCTGGGTAAAATTCCGTCTCTGCGCCACCCTGGCTTGATGGTGATGGACATGGACTCAACCGCAATTCAAATTGAGTGCATTGATGAAATCGCTAAACTGGCCGGTACGGGCGAAATGGTATCTGAAGTGACGGAACGCGCCATGCGCGGTGAGCTGGACTTCACGGCCAGCCTGCGTCAACGCGTGGCAACGCTTAAAGGCGCTGATGCGAAAATTCTGCATCAGGTCCGCGACAGCCTGCCCTTGATGCCGGGCCTTACGCAGCTGGTGCTAAAACTGGAAACACTGGGCTGGAAAGTGGCGATTGCCTCAGGTGGCTTTACCTTCTTTGCCGACCACCTGCGCGAGATGTTGCGCCTGACAGAGGCGGTAGCCAACCATCTGGAAGTGGTTGACGGTAAGTTCACCGGTAATGTTCTGGGCGACATTGTGGATGCGCATTACAAAGCCAATACCCTGAAACGCCTGGCGCAGGAACACGAAATTCCGGCTACTCAAACGATCGCCATTGGCGACGGCGCAAATGATCTGCCGATGATCAAAGCCGCCGGGTTGGGTATTGCGTTCCACGCGAAACCGAAAGTGAATGAAAAAGCCGAAGTCACCATCCGTCACGCTGATTTGATGGGGGTGTTCTGCATTCTCTCAGCCAGTCTGGCGAAGAAATAACGAGGTCTCTGTGGCGAAAGCTCCAAAACGCGCATTTGTCTGTAATGAATGTGGTGCCGATTATCCCCGCTGGCAGGGGCAATGCAGCGCCTGCCATGCCTGGAACACGATTACCGAAGTGCGTGTGGCTGCCTCGCCTGTCGTGGCGCGTAATGAGCGCTTAAGCGGGTATGCCGGCAATGCGGGCGCGTCGAAAGTTCAGAAACTTTCTGATATCAGCCTGGAAGCCTTGCCGCGTTTTTCGACCGGCTTTAAAGAGTTCGACCGTGTGTTAGGCGGCGGCGTGGTACCGGGAAGCGCTATTTTGATTGGCGGTAACCCCGGCGCGGGTAAATCGACACTTCTGCTGCAAACTCTGTGCAGGCTCGCGGAACAGATGAAAACGCTGTATGTCACCGGCGAAGAGTCATTACAGCAGGTGGCGATGCGTGCGCACCGTCTTGGCCTGCCCACTGCTAATCTGAATATGTTGTCGGAAACCAGCATTGAACAAATCTGCCTGATTGCCGATGAAGAGCAGCCGAAGCTGATGGTCATCGACTCTATCCAGGTGATGCATATGGCGGACATCCAGTCTTCGCCGGGTAGCGTGGCGCAGGTACGTGAAACGGCGGCCTATCTCACGCGCTTTGCGAAAACGCGTGGGGTGGCGATTGTGATGGTCGGGCACGTGACCAAAGATGGCTCGCTGGCCGGGCCGAAAGTCCTTGAGCACTGTATTGACTGTTCTGTCTTGCTGGATGGCGATGCGGACTCCCGTTTCCGTACGCTGCGCAGCCATAAGAACCGCTTTGGTGCGGTGAATGAGCTGGGTGTCTTTGCCATGACAGAACAAGGACTTCGGGAAGTGAGCAACCCGTCTGCCATTTTCCTTAGCCGTGGCGATGAAGTGACTTCTGGCAGCTCAGTGATGGTGGTCTGGGAAGGTACTCGTCCGCTGTTGGTGGAGATTCAGGCACTGGTCGATCACTCAATGATGTCCAATCCCCGACGTGTTGCTGTCGGCCTTGAACAAAACCGCCTTGCCATTTTGCTGGCGGTGCTGCATCGCCACGGCGGCCTGCAGATGGCCGACCAGGATGTCTTCGTTAACGTGGTTGGCGGCGTAAAAGTGACGGAAACCAGTGCGGATCTGGCGTTGTTACTGGCTATGGTTTCGAGCCTGCGTGACCGGCCTCTGCCTCAGGATCTGGTGGTCTTTGGCGAGGTTGGGCTGGCAGGCGAGATTCGCCCGGTTCCCAGCGGACAAGAGCGTATTTCCGAAGCGGCGAAACACGGTTTCCGGCGGGCGATTGTGCCTGCCGCGAATGTGCCGAAAAAACCGCCAGAAGGGATGCAGGTTTTCGGTGTTAAAAAACTCGCAGATGCACTCAGTGTCTTTGACGACTTATAATTATATTCCCGTCGTCTTTCTGGCGGCAGGTGTGATGGCTGCGTTTACTCCCCGCCTCCTGCCCCGAAATGCATAGGGAATTTTGCATAATAAGCCTGGCACGTTGATGCTGCCAGGCAGGTTCAGCCAGCAGGAGGCACTCGTGTCGTCATTCGACTATCTCAAGACCGCAATACGTCAGAAAGGCTGCACATTGCAGCAGGTGGCCGACGCCAGCGGCATGACCAAAGGCTATTTGAGCCAACTCCTGAATGCCAAAATCAAAAGTCCCAGCGCACAAAAACTCGAGGCGCTGCACCGTTTCCTCGGATTAGAATTTCCGCGTCGGCAAAAAAGCGTTGGCGTCGTTTTTGGTAAGTTTTATCCGCTGCATACCGGACATATCTACCTGATTCAGCGTGCCTGTAGCCAGGTGGATGAGCTGCATATCGTGATGGGTTACGACGAGAAGCGCGACCGCGAACTGTTTGAAGACAGCGCGATGTCCCAGCAGCCAACCATCAGCGACCGCCTGCGCTGGTTGCTCCAGACCTTTAAGTATCAAAAAAACATCCGTATTCATGCCTTTAATGAAGAGGGAATGGAACCTTACCCGCATGGCTGGGATGTCTGGAGTAAAGGCATTAAAGCTTTTATGGATGAAAAGGGCATTCAGCCTGACCGAATCTACAGTTCAGAAGAGGCGGACGCCCCCCAGTACCTTGAGCATCTGGGTATTGAAACGGTGCTTATCGATCCGAAGCGCACTTTTATGAATATTAGCGGCGCGCTTATTCGTGAGAACCCGTTCCGCTACTGGGATTATATCCCTACCGAAGTGAAGCCCTTCTTTGTGCGCACCGTGGCTATCCTGGGCGGCGAATCCAGCGGTAAATCGACGCTGGTCAATAAGCTCGCGAATATCTTCAATACTACCAGCGCGTGGGAGTATGGCCGGGATTATGTCTTCTCTCACCTTGGCGGCGACGAGATGGCGTTGCAGTATTCCGACTATGACAAGATCGCGTTGGGACAGGCGCAGTATATTGATTTTGCGGTCAAATATGCCAATAAGGTAGCCTTCATCGATACCGATTTTGTCACGACGCAGGCGTTTTGCCTGAAGTACGAAGGGCGTGAGCATCCTTTTGTGCAGGCGATGATCGATGAATACCGTTTCGACCTGGTGATTCTGCTGGAAAATAATACGCCGTGGGTCGCTGATGGGCTGAGAAGTCTGGGCAGTTCGGTGGATCGCAGCGAATTCCAGCAGATGCTGGTGAATATGCTTAAAGAGAACAATATTACCTGGCGGCATGTGGAAGAGCCTGATTATGACTCCCGTTTTTTGCATTGCGTGGAACTGGTAAAAGAGTTGATGGGGGATTAGGGGGAAACCTTCTGCGGCCTGATGCCCTCTTCCACAGGGAGAGGGAGAAAGCCAATATCGCGCTCAGACAGTCCCCTCTCCCACAGGGAGAGGGTTAGGGTGAGGGGAAACATCGAGGCTGTGCGGCCTGATGCCCTCACCCCGTCCCTCTCCCACGGCGAGAGGGAGAAAGCCAGCATCGCGCTCACCCTAACCCTCTCCCCGCGGGAGAGGGTTAGGGTGAGCGGAAAATCGAGGCAGTGCGGTCTGATGCCCTCACCCCGTCCCTCTCCCACGGGGAGAGGGCGTAAACACTAAAAAAGCAACGTGCGTTGCCTTTTTGCTTTTACCTCCACGGGAGAGGGCGTAAACATTAAAAAAGGCAACTTGCGTTGCCCTTTTGCTGTTTATTTTGAAATACGTTTGTACTTGATACGCTTCGGCTCCAGCGCGTCGGCGCCCAGCGTGCGTTTCTTATACTCTTCGTATTCGGTGAAGTTACCTTCGAAGAACTCCACCTTGCCTTCATCCTGGTAGTCCAGGATGTGGGTCGCGATACGGTCAAGGAACCAGCGGTCGTGCGAGATAACCATTGCGCAGCCCGGGAACTCCAGCAGGGCGTTTTCCAGCGCGCGCAGGGTTTCGATATCCAGGTCGTTGGTCGGTTCATCGAGCAGCAGTACGTTACCGCCGACTTGCAGCAGTTTCGCCAGATGCAGACGGCCGCGCTCACCACCGGACAGCTCGCCCACGCGTTTGCCCTGGTCAACACCTTTAAAGTTGAAGCGGCCAACATAGGCGCGGCTCGGCATCTCGGTATTGCCGATCTTCATGATATCCAGGCCGCCGGACACTTCTTCCCATACGGTTTTACTGTTATCCATCGCGTCGCGGAACTGGTCGACGGAAGCCAGTTTGACGGTTTCGCCCAGGGTGATAGAGCCTGCGTCGGGCTTTTCCTGGCCGGACATCATACGGAACAGCGTAGATTTACCCGCGCCGTTAGGACCGATGATGCCGACAATAGCGCCTTTCGGTACGGAGAAGCTCAGATCGTCGATCAGTACGCGGTCGCCGTAGGATTTACGCAGGTTGCTGACTTCCACTACTTTATCCCCCAGACGTGCGCCTGGCGGAATAAACAGTTCGTTGGTCTCGTTACGTTTCTGGTACTCGACGTTGTTAAGTTCTTCAAAACGAGCCAGACGGGCTTTACCCTTAGACTGACGGCCTTTCGCGCCCTGACGAACCCACTCAAGTTCTTTCTCGATGGACTTACGACGCGCCGCTTCCTGAGAGGCTTCCTGCGCCAGACGCTGATCTTTCTGTTCCAGCCAGGAGGAGTAGTTGCCTTCCCATGGAATACCCTCACCGCGGTCCAGCTCCAGGATCCAACCGGCAACGTTATCGAGGAAGTAACGGTCGTGGGTAATCGCCACCACGGTACCTTCGAAGTCGTGCAGGAAGCGTTCCAGCCATGCCACAGATTCCGCATCCAGGTGGTTAGTCGGTTCGTCGAGCAACAGCATGTCTGGTTTTTCCAGCAGCAGACGGCACAGCGCAACGCGGCGGCGCTCACCACCGGAGAGGTTGGCGATTTTCGCGTCCCAGTCCGGCAGGCGCAGGGCATCGGCGGCGCGCTCAAGTTGCACGTTCAGGTTGTGGCCGTCATGTGCCTGAATAATTTCTTCAAACTTGCCTTGTTGCGCGGCGAGTTTATCGAAGTCAGCGTCCGGTTCAGCATATTTCGCATACACTTCGTCCAGACCTTTCAGCGCGTTAACCACTTCGGAAACCGCTTCTTCCACGGATTCACGCACGGTCTGTTCCGGGTTCAACTGCGGTTCCTGCGGCAGGTAGCCGATTTTCAGGCCCGGCTGTGGGCGGGCTTCACCTTCAATATCGGTATCGATGCCAGCCATGATGCGCAGCAGGGTAGATTTACCGGCGCCGTTAAGGCCCAGTACACCGATTTTTGCGCCAGGGAAGAAACTCAGCGAGATATTTTTCAGAATATGACGTTTCGGCGGAACCACTTTGCCGACACGATGCATGGTATAAACGAATTGAGCCACGTTGGACTTCGCCTCTTTTTATCCCTTCATCCATCAGGTTACAGTTACCGGGCCAGGATGCATTCCTGTACCGCCACCTTGCAACCTGACTTATTCAGGGCTAATGAATGGTGATAGTTTTCAAAGGCGAAGTGTAGCCGTTTTCCGTGCCCAATCCCAGCCAGCAGCACCCGTAGTGTTAAATCGCACAAGAAAGGTAAAAAAGTGTGCATTACGTGGCGCGTTAGGGCGTGCACGGTTAGCATTAAGGCATTATGCGGCATGACGCTGTAGGTATCGTTTATATAAGAGGAATAAGCTGTGCAGAGAGCTAAACATGCCGCCTGGCGTTTTCTGGCGGCCAGTATTTGTTTGCTGTCCCTCAGCAATGTGGCGCGAGCGGACTCACTGGACGAACAACGTAATCGCTATGCTCAGATCAAACAAGCGTGGGATAACAAGCAGATGGATGTGGTGTCGCAACTGATGCCAGGGCTGCAAAACTATCCGCTATACCCTTATCTGCAGTACCGACAGATAACCGATGATCTGATGAACCAACCCACCGTCACGGTGACCAATTTTATCCAGGCAAACCCCACATTACCGCCGGCCCGCACGCTGAAAACACGTTTTATCAACGAGCTGGCGCGTCGGGAAGACTGGCGTGGGTTACTGGCATTCAGCCCGGA
This sequence comes from Citrobacter sp. MNAZ 1397, assembly GCF_023613995.1. Taxonomy (NCBI): domain Bacteria; kingdom Pseudomonadati; phylum Pseudomonadota; class Gammaproteobacteria; order Enterobacterales; family Enterobacteriaceae; genus Citrobacter; species Citrobacter sp. MNAZ 1397. The sequence continues at coordinate 303,833 of NZ_JAKIVH010000002.1, forward strand.
AAAACCCACTACAACGGAAGCACAATGTAACTACTACTTTGCGAAATGGAACACCGGGCAGGCCGAAGAAGCCTGGCAGGGGGCGAAAGAACTGTGGCTGACGGGAAACAGCCAACCGAACGCCTGTGACCGCTTGTTTGGCGCATGGCGCGCTTCGGGCACGCAAGATCCGCTGGCGTTTCTGGAACGTATTCGTCTGGCAATGAAAGCAGGCAATACGCGGCTGGTTATTCTGCTGGCGGGCCAGATGCCATCGGACTATCAGACCATCTCTTCTGCCATCATTACGCTCGCCAACGATCCGGGTAGCGTCATGACCTTTGCCCGTACCACCGGGGCGACCGACTTTACCCGTCAGATGGCTGCCGAAGCGTTCGAAAGCGTCGCGCGTGACGATGTGGAAAACGCCCGGCTGATGATTCCGTCGCTGGTGCAGGCGCAACAACTCAATGAAGAGCAGACACAAGCGTTGCGCGACATTGTCGCGTGGCGTTTGATGGGGAATGACGTGACCAGCGAGCAGGCGCGCTGGCGAGATGACGCTATTATGCGTTCACAGTCTATCTCGATCGTCGAGCGACGCGTGAGAATGGCTATCGGCAACGGCGACCGCCGCGGCTTGAATACCTGGCTTGCGCGCTTGCCGATGGAGGCAAAAGAGAAGGATGAGTGGCGCTACTGGCAAGCCGACCTGCTGCTGGAACGTGGGCGTGACGCCGAGGCGAAAGAGATCCTGCATGCGCTCATGCAACAACGCGGATTCTACCCGATGGCGGCGGCCCAGCGTCTGGGTGAAGAGTACACCATGAAAATCGATAAAGCGCCGGGGAATATCGATCCTGCGCTGGCAAACGGGCCTGAAATGTCCCGTGTGCGCGAACTGATGTACTGGAATCAGGACAACACTGCCCGTAGCGAGTGGGCCAATTTAATCACCAGTCGCAGCGTGCAGGAACAGGCGCAACTGGCGCGCTATGCGTTTAACCAGCACTGGTGGGATCTGAGCGTACAGGCGACCATCGCCGGTAAGTTGTGGGATCAACTTGAAGAACGCTTCCCGCTGGCCTATAGCGACTTGTATGCCCGCTATACGAGCGGGAAAGATATTCCGCAAAGCTATGCGATGGCGATCTCTCGTCAGGAGAGTGCCTGGAACCCCAAAGCGCGTTCCCCGGTTGGGGCCAGCGGACTTATGCAGATCATGCCGGGTACGGCAACGCATACGGTGAAGATGTTTAATATTCCAGGCTACAGCAATGCGGCTCAATTACTGGAACCGGAAGTAAATATCAACATCGGTACCAGCTATCTGCAATATGTCTATCAGCAGTTTGGTAACAACCGCATCTTCTCTTCCGCAGCGTACAACGCCGGGCCGGGTAGGGTGCGGACCTGGCTGAATAACAGCGGCGGGCGAATTGATGCGGTAGCCTTTATAGAGAGCATTCCGTTTTCCGAAACCCGTAGCTATGTGAAAAACGTGTTGGCCTATGACGCATATTACCGTTTCTTTATCAATGGTAACAAAGCGCCGGTGCTGACAGATGCGGAGTGGCAGCGTCGTTACTGATTTCTGTGGTTTGTGTTATGCTGTGTACTCTCTAGCGAGTACATAGCATAACGGCGGCATATTATGACCCAGCAATCACCTTATTCAGCGGCCATGGCCGAACAGCGTCACCAGGAATGGCTACGCTTTGTTGAACTCGTCAGGCAGTCTTACGAACAGGATCTGCATCTTCCGTTACTTAACCTGATGCTCACCCCCGATGAACGTGAAGCGCTGGGTACCCGTGTACGCATTATCGAAGAGTTATTGCGCGGGGAGATGAGTCAGCGTGAACTCAAAAGCGAACTCGGCGCGGGCATTGCAACGATCACCCGAGGCTCCAACAGCCTGAAAGCGGCACCAGCCGACCTGCGTTTATGGCTGGAGCAGACGCTGCTTAACGATCAGCGATAGACCGCATTGTGAAAGGGGCTTAATGCCAGTATCACGGCCTGGTGATAGACGCTGGCGCGCGTCAGTTTTCCGGCGGTAAACACGCCAATTGCGCCCTCTTTGCGCCCAATCTCATCAATACCGGTGTACGCCGACATCGCTGGTCCAAGCGCCTCACCTGCACGGATTTTCTGCAGGATCACCTCCGGCAAGGGGAGGGTGGCGGAACGCGCTTCGCCGCGCTGTTCCCGACTTTCGATGACTACCCAGCTAAAGGTGCTGCCTTCATCGATGCCGGCTTCGATAGCCACCCAAAAGTCCGCATCCGGGGAAGCGTGGCGAGCATTTGCGACACGGTTACGTGCGCCAGCAAGCGTTTCTTTACTGCCCAGAGGCTGTTCGGGTACGCCGCTCTCAACAGCGATCGCGTCGATATGGCAGGAGCCTTCACCGAAAATCTCATTAAAAGCGTGCAGAATAGCCCGAATTTTGGCGGGGTTTGTGGTAGCAGCGACAACATGGTGCATAATCAATAGCTGGCTTCCCGTAATGAGACGTGTTCTGTCAGCATGGCGGGTAAGGCCTTCCTCATATAATAAACTTCATCGCAGTATAATGGATATAAAAGCATGTTACAGGTATACCTTGTCCGCCACGGTGAAACGCAGTGGAACGCCGAGCGTCGTATTCAAGGCCATTCAGACAGTCCGTTAACCGAAAAAGGGGAGCAGCAGGCATGGCAGGTGGCCGAACGCGCGAAAGCGCTGGGCATCACCCATATCATTGCCAGCGATCTCGGACGTACTCGTCGCACGGCTGAAATCATCGCAGAGTTATGCGGTTGCGATATCACCCTTGATTCACGCCTGCGTGAACTCGATATGGGCGTGCTCGAAAAGCGTAATCTTGAAACCCTGACCGAAGAAGAAGAAGGCTGGCGTCGCCAACTAGTAAATGGCACAGCAGGGGGGCGTATTCCCGGCGGCGAGTCAATGCAGGAGCTTGCCGATCGTATGCATGCCGCCCTTGCGACCACGCTGGCGTTACCGCAGGGCAGCCGCCCGATGATCGTCAGCCACGGTATGGCTCTGGGCTGTCTGGTCAGCACCATTCTGGGTCTTCCGGCCTATGCTGAGCGCCGCCTGCGTTTGCGTAACTGCTCTATTTCCCGTATCGATTATCAGGATAGCGCATGGCTGGCGTCGGGATGGGTGGTGGAAACGGCAGGCGACGTCTCACATCTGGACGCCCCTGCACTGGATGAATTGCAGCGTTAACGGCGGACCGGAATCAGATACTCGCAGCGGATGTAAAGCGGCGGCTCTTGCGCCCGCGCATCTTCTTGCGGGTAGAAACGCTCGATATCCTGACCTTTACGGCGTGTCAGATTCAGCATCGGCATGCAGGTACCGTAGACGGTCAGGATAAACTCCTGCACGCCAGTCCCCGGCCCTTCATAGAAGAACATGACATACTCACCGCCTTCGAGTGTCACTGGTTGGGCGTTATGCATATAGCCGTTCGCCATTTCCGGCGTCAAGGCGGTAGTGTAAAACACCTCTTGCTCGTCATCTTTTTCCAGGCTTGGTCGCGGTTCATGCAGGCCATACATCTCAGCCGGAATGGTTGGCGAATTGCCTAAAAAGTCACGCCAGAACTGGATACGCATCTGATTGCGGAAATCGGAAATCTCTTCCAGCGAGCAGGTATAGCTCTGCGTCGTACCGATAAGCTGCATATCCGGAAGGGTGATAAACTCATGCCTCGGCATAGCAAACTCACCTAAACGCAACGGTGGACGAATGCCGAAGGCGCTCCAGTCAGGTGAACGGCGATACAGTGCGGGTGTCAGATTAAACTGCTTTTTAAACGCGCGAGTAAAGGTTTGCTGAGAGTCAAAGCGATACTGCAAGGCGATATCCAGAATGGGACGCGAGGTCAGACGCAAAGCAACAGCAGACTTCGACAGGCGGCGCGCGCGAATATAAGCGCCAATCGCATGGCCCGTCACGTCTTTGAACATCCTTTGCAGATGCCACTTGGAATAACCTGCTTTTGCCGCCACATTATCTAACGACAATGGCTGATCCAGGTGGCCTTCCAGCCAGGTAAGTAGATCACGAATAATCCCAGCCTGATCCATAAAATATCCTCATCCTTAAAACGGCTTACGCCTGATACCAGGAAAGGGATAATACCACTGTTTGTTGATTTAGCATTCAGTGTTTTTTTTGTGCATTAGTGCGCATTGTGTCTGATTTTCATGATAATTTTTGTAAATTAGTGATCTATAAACCTTTTCCTGTTAAACCCGAGAATAGTCGCTCAACGTTATATTCAAAAATGGTAACAATATGAAATACACGCGTTTAATACTTTCCTCATTAGCATTGCTGTGGAGTTCTGCACATGCAGAACAGATTGGCTCAGTGGACACTGTATTCAAAATGTTCGGCCCGGATCACAAAATCGTGGTGGAAGCTTTTGACGATCCTGATGTGCAAAATGTGACCTGTTACCTGAGCCGGGCAAAAACAGGCGGCATTAAAGGTGGACTTGGGCTGGCGGAAGATACCTCTGATGCGGCGATTTCCTGTCAGCAGGTGGGGCCAATTGAACTCAGTGATAAGATCAAAAATGGCAAAGCGCAGGGCGACGTTGTTTTCCAGAAACGTACCTCACTGGTGTTTAAGAAACTGCAGGTGGTCCGTTTTTACGACAGCAAACGTAACGCGCTGGTTTATTTGACCTATTCCGATAAAGTGGTGGAGGGGTCCCCGAAAAATGCACTGAGTGCGGTGCCGATTATGCCATGGGGTAAATAAAAGGAATGGAGATGCCGCAACCGCGAATATGGCTGGTTGAAGATGAGGCAAGTATTGCCGAGACGCTGATTTATATGCTGCAGCAGGATGGGTTCGCCGTCACCTCATTTGACCGGGGGCTGCCTGTTCTTGACGCGGCGACGCGGCAGTTGCCGGACCTGGCGATCCTGGATGTCGGGTTGCCGGATATCAGTGGTTTTGAGCTGTGTCGTCGTTTGCTGGCACGGGCACCAGGGCTACCCGTGCTGTTCCTGACCGCACGCAGCGACGAGATAGACAAGCTACTGGGGCTGGAAATGGGGGCCGATGATTATATCGCCAAGCCGTTCTCACCCCGGGAAGTGTGCGCCCGGGTACGTACCGTGCTACGCCGCTTCCAGAAAGCGACGGTGCAATCTTCGCTTCTTCGTGTCGGGCAGTTCGAACTGGATGAAGAGGCGGCTATCATCCGCTGGTGTGGCGATATTCTCCCTCTTACACGTTATGAATTTCTCCTGCTAAAAACCTTGCTGCATGCGCCGGGCAGGGTTTTTTCGCGCCAGCAACTCATGGATCTTGTCTGGACCGATGCCGAAGAGAGCTTCGATCGTACTGTCGATACGCACATCAAAACGCTGCGCGCTAAATTGCGTACGGTAAATGGCGACCTGTCGCCGATTAATACTCATCGCGGTATGGGTTATAGCCTGGGCATCCGCTAATGCGTATCGGAATGCGACTGCTGCTGGGCTACTTTTTACTTGTGGCGGTTGCCGCCTGGTTTGTGTTGTCTATTTTTGTTCAGGAGATCAAACCGGGTGTCAGGCGAGCCACCGAAGGTACGCTGATTGATACCGCCACGCTGCTGGCAGAAGTGGCGCGCGATGATTTGCTCTCCGGGCAGGCGCAAAATGGCAAGCTGGCAGAGGCGTTCACGTCACTTAACCAAAGCAACATTAACGCCAATATCAGCGGAATTCGTAAGGTACGTAACGAATACCATGTCTACATGACGGATGCGGCAGGTAAGGTCGTTTTCGATTCTGCAGGCCGGTCCGTAGGGCAGGATTTTTCACGCTGGAATGATGTCTGGCTGACGCTGCGTGGAAAATATGGGGCGCGAAGTACGCCTTCCGATCCAAACGACCCGGAAAGTTCGGTTATGTATGTGGCGGCTCCCGTCACCGACCAGGGGCGTATTATCGGCGTACTGAGCGTGGGTAAACCCAACAGTGCGATTGCCCCGGTTATCAGACGCAGTGAGCGGCGTATGCTCTGGGCCAGCGCGGCTTTGCTGGGGATTGCGCTGGTGATTGGGTTTGGGGTGACGTTGTGGATTAACCGTTCTATCGGCAAGCTGACACGCTATGCGGATGCCGTGAGCGAAAAAAATCCTTTACCACTTCCTGACCTGGGAAGTAGCGAGCTGCGTAAGCTGGCGCAGGCGCTGGAGAGTATGCGCCTTAAGCTCGAAGGGAAAAACTATATTGAGCAGTACGTCTACGCACTTACCCATGAACTAAAAAGCCCGCTGGCAGCTATTCGCGGCGCGGCAGAAATTCTTCATGAAAACCCGCCACCGGATATCGCCACCCGTTTTACCAACAATATTCTGGCGCAAAATGCGCGGATGCAGCTGCTGGTTGAGAAGCTGCTACAGCAAGCGAAGCTCGAAAATCGCCAGGAAGTAGTGACAACATCCATCCCCGTTGATGTCCTGTTCCGACAGCTTGAGGACGATCGTAGCGTGATGTTGGCCGCTAAAAATCTGACCCTCGAATGCGACGCGGGGCAGCTCGTTATCGAGGCGGATGCCGGGCTGCTTAGCCAGGCATTGGGCAATCTTCTCGACAATGCGATCGATTTTACTCCGCGTGGCGGACACATTTCGCTACGTGCTCGCGAGCAGGATGCACATACTGTCTTTACCGTGTGTGATAACGGGGCGGGGATTCCGGATTACGCCCTTGAGCGGATCTTTGAACGGTTTTACTCATTGCCGCGCGAGAATGGACAAAAGAGTAGTGGCCTTGGGCTGGCCTTCGTTCAGGAAGTGGCGCGTTTGCATCAGGGAACCATTGAGGTAAGTAATCGACCACAGGGCGGCGCTGAGGCGCGCCTGACACTTCACCGTCACTTCACATAACTTCAAATTCTCCTCTTATAGCCCCGTTACTCTGCGTGCATCACAAAGGAGGGGCTATGTTGAAATCACCGTTATTCTGGAAAATTACCACCCTGGCAGGGTGCATTTGTCTGTTGCTGATCCCATTGATGATGGTTGGCAATTTAATCAAAGAGAGAAGCGATTACCGTAATGAGGTCGCCGATACGTTACGGCAAAGTAGTGCCGGGCCGCAAAAGCTGATTGGGCCGCTGATTGCGATTCCGGTGACGGAGATGGTGACCTCGCTGGAGTCGACGGGAGATGAACCCCCGAAGGAGGTTCGCCGTTCGAAAAGCTATATCCGCTTCTGGCTGCCTGAAACACTCATGGTCGAAGGGAAGCAACAAGTTGAAAACCGTCAGGTGGGTATTTACGAAGGGCAAGTCTGGCAGGGGGATATCAGCATAAACGCAGAGTTTGACCCAAAGCGGACTGGGTTGGAAGCGAGTGATACCCGGCAACTGGGCGAGCCGTTTGTTGTGTTTGCCCTGAGTGATGCCAGAGGGATCGGGCAAATACGGGCGATGAAAGTGAATGGTGAATCGCTCAGCGTGGAGCCGGGATCGGGGCTGATAAGCGGCTTACAGGGTATCCATGTGCCACTGACCGCGCAGGGGATTACGCAGAAAAATATCAAACTCAACGCCTCTTTCAGTCTCAATGGCACCGGCGCCTTTTCCGTGGTTCCTCTTGGCAGAAACAGTGAAATGGCGATGATGGGGGACTGGCCTCACCCGGGCTTTACCGGTGACTTTTTGCCCGCTAAACGTGAAGTGACTCCTGCGGGTTACCAGGCTAGCTGGCAAAGTACTTGGTTTGCCAATAACCTGGACAGTAAAATCCGCGATGTCCTGAGTCTGAGTGGTGACAATGAGTGGCGTCTGCCCGCATTCAGCGTCAATATCGCCACACCTGCCGATCAGTATCAACTGACAGACAGAGCGGTGAAATATGCGATTTTGCTTATCGCCCTCATTTTCGCTGCGTTTTTTGTCTTTGAAAGTCTTACCGGGCGACAAATGCACCCGATGGAATATCTGCTGGTGGGGTTGTCACTGGTGATGTTCTACCTGGTCCTGCTGGCGTTGTCAGAGCATGTTGGCTTTACCTGGGCGTGGATCATCGCCAGTGGGCTGGGAACGACGATCAATGGTGTTTATTTGCAGGGCGTATTGAAAAGCTGGCGTGCCAGCCTGCCTTTTAGCGGCGCGCTATTGATGCTCTATGGCGTAATGTGGAGTCTGCTGAACTCCGAAGACAGCGCGTTGTTGCTTGGAACGGGCGTGCTATTTGCGGCGCTGAGTACCGTAATGATACTCACACGGCGCTTTGACTGGTACTCACTCTCGCGAACGACGAAAAAAACCGTAGAGAGCCAGATTTCTGGCGATGAAGAATTACGGATATGGAAATAAAAAAGCGGCGCCAGGCGCCGCTTTTTTTGGAAGGGAATTATTCCTGCAGATCGCCGCAGAAGCGGTATCCTTCACCATGAATCGTCGCGATGATTTCCGGTGTATCCGGCGTAGATTCAAAATGTTTACGGATACGACGGATGGTGACATCAACCGTACGGTCGTGCGGTTTCAATTCACGGCCGGTCATTTTTTTCAGCAATTCGGCACGGGATTGGATCTTGCCCGGATTTTCGCAGAAATGCAGCATCGCACGAAATTCGCTACGTGGCAGCTTATACTGTTCACCATTAGGGCTGATCAGTGAGCGGCTGTTAATATCCAGTTCCCAGCCATTGAACTTGTAGCTGTCGACACTGCGGCGCTCTTCGCTGATTGTGCCCAAATTCATAGTACGGGACAGCAGGTTGCGCGCACGGATGGTCAGTTCACGCGGGTTGAACGGTTTGGTGATGTAATCATCCGCACCGATTTCGAGGCCCAGAATTTTGTCTACTTCGTTGTCACGACCGGTCAGAAACATCAGCGCGACATTCGCTTGCTCGCGTAATTCGCGGGCAAGTAAAAGGCCATTTTTACCTGGCAGATTGATATCCATAATCACCAGGTTGATATCATTTTCGGAGAGGATCTGATGCATTTCAGCGCCATCTGTCGCTTCAAAGACATCGTAACCTTCCGCTTCGAAGATGCTTTTCAACGTGTTGCGTGTTACCAACTCGTCTTCAACGATAAGAATGTGCGGGGTCTGCATGTTTGCTACCTAAATTGCCAACTAAATCGAAACAGGAAGTACAAAAGTCCCTGACCAGCCTGGTACATGTCGCAAATTAACATGAACGGCGTAACATGACTAAAGTACGTAATTGCGTTCTTGATGCACTTTCCATCAACGTCAACAACATCATTAGCTTGGTCGTGGGCACTTTCCCTTTGAACCCGACAGTGTCAAAAACGGCTGTCATCCTAACCATTTTAACAGCAACATAACAGGCTAAGACGCAAAGGACACCCAATAAAACTACGCTTCGTTGACATATATCAAGTTCAATTGTAGCACGTTAACAGTTTGGTGAAATCTTGATATCTAAATGCTAGCGATTATCACAATTTTTCAATAAACCAACTAGTTGCGGATATTAATTGATAAACAAGCTGAATCCAATAGAAGATTCAGATTCATCATTGAAATGCCATGAAGAAACATAGGGATAAGCATTTTCTGTTAACATTTAAGCGGATAATACCGTCAGTCAACAGTTTAGCTTTTTTTAACCGGTGGCAAAGCGAAATTCAGTGATTGCTGTTACAAAATTGTAAATTCGCGACGCGTAATATGCTGACATAATCCTTCATTTGCGCGTCGGACGAGAAAAAAGAGAGTAAAAAATGCACCTGGCCATTGTACTGGTTTCTCCCGCCAGAGCGGAGAATGTTGGCGCTGCCGCGCGCGCAATGAAAACGATGGGTTTTACAGATTTGCGCATTGTTGACAGCGATGCCCACTTACAGGATGGCGCTCGGCGTGTCGCACATGGCGCTGGGGATGTGCTTGATAATATTAAAACTTATCCAACGTTATCCGATGCGCTAGCGGATGTTTCGTTCAGCGTCGCCACGACGGCGCGCAGCCGTGCGAAATTCCATTACTACGCAACGCCTGCGGAGCTGGTGCCATTATTGGCGGAAAAAAGCGCGTGGCTGCCGTCGGCCGCACTGGTGTTTGGTCGGGAAGATTCGGGCCTGACCAACGACGAGTTGGCGCTTGCGGACATTCTGACAGGTGTGCCGATGGTGGCCGATTATCCCTCACTTAATCTGGGACAGGCCGTCATGGTTTATTGTTATCAATTAGCATCTTTAATACAAAATGTTCCCAACGTGGTCACGCAACGTGACGAAAACCAGCTTCATGCTTTGCGTCTGCGGGCGCGTGCATTACTCGAAAAACTCGAGGTGGCGGACGACATGAAAATGGCCGACTGGCTGGATCAGCGTGTGGGGATGCTGGAGCAGCGAGACACCGCAATGTTGCACCGTTTGCTGCATGACATTGAAAAAAAACTCACCGAGTAAATCACTGTCATAAGAATGTTTTATGGATGAAGTCACTACAATGATGCGACTTGTATGGTCTTTACCTATGATAAGTCAATGAGTAGCGAGCGTAGCGGAAGGTCGCGGAAAATAGCTGAAAACTAAAAATACGTTGACTTAACGCGGCAGATACTTTAACCAATATAGGCAGAGCACAGACAGAATAAAATTACAGAGCACACAACATCCATGAAACGCACCAGCACCGTCACCATTATTATTACCACCACCATTACCACAGGTAACGGTGCGGGCTGACGCGTACAGGAAACACAGAAAAAAGCCCGCACCTGAACAGTGCGGGCTTTTTTTTCGAGCAAAGATCAAGGGGTAATACCATGCGAGTGTTGAAGTTCGGCGGTACATCAGTGGCAAATGCGGAAAGGTTTCTGCGTGTTGCCGACATCCTGGAGAGCAATGCTAGGCAGGGGCAGGTGGCAACTGTGTTATCTGCCCCGGCGAAAATCACCAATCACCTGGTCGCAATGATCGAAAAAACGATCGGGGGTCAGGATGCCGTACCGAATATTAGCGATGCCGAGCGTATTTTTTCTGAGCTACTGCAAGGATTGGCGGATGCCCAGCCTGGTTTCCCCCTCGCACAGTTAAAAACCTTTGTCGAACAAGAGTTTGCTCAGATCAAACATGTATTGCATGGGATAAGCCTGTTGGGGCAGTGCCCGGACAGCATCAATGCGGCGCTCATCTGCCGCGGCGAAAAGCTTTCCATCGCCATTATGGCGGGACTGCTGGAAGCGCGCGGTCATAAGGTGAGTGTGATAGATCCGGTCGAGAAACTGCTGGCTATTGGGCACTATCTTGAGTCTACGGTGGATATTGCGGAATCAACGCGCCGCATCGCCGCCAGCCGTATCCCATCCGACCATATGGTATTGATGGCAGGGTTCACTGCCGGAAACGAAAAAGGTGAGCTGGTTGTTCTGGGGCGCAATGGTTCTGATTACTCCGCCGCGGTTCTGGCTGCCTGTCTACGTGCGGATTGTTGTGAAATCTGGACGGATGTTGACGGCGTCTATACGTGCGATCCACGCCAGGTGCCGGATGCCCGTCTGCTGAAATCTATGTCGTACCAGGAGGCGATGGAACTCTCCTACTTCGGTGCGAAAGTGCTCCATCCGCGTACCATTACCCCTATCGCTCAGTTCCAGATCCCTTGTCTTATTAAAAATACCGGTAACCCGCAAGCGCCAGGTACCCTGATTGGCGCCACTTCTGACGAAGACGGCCTGCCGGTGAAAGGTATCTCCAACCTGAATAATATGGCGATGTTCAGTGTCTCAGGTCCGGGTATGAAAGGCATGGTCGGCATGGCGGCGCGCGTATTCGCCGCAATGTCGCGTGCCGGTATCTCTGTCGTGTTAATTACCCAGTCCTCCTCTGAATACAGTATCAGCTTCTGCGTACCGCAATCCGACTGCGCCCGTGCGCAGCGTGCAATGGGCGATGAATTTTATCTGGAGCTGAAAGAAGGGCTGCTGGAGCCGCTGGCTGTGATGGAGCGCCTGGCCATCATCTCTGTCGTGGGCGATGGCATGCGCACACTGCGCGGCATTTCCGCAAAATTCTTTGCTGCCCTGGCACGCGCCAATATCAACATCGTGGCGATCGCACAGGGCTCTTCCGAGCGCTCGATTTCTGTCGTGGTGAGCAACGATGATGCCACGACTGGCGTGCGCGTCACGCACCAGATGCTGTTTAATACCGACCAGGTTATCGAAGTGTTTGTGATTGGCGTGGGGGGGGTCGGCGGTGCGCTGATCGAGCAGCTTAAACGCCAGCAAACCTGGCTCAAAAGTAAGCATATCGATCTGCGTGTTTGCGGTGTGGCGAATTCAAAAGCCCTGTTAACCAATGTGCATGGACTGAATCTGGAAAACTGGCAGGCTGAGCTTGCTGAGGCCAAAGAGCCTTTCAACCTGGGTCGTCTGATTCGTCTGGTGAAGGAGTATCATCTGCTCAACCCGGTGATTGTGGATTGTACGTCACACCAGGCGGTGGCCGATCAGTACGCCGACTTCCTGCGCGAAGGTTTCCATGTGGTGACGCCAAACAAAAAGGCTAACACCTCATCAATGGATTATTATCATCAGTTGCGCCACGCTGCGGCGAAATCCCGCCGTAAGTTCCTCTATGACACCAACGTGGGCGCGGGGCTGCCGGTTATCGAAAACCTGCAAAACCTGCTCAATGCGGGTGATGAGTTACAACGCTTCTCCGGGATTCTCTCCGGCTCGCTGTCGTTTATTTTCGGTAAGCTTGACGAAGGGATGAGCCTGTCGGAGGCGACTAAAATCGCACGTGAAATGGGCTATACCGAGCCTGATCCGCGTGATGATCTCTCCGGCATGGACGTGGCGCGTAAGCTTCTGATCCTGGCCCGCGAAACGGGGCGTGAGCTGGAGCTTTCCGATATCGCAATTGAACCTGTGCTGCCAGCAACGTTCGACGACGGTGGCGATGTTGACAGCTTCATGGCGCGTCTGCCGCAGCTTGATGACCATTTCGCCGATCGCGTAGCGAAAGCGCGTGATGAAGGCAAAGTGCTGCGTTACGTTGGCAACATCGAAGAAGATGGCACCTGTCGGGTGAAAATTGCCGAAGTGGACGGTAACGATCCACTGTTCAAAGTGAAAAACGGCGAAAACGCCCTTGCGTTTTATAGCCATTATTATCAACCGCTGCCGCTGGTTCTGCGTGGCTATGGCGCGGGCAATGATGTTACAGCGGCGGGTGTGTTTGCAGACTTGCTGCGTACGCTGTCATGGAAGTTGGGAGTCTAAGATGGTGAAAGTATATGCTCCGGCCTCCAGCGCCAATATGAGCGTGGGTTTTGATGTGCTGGGCGCAGCGGTTACGCCAATTGATGGCACGCTGTTGGGTGATAACGTCTCGGTTGAGGCGGCTGACACTTTTAGTCTGAAAAATCTGGGGCGTTTTGCCAGCAAACTGCCGACAGAGCCGCGTGAAAACATTGTCTATCAGTGCTGGGAGCGTTTCTGCCAGGAGATTGGCAAAACGGTTCCTGTCGCGATGACGCTGGAAAAAAACATGCCGATTGGCTCCGGACTGGGCTCCAGTGCCTGTTCGGTTGTCGCGGCGCTGGTGGCAATGAACGAATATTGCGGTAAACCGTTAAATGAGACGCGTATGCTGGCGCTGATGGGCGAACTGGAAGGACGCATTTCCGGCAGCGTGCATTACGACAACGTGGCGCCTTGCTACCTCGGCGGCATGCAATTAATGATCGAGGAAAACGGCATTATCAGCCAGCAGGTGCCAGGCTTTGATGAATGGCTGTGGGTACTGGCTTATCCGGGCATTAAGGTTTCTACTGCGGAGGCACGCGCTATCCTGCCAGCGCAGTATCGTCGCCAGGATTGTATCGCTCATGGCAGACATCTGGCGGGCTTTATTCACGCCTGCTACTCCCGTCAGCCTCAGCTTGCGGCGAAGTTGATGAAAGACGTCATTGCTGAGCCGTATCGCATGAAATTACTGCCTGGCTTTAATGAGGCACGTCAGGCGGTCGCCGAAATTGGCGCGCTCTCCTGTGGCATTTCTGGTTCCGGCCCAACGCTTTTCGCGTTGTGCGATAAAACGGAAACCGCGCAACGTGTAGCAGACTGGCTGAGCAAACACTATTTGCAAAATCAGGAAGGCTTTGTTCATATTTGCCGTCTGGACACGACGGGTGCACGAGTAGTGGGATAACCAATGAAACTCTATAACTTAAAAGATCACAACGAACAGGTCAGCTTCGCGCAGGCCGTCACGCAAGGGCTTGGCAAGAACCAGGGGCTGTTTTTCCCGCATGACCTGCCGGAATTCAGCCTGACTGAAATTGATGACATGCTGACCATGGATTTCGTTGCGCGCAGCGCCAAAATCCTCGGCGCGTTCATCGGTGATGAAATTCCGCAGGAAATTCTGGAAGCGCGCGTCCGGGATGCGTTTGCTTTCCCTGCACCCGTACAGTCAGTTGAGAGTGACGTTGGTTGTCTGGAGCTGTTTCATGGCCCGACGCTGGCGTTTAAAGATTTTGGTGGGCGCTTTATGGCGCAAATGCTGACCACCATCAGCGGTGACAAACCGGTGACGATCCTGACGGCGACCTCAGGTGATACCGGGGCGGCAGTGGCACATGCTTTCTACGGCCTGAAAAACGTCCGTGTCGTCATCCTTTACCCGAACGGAAAAATCAGTCCGCTACAGGAAAAACTGTTCTGTACGCTGGGCGGTAATATCGAAACCGTCGCGATTGATGCGGATTTCGACGCCTGCCAGGCGCTGGTTAAACAGGCTTTTGATGATGAAGAACTGAAAGTCGCGCTGGGCCTGAACTCAGCGAACTCTATCAACATCAGCCGCCTGCTGGCGCAGATTTGCTACTACTTTGAAGCGGTGGCGCAATTGCCGCAAGAGGCACGCAATCAGCTGGTTGTTTCCGTGCCGAGCGGCAACTTTGGCGACTTAACGGCTGGCCTGCTGGCGAAATCGCTGGGACTGCCTGTTAAGCGTTTTATTGCGGCGACTAATGCAAATGATACGGTGCCGCGCTTCCTGCAGGATGGTGAGTGGAAGCCAAAAGCGACACAGGCAACCCTGTCGAACGCAATGGACGTCAGCCAGCCGAACAACTGGCCGCGCGTAGAAGAACTGTTCCGCCGCAAAATCTGGCGCCTGAACGAACTGGGCTATGCCGCAGTAGACGACGAGACGACCAAAGAGACTATGCGCGAGCTGAAAGGCAAGGGTTATATCTCCGAACCGCATGCGGCCATTGCTTACCGTGCGCTCCGCGATCAGCTGCGTCCGGGGGAATATGGCCTGTTCCTGGGGACTGCGCATCCGGCAAAATTCAAAGAGAGTGTAGAAGATATTCTCGGCGAAACCCTGCCATTGCCGAAAGAACTGGCAGAGCGCGCGGATCTGGAACTGCTGTCGCACCATCTGCCTGCGGATTTCGCTGAATTACGTAAGCTGATGATGAGCAAAGCGTAATCCGTTTAGCCTCAAACCAGAACCGGGTAAGCATTATCGCTGCCCGGTTTTTTTACGCCAGGAATACGGAGAAATTAAGGAGAAATACGGCAGGAAAAACGGAGGAATTCTCATAAAATGCGGGCACTTAGAGATTAGGATTGCAGAGAATAACAAGCCGCCATCACTTTGCTTAATCTCCTTACATCGGCCCACAACGGGCAAGATGAACAAAGGAGTAACCCATGTTGAAACCTGTATTCTTAGCGCTTTCGTTGTTGATGGTGGCTCCGCTGGCGGCACAGGCTGCTGAAATTACTCTGGTGCCGGCGGTAAAACTGCAAATCGGTGATCAGGATCGTCACGGCAACTACTGGGATGGTGGTCACTGGCGTGATCGTGACTGGTGGCACAGACACTACGAATGGCGCGAAAACCACTGGCGCCCGCACGGTGACGACCATCGCGACTTCCGTGACGATCATCATGGCGATCGTTACGATGACCACCGTCCGGGGCCGGACTGGCGCCGCGATTAATCTCTTCGCTTAGTCTGCCCCCTCCTTAGAGAGGGGGCCACAGCCTTACTGCTCGTGGCGTTTAAAGACCAGTTCACCCTTCCCAGAGAGCGCTTCATCAAAGAAATAGCCTTCACTATCAAACGTGGTTAACTGCTCTGGTTTTGTCAGGCGGTTTTCAATGATGTAACGACTCATCAGGCCGCGCGCCTTTTTAGCATAGAAGCTAATGACCTTAAACTTGCCATTTTTCTCATCCAGAAAGACAGGTTTGATAATTTGCGCGTTCAGTTTTTGCGTTTTGACCGACTTAAAGTATTCATCGGATGCCAGATTCACCACGATGTCATCACCCTGTGCCTTAATGGCATCGTTCAGCGTGTTGGTGATGGTCTCCCCCCAGAACTGATAGAGATCCTTCCCCTTCGCATTTTCGAGGCGGATCCCCATCTCCAGACGGTAAGGCTGCATCAGATCCAGCGGACGCAACACGCCATAGAGACCAGAGAGCATACGCAGATGCTGCTGGGCAAAATCAAAATCAGCCTCGGTGAACGTTTCCGCCTGCAGTCCGGTATAGACATCGCCTTTAAAGGCCAGAATAGCCTGGCGGGCGTTTTTCAGCGTAAAGTCCGGTTGCCAGTCATGAAAACGGGTGGCGTTCAGGTCGGCGAGCTTGTCGCTGATGCCCATCAACGCTTTGATTTGTTGCGCGCTAAGTTTACGGGCGACCTTAATCAACTGCTGCGAATGATCCAACAATTCAGGCTGCGTGTAGCGCGTAGTGGCCAGCTCACTTTGATAATCCAGTGTTTTCGCGGGCGAGATGAGAATCAGCATAGTCAGTCCTTGCAGGAAAATTTCCGCTGACTGTAACAAAAAATAGCCCGTGATTGATCAATAGTTGCGATTGTCATTTACGATCCCGCTTTATCATCCCATGCACCGGGGGCGAGCTGCTGGTTGATGTCCGGATAACGCTTCGGATCGAACACTGGCGTCACCCCCAGCTTGCGTTGGCGTAGATAATCGGCGGCAATAAGGCTGACGACGGGAGACAAGAGCAGAATCGCCGTCATGTTAGTGATGGCCATAAACGCCATCATCACATCTGCCACATGCCAGAGTAGCGGTATGCGCATTTGAGCGCCTATCAACACCATCACTAAGATCCCCAGACGCAATAGCCAAATATTTCGTCTGCTGTTCATGCGCAGGAAAATGAGATTATTTTCGGCGTAAACGTAATTGGCGATAATAGAATTAAACGCAAACATGATGATGATGACAGCGACAAAGCTGGCTCCCCATGAACCCGTCAGTGCGACCATCGCTTCCTGAACTTTTTGAACGCCAATGATGGCGTTATCTGTTGGCGTATCCTTTGCCAGTAGGAGAATAAACGCGCTGGCGGTGCAAACCATAAACGTATCGACCACCACGCCGACCATCTGCACAAAGCCCTGAGCGGCAGGATGAGGGGGAGACGACGCGGCAGCAGCGGCGGCATTCGGGGTTGAGCCCATTCCGGCCTCGTTAGAATACATACTGCGTTGGAAACCGCTGGTAAGCGCCTGACTCAGCGTGTAACCCATGGTGCCCGCCGCCGCTTCCTGCCAGCCAAAGGCACTTTTCACAATATTGGCGAACATCTCCGGCAAAGCGCTCAAGTGCGCAATGCCAATGCCAAGACTGGTCATGACCCAGGCCAGGGCCATGACCGGAACAACCCATTGCATGATACGAGCAATCTGTTTCATGCTTTTCGTAATCAACAACAAAATCATGCCTGCAAAAATAAGACCGGTGTAGATCTCATTAATATGCCAGGCAAAATGGACGGCACGCGCTACCGAATTGGCCTGAATGGTATTGAATAAAAGCCCATAGACCAGCAACAGGAATACAGAAAACAGCACCCCCATCCAGCGCATGCCAAGGCCTCGCGCCATATACCAGGCAGGGCCGCCACGAAATTGCTGGCTGGCGTCGCGTTCTTTGTAGAGTTGCGCCAGTATGCTTTCGGCGAAACACGTCGCCATGCCAATCAAGGCCGATATCCACATCCAGAAAATCGCACCGGGGCCGCCTGCCGTAATCGCTAATGCCACCCCCGCTAAATTACCGGACCCCATTCGTCCGGCAAGACTGAGAAACAGCGCCTGATATGACGTCAGTCCACCCGACTGGGCGCGGCTATGTTTAAGGTTGTGGTAGAAGTCGCCAATCAGGCGAAACGGTACAAATTTGCTTTTAAAAGCAAACCAGATGCCTGCCGCAAGCAGCAGGTAGAGCATCAATGAACCCCAAAGTATTTCACTGATAAAAGAAAAGAATTCAGGCATCAACATCCCTCTTGTCTATGCCACTTCGCAGGTTAACGAGCAGGGCTATTATGAATAGCACACTACTTCGCAGGCAATTAATAAATCGAGTTTACCATACCGGACGTGCGTAATGTCTGCGGTTGCGCTGGCAGGGCGTCGTGTTATCATCAGGGCAGACCGGTTACATCCCCCTAACAAGTTCAAAGAGAAACACTATCATGACGGATAAATTGACTTCTCTGCGTCAATACACGACTGTTGTTGCTGACACCGGAGATATCGCGGCTATGAAGCTGTATCAGCCGCAGGACGCTACCACCAACCCTTCTCTGATTCTTGGCGCTGCCCAAATCCCTGAATACCGCAAACTGATTGATGACGCTATTGCCTGGGCGAAAGATCAGAGCAGCGATCGCGCGCAGCAAGTGGTAGATGCCACGGACAAGCTGGCGGTGAATATCGGTCTGGAAATTCTCAAACTGATCCCCGGTCGTATTTCTACCGAAGTGGATGCACGCCTGTCTTATGATACCGATGCGTCCATCGCCAAAGCTAAACGCCTGATCAAACTGTATAACGATGCGGGTATCAGCAATGATCGTATCCTGATCAAACTGGCTTCCACCTGGCAGGGTATCCGTGCTGCTGAGCAGCTGGAAAAAGAAGGCATCAACTGTAACCTGACGCTGCTGTTCTCCTTTGCTCAGGCGCGTGCTTGTGCGGAAGCCGGCGTTTATCTGATTTCCCCGTTTGTGGGCCGTATCCTCGACTGGTACAAAGCCAATACGGATAAAAAAGAGTACGCGCCGGCAGAAGATCCGGGCGTGGTTTCCGTAACGGAAATCTACCAGTACTACAAACAGCATGGCTATGAAACCGTTGTGATGGGCGCAAGCTTCCGTAACGTTGGTGAGATTCTGGAACTGGCGGGCTGCGATCGTCTGACTATCGCGCCTGCGCTGCTGAAAGAGCTGGCGGAAAGCGAAGGCGCTATCGAGCGTAAACTGTCTTACACTGGCGAAGTGAAAGCGCGTCCGGAACGTATTACCGAAGCGCAATTCTTCTGGCAGCACAACCAGGATCCCATGGCAGTAGACAAACTGGCGGACGGTATCCGTAAGTTTGCTGTTGACCAGGAAAAACTGGAAAAAATGATCGGCGATCTGCTGTAATCATTCAGGCGTGGCTGGCTACCCGGCCACGCTTTCCCCTCTGTCTGCATTTCTCCTCAGCGTGTATCATTTCCGTTAGTCATTATTTTTTTGAACGGAATGAATATGGATACATTACGCATTGGCTTAGTTTCTGTTTCCGATCGCGCTTCAAGCGGTGTTTACCAGGATAAAGGCATCCCGGCGCTGGAAGAGTGGCTGGCGCAGGCGCTGACGACCCCTTTTACCATCGAAAAACGGCTTATCCCGGACGAACAAAGCATCATTGAACAGACGCTTTGCGAGTTAGTGGACGAGATGAGCTGCCATCTGGTTTTAACCACTGGCGGTACCGGCCCGGCGCGTCGTGATGTGACTCCTGATGCCACACTTGCCATTGCTGACCGCGAAATGCCGGGTTTTGGCGAGCAGATGCGCCAAATCAGCCTCAATTTCGTGCCTACCGCCATTCTCTCCCGCCAGGTAGGCGTGATTCGCAAGCAAGCACTGATCCTGAATTTACCAGGGCAGCCAAAATCCATCAAAGAGACGCTTGAAGGGGTGAAACAGCCAGACGGGCAGGTAACGGTACCGGGCATTTTCGCCAGTGTACCTTATTGTGTACAGCTCCTCGAAGGGCCTTATATCGAGACCGATCCCAAAGTCGTAGCGGCTTTTCGCCCAAAAAATGCAATTCGCGCGACAATCTCCTAAAACCAGGAGTTTTTTGAATTAAGTTATACGGGCGCTGGCGTGTTGATTTATTTACGGTATAGTAATTTTTAATTTACAGTTTACGTAAAAACGAAATCAACACTCCCTCTTTACAAAGAGCCCGTTATGTCAAATTACACACGTCCCCTCAATAAGCAGGATTACAAAACCCTCACGCTTGCCGCGTTAGGCGGTGCGCTCGAGTTTTACGACTTCATCATTTTTGTTTTCTTTGCCGCCGTTGTCGGTGAGCTGTTCTTTCCGGCAGACATCCCGGAATGGCTACGTCAGGTGCAGACGTTTGGTATTTTTGCTGCGGGTTATCTGGCGCGTCCGCTGGGCGGCATCGTGATGGCCCATTTTGGCGATCTGGTGGGGCGTAAGAAGATGTTCACCCTGAGCATTTTGCTGATGGCGGTACCCACGCTGGCGATTGGCCTGTTGCCGACTTATGCCTCTATGGGCATCGTTGCGCCATTGCTGTTGCTGTTGATGCGCGTGTTGCAGGGGGCGGCGATTGGAGGAGAAGTGCCGGGCGCGTGGGTGTTTGTGGCCGAGCATGTGCCGGAGCGCCGTATCGGGATTGCCTGCGGAACATTAACCGCCGGGCTGACTGTCGGCATCCTGCTGGGCTCTGTTGTCGCTACGCTCATTAATACCAGTATGACGCAGCAGGCGATTCATGATGGTGGATGGCGAATACCTTTCCTGCTGGGCGGCGCGTTTGGTCTGGTGGCGATGTATCTGCGCCGCTGGTTGCAGGAGACGCCCATTTTCCTCGAAATGCAGCAGCGTAAAGCGCTGGCGCAAGAGCTGCCGGTGAAAGCCGTCGTCATGAAACACAAAAAAGCGGTAGTGATCTCAATGTTGCTGACCTGGTTGCTTTCGGCCGGGATTGTGGTGGTGATTTTGATGTCTCCCGTCTGGTTACAAAAGCAGTATGGTTTCGCGCCTGCGTTGACCCTGCAGGCGAACAGCATTGCTACGATTATGCTCTGTTTCGGCTGTTTGACCGCCGGGCTGGTGATTGATCGCGTTGGCCCCAGCAAGACCTTTATCGTCGGCAGCATTCTGCTGGCCTGCTCAAGCTGGTTCTTCTATCACCTTACGGGCAGCCACCCTGAGCAGTTGTTTGTCTTGTATGGGCTGGTCGGTTTCTGTGTTGGGGTTGTCGGGGCCGTCCCGTATGTGATGGTTCGTGCTTTCCCGGCAGAAGTCCGTTTCACCGGGATCTCTTTCTCTTATAACGTCTCTTACGCCATTTTCGGTGGCCTGACGCCGATTGCGGTAACGATGCTAATGGGCGTTTCGCCAATGGCGCCTGCCTGGTATGTGCTCGCGCTGTCGCTGATTGGCCTGGGACTGGGGTTATGGCTGCGCCAGGACCTGGTTGCTACCCAGAGCCCGGCGCTGGCGAAGTCCACGCGCTAAGTGCACATTTGATAAAAAAGCGCCATCGGACGATGGCGCTGAGAGAGATTAGTGCGAAGGCGTGTAACTCAGGACGATATTGTCATCGGGGATCTGAGTGAAATCCTTGATGATGGTGTGATAATCCGCCAG
Organism: Citrobacter sp. MNAZ 1397; assembly: GCF_023613995.1. Lineage (NCBI taxonomy): Bacteria > Pseudomonadati > Pseudomonadota > Gammaproteobacteria > Enterobacterales > Enterobacteriaceae > Citrobacter > Citrobacter sp. MNAZ 1397. The sequence continues at coordinate 325,532 of NZ_JAKIVH010000002.1, forward strand.
CGGATCGATGTCTTTAAACAGGTCCGGGTAGAAAATCTTACTCAACGTTTCAATAGCGATAATGTTGTACGGATTATTGTAGAAGTGGTGATAGAGCGCGCCAGTATGACCCTGGGTAACGGCAGGGATGCTGCTGACGCCCTGGCGTGCCAGTAATGCGCTGAAGGCGGCGGTCACTTCTTTTTCGTCCACATTGTAGCCAAAAGGAATAATGGCGGTGCCTTTGCCCGGACGTTTTGATCCGGTCATCAGGTAGTAATCCGGGTTCATGGAGATGATTTTCTCCACTGATACATTACCCGTCGCCCCAGGTAACAGCTGTGAACCTATGTTCACACCGCCCGCCGCTTCGACCAGACCGCCCCAGCCATTGCGGGCATGCGTAAAGCAACAGCCATTATCCAGCCCTGCGACACCAGCGATGGGTTCGATAAACACCAGCGGTTTTTTGTGAGTGCTGGCCAGACGCTGATGTAGCATGTCCAGACGCTGCTGATAGAAGTTGATGTACTGTGTAGCGCGCTCATTTTGGCCGAGCACTTTACCCAGCAGCGCAATACTGGGCAGGGTGTTGTCTACCGGATGCAGTTCATAATCGACAAACACCACCGGTATATGCAAGGCGTCAAGTTTGGCCAGCACACCGCTTTGCACCAGTGATGGTTTAGCGCGCAGCTGCGCAATCATCAGATCAGGATGGCGCGAGATGATGGTCTCCAGATCGACATTGCCCTGATCTGAAAACTGCATATCCAGGATCTTTTCGGCTTCCGGCCATTTGCGCTTGAGGACATTCCAGGTTTCCGTGTCCTGTTTTTTCGGCAGGTTGTTCCACGCGACCACTTTGGCAAAGGGATCGTCACGTTCCAGCAGCGCCAGCGCCAGAATATCACGGCCATCCTGCAGGATGATGCGCTGTGGCTCCTGCGGGATCGTGACGCTGCGGTTATCCCGATCCGTCACCGTAACCGGCCAGCTTTGCGCCATCGCCAGCAGGGGCGCAAAGATCAGCGCGATCCCCATGATTGTCTTTTTCAGATTCATCTCTTCCCCGTCTTATGACTGTTTTAGGTTGTTAATCCGTCGACCACCACATGCGGCAGTCCCTGCGAACAATATTCGACACGGCCTTTTACCCCGTAGACGGTCGCCAGGTTTGCGGGCGTAACGACCTCGCCTGGAATACCACTGGCAACCCGTGCGCCATTTTTTAACATCACCGCGTATTCGGCATGGCGCAGCGCAATGTTGATGTCATGGATCACTACCACCGTCACGATGTTACGCAGACGCGTTTCACGGGCGACTATATCCATTACGTGAAACTGGTAATTGAGATCGAGTGCGCTCAGCGGCTCGTCAAGCAGCAAAAGGTCTGGCTTCCTGATCAGCGACTGGGCAAGGCCAATCAGCTGTTTCTGCCCGCCGGAAAGCTGGTCGAGGAAGCTCATCGCCAGATGCGAAATGCCGAGCTTATGCAGAATGTCGTAGGCCTCTTGCTCAACGTTTTCCCCGGAACAGAAGCCGCTGGCGCGTCGGGCTACAATGACTGACTCCAGCGCATGCAGATGCACGCCTTGCGGCAATGACTGCGGCAGGTAGACCACCTTCTGCGCCCGCTTCGCCGGGGGCAGCGTCATCAAGTCTTCGCCATTCAGCCACAGTTGCCCCTGAGCCGGGTTGAGATCGGCCAGCGCGCGCAGCAGGGTGGATTTGCCTGAGCCGTTTGGCCCGAGCAGCGCAGTGATTTGCCCGCGTGGCAGCATTGGGGTGGTCAGCCCGTCGATAATTTTCTTTTTGCGATAGCCGGTATGCAGGGCGTGGATTCGCAGCCCGTCGGTCATAGATTCCCCCGATGGCGAATAATGATGCTCAGAAAGAACGGGACGCCGACCAGTGAGGTGACGATACCAACGGGAATGATGACGCCGGAGACAATATTTTTTGATAATACGGACGCCAGCGAGAGTACCAGTGCGCCAATCAACATGCTGCCGGGCAGATAAAAGCGGTGGTCCTCACCAAACAGCATCCGCGAAATGTGCGGTGCCACCAGACCAATAAAGCCAACAGGCCCGACAAAGGCCACGGTCAGCGCGGAAATGATACTGATGCGCAGCAGCGTCGCCATACGCAGTTTACGCACATTGATACCAAAGCTGACGGCCCGGTCTTCTCCCAGACGCAGCGCTGTAAGCTTCCAGGCATTTTTCAGAGACAGAGGCACAATAAAAAGCAGGGCGAGGCTGAGAATAGCAAGCTTGTCCCATGAAGCGCGCGCCAGACTGCCCATGGTCCAGAAGACCAGCCCCTGCAATGTGTCTTCGCTGGCCACAAACTGCAGAATGGAAATCAGCGCATTGAAGGTGAACACCAGCGCAATGCCAAATAACACCACGCCTGATGTCGCCACGCGGGTCCAGCGGCTGATGGCATCAAGAATAAAGCAGGCCAGCAGGGCAAAGACAAAGGCGTTAACCGAGATAAACCACTGATCGGGAATACCCGGAATACCCAGACCAAGAATGATAGCCAGCGCGGCACCAAATGACGCGGCAGAGGAGACCCCGAGGGTAAACGGGCTGGCGAGCGGGTTATTGAGGATGGTTTGCATCTCTGCCCCCGCCAGGCCGAGCGCCATTCCGACAACGATCGCCATTAATGCAATGGGCAGGCGCAACTCCCAGACAATAACACGTGTTCCCGCATCAGCAGACCCGGCATCGACAAGCGCATGCCAGAGTGCAGCAAGAGAGAGCCCGGAAGGCCCAATGATGAAATCCAGAATCAGTGATAGCAGAATAAACGCCAGAATCGCGCCTGCGAGCGCAAAACGGCGCAGCACGATTTTTCTGTAAGATGACGACACGGCGGAACCGTCAGGCTTAACACTGGCGACAAGAGGGGAACTCATTGGCTTACCTTATGCAACACAACAGAATCGATGTATCCCCCAACGTTCCTGTCCAGGCTGTTGCATGATATCCAATATCCGGGATGCTCCCGGCGACCATATTTAAAATGATAATGCTTATCAATTAAATAGGATTTTTATTACCATTTCGTTTAGCTACGGTTGTGGTTTTGGTCGAAAAATGCGCATCTTGCCATATTTCAAGCGCGCGACAGGTGGCATAGGCACCTGCGATTGACAGTGCGGCAGGTACCAGGAAACTGTGGTCCATTCGTGTAGATTCCATTACCAAGGCGAGGGTGGTGACGGGCATATGCGCTGAGGCAGCCAGGAACCCGGCAGCGCCCAGCAGGGCGAAGCTTTCCATATCGCTTCCGGGGAAAAGCGGCCCGACAAGCATAAACAGCAGCGATCCCAGCAACCCACCGACGGCAAGGCCGGGTGTCAACAATCCGCCAGCCGCGCCTGCACGAATCACGGCGCAGATAACCAATACTTTCAGTATCAGTAAAACCACAGCAAGCCAGGCCGTCATTTCGCCACTTAGCGTCAGCTGTGCAGCCCCTTTACCGTTGCCGGGAAGCTGTGGAAACCAGATGGAAAAGATACCCAGTAGCGTAAAGGCAATCAGACTGACCGCGGGCATTTGCCAGTTATCCCGCACTTTGCTGCCAGCATATTGGGTGAGACGACGAAAAAGAAAAGCGCCCGCGCCCAGCAACGGACCACAAAGCACGCTCCAGAAAATCAACGAGGTGGCGGCGAATTCCGTCGTGAAGTGATACTGATGTTCATCGCCCAGTCCCAGCGTGGCGACCCAGGCCGCCAGCGCCGATGTGACCAGCGCCGCAATAGCCGTATCCCAGCTAAAACTCACCAACAAGACTTCAAGTGTAAAGATAGCTCCCGCCAGCGGTACGTTATAGACCGCAGCAAGCCCCGCACCCGCACCGCAGGCGGTCATCAGTTGAATGTCGGCGGGGGTAAGACGCAATGTCCGCGCAGCACCGCCGGCAAAGAGCGCCCCCGCTTCACGCGGAGCGACCTCGCGCCCGAGCGGTGAGCCCATCGCCACGGTGATAATTTGCAGCAGAATATGCACGAGTGTGGTGAGCGGCGGCATTGGTTTATCCGGGTTGTTTACCGCCGTACTGATGCTGATGCGTTTTTGGCCATAACGTGCAAGCAGCCACCATCCTCCTCCGGCAACAATGCCGGCGGCGACCAGCACGATAAAGCGCCGTTGGGCGCTGGCGTCCGTCACACCCTCTAAAAATGTCTGCGGGCTTATCAATTGATTCTGACTATACCCATACGCGAGATGCTGGATTTCGTGTAGCAGCATGGCGAGCAACATACCGCCAAGTCCGGCCATGACCCCGGTGAGAAGAAGCGCAACCCAACGTTGTAACCAGTAAGTACGACCCTGGAAAAGCATAGCCATTATCAGATTCTGTCTGAGAGGAAATACCGCCATCATCCCATAAAGTAAGTGAATGCGTAATCAACAGGAGGGCAAAACAGGGGGATTCGTGCCTGCATGACAGGCACGAAGGAGGGATTAGTGCTGCCCTTTTTCGCCAATCGGCAGAACGGTACGGCTATACTGCTCGTTCAGGACTTCACCCATCGCCAGGTAGATAGCGCTTGCGCCACATACCAGACCAATCCAGCCGGCTACATGAACGATACCTTCATTGTCCGCCAGATGGCCTACCGCCAGCAGTGCGAATAACACGGTCAGGCTCAGGAAGACGAACTGCAGCATACGTGCGCCTTTCAGCGTGCCGAAGAACATAAACAGGGTGAACACGCCCCAGATCCCCAGATAGACCCCCAGGAAGTGGCCATTTGCCGCATCTGCCAGACCCATTTTAGGCAGCAGCAGAATGGCGACCAGGGTGAGCCAGAAAGAACCGTAAGAGGTAAATGCGGTTAAACCGAAGGTGTTGCCTTTTTTATATTCCAGCAGCCCCGCAAAAATCTGCGCGATACCGCCATAGAAAATACCCATAGCCAGGATAATACCATCCAGCGGGAACATGCCAATATTGTGCAGGTTAAGCAGAATAGTGGTCATGCCGAAGCCCATAAGGCCCAGCGGAGCCGGATTAGCCAACTTGATGTTGCCCATAATTCCTCAAAATAAATCAACATTGAAGGATGAAATGTATTCCCCGCATCAATGTAGAGGAGGCGGGGCGCGGCATCATAAATAGCGTCATTGGCTGTGTCTATGATCTGAACAGGTGGAAATTAAAAATTTTTTTATTCCTTACCCCTTGATGAGCTTCGTTGTGACCCCATCTTGTAGTCAACCGCAATGTGTGGACCTGAAAAAAAACGAACGAGGGTAGTTGAAACCGCACGATTCGCCCTTATTACAGGTTCACAACCACATGTTGACCGAATTTTTAGTGGAGACGTTTAGATGGGTAAAATTATTGGTATCGACCTGGGTACTACCAACTCTTGTGTAGCGATTATGGATGGCACCACCGCGCGTGTGCTGGAGAATGCCGAGGGCGACCGCACCACGCCTTCTATCATTGCTTATACCCAGGATGGTGAAACTCTGGTTGGTCAGCCGGCTAAACGTCAGGCAGTGACAAACCCGCAAAACACCCTGTTTGCGATTAAACGCCTGATTGGCCGCCGCTTCCAGGACGAAGAAGTTCAGCGTGACGTTTCTATCATGCCATACAAAATCATCGCTGCTGACAACGGTGACGCATGGCTCGATGTGAAAGGCACCAAAACTGCACCGCCGCAGATCTCTGCCGAAGTGCTGAAAAAAATGAAGAAAACGGCTGAAGATTACCTGGGTGAGCCGGTAACTGAAGCGGTTATCACCGTACCGGCGTACTTCAACGATGCGCAGCGTCAGGCAACCAAAGATGCTGGCCGTATCGCGGGTCTGGAAGTCAAACGTATTATCAACGAACCGACTGCCGCTGCGCTGGCTTACGGTCTGGATAAAGAAGTCGGCAACCGTACTATCGCGGTCTACGACCTTGGTGGCGGTACCTTCGATATCTCTATTATCGAAATCGACGAAGTTGATGGCGAAAAAACCTTCGAAGTACTGGCAACCAACGGTGATACCCACCTGGGTGGTGAAGACTTCGACAGCCGTCTGATCAACTATCTGGTTGAAGAGTTCAAGAAAGATCAGGGTATTGACCTGCGTAACGATCCGCTGGCGATGCAGCGTCTGAAAGAAGCGGCAGAAAAAGCGAAAATTGAGCTTTCTTCCGCTCAGCAGACCGACGTGAACCTGCCGTATATCACTGCAGACGCGACGGGTCCTAAACACATGAACATCAAAGTGACTCGCGCGAAACTGGAAAGCCTGGTCGAAGACCTGGTAAACCGTTCCATCGAGCCGCTGAAAGTTGCGCTGCAGGACGCTGGCCTGTCTGTATCCGACGTGCAGGACGTTATCCTGGTCGGCGGTCAGACGCGTATGCCGATGGTGCAGAAAAAAGTGGCGGAGTTCTTTGGTAAAGAGCCGCGTAAAGACGTTAACCCGGACGAAGCCGTTGCTATCGGCGCTGCGGTCCAGGGTGGTGTGTTGACGGGTGATGTGAAAGACGTTCTGCTGCTGGACGTTACCCCGCTGTCTCTCGGTATCGAAACCATGGGCGGCGTGATGACAGCGCTTATCACCAAAAACACCACTATCCCGACCAAACACAGCCAGGTGTTCTCTACCGCAGAAGACAACCAGTCTGCGGTGACCATCCATGTGCTGCAGGGCGAGCGTAAACGTGCTTCTGATAACAAATCTCTGGGTCAGTTCAACCTGGATGGTATCAACCCGGCACCGCGCGGCATGCCGCAGATCGAAGTGACCTTCGATATCGATGCTGACGGTATCCTGCACGTTTCCGCGAAAGACAAAAACAGCGGTAAAGAGCAGAAGATCACCATCAAGGCATCTTCTGGCCTGAACGAGGAAGAAATTCAGAAAATGGTTCGCGAAGCAGAAGCGAACGCGGAATCTGACCGTAAGTTCGAAGAGCTGGTTCAGACCCGTAACCAGGGCGACCACCTGCTGCACAGCACCCGTAAACAGGTGGAAGAAGCAGGCGACAAACTGCCAGCGGAAGATAAAACCGCTATCGAAGCTGCGCTGACCGCGCTGGAAACGTCCCTCAAAGGCGAAGACAAAGCGGATATCGAAGCGAAAATGCAGGCGCTGGCTCAGGCTTCTCAGAAACTGCTGGAAATCGCACAGCAACAGCACGCTCAGCAGCAGGCTGGTGGCGCTGACGCTTCTGCGAACAACGCGAAAGACGACGATGTTGTCGACGCTGAGTTCGAAGAAGTAAAAGACAAAAAATAATCGCCCTGATGCAGGGTAATTAATCGGCACGGGCGTAGGAGATCTCTCCACGCCCGTGCTCGCATGTTAGGGGTAGATAAAAAAAGATGGCGAAACAAGACTACTACGAGATTTTGGGCGTTTCCAAAACAGCGGAAGAGCGCGAAATCAAGAAGGCGTACAAGCGCCTGGCCATGAAATATCACCCGGACCGTAACCAGGGTGATAAAGAGGCCGAAGCCAAATTTAAAGAGATCAAAGAGGCGTACGAAGTCCTGACCGATGCGCAAAAACGCGCTGCGTACGACCAGTATGGCCATGCGGCGTTTGAACAAGGCGGCATGGGCGGCGGTGGATTCGGCGGCGGCGGCTTTGGCGGCGGCGCTGACTTTAGCGATATCTTTGGCGATGTCTTCGGCGATATTTTTGGCGGTGGCCGTGGTCGCCAGCGTGCGGCGCGTGGCGCCGATTTACGTTACAACATGGAATTGACGCTGGAAGAGGCCGTTCGCGGTGTCAGTAAAGAGATCCGTATCCCGACGCTCGAAGAGTGTGACGTTTGCCATGGCAGCGGCGCGAAAGCCGGTACTCAGCCGCAGACCTGTCCGACCTGTCACGGTTCCGGTCAGGTGCAGATGCGCCAGGGGTTCTTCGCTGTTCAGCAGACCTGTCCGCATTGTCAGGGACGCGGTACGCTGATTAAAGATCCTTGCAACAAATGTCATGGCCACGGTCGTGTTGAAAAAACTAAAACGCTGTCCGTTAAAATTCCGGCAGGCGTGGATACAGGCGATCGTATCCGCCTGGCGGGTGAAGGCGAAGCGGGTGAGCACGGCGCACCGGCAGGCGATCTGTACGTCCAGGTGCAGGTGAAACAGCACGCTATCTTTGAGCGTGAAGGTAACAACCTGTACTGCGAAGTTCCCATCAACTTTGCTATGGCGGCGTTGGGTGGCGAAATTGAGGTTCCGACGCTGGACGGTCGTGTCAATCTGAAGATCCCTGGTGAAACTCAGACCGGCAAGCTGTTCCGCATGCGCGGTAAAGGCGTGAAATCGGTGCGTGGCGGCGCGCAGGGCGATCTGCTGTGCCGCGTGGTCGTTGAAACGCCGGTTGGCCTGAACGATAAGCAGAAACAGTTGCTTAAAGATTTGCAGGAAAGCTTTGGCGGGCCGACAGGTGAACACAATAGCCCGCGCTCCAAAAGTTTCTTCGATGGCGTCAAAAAATTCTTTGATGACCTGACGCGTTAAACATTTACTGAATAAATAAAAAACCCGACTATTACGTCGGGTTTTTTATACTTTTTGCTTAATGCTCGGTAAAACCGAGTTTATCCCCAAAATTTATCTGATTTTATCGATGATTCTACCGGGGTACTATAAGCGCCCCAGGGAGTCGTAAATCGAGAGAAGATCATGAAATTTCTACAACGTTTTTTTAGCAGTGATATCTCAGGCGGGATTGTCCTGATTATTGCCGCTGCACTGGCGATGCTGTGCGCAAACCTTGGTGTGACTCAGGCGGGCTATCAGGCCTTTCTGGACACGCCCGTTGCGTTCAAATTTGGCGCGCTGGATATTGATAAAAACATGCTGCTCTTCATTAATGACGCGTTAATGGCAGTGTTTTTCCTGATGGTGGGCCTGGAAGTGAAATATGAGCTGGTGCAGGGCGCACTGGCCACGCGTCAGCAGGCCATTTTCCCGGTGATTGCGGCGCTCGGTGGGATGGTTGCTCCTGCACTTATTTTCCTGGCGTTTAATTTTCACGATCCGGTGGTCAGCCATGGCTGGGCTATTCCAACGGCTACCGATATTGCGTTTGCCCTCGGCGTGCTCGCTCTGCTGGGCGATCGTGTTCCCGTTGTATTGAAAGTGTTCCTGATGGCGTTGGCCATCATTGACGATCTGGGCGCTATCATCATTATCGCCCTCTTTTATACCAGCGACCTTTCGATGGCGGCCCTCGGCGTTGCCGCGACGGCTATTGTCGCGCTGGCGCTGCTGAACATCTTTAATGTCCGGCGCACCGGTATCTATATCCTGGTGGGGTTAGTGCTGTGGACGGCAGTGCTTAAATCGGGGATTCACGCCACGCTTGCGGGTGTTATCCTGGGCTTCTTTATTCCGTTGAAGGGGAAGGACGGTGTGTCTCCGGCCCGGCAATTGATCAATGCCATTCATCCCTGGGTGTCCTGGCTCATTCTGCCGCTGTTTGCTTTTGCCAACGCCGGCGTGTCACTGGAGGGCGTCTCGCTAAGCGGCCTGACCTCCCCGTTGCCGCTGGGAGTCATCGCTGGCCTGTTGATTGGCAAACCCGTCGGTATCTCCCTCTTCTGCTGGCTGGCATTGCGTCTGGGACTGGCAAAACTCCCCAAAGGCGCAGCCTTTAAGCAAATCATGGCAGTAGGCGTGTTATGCGGTATCGGTTTTACCATGTCCATTTTTATCGCGACGCTGGCCTTCGGTGATGCCGATCCGCATAGCGTCGGTTGGGCGAAACTGGGGATCCTGACGGGCTCTGTTCTGTCTGCAATTATAGGTTATTGTCTGCTGCGCACGCGGATCGTCCGTTAACCTCTGGCAGGAAGGCGAGTGACCGCCTTCCCGTTATCTCACTCCGGGAGCGAAGCGGCGATGTCCAATATTAATTACAATCACTTGTACTACTTCTGGCAGGTCTACCGTGAAGGTTCGGTTGTCGGGGCGGCAGAGGTACTATTCCTGACGCCGCAAACCATTACCGGGCAGATCAAATCGCTGGAGGAGCGGTTGCAGGGCAAGCTCTTTAAGCGCAGGGGAAGAGGGCTGGAACCCACTGAACTTGGCGAACTGGTGTTTCGCTATGCGGACAAGATGTTCACGCTCACTCAGGAAATGCTAGATATCGTTAACTATCGCAAAGAGTCACATCTGCTTTTCGATGTGGGCGTTGCGGATGCGTTATCAAAAACGCTGGTCAGTGGCATTCTCGATGCCGCCGTGCAGGAAGGGGAGCCTATTCACCTTCGCTGTTTTGAATCCACCCATGAAATGCTACTTGAGCAGCTCAGCCAGCATAAGCTCGATATGATTATTTCGGATTGCCCGATCGATTCGACGCATCAGGAAGGGCTGTTTTCGGTGAAGATCGGCGAGTGCAGCGTCAGTTTCTGGTGTCAGAAGCCGGCGTTAAATAAGCCGTTCCCGGCCTGTCTGGAAGAGCGTCGTCTGTTGATTCCCGGGCGCCGCTCTATGCTCGGCAGAAAATTGTTGAACTGGTTTAATTCGCAGGGGCTCAACGTTGAGATTCTCGGTGAGTTTGATGACGCTGCACTGATGAAATCTTTTGGCGCAGCGCACAACGCCATTTTTGTCGCTCCGACGCTCTATGCAAAAGATTATTTTGCCGATGAGAATATCGTTGAAATTGGGCGTGTGGATAACGTGATGGAAGAGTACCACGCCATTTTTGCCGAACGAATGATTCAGCATCCCGCCGTACAGCGTATCTGTAATCGTGATTATTCCCGGCTGTTCAAGGACCCCGGATAACACCGCCATATTTCGTTAACCACCGAAGCATGACTTTTTCAGCACGGTAGATTTATCTCTCTTACCGATGCAGGAGATAAATCATGATTGCTGTACTTTTCGAAGCCGACGCGGTTACGGCAAAGCAAGAACGTTACCTTGAACTGGCTGCGGAACTGAAACCACTGCTTGCCGATATCGACGGCTTTATTTCAATCGAGCGTTTTCAAAGCCTGGCTACGCCCGGCAAAATCCTTTCGTTATCCTGGTGGCGTGATGAGGCGGCCATTCAGACGTGGAAAGCGCACCACCTTCACCGTGCCGCTCAGACGGAGGGGCGTAACGAAATTTTTGCCTTTTACCGCATTCGTATCGCCCGTCTGGAACGGGAATATTCATCGGAAAGCCGGGGGTAAGGTGATGTACGACATTCACGTAGTACTGAAAAACCTGCCGGGTGAACTGGCGAGACTGGGCAAAACGCTGGGTAGCAATGGTATCGGTCTTGAGGGCGGTGGCGTTTTTACCTGTGGCAATGAAGCACACGCGCATTTTCTGGTGGAAGAAGGCATACGGGCAAAGGCGGTACTGGATCATCATGGTTTTGATGTCCGCGATCTGCGCAGACCTCTGATCCGTAAGCTCAAACAGGAGCGGCCTGGCGAGCTGGGCGAGATAACGGCAGCGCTTGCGGCCCAGGGCGTAAATATTCTCGTGCAGTACAGCGATCACGCAAATCAGCTCATACTGGTGACAGATAATGATATCGTTGCCAGCGAGGCAACAGAACCCTGGGCGGTTTATGCAACATCATCCTGAGCATCTTTCTGATGACGCGCTTGAGCTTTCGGTCGCGGCAGTTGCCGCAGCGATGGCGGATCCTTCACGCGTGAAAATGCTGTGTGCGCTAATGGATGGGCGGGCATGGACGGCAACGGAATTGAGTGTGGCGGCAGGCGTTGCGGCCTCCACCGCCAGCGCGCATCTGAGTAAGCTGGTTGACAGCCAACTGGTCTGTTTCCTTTCACAAGGACGCCATCGTTACTACCGCCTGGCAGGCAAAGAGGTTGCCCGGTTGATTGAAATGATGATGGGAATCTCCTGGCGACGGGATAAACCTTTAGCAACGCGCACGCCCGTGGCGCTGCGGCATGCGCGTACCTGTTACGATCATCTGGCGGGCGAGCTGGCGGTAAGCATTTATGATGCGCTGGTGGAAAAAAAGTACCTGACCGCTGATGGGGCGTCGCTTACCGAAGAAGGGCTGACATTTTTTACCCGGGTGGGGTTGCCACTGGAGAATAAATCAACGCGTAAACGTAGCTGTGCCTGTCTTGACTGGAGTGAGCGGCGCTTTCATCTGGGTGGTCATGCAGGCGCGGTGTTGCTGGTTTATTTTGAAACGAAGGGGTGGATCCGCCGGACGCCCGGTTTTCGTGAAGTCACGCTTACCGCGAAAGGTCGACAGGGGGTACAGACGTTACTCGGCATTGACGTCAGGTAACAGGCATAAAAAAACCCGCTTTACGCGGGTTCTTTCACAAAGTACAACAAGCGGGCGATTAAGCCAGTTTGCTGATCTGTGCAGTCAGGTTTGCTTTATGACGCGCAGCTTTGTTTTTGTGGATCAGACCTTTAGCGGCCTGGCGATCCACGATCGGTTGCATTTCGTCAAATGCTTTCTGTGCAGCAGCTTTGTCGCCAGCTTCGATCGCAGCGTACACTTTCTTGATGAAAGTACGCATCATAGAGCGACGGCTTGCGTTGTGTTTGCGAGCCTTTTCAGACTGAACGGCGCGCTTCTTAGCTGATTTGATATTAGCCAAGGTCCAACTCCCAAATATGATCTATATGGACAATTCAAAGGCCGAGGAATATGCCCTTTTAGCCTTCTTTTGTCAATGGATTTGTGCAAATAAGCGCCGTTAATCTACGACGCTACGTTACGTATTGATGGCGCAGGATTCTACCAGCTTGTGGTCATCGAATACAGCTTTTCCACTATAAAAATCGCTTTCTGGGCCAGTTTTTCATGCGCTAAGAAGGCAGCCTGATGAAATCCTTCTCCTTTCTGGCGGGTTCGGGCAATCGTCGGTTAACGTCGCACGTTGTACAAGGTATACTCTGACGATTTTCACTGTTTTGAGCCAGACATGAAGCTGATACGCGGCATACATAATCTCAGCCAGGCACCGCACGGGTGTGTGCTGACTATTGGTAATTTCGACGGCGTGCATCGCGGCCATCAGGCGCTTTTACAAGGGCTTAGCGAAGAAGGTCGTACCCGTGCTCTCCCCGTAGTGGTGATGATATTCGAGCCGCAACCTCTCGAACTTTTTGCGGGTGATAAAGCGCCCGCGCGTCTGACCCGACTGCGAGAAAAAGTGCGCCTGCTGGCCGAATGTGGCGTCGATTACGTACTGTGCGTACGTTTTGACCGACGTTTTGCCGCGTTGACGGCGCAAGCCTTCGTCAGCGACCTGCTGGTTGACAAACTCGGCGTGAAATTCCTCGCCGTGGGTGATGACTTCCGCTTTGGCGCTGGTCGCCAGGGGGATTTCTTGTTATTACAGAAAGCCGGTCTGAAATACGGCTTTGACGTGACCAGCACGCAAACCTTCTGCTCTGGCGGGGCACGTGTGAGCAGTACGGCGGTACGCCAGGCGCTGGCCGATGACAACCTTGAGCTCGCGGAACAACTGCTGGGCCATCCGTTTAGTATCTCCGGGCGTGTGGTTCACGGCGACGAGCTGGGGCGCACGATTGGTTTTCCGACGGCGAACATACCGCTACGCCGCCAGGTTTCCCCGGTCAAAGGGGTCTATGCGGTAGAAGTGGCTGGCTTAGGCGATACTTTACTGCCCGGTGTGGCCAACATTGGTACGCGCCCGACGGTAGCCGGGGTTCGCCAGCAGCTTGAAGTCCATCTGCTGGATGTTGTAATGGACCTCTATGGACGCCATATAGATGTAGTACTGCGTAAAAAAATACGCAACGAGCAGCGATTTACATCGCTGGATGAGCTTAAAGCGCAGATCGCGCGTGATGAGTTAACGGCCCGCGAATTGTTTGGGCTATAGAACCGGCTTAACTGCCTGTGTGATAAATACGGAACCGAGAATCTGATGAGTGACTATAAATCAACCCTGAATTTGCCGGAAACAGGGTTCCCGATGCGCGGCGACCTCGCCAAGCGTGAACCGGGAATGCTGGCGCGTTGGACTGATGATGACCTGTACGGCATCATTCGTGCAGCCAAAAAAGGCAAAAAAACCTTCATTCTGCATGATGGCCCTCCTTATGCGAATGGCAGCATTCATATTGGTCACTCTGTTAATAAGATTCTGAAAGACATTATTGTGAAGTCCAAAGGCCTCGCGGGTTACGACTCGCCGTATGTGCCGGGCTGGGACTGTCATGGTCTGCCGATCGAACTGAAAGTTGAGCAGGAATTCGGTAAGCCGGGTGAGAAATTCACCGCTGCGGAATTCCGTGCAAAATGCCGTGAATACGCCGCGACCCAGATCGACGGCCAGCGCACAGACTTTATTCGTCTTGGCGTACTGGGCGACTGGGAACATCCGTATCGCACCATGGACTTCAAAACTGAAGCCAACATCATTCGCGCGCTGGGTAAAATCATCGGCAACGGCCACCTGCATAAAGGCGCAAAGCCGGTGCACTGGTGTGTTGACTGCCGTTCAGCTCTGGCGGAAGCGGAAGTTGAGTATTACGACAAAACCTCTCCGTCCATCGACGTGGCATTCAATGCCGTTGATGCCGACGCGGTAAAAGCGAAATTTGGCGTGACCAGCGTTAACGGTCCGGTTTCTCTGGTTATCTGGACCACCACCCCGTGGACCCTGCCGGCGAACCGCGCAATCTCTCTGTCGCCGGAATTCGACTATGCGCTGGTGCAGGTTGAAGGCCAGGCGCTGATCCTCGCAAAAGATCTGGTAGACAGCGTGATGAAACGCGCAGGCATCAGCGAATTTACCGTGCTGGGCGTGGTGAAAGGTTCTGAACTGGAACTGATGCGCTTTAAACATCCGTTCCTCGACTTTGATGTTCCGGCGATCCTTGGCGATCACGTGACGCTGGAAGCCGGTACCGGTGCGGTGCATACCGCCGGTGGTCATGGCCCTGATGACTACACCATCAGCCAAAAATACGGTCTGGAAATCGCTAACCCGGTTGGCCCGGACGGTACTTACCTGCCGGGTACATATCCCATTCTGGATGGCGTAAACGTCTTCAAAGCAAACGACATTATCGTCAACCTACTGCGTGAGAAAGGCGCACTGCTGCATGTCGAAAAAATGCAGCACAGCTACCCGTGCTGCTGGCGTCATAAGTCGCCGATCATCTTCCGCGCGACCCCGCAGTGGTTCGTCAGCATGGATCAGAAAGGCCTGCGTATTCAGTCTTTGAAAGAGATCGATCGCATTGAGCAGGAAGGTCTGGCGAAAGAGAACCTGAGCGGCTGGATCCCGGCATGGGGGAAAGCACGTATCGAATCGATGGTCGCGAACCGTCCTGACTGGTGTATCTCCCGTCAGCGTACCTGGGGCGTGCCGATGGCGCTGTTCGTGCATAAAGACACCGAAGAGCTGCACCCGCGTACTACTGAACTGATGGAAGCCGTGGCTAAATACGTTGAGAAAGACGGTATTCAGGCGTGGTGGGATCTCGATCCGCGAGAAATCCTTGGCGATGACGCTGATAACTACGTGAAAGTGCCGGATACCCTGGACGTGTGGTTTGACTCCGGTTCAACGAGCTACTCTGTCGTGGACGCGCGCCCGGAATTCGGCGGTCACGTAGCGGATATGTATCTGGAAGGTTCTGACCAGCACCGTGGCTGGTTTATGTCCTCCCTGATGATCAGCGTCGCGATGAAAGGCAAAGCGCCTTACCGCCAGGTACTGACCCACGGTTTTACCGTCGATGGTCAGGGCCGTAAGATGTCTAAATCTATCGGTAATACCGTTTCTCCGCAGGACGTGATGAACAAACTGGGCGCGGATATTCTGCGTCTGTGGGTGGCATCCACCGATTATACAGGCGAAATGGCCGTTTCCGACGAGATCCTCAAACGTGCCGCCGACAGCTATCGTCGTATCCGTAACACCGCGCGCTTCCTGCTGGCGAACCTTAATGGTTTCGATCCGGCAAAAGACATGGTGAAACCGGAAGAGATGGTGGTACTGGATCGTTGGGCAGTTGGCTGCGCGCAGGAAGCACAGAAGGATATCATCAGCGCGTACGACTCTTATGATTTCCATGAAGTTGTGCAGCGCCTGATGCGTTTTTGCTCCATCGAGATGGGCTCTTTCTACCTCGACATCATCAAAGACCGTCAGTACACCGCGAAGGCGGACAGTGTTGCCCGTCGTAGCTGCCAGACTGCGCTGTACCATATCGCAGAAGCGCTGGTGCGCTGGATGGCGCCGATCATGTCTTTCACCGCCGATGAAATCTGGGGTTACCTGCCAGGCGAGCGCGAAAAATATGTGTTCACCGGCGAATGGTACCAGGGGCTGTTTGGTCTGGCGGAAACCGAAGCCATGAACGACGCCTACTGGGAAGCGTTGCTGAAAGTGCGTGGCGAAGTGAACAAGGTTATCGAACAGGCGCGTGCTGACAAGAAAGTAGGCGGTTCTCTGGAGGCGGCGGTAACCCTGTTCGCTGAACCGGAACTGTCTGCGAAACTGACGGCGCTGGGTGACGAATTACGATTTGTCCTGTTGACCTCCGGTGCGAAAGTTGAAGATTATGCCAACGCTTCCGCTGATGCCCAACAGAGCGAACTGCTCAAAGGTCTGAAAGTGGCGTTAAGCAAAGCCGAAGGTGAGAAATGCCCGCGTTGCTGGCATTACACTCAGGATGTCGGCAAGGTAGCGGAACACGCAGAAATCTGCGGACGCTGTGTCAGCAACGTCGCCGGTGACGGCGAAAAACGTAAGTTTGCCTGATGAGTAAACCGATCTTTTCAACAGGGCTACGCTGGTTGTGGCTGGTGGTCGTCGTGCTGATTATCGATCTGGGCAGCAAGTTCCTTATCCTCCAGCATTTTGCGCTGGGGGATACGGTGTCACTGTTCCCGTCGCTTAATCTGCATTACGCGCGTAACTATGGTGCGGCGTTTAGCTTCCTGGCAGACAGCGGTGGCTGGCAGCGTTGGTTCTTTGCCGGTATCGCCATCGGTATCTCCGTTGTGCTGGCGGTGCTGATGTACCGTTCAAAAGCGTCGCAGAAGCTGAACAATATCGCCTATGCGATGATTATCGGCGGCGCGTTAGGCAATCTGTTCGATCGCCTGTGGCACGGTTTTGTCGTTGATATGATCGACTTTTATGTCGGCGACTGGCATTTCGCCACCTTCAACCTTGCCGACAGTTTCATTTGCGTCGGCGCGGCGCTGATTGTGCTGGAAGGCTTCTTACCGAACGCGGCTGCGAAGAAACAGGCGTAACAAAACCTGCCGGGCGGCGTTACGCTTGCCCGGCCTGGGTTATCCGTAGGCCCGGTAAGCGTTATCGTCATCGGGCAAAACAAGTGAGCGAACCTGCATGTCAAAATCTGTACAGAGTAATAGCGCGGTGCTGGTGCACTTTACGCTCAAACTCGAAGATGGCTCCACCGCTGAGTCAACCCGCAATAATGGTAAACCTGCGCTGTTTCGTCTGGGAGACGGTTCGCTGTCCGAAGGGCTTGAGCAGCATTTACTGGGGTTGAAAGCAGGCGACAAAAAAGCGTTTTCGCTGGAACCGGATGCGGCATTTGGCACGCCGGTTCCCGATCTGATTCAGTACTTCTCGCGCCGTGATTTTATGGACGCGGGCGAGCCGGAAATCGGCGCGATTATGCTCTTTACCGCAATGGATGGCAGCGAAATGCCAGGCGTTATCCGTGAGATCAACGGCGATTCTATTACTGTCGATTTCAACCACCCGCTGGCAGGGCAGACCGTTCATTTTGATGTCGACGTGCTGGAAGTGGAACCGGCCCTGGAGGGAATACATGCAGATCCTGTTGGCTAACCCACGAGGTTTTTGTGCAGGCGTAGACCGCGCGATTAGCATTGTTGAAAACGCGCTGGAGATTTATGGCGCGCCCATTTATGTCCGTCACGAGGTGGTGCATAACCGTTACGTGGTGGACAGTCTGCGTGAACGCGGGGCCATTTTTATAGAACAAATCAGTGAAGTACCGGATGGCGCGATCCTCATTTTCTCTGCGCACGGTGTTTCACAGGCGGTACGTAACGAAGCGAAAAGCCGCGACCTGACCGTGTTTGATGCCACCTGCCCGCTGGTGACCAAAGTGCATATGGAGGTCGCTCGCGCCAGTCGTCGTGGGGAAGAGGCTATCCTGATTGGTCATGCTGGACACCCGGAAGTCGAAGGCACCATGGGGCAGTACAGCAACCCGAAAGGGGGAATGTACCTGGTGGAGTCGCCGGAAGACGTACAAACGCTCCATATCAAAGATATCAATAAGCTCTCTTTTATGACGCAGACGACACTCTCCGTGGATGATACTTCCGACGTGATTGATGCGCTGCGCGAGCGCTTCCCGAAAATTGTCGGGCCGCGTAAAGATGACATCTGCTACGCCACGACCAACCGCCAGGAAGCCGTACGCGCACTGGCGGAACAGGCGGAAGTCGTGCTGGTGGTCGGCTCGAAGAACTCCTCCAACTCCAACCGTCTGGCGGAGCTGGCCCAGCGTATGGGTAAATCCGCTTACCTGATTGATGATGCTTCTGATATCCAGGAAGAGTGGGTGCGCAATATCCGTTGCGTTGGCGTTACGGCCGGGGCGTCGGCGCCTGACGTGCTGGTGCAAAACGTTATCTCCCGTTTGCAGGAACTGGGCGGCGGCGAAGCCATTCCGCTGGAAGGTCGTGAAGAAAACATTGTTTTCGAAGTACCGAAAGAGCTGCGGGTCGATGTTCGCGAAGTCGAATAACTTTTTCGCCTTGAGTTTATGAGAAGATGCCAGGCATAACGCCTGGCATTTTTTATGGAGGATGTATGCGCCTGCCGATTATTCTCGACACCGACCCTGGTATTGACGATGCGGCTGCCATTGCCGCTGCGCTTTTTGCTCCTGAGCTTGATCTCAAACTGATGACGACGGTTGCAGGTAATGTCTCGCTGGAAAAAACCACCCGTAATGCCCTGCAATTGCTTCACTTCTGGAATGCGAATATTCCGGTGGCGCAGGGGGCTGCGACGCCGTTGCTGCGCCCGTTGCGCGATGCGGCGAGTGTCCACGGTGAATCTGGCATGGAAGGCTATCACTTTGTTGAACATCAGCGCCAGCCGTTGGCAAAGCCGGCGTTTCAGGCGATCCGCGATGTGCTGATGGCATCACCTGAGCCGGTCACGCTGGTGGCGATTGGCCCACTGACCAACATTGCCCTGTTGTTATCCCACTACCCGGAATGTCAGTTCAACATTCGTCGTCTGGTGATGATGGGCGGTTCTGCCGGGCGCGGTAACTTCACGCCAAATGCGGAATTCAATATCGCCATTGACCCGGAAGCGGCCGCACGCGTCTTTGCCAGCGGACTGGAGATCGTCATGTGCGGTCTGGATGTGACCAACCATGCCACACTTGCCCCGGATTATCTGGCTACGCTGCCTGCGGGAAATCAAACCGGGAAAATGCTGCATGCCTTGTTTAGCCACTACCGTAGCGGCAGCATGGCGACCGGGCTACGTATGCATGACCTTTGCGCGATTGCCTGGCTGGTGCGCCCGCAGATTTTTACCCTGAAATCCTGCTTTGTAGCGGTGGAAACCCAGGGGACATACACCGCGGGCACCACGGTTGTGGATATTGACGGTCGTCTGGGTAAGCCCGCGAATGCGCAGGTAGCCCTGGGCATTGATATTGATGCATTTCGCGCCTGGGTGGCAGACGTATTTAGTAAGGCGCCGTAAGCGAGACGTGGGGCATCTTCTCACTTAAATAATCAATCATCGCCCGCATTCTGGCGGGCATATGCTTTCCCGACGACCACAGTAGCCAGAGCTGTCCGGAATAGTCGCTAATAAACTCCCAGTCCGGCAGTACCTGACGTATTTCGCCTCGCGCCAGTGCCGCACTTGCGGTAAACAGCGGCAGGCTGCCTATCCCCAGATGATTTAGCACCGCATCGAGGCGAACACCGGTATGGTTTGCGGCATAGCGCCCATGGGTCTGAATGGTTTCGCTTTTGCCGCGCTTACGAAATTTCCAGCGTGAATCAGCGGGCGTTTCGCCAAGACTGATGCAGCTATGCTGGCGTAAATCTCCCGGCTTCTCGGGTGTGCCGTGCTGGCGTAGATATTCTGGTGTGGCGCAAATCAGATGGTTAATTGGTATCAACGGCTTACCGTGCAGGCCCGGAGAAGGTGAGTTGGTAATACGCAGTGCCAGATCGACGCCGTCATCAATTAAATCCATATAACGATCTTCCAGACGCAGCCGTACATCGACCTGCGGGTAGCGAATAAGAAATTCGCCCATGAGTGGATGGATAACAAATCGACCCACGGCTTTCGGTACGCTGAGGGTCAGGGTGCCTTGCGCACTATCCTGCACGCTGCTGCCGGCATTCATCGCCTGCCTGGCGGCTTCCAGCATCATCTGTGCATGTTCGTACACGCTAAGGCCAGACTCACTTAACCGCAGTTTTCGCGTTGTGCGGTGCAATAATTTATTGCCCAATGCCTGTTCAAGGCGCGAAACGCAGCGGCTCATTGCCGATGGTGTCGCACCGGAAATACGTGCGGCGGCTGAGAAGCTGCCCTGATCGACAATCAGAACAAAAGTCGCGAGATCGGGAAGCAGGGTGGTATTCATTTGTGTCTGCCAGGCAAAAGTGTGTTGAAAGCATAACGGATTATCATAGTCCGTGAAAATAATATACTGGTTGCGTAATCAGGAGGAAAAAATGACAACACGAAATTACTACACCAGCGATGAGACGCACGGCCAGGCCAACGTTATGCAATGCATTCCCGATGGAGAGGGCGGCTTTTTGATTGAGCTGGATGCCACGCTCTTTCATCCACAGGGCGGCGGGCAGCCTTCTGACGGCGGCACCATTGGTGGCGTGCCCGTACAGCGGGTTTTCACTAACGGTGAGACCGTATGGCATCGTACTGCCACGCCAGTCGCGCCAGGCCCGGTTACACTTTGTGTCGACGGGGAATTACGTCACGTTCATGCGCGCTGGCATTCGGCGGGGCATCTGATTGGCACGGCAGGCGAAGCGTTCGGCTGGCAACCTGTTAAAGCCCATCACTGGCCTGGGGAAGGACGCATCACATTTAGCGGTCGCGGGAGTATCACTGCGGAGCTGCTGACGGGAAAAATCAGCGCATGGATAGATGAAAATTTGCCGCGACACATTGATTTTTATGAAGGGAAGCGGCAGGTTCGCTTTGGCGAATTGCCCGCCTATGGCTGTGGCGGTACCCATGTTTGCTCGTTGCGTGACATCGGGCAAATCACGCTTACCGGTGTCAAAATGAAAAAAGGACAGCTGGTTGTCAGCTATACGGTGGACGAAAGCTGACCGTTCGCTGACGTGCAGTGAGTTATTGCTCAGCAATATACGAGGTGATAGCGCACCGCCGCAGCGGAAAATCTTATTAGAATACCAATGCTCAGCGTCTTCTGTGGGTTTTGCTGGTCAAATCGCAACATGCGAACTCATGTCTTTTACTGATATTTCCCGCTGTTTATCATTTAATTCTAATTATCGGTGTTTTCGGCTGGTAGCCCCGACGTGGGCTGGTTAATCTGAGAACGATTTTCAGCATTTCATTAACAAAAGAGTACAACTATGCATGATGCACAAATCCGCGTAGCCATCGCGGGCGCCGGTGGGCGTATGGGCCGCCAGTTAATTCAGGCAACCCTGCAGATGGATGGCGTCGCGCTTGGCGCAGCGCTGGAGCGAGAAGGTTCTTCCCTGCTGGGTAGCGATGCAGGAGAGCTCGCTGGCGTGGGTACCACAGGCGTTACTGTGAGCAGTGATTTGCAGGCGGTAAAAGACGATTTTGATGTACTGATCGATTTCACCCGTCCGGAAGGGACCCTGGTACACCTGGCGTTTTGTCGCCAGCACCACAAAGGGATGATTATCGGTACAACCGGGTTTGACGACGCAGGTAAAGCGGCAATTCGCGATGCGTCGCAAGAGATTGCCATTGTCTTCGCCGCGAATTTCAGCGTTGGCGTGAACGTGATGCTTAAGCTGCTGGAAAAAGCGGCGAAGGTGATGGGGAATTACACCGATATTGAAATTATCGAAGCTCATCATCGCTATAAAGTGGATGCGCCGTCGGGGACCGCGTTGGCCATGGGAGAGTCTATTGCCCATGCGCTGAATAAAGATTTAAAAGATTGTGCTGTTTATGCACGTGAAGGCCATACCGGCGAACGCGTACCGGGCACAATTGGTTTTGCTACCGTCCGTGCGGGCGACATTGTCGGCGAACATACAGCGATGTTCGCTGATCTCGGCGAACGTGTTGAAATTAGTCATAAAGCGTCAAGCCGAATGACGTTTGCCAATGGCGCCGTTCGCTCAGCTTTATGGCTAAAAAACAAAGAAACCGGCCTTTTTGATATGCGAGATGTGCTGGATCTGAACAATTTGTAAGAGTTATTACCCATCGTGATGTGGTTGTTGCAGTCGTAATATCTTGATTGCATAGGGCAATATTTTATTGCCCTTTTATTTTGCCTGTTTCTTCATATTTCCTCATTTAGATCTCCATTAATATCCATCTTAATTCTTATTTTAGTTGCTGAAATGTAAATTTTGACCGTCTGGTCCACATTTTATGAAGGCAAGCTAGAGATAACCAGTTTTATGGCGACGCAAGCGTTTTCCTCTCTCCGGAAATGTGATCTTTTTGCCCTCTAAATCATGCTATTCTTTTCTGGGGCGCAAAAAGACATGAAAAAGATGCGCTATAAGTTGACTTTTACCCTTCATGTCTCCAGAATGCCGCCGTTTGCAAAAAATTCGCGGTTACGCAAATTTGCATTGATTCAAGGCTCATAATTGAATTAATATGCAAATAAAGTGAGTGAATATTCTCTGGAGGATGTTTTGATTAAGTCAGCGCTATTGGTTCTGGAAGACGGAACCCAGTTTTACGGTCGGGCCATAGGGGCAACAGGTTCGGCGGTTGGGGAAGTCGTTTTCAATACTTCAATGACCGGTTATCAAGAAATCCTCACTGATCCTTCCTACTCCCGCCAAATCGTCACCCTTACTTATCCTCATATCGGCAATGTCGGCACCAATGCCGCTGATGAAGAATCCTCTCAGGTACATGCGCAAGGTCTGGTCATTCGCGATCTGCCGCTGATTGCCAGCAACTACCGCAATACCGAAGATCTCTCTTCATACCTGAAACGCCACAACATCGTGGCGATTGCCGATATCGATACCCGTAAATTAACGCGTCTGCTGCGTGAAAAGGGCGCGCAGAACGGCTGCATCATCGCCGGGGACAATCTGGATGCTGCGCTGGCGCTGGAAAAAGCGAAAAGCTTCCCGGGGCTGAACGGTATGGATTTGGCGAAAGAGGTGACGACTGCCGAGCCGTATAGCTGGACGCAGGGGAGCTGGACACTGAAAGGCGAACTGCCGGAAGCGAAAAAAGAAGATGAGCTGCCGCTGCACGTGGTGGCCTACGATTTCGGCGCGAAACGTAACATTCTGCGTATGCTGGTGGACCGCGGCTGCCGCCTGACGGTGGTCCCGGCGAAAACCTCCGCAGAAGACGTCCTGAAAATGAATCCGGACGGTATCTTCCTCTCTAACGGCCCTGGCGACCCGGCACCGTGTGATTACGCCATTGACGCGATCGAGAAATTCCTTGAGACCGATATCCCGGTATTCGGCATCTGCCTCGGCCATCAGCTGCTGGCGCTGGCGAGCGGCGCAAAAACCGTGAAGATGAAGTTCGGTCACCACGGCGGCAACCACCCGGTAAAAGATATCGATAACAACACGGTGATGATTACCGCACAGAACCATGGTTTTGCGGTAGATGAAGCCTCCATGCCTGCCAACCTGCGCGTTACGCACAAGTCGCTGTTTGATGGCACCCTGCAGGGGATTCATCGCACGGACAAACCGGCATTCAGCTTCCAGGGCCACCCTGAGGCGAGCCCCGGTCCGCACGATGCAGCGCCGCTGTTCGACCATTTTATCGAGTTAATTGAGCAATACCGTCAGTCTGCTAAATAATCAGGAGCGAAAAAGAGCCATGCCAAAACGTACAGACATAAAAAGCATCCTGATCCTTGGCGCCGGTCCGATTGTCATCGGTCAGGCGTGTGAGTTCGACTACTCCGGTGCGCAGGCGTGTAAAGCGCTGCGTGAAGAGGGGTACCGCGTCATTCTGGTGAACTCCAACCCGGCGACGATCATGACCGACCCGGAAATGGCGGATGCAACTTATATTGAGCCGATCCACTGGGAAGTGGTACGCAAGATCATCGAAAAAGAGCGTCCGGATGCGGTTCTGCCGACCATGGGCGGCCAGACAGCACTGAACTGTGCGCTGGAGCTGGAACGTCAGGGCGTTCTGGCTGAGTTCGGCGTCACCATGATTGGTGCGACCGCTGATGCAATTGATAAAGCAGAAGACCGCCGCCGTTTCGACGTGGCGATGAAGAAAATCGGTCTGGAAACCGCGCGTTCCGGTATTGCGCACAATATGGAAGAGGCGCTGGCCGTTGCGGCTGACGTGGGCTACCCGTGCATCATCCGTCCATCGTTCACCATGGGCGGCACCGGCGGCGGTATTGCCTATAACCGTGAAGAGTTTGAAGAGATCTGCGCCCGTGGCCTGGATCTGTCACCGACCAATGAGCTGTTAATTGATGAATCGCTGATTGGCTGGAAAGAGTATGAGATGGAAGTGGTGCGCGATAAGAACGATAACTGCATTATCGTCTGCTCCATCGAAAACTTCGACGCCATGGGTATCCACACCGGTGACTCCATCACCGTTGCGCCGGCCCAGACCCTGACCGACAAAGAGTACCAAATCATGCGTAACGCCTCGATGGCGGTACTGCGTGAAATCGGCGTGGAAACCGGCGGTTCTAACGTGCAGTTCTCGGTTAACCCGAAAAACGGCCGTCTGATTGTTATCGAAATGAACCCGCGTGTCTCCCGTTCTTCCGCACTGGCTTCCAAAGCCACTGGCTTCCCGATTGCCAAAGTGGCGGCGAAACTGGCGGTAGGTTATACCCTCGACGAGCTGATGAACGACATCACCGGTGGTCGTACCCCGGCGTCCTTCGAGCCCTCCATCGACTACGTTGTGACTAAAATTCCTCGCTTTAACTTCGAGAAATTCGCGGGTGCAAACGACCGTCTGACCACACAGATGAAATCGGTCGGTGAAGTGATGGCGATTGGCCGTACACAGCAGGAATCCATGCAGAAAGCCTTGCGTGGTCTGGAAGTGGGCGCGACCGGTTTTGACCCGAAAGTGAGTCTGGATGACCCGGAAGCGCTGACCAAAATCCGTCGCGAGCTGAAAGATGCTGGTGCCGAGCGTATCTGGTACATCGCCGATGCCTTCCGCGCGGGCCTGTCCGTTGATGGCGTCTTCAACCTGACCAATATTGACCGCTGGTTCCTGGTACAGATTGAAGAGCTGGTGCGTCTGGAAGAGAAAGTAGCCGAAGTGGGCATTAATGGCCTCGACGCGGACTTCCTGCGTCTGCTCAAGCGTAAAGGCTTTGCCGATGCGCGTCTGGCTAAACTGGCCGGTGTACGTGAAACGGAAGTTCGCAAGCTGCGTGACCAGTACAACCTGCACCCGGTCTACAAGCGTGTGGACACCTGTGCGGCAGAATTCGCGACCGACACCGCTTACATGTACTCCACCTATGAAGAAGAGTGTGAAGCGAACCCAAATCAGGACCGCGATAAAATCATGGTACTGGGTGGCGGCCCGAACCGTATTGGCCAGGGTATCGAATTTGACTACTGCTGCGTACATGCCTCGCTGGCGCTGCGTGAAGATGGTTACGAGACCATCATGGTCAACTGTAACCCGGAAACAGTCTCCACCGACTATGACACTTCTGACCGTCTCTACTTTGAGCCGGTAACCCTGGAAGATGTGCTGGAAATCGTGCGCATTGAGAAACCGAAAGGCGTTATCGTGCAGTACGGCGGCCAGACGCCGCTGAAACTGGCGCGCGCGCTGGAAGCGGCAGGCGTGCCGGTTATCGGTACCAGCCCGGACGCGATTGACCGTGCCGAAGACCGTGAGCGTTTCCAGCAGGCGGTTGACCGTCTGAAACTGAAACAACCAGCGAATGCTACCGTAACGGCTATCGAACAAGCCGTTGATCGAGCGAAAGAGATTGGTTATCCGCTGGTGGTGCGCCCGTCTTACGTGCTCGGCGGCCGCGCGATGGAAATCGTCTACGACGAAGCCGACCTGCGCCGTTACTTCCAGACCGCAGTCAGCGTTTCCAACGATGCGCCAGTCCTGCTGGACCGCTTCCTCGACGACGCGGTAGAAGTGGATGTGGATGCTATCTGCGACGGCGAAATGGTGCTGATTGGCGGCATTATGGAGCATATCGAGCAGGCGGGCGTGCACTCCGGCGACTCCGCGTGTTCCCTGCCAGCGTATACGCTGAGCCAGGAGATTCAGGATGTGATGCGCCAGCAGGTGCAGAAACTGGCTTTCGAGCTGCAGGTTCGTGGTCTGATGAACGTCCAGTTTGCGGTGAAAGATAACGAAGTTTATCTGATTGAAGTGAACCCGCGAGCAGCGCGTACCGTACCGTTCGTCTCCAAAGCGACCGGCGTTGCGCTGGCGAAAGTGGCGGCACGCGTGATGGTTGGCCAGACGCTGGCACAGCAGGGCGTCACCAAAGAAATCATCCCGCCGTACTACTCGGTGAAAGAAGTGGTGCTGCCGTTCAACAAATTCCCGGGCGTTGACCCGCTGTTAGGGCCAGAAATGCGCTCGACCGGGGAAGTGATGGGCGTCGGACGTACCTTTGCCGAAGCGTTTGCCAAAGCGCAACTGGGCAGTAACTCGACCATGAAGAAATACGGTCGCGCGTTGCTCTCTGTGCGTGAAGGAGACAAAGAGCGTGTGGTTGACCTTGCGGCGAAGCTGCTCAAGTTCGGTTTCGAACTGGATGCGACCCACGGTACGGCGATTGTGCTGGGCGAAGCCGGTATTAACCCGCGTCTGGTGAACAAGGTACATGAGGGTCGTCCGCACATTCAGGATCGTATCAAGAATGGCGAATACACCTACATCATTAACACCACCGCAGGTCGTCAGGCGATTGAAGACTCCAAGTTGATTCGCCGCAGCGCGCTGCAGTACAAAGTGCATTACGACACCACGCTGAACGGTGGTTTTGCTACCGCGATGGCGCTGAACGCTGATGCCACCGAGAAGGTCACCTCCGTTCAGGAAATGCACGCGCAGATTAAGCCGTAACGCGCTGCGCAGACAAGCGCATAGCATTACCGATT
This sequence comes from Citrobacter sp. MNAZ 1397, assembly GCF_023613995.1. Lineage (NCBI taxonomy): Bacteria > Pseudomonadati > Pseudomonadota > Gammaproteobacteria > Enterobacterales > Enterobacteriaceae > Citrobacter > Citrobacter sp. MNAZ 1397. The sequence continues at coordinate 352,840 of NZ_JAKIVH010000002.1, forward strand.
AAATAAAAACGGTTCCTGTACAGGAACCGTTTTTTTATACATAACATTCGTACTGCATGTGTCCGTCATTTTTACCCTTTTTTCTAATGTAACAAGCACGATTTTGCTCACACTAATGAACATCAAACCTGCATACTATTTCTTATTGACCGTAGATTTAATGTGGTTAATGGGTTTGCCGATATTCGGGCAAACATGACCATAACAAGATCTTTAATTTGTAAAAATGGTGTGCTTATGAGTAAAGAATATGTTGAAAAACCCCTTTATTTGTTAATTGCCGATTGGGTAATGGCGGAAAACCGTTGGGTCAGCGCCAAAGAGATTGCCAGGCATTTTGACATGGACCACTGTAAAGCGATCAATACGGTTTCTTATATTCTTTCTGAGGTAGAAGAAATTAGCTGTGAGACCAAGACAATTCCAAATCAACTGCAGGGAAGAGGTTGCCAGTGTCAGCGCCTGGTGCGCGTAAAAAATATTGATGCGCAAATCTATAGCAGGCTGAAAAATAATGCGCAGGAAAAAATTCTCAGTGCAACGAAAACATCTCATATGCCTGTAGTTCTTCCGGCAGAACTGAAGACGGAACAGAAATGGCAAATGATGTTGTCAAAAAGTTTGCGCCGTTAGGCGCGATTATCAAATGGCGCAGGTGCGCCATTTGATAAAATCATTGAACTGATTTCGGCTTCACCTCTGTTGTGCCTTTCAGCCGTGGTCGGTTTTTTTCTGGCTGACATAACGGTTGCGTTTCATATAATGATGAGCGACAGCGGAGAGTCAGATCCTGATATTCCCGGGTATTCAGTTGCTTCCACTGCAACTCTTTTTCGGTTACCTCACGGATAAAGCGGGCCGGTGTTCCCACCAATAATTGTCTTGCTGTGCCGATAAATCCGGCTTTTACAAAGCTCATGGCGGCAACAATACTCTCTTCGCCAATGATCGCGCCGTCCATAATGACGCTATTCATGCCGACCAGCGCATCCCGGCCAATCACGCAGCCATGCAGAATCGCACCGTGTCCAATATGTCCATTCTCACATACGATGGTATCGGTATCGCAGTAGCCGTGCATGATGCATCCATCCTGCAGATTAGAACCGGGTTCCAGAATCAGGCGGCCATAGTCACCGCGAAGTGAAGCATGGGGGCCGACGTAGACTCCCGCGCCTACAATCACGTCGCCAATCAACACCGCGCTCGGATGTATATACGCCTCGGGATGGACGACCGGGATCAAGCCTTCAAAGGCGTAATAACTCATGTGTCATTAACGTCCTTTCCATACCGGTGAGCGCTTTTCTGCAAATGCCAGCGGCCCTTCGATTGCATCTTCGGAGTGCAGGACGCCCGGATAATGTTTCAGCGCACCGCTGCGGAGATAACGATAGCCCTCCTCAACCGGCATTTCCCGTGTTGTGCGGGTTATCTCTTTGAGTGCGGCAATAGCCAGCGGCGCACTTTGAATAAGTTGTTGCGCCAGTTCTCGCGCCTTGTTCATCAATGCATCCTGGCTGACAACGTGATTGACAATACCCCAGCGCAGGGCTTCATCCGCATTCATACGTCTGCCGGTCATCACCATCTCATTGACGATGGCAGGCGGTAAGCGTTTAGGTAATCGCAGGACGCCACCACTGTCGGGCACGATACCGAGTTTGGCTTCTGGCAGGGCAAAACTGGCGTTTTCCGCGCAGATAATAAAATCTGCGGCCAGCGCCAGTTCAAATCCACCGCCAAAGGCATAGCCGTTAACGGCGGCAATGACCGGTTTATCGAGGTCAAAAAGTTCGGTCAGCCCTGCAAATCCGCCGGGCCCAAAGTCGGCATCCGGCGCTTCGCCCTCAGCCGCAGCTTTTAAGTCCCAGCCAGCGGAAAAGAATTTGTCGCCAGCACCAGTGATAATGGCTACGCGCAGTTCAGGGTCATCGCGGAAATTCAGGAAGACTTCACCCATGGAAAAACTGGTTTTGGCATCGATAGCATTGGCTTTAGGGCGATCCAGCGTAATTTCCAGAATATGTCCATTGCGGGTCAGATGTAATGATTCACTCATATTTTACTCCTTTTAAATATGTTTATGCTTTGCAGAGGCATGTAACCTCTGCAACATATGAAATGTTTACGTTATTTTTATCTGGAAGAACTAACGTTCACCCAAATAAGTTACGTTAAATTCTTTTTAATCACTTTCCCTGAGCAGTTGCGTGGCAGATCGCTCCTGAATTCAACGAGAGTGGGTACTTTAAATTTCGCCATATTATGTGCGCAAAAAGAAAAAAACTCCTCAGCACTTAATGTTTCGCCTTCATGAAGAACAATAAAGGCTTTTATAGCTTCATCCCTGATAGTGTCTTTAACGCCAATAACCACGGTATCCTGAATTTTGGGATGGGTTGAAATAATATTTTCCAGTTCGACGCATGAGACATTTTCACCGCCGCGCTTAATCATATTGCAGCGTCTGTCGACAAAATAAAAAAAGCCCTCTTCATCGTAGTAGCCTGAATCACCAGTATGTAACCAGCCGCTTGTATCCAGGGCTGCGGCGGTTGCGTTCGGCTGTTCGAAATACTCTTTAAAAAGCGTTTTTCCCGGAATACCTTTGACGCATATTTCACCGATTTCATGGGGAGGAAGGGGCTGATTTTTATCATTACGAATTTCCGCTTCGTAACAAAAACCCGTGCGTCCAATTGACGGCCAGCGCCGTTTATCACCGGGTCTGTCGCCGATAATACCGACAATGGTTTCCGTCATGCCATACGATGTCAGCAACCTCACATCGAAGCGTTCAATAAACGCATCTTTTTCCTTCACGGAAAGATTGAGATAGAAAAGCACTTCACGAAGGCAGTGTTGATTATCCTCCGGCATCGGCGGTTGCACCATCAGGGTTCTAATCATCATAGGAATGCATTCGGTGACGGTAGCACGGTATTTTCGCACCTGGTTCCAGAACGCACGTGCACTGTATTTCTCAAGCAGTACAAAGGTGGCGCCGCTGGAGAAGGCAGCCATTGCCGCCGTACACTGGCAATCAATATGAAACGCGGGCATAGCAGTCAGATAAATATCATCTTCACGTAATGCGCACTGCCAGGCAGAGTAATAACCCGCAAAGCGTAAGTTATATTGGGTTATGACCACGCCTTTCGGCCGTGATGTGGTACCTGAGGTGAAAAGGATTTCTGCAGTATCGTCAGTGCTTAACATTGGCGAATAGTTAAGGACAGCGGGTTGTGCACGCTTAAGTTGGTAAAAATCACTCACCGCAGTATCGGAGACGCAGAAATTGCGGTCGATAAGACAGATATGATTGAGCTGCGTTTTACCTTCCTGATGAATCCGACGGTAAAGGGGATAAAAGTTTTCAGTGGTCACCAACAAACGCGCCCGACTGTTTTGCAGGATCCACAGACTTTCATCATGCAATAGCCTGGCGTTAATCGGCACCATGATGGCACCGATTTTTGCCAGTCCGAACCAGCAAAAGAAAAACTCGGGGCAGTTATCCAGATGCAACGCGACTTTATCGCCTTTTTGGATCCCCAGTCCGTTGAACAGATTCGCTGTGCGATTGATTTCCTCATTGAGGAAGGTGTAGCTGAATTGCTGCGCTTCACCTTCGCATGACTCAAAAATCAGCGCCGTTTTATCGCCATAGACTTCTGCCAGGTCGTCCCACATCTGACGTAAGTTTTGATCGCCAATAACATCCATCGCACTTTTATCCACTGAAAGTAGACGTAAGCGCTAACCGGGTGGTTACAAGATCCCGTTAGCGCTACGCATTTAATCCTCAATCCTGGCCAGCCCCTTGCTTACCAGTTCCTTAATATCTGCTTCGCTGTAACCTATGTTCTGCAAGATGGCGGAGGTATCCATGCCGTGTGAAGGCATGCCGCGCCAGATTTTTCCGGGGTTGTTTTTGAATTTCGGCATAATGTTTGGCCCCTTGCAGGTGCGGCCATCCAGGGTTTGCCATTGGGTGATGGATTCGCGGGCAACGTACTGCGGGTTGCCTTCCAGTTCTGGAATGGTCAGCACTTTTGCACAGGCAATATTCAACTCAGCAAAGCGCGCTTTCACTTCGGCAATGGTGTGCGCCAGCAGCCATGCATCCAGCTTCTCTTCTACCAGTGGGCCGTAAGGGCACTCGATGCGGTGAATGAGCTGCGTTCCTTCCGGGACTTCTGGCGTGCCGAGAATATGCGCCAGCCCGATATCTTTAAAACACTCGGCAATTTGCGTAATGCCGACCAGTTCCATCACGATGTAGCCATCCGCGCATTTATACAGACCACATCCGGCATAGTAGGGGTCTTTACCTTTGGTCATGCGCGGACAGATTTCGCCGCCGTTGAAGTAATCCATCATGAAGTACTGGCCCATGCGCAACATGACTTCATACATCGCAATATCAATACTTTCCCCTTTGCCCGTTTCACGTACTTTATGCAGCGCTGCAAGTGCAGCGGTTGTCGCCGTCATGCCGGAAAAATAATCTGCCGTGTACGGGAAGGCAGGCATCGGCTGGTCAACGTCGCCATTCTGAATCAGGTAACCACTGAAGGCTTGTGCAATGGTGTTATAAGCCGGAAGGTTGGTGTACTCCTCTGTCCCAAACTGGCCAAAACCAGACAGATGGGCGATAACCAACTTCGGATTGTGTTCCCATAACACCTCATCGGTAATGCCCCGACGCGCGAATGCCGGACCTTTACTGGCCTCAATAAAAATATCTGTGGTTTCCATCAACTTAAGGAATGCTTCTCGCCCTTCATCTTTGAAGATATTCAGCGAAAGGGCGTGAAGATTGCGACGCGAGAGTTGCGGATAATTGGGCTGGACACGAATAGTGTCGGCCCAGGCGACATTTTCAATCCAGATAACTTCTGCTCCCCATTCGGCAAACATTTGTCCGGCGAAGGGCCCGGCAATTTCGATACCGGAGAACACAACCCGCACACCCGCAAGGGGTCCGAACACGGGCATTGGTAAACGATGACTCATGACATACTCCTGTGTGGCATCCCTGGAACCCCATCACAGCGCGATGGGGTTATCACCCGATTAACGGTACTGTTTGAGCACTGCGCGACCCAGTGTCAGGATCTGCATTTCGTCGGAACCGCCTGACACCCGGTCAACGCGCAGATCGCGCCAGAAGCGGGTAATACGGTGGTTGCCCGCAATCCCGACGCCACCGAGGACTTGCATCGCACTGTCAACGACTTCAAATGCCGCGTTGGCGCAGAAGTATTTACACATTGCGGCATCACCAGAGGTGATCGTGCCGTTATCTGCTTTCCAGGCGGCTTCGAGCAGCATGTTTTTCATGGAGTTTAATTTGATTGCCATATGGGCAAACTTCTCCTGAATCAGCTGGAAGCGACCGATCGTTTCGCCGAATTGCACTCGCTGGTTGGCGTAGCGCGCCGCATCTTCAAAGGCACACATTGCGGTACCGTAGTTCGTCAGAGCAACGAGGAAGCGTTCATGGTCAAACTCTTCTTTCACACGGTTAAACCCATTACCTTCACGGCCGAACATGTCTTTTTCATCCAGTTCAACATCGTCAAAGGTAATTTCGCAGCAGCTGTCCATGCGCAAACCGAGCTTCTCAAGTTTGTTAACTTTGATGCCTGGCTTGCTCATATCGACAAACCATTCGGTGTAAATGGGTTTATCCGCAGACGCACCGTCACGTGCCATTACCACGATATAAGGGGTATAAGCGCTACTGGTGATAAAGCACTTACTGCCATTAAGATAAACCTTACCATTTTTGCGGGTATACGTGGTTTTCAGACTGCCAACATCCGATCCGGCTCCCGGTTCCGTGATCGCGGAGTTCCACATCTGTTTACCTGTTCCCTGAAACGCCATGATCTTATCGATCTGTTCCTGAGTGCCTTCGCGTAACACCGTGTTGAAGCCGCCGGGAAGTTGATAGAGAACATAGGTTGGTGCGCCCAGGCGGCCTAATTCCATCCATACCGCCGCCACGGTAACGAAGCCGGCATCCAGACCGCCACGTTCTTCCGGGAGCAACAGGCTATCAATGCCCATATCGGCCAGTGCTTTTACAAAACGTTCAGGGTAGACGCTATCGCGATCACACTCTGCAAAATAGGCTTCCCAGTTTTCACTGGCCATTAATTCACGAATACCGGCGACGAACAGCTCCTGCTCATCATTCAAGTTAAAGTCCATCTTTTAACCTCTTGATAGGGTTGATTTCTATTAATTATCTTTCCAGTACACTTTGGCGTCCTTAATAAAGGACAGCGTGACCATGATGTTGACGAAGAAGAGAGGGCAGCCACCGGCGATGATCGCTGTTTGTATCGGTTTCAGCCCGCCGAGAGCCAACAGCACAATCCCGATAACGCCAACCAGAATCGACCAGCCGATACGTACCAGCAGAGGCGGCTCTTCACCGTCGCGTATTTCGCGACAGGTCGACATGGCCAGCGTGTAAGAACAGGCGTTGATAAGCGTGACGGTGGCAATAAAGCAGAGAATAAAGAAGCCCCACATTGTTGCCGTACTCAGGGGCAGGGCGGCCCAGGTCTCGATAATGGCGCGTGGCACACCATGCTCAGCGATGAGGTTCGGAATGTTAATGATGTTTTTATCCATCAGCAGAAGCGTGTTGCTGCCGAGCACGGTCCACAGGATCCAGGTGGAGGCCGTCAGGCCCAGCACCATTCCGAAGCACAACTCACGAACGGTACGGCCACGAGATATACGGGCAAGGAAGATACTCATCTGGATGGCGTATATTACCCACCAGGCCCAGTAAAAAACGGTCCAGCCTTGCGGGAAGCCGCCTTTGCCGATTGCATCGGTGTAGAACAACATACGGGGCAGATACATCAACAGCATACCGACAGAATCGGTGAAGTAATTCATGATGAAGCTGGCGCCGCTGACGATGAACACCCAGCCGAGCATCAGGAAGCTCAGGTAGCTACGCACGTCGCTGGCGATCTTCACCCCTTTCTGCAGACCACAGGCCACGCAGATAGCATTCAGAATGATCCAGCAGGTAATAATGATCGCGTCCAGTTGCAGCGTATGCGGGATGCCGAAGAGATACTGCATACATTCGGTGACCAGCGGCGTAGCCAGACCGAGGCTGGTGCCCATTGCGAAGATCAGTGCCACAAGATAGAAGTTATCGACAATAGTCCCGAATAACCCTTTCACATGCTTCTCGCCAACTAAGGGCACAAGCGTTGAGCTGGGGCGGATCACATCCATTTTGCGAACAAAGAAAAAGTAGGCGAAAGCGACGGACAGGAAGCTATAGGTAGCCCATGGTAGCGGTCCCCAGTGGAACAAACTGTAGGCAAGGCCAAGCTCTTTTGCGCCGGTAGAGTTGGGTGCTAAGGCAAACGGTGGCGTAGAGATATAGTAGTAGATCTCTATCGATCCCCAGAACAGCACGGCTGCGGAGGTACAGGAGGCGAACATCATAAAGATCCAGCTGGCGGTGCTGAATTCGGGTTTCTCGTCGCCCAATCTTTTTTTAGCGTAGGGACCAAAAACCAGCCAGAACCAGCCAAAGAGCATCACGACCATATACCACTCGAATGCCCATCCCCAGACATTTGTTACGTACGAAAATACCGCATTAATAATTACATTTGCGGCATCAAGGTCTCTAACAGTTAGCCAGCAAAGTATTCCGACGATAATGAGTGGTGGAAAAAAAACCTTTGGCTCTATACCTGATTTTCTCTTGTCATTTTTCATTTTCGAATTCCAGTATCATAATGGATTTATATTTCGTTCCCATTTGTTATATTTATGTTCATTTTTGTGAGCGTTTATTTACCGACTTTTTAACCTCAGGGATACTTCGGGAAGTACTCCATGATGGGTATTCGTTACAGTGTATTCTGTTATTTTAATCACACTTTTTTGTCGGTTTTCGCTTCGCCTGTTTTGGTTTTTTATTTGTTTTAAAACAATATGTTGTGTGGGTTTTTGTTGTTTTTTTATCCCCTCAATGTTCAATATTGGTGATCCCTGAAACAATATTGAAATTTATATGCTGGAATCGTTTTTTCAATATTGGTGAAGTAGCTAGCAATATTGAAAGTCCCATTTATCAGTGTGTGACATTTTCAATATTGGTGATTAATGTTTTATCCCGTAATTAAATGATGTGATATCTGTATTTACCATCACCGATATGGACGACGATTCCTTCATGATTTCTGGAGAGGCAATGAAGATAATTACTTGTTACAAATGCGTACCTGATGAACAGGATATTGCGATCAATAACGCGGATGGTTCGTTAGATATTAGTAAAGCGGATGCCAAAATTAGCCAATACGATTTGAATGCCATTGAAGCCGCTTGTCAGTTAAAACAGCAGGCCGGAGAAGCGCAAGTGATCGCCATGAGCGTGGGCGGCAAGGCACTGACCAATGTGAAAGGACGTAAAGACGTACTTTCGCGCGGCCCGGATGAGCTGATTGTTGTGATTGATGAGCAGTTTGAACAGGCGCTCCCACACTCTACCGCCGCCGCTTTGGCTACCGCTGCACAAAAATCTGGCTTTGACCTCATTATCTGCGGCGATGGATCTTCCGATCTTTACGCACAGCAGGTCGGTCTGTTAGTGGGCGAAATGCTTAACATTCCTGCTATTAACGGCGTGAATAAAATTCTCTCCCTGACGGAAAGTACGCTTACCGTTGAGCGTGAACTGGAAGATGAAATTGAAACCCTGACGATTCCTCTTCCTGCGGTTGTGGCGGTCTCGACAGACATTAATGCTCCACAGATTCCGTCAATGAAAGCGATTCTGAATGCCGCGAAAAAGCCGGTGCAGGTCTGGTCTGCGGCAGATATCGGTTTCAGCGCGCCTGGCGTGTACTCCACGCAGAAGGTCGCAGCACCAAAACAGCGTGAGCGTCAACGCATTGTTATTGAAGGGGATGGTGAAGAACAGATCGCCGCGTTTGTCGATAGTCTGCGCAAAGTCATTTAATAATCAGGGGATAGTATGAACACGTTTTCTCATGTCTGGGTATTCAGTGATACCCCTTCTCGTCTGCCGGAACTGATGAGCGGTGCGCAGGCGTTAGGTGAACAAATTAATACGTTTGTACAAAGCGATGCAGAAGGCACGACAGCCATCCAGTTGGGTGCGAATCATGTATGGCAACTCAGCGGTAAACCAGACGATCGCCTCGTGGAAGACTTTGCGGGCGTGATGGCGCAGACCATTCGCCAGCAGAGCAATGCAGGCCTGGTACTGCTCCCCAATACCCGTCGCGGCAAGTTGTTGGCGGCAAAGCTGGGTTATCGCCTCGCCGCGGCTATTGCGAATGACGCCAGTGCCGTGACACAGCAGGATGGCCACGTAACGGTTAAACATATGGTTTATGGCGGTCTGGCCATGGGTGAAGAAACCATTCATTCCCCTTTTGCCGTGATGACCCTGAGCAGCGGTACGTTTGAAGCGCAGCAACCGGACACTTCACGCCGTGGCGAAACGCATAGTGTGCAATGGCAGACGCCGGACGTTGCTGTAACGCGTACGGCGACGCAGGCCCGTCAGAGCAACAGCGTTGATCTCGACAAAGCGCGGCTGGTGGTCAGCGTTGGACGCGGTATTGGCAGCAAGGAGAACATTTCTCTGGCGCAGGCATTATGTCAGGCCATTGGTGCGGAACTGGCCTGCTCCCGTCCGGTGGCTGAAAACGAGAAATGGATGGAGCACCAGCGTTATGTTGGCATCTCAAATCTGATGCTTAAACCGGAACTGTACCTGGCCGTGGGGATCTCCGGGCAGATCCAGCACATGGTCGGGGCTAACGGCGCACAGACTATTTTTGCCATTAATAAAGATAAGAACGCACCGATCTTTCAGTACGCAGACTATGGCATCGTCGGGGATGCAATGAAGATCCTGCCTGCGCTGACAACGGCACTGACGCGTTGATCTATTTGGGCAGAGCCGGAAGCTGGCTCTGCCGCTGACAGGGAGTGAGTATGTCCGAAGATATCTTTGATGCCATCATCGTGGGTGCCGGACTCGCCGGTTCGGTCGCGGCGCTGGTTCTTGCCCGTGAAGGGGCGCAAGTCTTAGTGATCGAACGGGGTAATTCCGCCGGCGCGAAGAATGTCACCGGCGGGCGTATTTATGCTCATAGCCTGGAGCGCATTATTCCGGGCTTTGCAGAGAAGGCCCCCATTGAGCGAATAATTACCCATGAAAAACTCGCCTTTATGACCGATAACGGGGCGATGACCGTGGACTATCTCAATGGCGAGGAGGCCGTGCCGTCTCAAGCCTCTTACTCAGTGCTTCGCGGTAAATTCGATAATTGGTTGATGGCGCAGGCGGAAGAGGCCGGGGCACAGCTAATCACCGGTATTCGCGTGGATAATCTTGTTCAGCGCGACGGTAAGGTCGTTGGCGTTGAGGCCGACGGCGACATTATCGAATCCAACGTGGTGATCCTGGCTGACGGGGTCAACTCCCTGCTGGCAGAAAAATCAGGCATGGCGAAACGCGTTAGCGCTGAACACGTTGCGGTGGGGGTGAAGGAACTTATCGAATTGCCTGAATCGGTCATTATGGATCGCTTCGGGTTACAGGGAAATGAAGGTGCCGCCTGTCTGTTCGCGGGTTCTCCTACCGATGGTCTGATGGGGGGCGGCTTCCTCTATACCAATAAAACTACCCTCTCACTGGGGCTGGTTTGTGGTCTTCATCATCTGAAAGACGCGAAGAAATCGGTTCCGCAAATGCTGGAAGATTTTAAACAGCATCCGGCAGTCGCACCGTTAATCGCAGGCGGTAAGATGGTGGAGTATGCCGCACACGTTGTTCCGGAAGCGGGAATGAACATGCAGCCTGAGCTGGTGGGCGACGGCGTGCTGATCGCTGGCGATGCCGCCGGAATGTGTATGAATCTCGGGTTCACCATTCGCGGGATGGATCTGGCCGTAGCGGCAGGAGAGGCCGCAGCGAAAACAGTGCTTTGCGCCATGAAAAACCATGATTTCAGCCGTCAGGGACTCGCGGCGTATCGTCAGCATCTTGATAACGGCCCGATGCGGGATATGCGTATGTATCAGCGTTTACCGGCCTTCCTCGATAATCCGCGTATGTTTAGCCGCTATCCGGAAATGGCAGTGGGCATCGCCCGCGATCTGTTTACCGTTGACGGTAGCGCGCCGGTACCGATGCGTAAGAAAATCCTGCGCCATGCGAAGAAGGTCGGCTTTATCAATCTGATGAAGGATGGCATCAAAGGAGCGAGCGTACTATGACTTCCCCCGTTAATGTGGACGTCAAACTGGGCGTCAACAAATTCAATGTGGATGAAGAGAATCCACACATCATTCTGAAAACGTCTCCGGATAAGCAGGTGCTGGAGGTGCTTATTAAAGCGTGTCCCGCCGGGCTGTATAAAAAGCAGGATGACGGCAGCGTGCGCTTCGATTACGCCGGATGCCTGGAGTGCGGCACGTGTCGGATTCTGGGGCTTGATGGGGCGCTGGAGAAGTGGGAGTACCCACGCGGTACCTTTGGTGTTGAGTTTCGCTACGGATAACGAGTACAGGTTTACGCACCCACAGGCCGGATAAGGCACAACCGTGTCGCTATCCGGCAATGACCTTTATCGGATGGCGGCGTAAATGCGTTATTCGGCTGACAAATGACGCTTTGCCGTATTGAAACAGGAAGTCGCTATGCAGCAGCCCAGAAATTTTGATGATATCCAGTTCTCATCTATCCACCGTCGCATCATGCTGTGGGGCAGCGGCGGACCTTTCCTGGATGGGTATGTGCTGGTGATGATTGGTGTTGCGCTGGAACAGCTCACGCCTGCACTGAAGCTGGATGCCCAATGGCTGGGGCTGCTGGGGGCGGGGACGCTGGCGGGGCTGTTTGTCGGCACATCGTTGTTTGGCTACATCTCAGACAAAGTGGGACGACGAAAAATGTTCCTCATTGATATCATCGCCATTGGGGTGATATCGGTGGCGACGATGTTTGTTTCTTCCCCCATGGAGTTGCTGGTGATGCGCGTGTTGATTGGCGTGGTAATAGGCGCCGATTATCCTATCGCCACCTCGATGATCACCGAGTTTTCCAGTACCCGCCAGCGCGCGTTTTCAATCAGCTTTATCGCTGCGATGTGGTACGTCGGCGCGACCTGTGCCGACCTGGTCGGATATTGGTTGTACGATGTGGAAGGCGGATGGCGCTGGATGCTGGGGAGTGCGGCGATTCCTTGCATCATGATCCTGATTGGCCGTTTTGATCTCCCGGAATCTCCGCGCTGGCTTTTGCGTAAAGGGCGGGTGAAAGAGTGTGAGGAGATGATGATTAAACTGTTTGGCGAACCTGTGGCGTTTGATGACGAACCGCCGCAAGAAACTCGCTTCTTACAGCTGTTTAATCGCCGTCACTTCCCATTTGTTCTGTTTGTTGCCGCCATCTGGACGTGTCAGGTGATCCCAATGTTTGCCATCTATACTTTTGGTCCGCAGATTGTCGGCCTGCTGGGGCTGGGTGTCGGGAAAAGCGCGGCGCTGGGCAATGTGGTCATCAGCTTGTTCTTTATGCTGGGCTGCATTCCGCCGATGTACTGGCTGAACAGCATGGGAAGGCGACCATTACTGATCGGCAGCTTTATGGTGATGACACTCGCGCTGGCCGTGCTGGGATTGATTCCTGACATGGGGATTTGGCTGGTGGTAGCGGCATTTGCGGCTTATGCCTTTTTCTCCGGCGGGCCGGGAAACCTCCAGTGGCTTTACCCGAATGAGCTGTTCCCGACCGATATTCGCGCCTCTGCCGTTGGCGTCATTATGTCCCTGAGCCGAATTGGCACCATTCTTTCTACCTGGGCGCTGCCGATTTTTATCACTAAATATGGGATCAATTACGTCATGCTAATGGGGGCGGGAATTTCGCTTTTTGGCCTGCTCATTTCCATCGCTTTTGCACCGGAGACACGAGGATTGACGCTTACCCAGACGAGTAGCATGACGATTCGTCGCAAGTCTTTATACTGAGGTAAACCTTCAGAGTGTTCTGCATTTTCTTTTAAGGTCAGTCAGTTAATCTACAATAAACCTGTATTTAACTGAAAACGACTGAAAAGCAGGGGAGAACACCATGCGATCGAAACTGTTATTAACGTCACTGTTTGCTGCCGCCACACTCTTTACCGTTGCCGGTTGTTCGTCTAACCAGGCCGTTAAAACCACCGATGGCAAAACTATCGTGACTGATGGCAAACCGGAAATCGATAGTGACACCGGCCTGGTCTCTTACAAAAATGCGGAAACCGGTAAAACCGAGCAGATTAACCGCGATCAGGTGAAAAACATGAGTGAACTGGATAATTAATCCCGCTCTATGACAGAAAGCATCCCGCCATTTGCGCGGGATTTTTTTTGACTTACTCAGATCCGTAAGCCACCGCTCAGGCATTATGCCGACGCTCGCGCCTGCGCGGCTTTAACCGCGATTCTGGCAGGCACTGCGTTGGTGTCAGCCAATCCCGCACAGATTGTCGCTGTTAGCACGACGATTAACTGTCTACACTCAAACAAAAAAGTAGGCAGTGAAAACAGGCTAATCGATGATTCTGATAATTTATGCCCATCCCTATCCGCACTATTCCCATGCGAATAAGCGGATGATTGAGCATGCAGGGACTCTGGAGGGGGTGGAAATCCGCTCTCTTTATCATCTCTATCCCGACTTCAATATTGATATTGCCGCCGAGCAGGAGGCGCTGAGCCGCGCCGAGCTGGTTGTCTGGCAACATCCCATGCAATGGTACAGCGTACCGCCGCTGCTTAAACTCTGGATTGATAAAGTCCTGGCGCACGGCTGGGCCTATGGTCATGGCGCACGCGCGCTGCAGGGGAAAAGCCTGTTGTGGGCGGTCACCACCGGGGGTGGGGATCAACACTTTGATATCGGTTCACACCCTGGGTTTGATGTGCTGGGGCAGCCCTTACAGGCCACGGCGCTCTATTGCGGTATGAAATGGCTGCCGCCGTTTGCGACCCACTGTACCTTCATTTGCGACGACGAAACCCTGCAGGCGCAGGCTCGCCACTACAAACAAGTGTTGCTCGACTGGCAGGAGGCCCACCATGGATAGTCATACGCTGATTCAGGCGCTGATTTACCTGGGGGCGGCCGCGCTCATCGTGCCGATCGCGGTACGCCTGGGGCTGGGGTCCGTGCTGGGGTATCTGATCGCCGGCTGTATTATTGGCCCGTGGGGCTTACGGCTGGTGACTGACGCTGAATCTATTCTCCACTTCGCGGAAATCGGCGTGGTGTTGATGCTGTTTGTGATTGGCCTTGAGCTGGATCCCCAGAGACTGTGGAAGTTGCGCGTGTCGGTCTTTGGCGGCGGCGCGTTGCAGATGGCCTCCTGCGGCGTTTTGTTGGGGGCGTTTTGTATGGTACTGGGGCTCGACTGGCCGGTGGCGCTGCTTATCGGCCTGACGCTGGCGCTCTCCTCAACCGCGATTGCCATGCAGGCGATGAATGAGCGTAACCTGACCGTCTCGCAAATGGGGCGTAGTGCCTTTTCTGTGTTGCTTTTCCAGGATATCGCGGCCATTCCGCTGGTGGCGATGATCCCGCTTTTGGTCAGCAGTGGCGCATCCACAACGGTGGGGGCGTTTGCCCTGTCGGCGTTGAAAGTGGTTGGCGCGCTGGCGCTGGTGGTCGTGCTGGGGCGCTATGTCGCGCGTCCGGCACTGCGTTTTGTTGCCCGCTCCGGATTACGTGAAGTATTCAGCGCCGTGGCACTGTTTCTGGTGTTTGGTTTCGGTTTATTGCTGGAAGAGGCCGGGCTTTCCATGGCGATGGGGGCGTTCCTGGCGGGCGTGCTGCTGGCAAGCTCGGAATACCGTCATGCGCTGGAAAGCGATATCGAACCCTTTAAAGGCCTGCTGCTGGGGCTCTTTTTTATCGGCGTCGGCATGTCGATAGACTTTGGCACCCTGGTCACTCATCCGCTGCGTATCCTGCTTCTGCTGGTCGGTTTCCTGGTGATTAAAACCGTGGTCCTCTGGCTGATTGCCCGCCCGCTGAACGTCCCTGGTAAGCAACGTCGCTGGTTTGCGGCGCTGTTGGGGCAGGGGAGTGAATTCGCGTTTGTGGTTTTTGGTGCAGCACAAATGGCAGGCGTGCTCGACCCGGAATGGGTCAAAGCCTTGACGCTGGCGGTCGCTTTGTCCATGGCGGCAACGCCTGTGCTGTTAGTCCTGCTGACGCGTCTGGAAAGCGCAGCAACCGGACAAGCGCGGGAAGCCGATGAGATTGACGAAGATGAACCGCGGGTCATTGTGGCCGGATTCGGCCGCTTCGGCCAAATTGCCGGGCGTCTGCTACTCTCTAGTGGAGTCAAAATGGTCGTTCTCGATCACGACCCGGATCATATCGAAACGCTGCGCAAATTCGGCATGAAGGTCTTTTATGGCGATGCGACGCGCGTGGATCTGCTGGAGTCAGCCGGTGCCGGAAAAGCCGAAGTGCTGATCAATGCGATTGACGATCCGCAGGCTAACCTGCAACTGACTGAGCTGGCGAAAACCCATTTCCCGACGCTGCGTATTATTGCCCGTGCCCGTGATGTCGATCACTACATTCGCTTGCGTCAGGCGGGCGTTGAGAAGCCGGAGCGTGAAACGTTTGAAGCGGCGCTGAAAGCCGGGCGGTTGGCGCTCGAAGGGCTCGGACTGGGGCCTTATGAAGCGCGTGAGCGGGCCGATCTTTTCCGCCAGTTCAATACTCAGATGGTCGAGGAAATGGCCGGGGTGGATAACACCGCTCAGGCCAGAGCGGATGTCTTTAAGCGGACCAGCGCAATGTTGACGGAGATTATCAGCGAAGACCGGGCGCATCTGTCCGTGGTTCAGCGTCATGGCTGGCAGGGAACCAAAGAGGGCCGACATACGGGGGATATCGCTGATGAACCAGAGGCGAAACCACAGCCATAGCGCATGTTAAGACTGAGTGGCGGTGAACGGTTTGATTCGCGAGAAAGTGGAAAGCAAGGTGTGCGATCGTGCGGCGTGGGTTTGCTTACAGATTACGAAAATTTTCTGTCTCTTTACCCTGCCGCCAGTCGACGAAAGAATGCGCTTTCCGTATAGTGGCGACAATTTTTTGCATCCGGGAAATTATCAATGATCAGTCTGATTGCGGCGTTAGCGGTGGATCGCGTGATCGGCATGGAGAATGCCATGCCGTGGAACCTACCTGCCGATCTCGCCTGGTTTAAACGCAATACGCTAAACAAACCTGTGGTTATGGGACGCCTGACGTGGGAGTCGATTGGACGCCCGCTACCAGGCCGTAAAAATATTGTCATCAGCAGCAAGCCGGGGACTGACGATCGCGTGCAGTGGGTCAGCTCGGTCGACGCGGCGATTGCCGCGTGCGGCGACGCGGAAGAGATCATGGTGATCGGCGGTGGCCGTGTCTATGAGCAGTTCCTGCCGAAGGCACAAAAGCTCTACCTGACGCATATTGATGCCGAAGTCGAAGGAGATACCCATTTCCCGGATTACGATCCGGACGACTGGGAGTCGGTATTTAGCGAGTTTAACGATGCGGATGAGCAGAATTCTCACAGCTACTGCTTCGAGATTCTGGAACGTCGGTAATTGTCTGCCCCGGCGGCGCGATGCGTACCGGGGCGACATCATACCGGTTAAGAGGCGACCGCCTCGTCTTCACCTAAATCCATCTGACGATTTGACGGTTGTACAAACCAGGCTTTGTCTTCCCAGCGCAGACAGGTCAGTGTTCCACCCCAGCAGCATCCGGTATCCAGCGCGTAAATGCCCTCTGGCGTGCCTTTTCCTTCCAGCGACGCCCAGTGACCAAACACGATGCTGTACTCCTGCGAGACAGGGCCGGGAATGGTAAACCATGGCTTCAATGGTGCAGGCGCGTATTCCGGCACATCTTTGCAATACATATCCAGCTCCCCATTCGGGAAGCAGTAGCGCATCCGCGTAAATGCATTGCTGATAAAACGCAGCCGTGCCATTCCGCTCAGTTCCGTTGACCAGCTGTTCGGATAGTCGCCGTACATCCCGTCGAGGAAAAAGGGATAAGAGTCACTGGAGAGGATAGCTTCAACGTCGCGTGCGCACTGTTGAGCGGTCTCCAGATCCCACTGCGGCGTGATACCCGCATGGGCCATCACCAGCTTTTTCTCCTCATCAACCTGCAACAGCGGCTGGCGACGCAGCCAGTTGATAAGGTCGTCGGCATCGGGCGCTTCCAGCAGTAAATTAAGCCGGTCTTTGGGTTTATTACGGCTAATGCCGGCAAACACCGCCAGCAGGTGCAGATCGTGGTTGCCGAGGACGAGGCGAACGCTGTCGCCCAGTGATTTTACGTAGCGCAATACATCCAGCGAGCCGGGACCGCGCGCGACTAAATCACCCGTCAACCACAAGGTGTCCTGCCCAGGTACAAAATGCACCTGGTTTAACAATGCGAGCAGTTCATCATAGCAACCATGAACGTCGCCAATAAGGTATGTAGACATTGTTTCAGTGGATTAGTGTTTGAACGGCAAGTCGGAAGACCGGGATAGCGATGCGGAACGCCTTCCCTTGCGCATCGATCATTTCATAATGGCCTTCCATGGTACCGAACGGCGTTTCAATTACCGCACCGCTGGTATACTGATATTCTCCGCCGGGTTCAATGTGCGGCTGAACGCCGACAACACCTTCACCCTGAACCTCAGTCTCACGGCCATTCCCGTTGGTGATAAGCCAGTAGCGTTTAAGCAACTGGACCGGCGCTCGCCCCAGATTCCGGATAGTAATGGTGTAAGCGAAAACATAGCGTTCTTCATCGGGTGAAGATTGCGATTCAATATAGACACTTTGCACCTGAACAGAAACTCGGGGCGAATTGATCATGACTTAACTCTCCTTCGGCGGCGCATTATCAGTCAGATAGTTCGCCATCTTGCAATACTGCGCAACAGAGATGTTTTCAGCACGCATCGCCGGATCAATGCCCAACTCCGTCAATACCTCAACGGAGAAGAGATTCCCAAGGCTGTTGCGGATCGTTTTACGGCGCTGGTTAAAGGCTTCCGTGGTGATCCGGCTCAGCACCCGGACTTCTTTCACCGGATGCGGCAACGTGCTGTGCGGCACCAGACGCACAACAGCAGAATCCACCTTAGGCGGTGGGGTAAATGCTGATGGCGGCACTTCCAGTACCGGAATAATCTGGCAATAGTATTGCGCCATGACGCTTAAACGACCATACGCCTTACTGTTTGGCCCTGCAACCAGACGATTGACGACCTCTTTTTGCAACATAAAGTGCATGTCGGCAATGGCATCAGTATAGCTAAACAGATGGAACATTAGCGGCGTGGAGATGTTATAGGGCAGGTTGCCGAATACACGCAGCGGTTGCCCCATGGTCTGCGAGAGCTCGCCAAAATTCATGGTCATCGCATCTTGCTGAAAAATCGTCAGCTTTGGCCCGAGAAACGGGTGTGTTTGCAGACGAGCGGCCAGATCGCGGTCCAGTTCGATAACGGTGAGTTTATCCAGACGTTCGCCTACTGGCTCGGTCAGCGCGGCAAGGCCCGGGCCGATTTCAACCATCGCCTGGCCTTTTTGCGGATTGATAGCCGAAACAATACTGTCGATCACAAACTGATCGTTGAGGAAGTTTTGCCCGAAGCGTTTACGGGCTAAGTGGCCCTGATGGACTCGATTAGTCATTGAGTATTAACAATCATGGTGATGGCGAGATTAAGCGCCGTGATAAAACTGCCGACATCAGCTTTTCCCTGGCCCGCCAGTTCCAGCGCGGTGCCATGATCAACAGATGTACGAATAAAAGGTAAACCGAGCGTGATATTCACGCCACGGCCAAAGCCCTGGTATTTTAGCACGGGCAGGCCCTGATCGTGGTACATCGCCAGTACGGCGTCGGCATTATCAAGATATTTAGGCTGAAAAAGCGTATCGGCAGGCAATGGACCACTGAGGTTCATGCCTTTAGCGCGCATTTCATCAAGAACCGGAATGATCGTATCAATCTCTTCGGTTCCCATATGTCCGCCTTCCCCGGCGTGGGGGTTCAGGCCGCACACCAGAACATGTGGCTGGCGGATGCCAAATTTTTGCTGCAAATCGGTGTACAAAATGGTGATGACGTCGCGCAGCAAATCTGGCGTGATGGCGTCTGCAACCGCTTTGATGGGCAGATGAGTGGTGGCCAGCGCGACGCGCAGTTCTTCTGTTGCCAGCATCATCACAACTTTATTGACGCGTGAACGCTCCTCGAAGAACTCGGTATGTCCGGTAAACGGCGTACCGGCGTCGTTGATCACCCCTTTATGCACGGGGCCGGTGATCAGCGCCGCAAACTCGCCGCTCAGGCAGCCATCGCAGGCGCGCGCCAGCGTGTCGACCACGTATGGCCCATTCTGGACGTTCAGCTCGCCTGGCACTACTGGCGTTTTGAGTGCGACGGGTAATACGGTGAGGCTGCCGGCCTGTTGTGCAACAGCCGGTTGTCCTGCGCGGTACTCGCGCAGGATGAGGGGCAAGCCTGATAGCGCCGCACGTTCGGTGAGCAGCATAGGATCTGCACACACAACCAGCTCGACAGGCCAGTCACGCTGGGCGAGTTGTACGACCAAATCAGGACCAATCCCGGCGGGTTCGCCGGGAGTGATAACGACACGATGTGCGTTCATTAGTTGCTCAGGATTTTAACGTAAGCACTGGCGCGCTGTTCTTGCATCCAGGTTGCCGCTTCTTCGGAGAATTTACGGTTCATCAGCATGCGGTAAGCACGATCCTTTTGCGCAGCATCGGTTTTATCGACGTTACGGGTATCCAGCAGCTCAATCAGATGCCAGCCAAAGGAGGAGTGTACCGGACCGCTCATCTGACCACGGCTGAGCTTCATCAACGCATCACGGAATGCCGGATCGTAGATATCCGCTGCCGCCCAGCCCATATCACCGCCCTGATTGGCAGAACCTGGATCCTGGGAGAACTCTTTCGCTGCCGCAGCAAAAGTGGTTTTACCACTCTTGATGTCAGCCGCGATCTGTTCCAGTTTCACGCGTGCCTGGTCGTCACTCATGATCGGCGACGGTTTCAGCAGGATGTGACGTGCGTGAACTTCGGTCACGGAAATGCTCTGGCTCTGGCCACGCAGATCGTTCACTTTCAGAATATGGAAGCCAACGCCTGAACGGATGGGGCCAATGATATCGCCTTTTTTCGCCGTGCTAAGCGCCTGAGCGAAGATTGACGGCAGTTCCTGAATACGTCCCCAGCCCATCTGGCCGCCTTTCAGCGCCTGTTGATCGGCAGAGTAGGTAATGGCCAGTTTGCCGAAATCGCTGCCTTTACGCGCTTCGTCAACGATAGAACGTGCCTGGTTTTCTGCTTCATTCACCTGGTCGGAGGTTGGATTTTCAGGCAGCGGAACCAGAATGTGGCTCAGGTTCAGTTCGGTACTGGCGTCGTTTTGATTGCCCACTTGTTTAGCAAGCGCTTCAACTTCCTGCGGCAGCACGGTAATGCGGCGGCGAACTTCGTTGTTGCGAACTTCGGAAATGATCATCTCTTTGCGGATTTGGCTACGGTAAGTGTTGAAATTCACACCGTCGTAAGCCAGACGGCTGCGCATCTGATCCATAGAGATATTGTTTTGTTTGGCGATATTTGCGATGGCCTGATCAAGTTGATCGTCGGTCACCTTGATGTTCATTTTCGTCGCCATCTGCAGAATGATTTGATCCATGATCAGACGTTCAAGAATCTGATGACGCAGCGTAGCGTCATCAGGCAACTGCTGACCCGCCTGGCCCGCGTTAAGTTTCACGGATTGCATCAAACCATCAACGTCGCTTTCGAGCACCACGCCGTTGTTCACGACGGCAGCTACTTTATCGACAACCTGCGGTGCAGCGAAACTGGTATTCGCAACCATAGCGATACCGAGAAGCAGCGTTTTCCAGTTCTTCATACTTTTTCCATTTCAATTAACCGATAACTTTGCAAATCAACCACATCATAACGAGCTACGGTACGGCAGAATGTTCGAGCGCAGCATTTGATGCGTGCCCAGGCCGTAATTCGAGCTCAAACCGCGCAACTCAATGTTGAAACCGATGACGTTGTCATACTTGCTTTGGTTGTTTTCCCAGCCGTTGATTTTGCGTTCATACCCAACGCGAATCGCATAACAGCAGGAGTTATACTGCAGACCTAACATCTGGTCGGCAGGCTTGCTTATATTGGTATCGTAGTAGTAAGCCCCGACGACAGACCAGCGGTCGACGATCGGCCAGCTTGCTGCAGCACCAACTTGCGAAATGCCGTCTTTATACTGCGGCAGGGTCCATGTTGTATCATTTTGGTCTCTTGGAAGTGTCGCTTGAATGTATTCCGGGCTGGCATAGCGATAGCTGAGCTGTACCATACGGTCTTCATCGCGGCGATATTCAACTGACGCGGTGCTGTTAGCGATATTGTCCAGACGCGTGTCATACTGCACGCCGCCACGTAAGCCCCAGCGATCCGAAATGCGCCAGTAGGTATCTCCTGCCCACACCAGTGAACCCGTTTTGTTGTCTTTCTCCCAGTTTATGTTGTCATCGCCAGTGCGCGACTCCGTGAAATAGTAGATTTGACCAACAGAAACGTTAAAACGTTCAACGGCGGCATCATCATAAATACGCGATGTGACGCCGGTAGTAACCTGGTTTGCCGAAGCAATGCGATCCAGACCGCCGTAGGTACGGTCGCGGAACAGGCCGCTGTAGTCGGATTGCAGCAAGGATGAGTCGTAGTTTTTGATGCCGCTCTGGTTACGATACGGCACATAGAGATATTGTGCCCTTGGCTCCAGCGTCTGGGTATACCCTTCTGCCAGGGTCATATCACGCTCGAAAATCAGCTTCCCGTCGACTTTAAACTGCGGCAGCACACGGTTAACGGAATCTTTATAATCCTTTTTGTTAGCTGCGTTGTAAGCATCAAGATTGGTCTGCTGATAGTGCGTCGCCATCAGCTTCGCCTCCGTATTGAGGCTACTCCAGTTGTTCGATAGAGGTAGATTTAACGTTGGTTCAAGGTGAACACGCGTGGCTTCCGGGTAAGTTCCGTTGGTGTTAACGAAATGTACCGCCTGGCCATAGAGATGCGCATCGAACGGACCCAGGTCGTTTTTGTAGTAATTCACGTCTAACTGTGGCTCAGCGGCGTAGGAATTACTGTTCTGTCGGTTAAATACCTGGAACTGTTTGGTCGATACGGTGGCGTTAAAATTCTCCAGCCAATACCCCATGCTGAATTTCTGCGTGGCGTAACCGTCAGTACTGGTACCGTATTTCGACGAAAAGTCGGTAAAGTAGTACGGATCGCTGACTTTGGCGTAGTCGACGTTAAAACGCCAAACCTGATCCATCACGCCAAAGTGATTCCAGTAGAATAACCAGCGATGGCGATTCGACTCGGCAGGATAGTCGTCCTGATAGACGCTATCCGACGGCAAATAGTCGAATTCGACGAGGCCTGTTCCCGCTTGTGTCAGGTAGCGGAATTCGTTCTGCCACTGTGTACTGCCGCGTTTTTGAATGTAATGCGGTGTGATCGTCGCATCAAAGTTGGGGGCAATATTCCAGTAGTACGGTAAATAAAACTCAAAGCCGTTGCTTGTGCCGTACTTAGCATTCGGAATCAGGAAACCAGAACGGCGCTTGTCACCCACCGGCAATTGCAGGTACGGGCTGTAGAAAACCGGCACCGGGCCAAGCTTAAAGCGCGCATTCCAGATTTCGGCAACCTGTTCTTCACGATCGTGGATGACTTCACTCCCCACGACGCTCCAGGTATTAGAACCCGGTAAGCAGGAGGTGAAAGAACCGTTTTCGAGGATGGTGTAACGGTTTTCGCCACGCTGTTTCATCAGGTCTGCATCACCACGTCCCTGACGCCCCACCATCTGGTAGTCGCCTTGCCAGACATTGGTGTCTTTCGTATTTAAATTTGACCAGGCTTTCGGACCTTTCAGGATGACCTGATTGTCGTCGTAGTGCACATTACCCAGTGCATCCACTGTACGCACCGGGTCAGGCTGGCCTTCCACCTGTTTCTGATGAAGTTGAACTTCATCCGCACGCAGACGGCTATTACCCTGATTAATATCCACATTGCCTTTAAAATTGGCGTCGTCAGGGTAGTTACCTTTGGCGTCATCGGCATTGATGGTCACCGGCAGATTGTTAGTATCGCCTTTCACCAATGGGCGGTTATAGCTCGGAACGCCAAGCATACATTGCGAGGCGAGACTGGCTGTCATCCCTTGTTGACTATAAAGGGCTGTGCCGATCATTGTGGCCAGGAGGGTGGGAATACGTTTTTTCATACGTTGTATTTGTTGTTCCGTCATCTGTGGCTTTACGCTGGCAAACGGTCAGAGACTAACGTACTCATCTTCGCAGCGCTAGTTAATCCTGCCCGTTTTCGAGCCAGGTCAGAGAAGACTGTGCCTGTGCACGGCATAGAATGACGGGTATGATAAAGCAAATTTTAGCCGACGGCATGACGATTTGGGGAGTATATGCAGTATTGGGGAAAAGTGGTTGGTGTGGTTTTCGCTCTGATCATGGGCGGAGGCTTTTGGGGCGCGGTTCTCGGACTGTTAATCGGCCATATGTTTGATAAGGCTCGCAGCAGAAAAATGGCGTGGTTTGCCAATCAACGGGAACGTCAGACGCTCTTTTTTGCCACCACCTTCGAGGTGATGGGCCATTTAACTAAATCCAAAGGTCGCGTGACGCAGGCTGATATTCAGGTTGCCAGTCTGTTTATGGACCGGATGAACCTGCACGGCGACTCACGTGCGGCGGCGCAGCAGGCGTTTCGCGTAGGCAAAGCGGACAATTACCCCTTACGTGACAAAATGCGTCAATTTCGCAGTGTTTGCTTCGGACGCTTTGATTTAATCAGAATGTTCCTGGAAATCCAGATTCAGGCGGCATTTGCAGATGGTTCGCTGCACCCGAATGAGCGTGAAGTGTTGTACGTCATTGCCGAAGAACTGGGGATCTCTCGCGGCCAGTTCGATCAATTTTTGCGCATGATGCAGGGCGGGGCGCAGTTTGGCGGTGGCTATCAGCAGCAAGCGGGTGGCGGCTGGCAGCAGCAGGCGCAACGCGGTCCAACGCTGGAGGATGCCTGTAATGTGCTGGGCGTGAAACCAACGGATGATGCCACCACCATTAAGCGCGCCTATCGTAAGCTCATGGGCGAGCATCACCCGGATAAGCTGGTGGCGAAAGGTTTACCGCCGGAGATGATGGAGATGGCGAAGCAGAAAGCGCAGGAGATTCAGAAGGCTTACGAGCTGATTAAAGAGCAGAAAGGGTTTAAGTAAGTTGCGGGCTTGACGGTAGGCTCCGCAATAATCCCGGGAGTCGGCGTAAAACGCCTCGCCCGGGCTACCTGATTTGATTGCGCTCTGGTTGCTGTGCGAAGGCCGTGAATAATCTGCCTGCGCCGCTGATGCCCGCCGTCGATGGCTTGACGGTAGGCTCCGCAATAATCCCGGGAGTCGACGTAAAACGCCTCGCCCGGGCTACCTGATTTGATTGCGCTCCGGTTGCTGTGCGCAGGCCGTGAATAATCTGCCTGCGCCGCTGACGCCCGCCGTCGCTGGCTTGACGGTTGCCCGGATAAGGCGGAGCCGCAAGCCACGTTAATTTAAAAATCCACCGGCGCCCTGAACGTCATGCTGTTGCCATACGCCGGGTGGGTTATTGTCAACGTTTCCGCATGCAGTAACAGACGTGGCGCCAGAGCGAGAGCCTCTGGCGTCGCATAGAACCTGTCGCCCAGAATCGGATGCCCCAACGCCAGCATATGCACACGCAATTGATGCGACCGACCGGTAATCGGCTTGAGCCGCACGCGCGTAGTATTGTCGGCGGCGAGTTCCAGTACTTCATACTGCGTTTGCGCGGGTTTACCGGTCTCAAAGCACACTTTCTGCTTCGGCCGATTCGGCCAGTCGCAAATCAAAGGGAGATCCACCAGCCCCTCTTCTTCCGCCAGATGTCCCCAGACACGCGCCACATACTGCTTTTTCGGCTCGCGCTCGCGGAACTGGCGTTTGAGCTCGCGCTCCGCCGCTTTGGTCAGAGCCACCACAATCACGCCGCTGGTCGCCATATCCAGGCGATGCACGGATTCCGCCTGCGGGAAATCGCGCTGAATACGCGTCATCACGCTATCTTTATGCTCTTCAAGACGCCCCGGCACGGACAACAGGCCGCTCGGCTTGTTGACCACCATAATGTGCTCATCCTGATAGAGGATGGTTAGCCAGGGATCCTGAGGCGGATTGTAGGACTCCATTACCATAGCCTGCTCCGTTACTGATGCGTCACAACAATAAGACGCAGCGCGTCAAGACGCCAGCCTGCCTGAGAAAGGCTTTCCAGCACCTGCAGGCGGTTGCTCTCAATAGCGCTCAGCTCGTCATCACGAATATTCGGGTTAACGGCTTTGAGGGCTTCGAGGCGCGACAGCTCTGCTGACAGTTTTTCATCCGCTTCGCTCTTCGCGGCGTCGATCAGTGCCTGCGCGGCTTTCTCGACCTGCGCTTCGCCTTTTTGCAGAATGGTGTGGACATCCTGCTGTACGGCGTTCACCAGCTTGCTGCCGGTGTGGCGGTTAACCGCACTGAGCTGACGGTTGAAGCTCTCGAACTCAACCTGAGCGGCAAGGTTTGTGCCGTTTTTATCCACCAGCAGACGAATCGGCGTCGGCGGCAGGAAGCGGTTAAGCTGCAGTTGTTTCGGCGCCTGGGCCTCAACGACGTAAATCAGCTCCAGCAGTAGCGTACCGACAGGCAACGCCTTGTTTTTCAACAATGAAATGGTGCTGCTACCGGTATCGCCAGAGAGGATAAGATCCAGGCCGTTGCGAATCAGTGGATGTTCCCAGGTAATAAACTGGGCATCTTCACGGGACAGCGCCACCTCACGCTCAAAGGTGATGGTACAACCATCTTCCGGCAGGCCCGGAAAATCCGGTACCAACATATGATCGGAGGGCGTCAGCACAATCATGTTATCGCCGCGATCGTCCTGGTTGATACCGATGATATCGAACAGGTTCATGGCGAAATTGATAAGCCCGGTGTCATCGTCCTGCTCTTCAATGCTTTCGGCAAGCCGCTGGGCTTTTTCACCGCCGTTGGAGTGGATTTCCAGCAGACGGTCTCGCCCTTGCTCAAGCTGTGCTTTCAGCGCGTCGTGCTGTTCGCGGCAGGCTTTGATCAGATCATCAAAGCCCTCGGTATTTTCCGGCGCGGCAAGGTAATTAATCAGTTCAGTGTGGACCTCGTCGTAAATCGTCCGCCCGGTTGGGCAGGTGTGCTCGAAGGCGTCCAGGCCTTCGTGATACCAGCGTACCAATACGGATTGCGCGGTTTTTTCCAGATAAGGCACATGGATCTGAATATCGTGCGCCTGGCCGATGCGGTCCAGGCGGCCGATACGTTGTTCGAGCAGATCCGGGTTGAACGGCAGATCAAACATCACCAGATGGCTGGCAAACTGGAAGTTACGTCCTTCAGAGCCGATTTCAGAACACAGCAGTACCTGTGCGCCGCTGTCTTCTTCGCTGAACCAGGCCGCCGCGCGGTCACGTTCAACGATCGACATGCCTTCATGGAATACCGCGGCACGGATACCTTCACGCTCGCGCAGGACCTGTTCCAGTTGCAGCGCGGTGGCCGCTTTGGCGCAGATCACCAGAACCTTTTGTGAACGATGGCTGGTGAGATAGCCCATCAGCCATTCGACGCGTGGGTCGAAATTCCACCAGGTTCCGCTATCGCCTTCGAATTCCTGATAAATCTGTTCCGGGTAGAGCATATCGCGGGCGCGGTCTTCTGCACTTTTACGCGCCCCCATGATCCCGGAGACCTTAATGGCCGTTTGATACTGTGTGGGCAGCGGCAGCTTAATGGTATGCAGTTCGCGTTTCGGGAAGCCTTTCACGCCGTTACGGGTGTTACGGAACAGCACGCGGCTGGTGCCGTGGCGGTCCATCAACATCGAAATCAATTCCTGACGCGCTGTCTCAGCGCCGTCGTGGTCACTATTGGCTGCCTGCAGTAAAGGCTCGATATCTTGCTCGCCAATCAGATCGCTCAGCGTATTGAGCTCGGTATCGCTCAGGTGCTTGCCTGCCAGTAACAGGGCGACCGCATCGGCGACCGGACGATAGTTCTGTTGCTCATCAACAAACTGGGCAAAATCATGGAAACGATTAGGATCCAGCAGGCGCAGGCGCGCAAAGTGGCTCTCAAGGCCCAGCTGCTCAGGCGTTGCGGTAAGCAACAAAATGCCCGGTACGCGCTCGGCAAGCTGTTCAATAGCCAGATATTCGCGGCTTGGCGCCTCTTCGCTCCATACCAGGTGATGGGCTTCATCCACCACCATTAAATCCCACTCGGCGTCGCACAGGTGCTCCAGGCGCTGCTTATTACGGCGCACGAAGTCCAGTGAGCAAATCACCAGCTGTTCTGTTTCGAATGGGTTGTCGGCATCGTGTTGCGCTTCGGCGTACCGTTCGTCGTCGAACAGCGCAAAACGCAGATTGAAGCGACGCAGCATTTCAACCAGCCACTGATGCTGCAGGGTTTCCGGCAGGATGATCAATACACGTTCCGCTGCGCCAGACAGTAACTGCTGGTGCAGTATCATCCCGGCTTCGATAGTCTTTCCTAAACCTACTTCGTCCGCCAGCAGGACGCGCGGCGCATGGCGACGGCCAACATCATGGGCGATATGCAACTGATGAGGGATAAGGCTGGTGCGCTGGCCGCGTAACCCGCTCCACGGCATACGGTACTGTTCGCTTTGATATTTGCGCGCGCGAAAACGCAGCGCGAAACGATCCATACGGTCGATTTGCCCGGCGAACAGGCGATCTTGCGGTTTACTGAAAACCAGTTTGCTGTCGAGAAAGACCTCACGCAGCATGACGTTGGTTTCCTGCGTATCCAGGCGCGTACCGATATAGGCGAGCAGACCGTTATCTTCTTTTACGTCTTCAACAGTCAGTTGCCAGCCTTCGTGGCTGGTTACCGTATCGCCAGGATTAAACATGACGCGTGTAACGGGGGAATCGCTGCGTGCATACAGACGATTTTCTCCCGTCGCGGGAAAAAGCAGAGTGACGGTTCGCGCATCCATCGCTACGACTGTACCCAGTCCGAGTTCGCTTTCCGTGTCGCTTATCCAGCGTTGACCAAGTGTAAAGGGCATAAATTGAACTCTATATCTCAAATTGCAGGCAATAGTTCGTCACCGCCTGAGAATCAGGTGGACGTTTCAGTTTGGGGCCAGGAATAGAAAGGGCGCTATGGTACTGGATGGCAATGCTTTCGTCACTCTCGTTATGCCCGTTGTTTTGCAAGTCACCGCGTTGTTGGATCGTTGAACATCTTGTTCGTTATATGCCAGAAAACGAACTCAACGCTGACCGGGAAGCAACCTGCAATCCAGAAGCGCTATGGCTGGCACTCTGTTAGCACGCCAGCCAGATACGAAGTCAAAACAATCCCAGTTGCCCTGTCAGTAGTGTAGCAAAATCATCGTCAGTAAAGGGCAGTATTCCTTCCGCGACCGGCTGAAGTTGTTTGGTCAGATAATGATCGTAGTCCAGAGGCGCTTGCTGATAATCAACAGGTTCCGGGCCCTGCGTCGTCCAGACATATTTGATGGTCCCCCGATTTTGATACTGCGCCGGGCGGCCGCGTTTTAGATTTTGTTCATCTGCGAGTCGTGCCGCGCGAACGTGGGGCGGGACGTTACGCTCGTAATCGGCCAGCGGGCGACGCAGGCGCTTGCGGTAGACCAGCAGCTCATCCAGTTCGCCTGCCATCAGCTTATCGATCGTTTCACGCACATACTCCTGGTAGGGTTCGTTGCGAAAGATACGTAAATAGAGCGTCTTTTGAAATTGTTGCGCCAGCGGCGTCCAGTCGGTGCGTACTGTTTCCAGCCCTTTGAACACCATCCGTTGTTCTTCACCTTCCTGTATCAACCCGGCGTAGCGCTTTTTACTTCCCTGCTCCGTGCCACGAATGGTCGGCATCAAAAAACGGCAAAAATGGGTTTCGAATTCCAGCTCCAGCGCACTGGTTAATTGCTCAGCGGACAGATGTGCCGACCACCAGTTGTTAACATAGGACACCAGTTCGCGACCAATACGCGCCGCATCAGCCTCGTTATGCGCTTTTTTAAGCCAGACAAAGGTGGAATCCGTATCGCCATAAATGACGTCATAGCCCTGAGACTCAATCAGCGCTTTGGTCTGACGCATAATCTCATGGCCGCGCATGGTGATCGATGAAGCAAGACGCGGATCGAAAAAGCGGCAGGCGCTGGTACCCAGCACGCCGTAAAAAGCATTCATGATGATCTTAAGCGCCTGCGATAGCGGTTTGTTTCCCAGCCGTTTGGCTTCATCGCGCCCGTGCCAGATTTGCCCGACGATCTCCGGCAGGCAGTGGATCTGCCGGGAAAAGCGCGCCCCCAGAAAACCACCGGTACTGTGTTCGGGATCCGAATGCGCCATCCCTTCCACCAGACCAACCGGATCGATTAAGAAGGTGCGGATGATCGAGGGATACAGGCTTTTGTAATCCAGCACCAGTACGGAATCGTACAGGCCGGGGCGCGAATCCATCACATAGCCGCCGGGGCTTGCCTGCGGCGGTACGTCGCCGAGGTTTGGCGCGACATAGCCCGCCCGGTGCATGCGCGGAAAATAGAGGTGGCTAAACGCCGCCACTGAGCCGCCATGTCTGTCGATTGCCAGACCGTTCACCGTGGCGCGCTCCAGCAGGAAAGGCATGATCTCCGTTTTGTGGAATATGCGCGTTACCAGCTCACAATCTTTCAGGTTATAGGTCGCAAGAGCAGGTTTATTCTCGGCAAAACGGCGATCGATTTCGTCCATGCGATCCCAGGG
This sequence comes from Citrobacter sp. MNAZ 1397, assembly GCF_023613995.1. NCBI lineage: Bacteria > Pseudomonadati > Pseudomonadota > Gammaproteobacteria > Enterobacterales > Enterobacteriaceae > Citrobacter > Citrobacter sp. MNAZ 1397. The sequence continues at coordinate 382,939 of NZ_JAKIVH010000002.1, forward strand.
ATTATCGATCGCTTTGCCTTCTCCCAATAGCTCCTGCGATACCGTTTCCAGCGAAAAAGAGGAGAAGTTCCAGAAAGCGGATTTTAGCGCTTCAATCCCGTCAATAATCACCCGGCCGGTTGCCTGGGCGAAGAAGACGCCGTTTTTAAAACCGTGCTCCCGCCATTCAAGCGGCTGATTGCCACGCCCGAGCAATAAAGGCAGGCGATAACGCTCCGCGCTTTTCTGCAGTACGCGCAGGTCGAATTGCACAACGTTCCAGCCGATAATTACATCAGGATCGTACTGCGCAAACCAGGCGTTGAGCTTTTCCAGCAGTTGCGGACGGCTGGCGACATATTCGAGATGAAAATCCAGCCCGCTGGCATCACCGTTTTCCGGACCGAGCATATAGACCGTGCGCTGGCCGCACCCCTCCAGACCGATACAGTAAAGTTCACCATTACGGGTAGTTTCGATATCCAGTGACACCCATTTAAGGGGCGGGCGGTATTGTGGGCTGGGTTTAAGGCGTGCATTGATCAACTGCTCGCCGCGCGGCTCGCCATCCACCCATACCGGCGCGGTAATAAAGCGCTCCATCAGAAAGCGTTCTGGCGGGCGGATGTCGGCTTCATAGACCGTGACGCCACCGTCGCGCAGCAGCTTTTCATAGCGCATCAACTGGCGGTGGGCGCGACAATATAACCCGTGGACGGGCTGGCGCTGAAAATCCTTAAGTTGCAGCGGCGTGAGGCGATACTGGTTTTCTGTGGCGAGTAAACGCTGTGCCTGGCTGACCTGCGCGCTGGGGATAAACGCAACCGATTCTTGTGGCGGCAAAAAGACCTGTAGCGGCCCGTCGTCTGTCGCCAGCCAGAATTCCACCTCGGTTCCTTGTGGCGTGTCCCGCCAGTGTCGGGTCAGTAAAAAGCCTTCTCGCGCTTGCGTCACACCGTTCTCTCATTGGGTCATTATCGGCGAGATTATAGCCTGGTTTGCCCGAAAATACTGACTTTTTGTACAGGTGTGCGGGTGCGTGATCAGTACTGCGCGTAGCCGGACTACGGCGCGTTGTTCTCTGGCGGAATAGCCGGTAAATAACGCAGGATGCGATAACCGGTGTAGTAGAACGCTTCCCTCAGCAGAAAAGGCAGTTGCGTTTGCCATGAACGGTACCGGCTTGTCGTGGTGGGCGATGACCAGCTCACCATGTCGTTATCGTATGCGATGAGGCGCATACGCAGCATATGCAAAGGATCGCTGACCAGTAGCGCGGTTTGCATATGCTGGCGCGCCATGATTATTTTGGCGTTATGAATATTTTCACGGGTAACGGTAGACTGCTCGTCGATAAAAATGACGGCCTCGGGAACGCCCCGGTTTAAGAGATAATGTCGGGCGATAGCTGCATCGGATTCGCTTGCCCCGTTACTGCGCCCCCCCGTCAGGATAAGCGAATTCACCTTGCCTTCCTGATATAACCACATCGCGTGGTCTAATCTGGCGGTAAAAACCGGGCTGGGGGATTTTTCAGTGATACCAGCTCCGGCAACAATCGCGCAGTCGGCTTTGCGTGTCTGGTCCTGTTGGCTAAAGCGGTAAATAGCGATGGCGTTATAAACTATTACGAACGCCGCCGTGACGAGTCCCAGCAGTATCCATTTTCCTGCCCCTTTTATTTTCACTGGCTTTTCTCCTGCCGATTCTGCCGATTGCCTTACCGCATAGCATTGTCAGTTTGCAGCGAAATGGCAACGACAGGCAGGATGTAAGGCGGAAAATTAAGAAATTAAAAATGAGCGACCCGAAAATGTCCCGGCTGGCGCAAGGCTTAGCCGGGCTACGGGTTGGCAGAGGGGGCCGGGAGAGGAGAAAACTTACTGCCCGTAATAGGCTTTCGCACCATGTTTGCGCAGATAGTGTTTATCCAGCAGTGTCTGCTGCATATCCGGCAGTTCAGGGGCGAGCTGGCGGCAGAAAATACCCATATAGGCCACTTCCTCCAGCACAATAGCGTTGTGCACCGCGTCATCGGCGTTTTTCCCCCAGGCGAACGGCCCATGGGAATGCACCAGTACGCCAGGCATCTGCGCGGGATCGATCTGCTGCGTCCTGAACGTTTCAACAATCACGTTACCGGTTTCCCACTCGTATTCACCGTTAATTTCGGCATCGGTCATTTTGCGCGTACAGGGAATGGTGCCGTAGAAATAATCGGCGTGAGTTGTTCCGGTTGCCGGAATCGCCTGGCCAGACTGCGCCCAAATGGTGGCGTGGCGCGAATGGGTATGCACAATGCCGCCAATGGTCGGGAACGCCTGATAGAGCAAGCGATGTGTTGGGGTGTCGGAAGAGGGTTTCTTTTTACCTTCCACCACTTCTCCGGTTTCAAGACTGACCACCACCATATCCTCGGCAGTCATGACGCTGTAGTCGACGCCGGACGGTTTAATTATCAGTACGCCACGTTCGCGATCAACGGCGCTGACATTCCCCCAGGTGAGGGTCACCAGATTGTGTTTTGGCAGCGCCAGATTGGCTTCCAGCACTTGCTGTTTCAATGCTTCTAACATGCTTTCCTCCAGGAAAAAGCGGCCTGCCGGAGCAGGCCAAATGTTCCCCTGTTAACGTTTGGAGCCGTAATACACTTCGTTCCAGCGCAAAGCGTCTTTAAAGGCAGGCAGGCGGGTGTCGTTATCGATAGTCACAATTTCGATCCCGTGTAGCTCAGCGAACTGGCGCATGTCATCGAGGTTCAGAGCGTGGCTGAACACGGTATGGTGCGCGCCGCCCGCCAGAATCCAGGCTTCGGAGGCCGTCTGCAGATCCGGCTGCGCTTTCCACAATGCGTTAGCAACCGGCAGTTTCGGCAGATCGTGCGGCGTCTTAACGGCATCAACACAGTTCACCAGCAGGCGGAAGCGATCCCCCAGATCGATCAGACTGGCGTTAATGGCCGGGCCGGTTTTGGTGGAGAAGATCAGGCGTGCCGGATCGGCTTTACCGCCAATGCCGAGGTATTGAACATCGAGGATCGGTTTTTCATCCAGCGCGATGGACGGGCACACTTCCAGCATGTGTGAACCGAGTGCCAGATCGTTGTTCTCTTCGAAGTGATAGGTGTAGTCCTCCATAAAAGAGGTGCCGCCCTGCAGACCGGTCGACATCACCTTCATGATGCGAAGCAGAGCGGCGGTTTTCCAGTCACCTTCGCCAGCAAAGCCGTAGCCCTGTTGCATCAGGCGTTGTACGGCCAGCCCTGGCAGTTGTTTCAGGCCGTGTAAATCTTCAAAGGTGGTCGTAAAGGCATGGAAGCCGCCCTGTTCCAGGAAGCGTTTCATACCCAACTCAATGCGTGCGGCATCAATCACATTCTGACGCTTGTCGCCGTTCACCTGCGCGGCAGCAGTCAGGCGGTAGCTGCTTTCATACTCGTCGACCAGTGCGTTAATATCGCCTTCGCTGATGCTGTTCACTACCTGCACCAGGTCGCCCACACCCCAGGTGTTGACGGAGAATCCGAATTTAATTTGTGCGGCCACTTTATCGCCGTCGGTCACCGCGACTTCACGCATGTTGTCGCCGAAACGGCATACTTTCAGATGACGGGTATCCTGTTTGGACACGGCCTGACGCATCCAGGCACCAATACGCTGGTGCGCTTTTTTATCCTGCCAGTGACCGGTTACCACTGAATGCTGTTGGCGCATGCGGGCACCGATAAAGCCGAACTCACGGCCGCCGTGCGCGGTCTGGTTCAGGTTCATAAAGTCCATATCAATGCTGTCCCATGGCAGGGCAGCATTAAACTGGGTGTGGAATTGCAGCAGCGGTTTGTTAAGGATAGTCAGGCCGTTAATCCACATTTTTGCGGGTGAGAAGGTATGTAACCACACCACCATACCGGCGCATTTGTCGTCATAGTTGGCGTCCCGGCAGATATTGGTTATCTCATCCGGCGAGGTGCCGAGCGGCTTAAGCACCAGTTTGCAGGGTAATTTGGCTTCTGCATTCAGCGCGTTCACCACTTGCTCGCCATGCTGCGTCACCTGACGCAGGGCTTCGGGTCCGTAAAGGTGTTGGCTGCCAATCACAAACCAAACTTCATAATTATCAAAAATCGTCATTATTGTGTCCTTAGTGAGAGAGCGCTGCCTGCGTTGCTGGCGCAGTTACAGGGAGATAGTGAAGCTCGGCGCTTTTCGCCCATTGCTGGTAGCGGCGATAGAGTTGTTCAAAGCGTTGAGCCTGCGCAGGCACAGGTTGCAGCGTGTTTTCGATCTGGCTGGCCATTTGCTGTTGCGCCGCGGGAATATCGGTGTGAACGCCTGCGGCGACGGCGGCAAAAATGGCCGCGCCGAGCGCACAACACTGATCCGAGGCGACAATTTGCAGCGGGCGATTAAGCACATCGCAGCAGGCCTGCATGATGACGCGGTTTTTACGGGCGATACCGCCCAGCGCCATGACGTTGTCCACCGCGATACCTTGCTCGGTGAAACATTCCATAATGGCGCGGGCACCAAAGGCGGTAGCGGCAATCAGCCCGCCAAAGAGCGCCGGGGCATCCGTGGCAAGATTCAGGTCGGTGATGACCCCTTTCAGGCGCTGGTTCGCGTTCGGTGTACGGCGACCGTTAAACCAGTCGAGTACCACCGGCAGGTGTTCCAGCGACGGGTTTTGCGCCCAGGCTTCTGTCAGGGCAGGCAGCAGCTGTTTCTGGCTGGCTTTAATTTGTGTTTTCAGTTCCGGATGCTGTTGCGCCAGTTGTTCCAGCGGCCAGCCGAGGATGCGACCAAACCAGGCGTAGATATCGCCAAACGCGGATTGGCCCGCTTCCAGACCAATAAAATCGGGCACCACGCTGCCGTCCACCTGACCACAGATACCTTTCACCGCACGATCGCCGACGCTGGGTTTATCAGCAATCAGGATGTCGCAGGTGGAAGTACCAATGACTTTGACCAGCGTGTTGGGCTGTGCACCGGCGCCTACTGCGCCCATATGGCAGTCAAACGCGCCGCCGGAAATGACCACCGTTTCGGGTAAACCAAGGCGTTGCGCCCATTCCGCCGTCAACGTGCCAACCGGAATATCTGCGGTGAAGGTGTCAGTAAATAACGGGCACGGCAGGTGTTTATTGAGGATCGGATCGAGTTCGTCGAAGAAACTGGCCGGTGGTAAGCCACCCCAGCTTTCATGCCACAGGGATTTATGCCCGGCGCTGCAGCGACCGCGGCGGATATCCTGTGGACGGGTGGTTCCGGAGAGCAGGGCAGGTACCCAGTCGCACAGTTCAATCCACGATGCGGCAGCCTGGGCGACCTCATTGTCGGCGCGGGTTACGTGCAGGATTTTTGCCCAGAACCATTCGCTGGAATAAATCCCGCCGATGTAACGTGAATAGTCGACTTTACCCGTTGCGTGGCACAGGGCGGTGATCGCTTCGGCTTCCTCCACCGCGGTATGATCTTTCCACAGCACAAACATCGCATTGGGATTGTCTGCAAACTCCGGACGCAGCGCCAGAACGCGACCTTCTGCGTCGATGGGCGCGGGTGTCGAACCGGTGCTGTCCACGCCAATACCCTTGACCTGGGCACGCTGTTCAGGCGACAGCTCTGCCAGCACGCTTTTAAGCGCCATTTCCATCGACTCGATATAGTCCCGGGGATGGTGGCGGAATTGATTATGTGCCGCGTCGCAGTAACGTCCCTCTTGCCAGCGAGGGTACCACTCCACGCTGGTGGCGATTTCTGCCCCAGAGGTACAGTCCACCGCCAGTGCGCGAACGGAGTCGCTGCCAAAATCGAGGCCAATTGTGATTGCCATCGTGTTGCTCCATGAAGAATAACCTTATGGAGAAACATAGTGATCGGCTGCAAAAAGCGTCAGGCAGGATTCGCTAATCTTATGGACGAAAATGCTATGGGAGTGCAAAGTGTGACCGTGTGCAAAAATTCCATGTGGACATTTTAATCGCCTTTATAGACACTTTGGTTGACCCTTTTTAACCCCCTGGCGTCATAAAAATGGCGTAATTGCTTTTATCTGGCGGGGTTAAAAGTGACGGTGTTTTCCTTGTGCCTGGTCAAAACGCCTGATTAATGAAAAGCGTATCAATATGGACAATTGGTTTCCTTCATGATGCCCGGAGTATCGAGTTTATGGCTGAGTCGCAAAATGATCCTCTGTTGCCTGGTTACTCGTTTAACGCCCATCTGGTGGCGGGGTTGACCCCAATCGAGTCTGAGGGCTATCTCGATTTTTTTATCGATCGTCCGCTGGGAATGAAGGGATACATTCTCAATTTCACCATCCGCGGTGAGGGCGTCATCAATAACCACGGGAAACAGTACGTTTGCCGCCCCGGCGATATGATTTTGTTTCCACCGGGAGAAATTCATCACTATGGCCGCCACCCGGATGCCAAAGAGTGGTATCACCAGTGGGTCTACTTTCGCCCGCGCGCCTACTGGCATGAGTGGCTAAGCTGGCCGACTATTTTCGCGCAAACCGGTTTCTTTCGCCCGGAAGAGCCCTGGCTGGCGCAGTTTAGCGAGCTCTTTGGGCAAATTATCGATGCCGGTCAGAGCGGGGGACGTTACGCTGAATTGCTGGCGATAAATCTCCTCGAGCAGCTGTTGTTGCGCCGTATGGATGCCATCAATGAATCTCTGCATCCTCCCCTGGATAACCGCGTGCGCGATGCCTGCCAGTACATTAGCGATCATCTGGCGGACAACCATTTTGATATTGCCAGCGTCGCGCAACATGTGTGTCTTTCACCGTCCCGTCTCTCACACCTGTTCCGTCAGCAATTAGGGGTGAGCGTGCTGAGCTGGCGCGAGGATCAGCGTATCAGTCAGGCGAAGTTGCTGTTGAGTACGACACGTATGCCGATTGCCAGCGTGGGGCGCAATGTCGGCTTTGAAGATCAGCTCTATTTCTCGCGGGTCTTCAAAAAATGTACCGGCGCCAGCCCCAGTGAATTTCGTGCAGGATGTGAATAGAGCGTAAAGATAGGCAAGGAGTGGCCCGGCAACCTGTCATAACCGGCAAAATATTCAGATAATTGAAGCTTGACCCTCAAGGTATGCGCCTGGAGAATGCCAGCTTCATTTTTTGACCGGAAAACGTATGCAAGCATTGCTGGAACACTTTGTTACCCAATCTACGGCCTACACGCTGATTGCGATTGCGCTCGTGGCTTTCCTGGAGTCGCTGGCGCTGGTGGGGTTGATTCTTCCCGGCACGGTGATGATGGCGGCGCTCGGTGCGCTGATTGGCAGCGGCGAAGTGAATTTCTGGTACGCCTGGATGGCGGGGATCGTGGGGTGTCTGCTGGGGGACTGGATCTCATTCTGGCTCGGCTGGCGTTTCAAAAAGCCGCTGCACCGTTGGTCATTCATTCGTAAGAACAAAGCGCTGCTGGATAAAACCGAGCATGCGCTGCATCAGCACAGTATGTTCACTATCCTGGTTGGGCGCTTTGTCGGCCCGACACGCCCGGTTGTGCCAATGGTTGCAGGCATGCTGGATTTACCGGTCACGAAATTTATCCCTCCCAACATCCTTGGCTGTCTGTTGTGGCCGCCCTTTTATTTCCTGCCTGGCATTCTTGCCGGGGCAGCGATTGATATTCCGGCGGGAGAGCAGAGCGGTAATTTTAAATGGCTACTGTTACTGGCGGCGGTGCTGCTTTGGCTGGCGTTCTGGATGTGCTGGCGCCTGTGGCGCAGCGGTAAAGCAGGGCTGGATCGTTTAACGGCCTGGCTGCCGCGTCGTCGATTGTTCTGGCTGGCGCCACTCCTGACGGCAGGGGCACTGGTTGCGGTGACGATACTGGTTCGCCACCCGCTAATGCCCATCTACCTGTCTATTTTGCAAAAAGTAGTTACCTGATCCCAAGCAGGGTAGAGACAGGCGCGTTGCCGCTGAGCAATTCGTCTGTTTTCCCGTCCCAGGCGATACGTCCATCGGCAATCACCAGCGCACGCGATGCGATGCGGGCGGCATCTTCCACATTGTGCGACACCATCAACAGCGTTAACTGCTGGCGATGGCACACCTCTTTTACCAGCGCCAGCATCTCCAGGCGAAGGGCCGGATCGAGCGCGGAAAAAGGTTCATCCAGCAAGAGCACCGGTTGTTCACGAACCAGGCAACGGGCCAGCGCCACGCGTTGGCGCTGGCCGCCAGAAAGCTGATCCGGCATGCGGTCAAGCAACGCATCCAGACCCATCGTACAGGCAATGGTCGCAAGCTTTGTATTTTGCGCCGTGGACAGTTTAAGGCCCGGGTCCAGCCCCAGACCAATATTTTGCCTGACGGTGAGATGGGTAAAGAGGTTGTTCTCCTGAAACAGCATTGACACCGGGCGCCGCGAAGGCGGTGTGCCGGTGTGATCGCTATCCTCAATCATGATGACGCCGCTGGCTGGCGAGAGAAAACCGGCGATTAAATTCAGCAGTGTACTTTTCCCGGCCCCGCTCGGACCAAGCACGGCGACCTGCTCACCCTGTTTAATCGACAGCGTAAAACGCATGGGTAAATGCTGATACAGCCAGGTTACATCAATCAGTCTTAGCATGGCGGCCCGGAAGTTTTTCGATAAGGGTGAACAGTAAAAAGCACAGAAGCAGCAAAATCAGCGCGGTAACGGCGCCGTCCTGCGTGCGGTAAGAGCCAATCTGCTGATAAAGCCAGAACGGCAGCGTACGGAAATCATCATTGCCAAACAACGCCACGACGCCAAAATCGCCAATCGACAGCACACAGGCAAATGCCAGCGCCTGCGCCAGCGGTGCTTTCAGGGCACGCAGCTCCACGACGCGTAAGCGGCTAAACCCCTCAATCCCCAGCGACTGACAGAGCAGGCTATAGCGTGCTGTGACGTCACGCATGGGGTTTTCCAGTACTTTCATTGCATAGGGAATCGCCATCAGCGCATTGGTGAAAATCACAATACCGTCGGCGGATGAGGGCAGGCCGATGCTGTTACTAAGCAGCAGGAAAAAGCCGGTCGCCAGCACAATGCCCGGCATCGCCAGAATCAGCATGCCGCTCATCTCCAGCGTTTGCCCGGCCAGTTGATGCTGGCGCGAGCGTAACTCACGACTGCTCCAGAGCAACATCATGGTCAATGTGACGCACAGCAATCCCGCTCCCAGCGCAATGCGCACGGAGGTCCAGATTGCCTGCCAGAGCACGGGCTGGGCAAGCACATGAAAAAGTCTCAGGTTCAGGCCGTCGACAATGACCGCCAGCAGGGGCGGCAACAGTAGCAGGAGCGCCAGTAGAATGAGTGAGTAGTCGGCGAAACGGCTGAAAAAACGATCTTCCGGGTTGCGCCAGCCCTGGATCTGATGGCTGCCAACGGATATGGCTTTGCTAAGGCGCTGGCTGAGCAGAACCAGCCCCAGGCAGCAGATCATCTGAATGAGTGCCAGCAGTGCCGCGCGGCCAGGGTCGAAGTCGTAACTCAATGCCTGGTAGATAGCCAGTTCAATCGTCGTCGCTTGCGGGCCTCCGCCCAGCGACAGCACGGTGGCAAAACTTGCAAAGCAGAGCATGAAGATAAGGGCCGCGACAGGCGGGATCTGTCGACGCAGCCAGGGCCACTCGACATAACGGAAGAAAGACCAGCCGCGCATACCGAGCTGAGCGGCCAATTGTCGCTGCTCGCCGGGGATCTGCTCCAGAGTCTGTAACAGCAGACGGGCGGCCATCGGCAGGTTAAAAAAAACGTGCGCCAGCAAAATGCCCAGCAACCCGTACGGTGAAAATGTCCAGTCCAGACCTGCCGCGCGAAACGCGGAGGCAAGCCAGCCCTGGCGGCCATAGACACTCAGAATACCAAATACCCCAACCAGTACCGGGAGGATCAGCGTCATCGCGCACAGGCGCAGCAGGGCAAGACGACCTGGGAAGCGTCGCCGATAGAGCGCGCGAGCGAGAAAAATGGCCGGCACGACGGAAAGCAGCGTCGATAAAAAGGCCTGCCAGAAAGAAAAACGTACCACGTGCCACAGATAGCTATCGTGCAGGAGTGCTGTCAGATCGGCCGCAGGGGCGTTTTGCCAGAGTGCGAGAAACGCGGAGATGGCCACCACCACCATCAGTGTGGCGGCGGCCAGACCGGGAACCAGCCAGCCGAAGGTTAGCGGCTGACGGCGCGTTGCCATGCATTAATCCATTCGCCGCGCTGGGTTGCGACGTCTTGCGGGGTATATTCCAGCGAGGTTTGTGGTTTCACCAGCGCATCGAATCCGGCGGGCAGAGAGACATTGCTGACCGGGTACATCCAGTTGCCAGTCGGGATGGCGTTCTGGAATGCCGGAGAGACCATAAATTTCAGGAATTTCTCTGCCAGTTCCGGCTGCTTACTGGCAGCGGTTCGGGCAGCCACTTCAACCTGCAGGTAGTGACCTTCGCTAAAGGCCGCGGCGGCGTAGTTGTCTTTCTTCTCTTCAATGATGTGGTAAGCCGGAGAGGTGGTGTAGCTCAGCACCAGGTCACCTTCTCCTTTCAGGAACAGACCGTAGGCTTCACTCCAGCCCTTGGTGACCGTGACGGTTTTGGCCGCCAGTTTTTGCCAGGCGTCCGGGGCCTTATCGCCGTACACTTTCTGCATCCACAGCAACAGGCCGAGACCTGGCGTACTGGTCCGCGGATCTTCATAAATCACGCGCCATTTCTGTGAGCTTTCTACCAGTTCTTTCAGGCTTTTCGGTGGGTTTTTCAGCTTGTTTTTGTCATAAACGAACGCAAACCAGCCGTAGTCAAACGGAACGAAGGTGTCGTTTTTCCAGCCGCCAGGCACGGTAACGGCGTCCGGGGAAATGCCGCTTTTGGCGAACAGTTTGGTTTGTGTGGCGGCTTCCAGTAGGTTGTTATCCAGCCCCAGCACCACATCCGCTTTGCTGTTTTTGCCTTCCATACGCAGACGGTTAAGCAGTGATACGCCATCTTCCAGCGCGACAAATTTCAACTCACAGTTGCAGTCGGCTTCGAAGGCTTTTTTTACCGCGGGTCCCGGTCCCCATTCCGCAGAGAAGGAGTCGTAGGTGTAAACGGTCAGGGTCGGTTTCGCGAAAGCGGGAGCTGCGGCAAGCAGCAGGAATGGCAGAACTTTTTTAAGCACTTTGCACCTCAAAAATGGGTGGCAAAGAGGATTTTAAGCGATAGCCTCAAATCCCTTCGCCGGCGTTATCCGGATCAGGTTCGACGGGTATTTTCTCAGCACACGCTTTTGGCGCAGCACCCCGTTGAGCACTGCGCCATTGTAATGATTTTGTAAGTTTTCTGAAAGCGCCCCTTTATCATTCAGCAGGAAGCGCCAGAATCTGAACGATTACGGGTCGGGCGGGGCGAACCATGCGGATTTGAAGTCAAACCAGCCAAGGGTGTTCATACGCAGACCGCGCATACTGCGCTGACCCTGAATCCGCAGCCAGTGATGAATCAGCGGAACCAGGGTTTTGCTTGCCAGTAACTGCTGACACCAGACGGCCAGATTCATCTTTCCGGCGCGCCAACGCTCAGCATCGGCCTGCCAGTCCAGCGGGACGCAGTGTTGAATCAGCGGGACTTCATACAAATGCGTAAAGAGGGAAAAATCGAGCGGCAGCGTGAAGTTGGCGCTATTGAGCCAGATATCGCTGACGATATCGCCGCGGTGCCACTCTTCGTAATCCACTTCTTGTATCTCCAGGCGCACATCATGTTGCGCCAGTAGCTTGCTCATGGTGTTGGCAATCGCTTTATGCTCGTTGTGATCGCGATAGAAAGTCAGGGTGAGTGATTCCAGCCCCGCAGGTTTTTCACCACTGCCAGGTCGCGCATGGTGCCAGCGCGGCAGCAGGCCGTACGCCGGGAACCAGTACTGTTGATAATGTTCTTCCGCGTGGTAGAGCAGCCGGGTGGGGGAGAGAACCTGGCTTATCCAGTCGCGAACGGCCTGGTTTGCGCCCCGGTGTGAGCGGGCATCGAAGAGCAGATAGTAACAGCCCTCTTCGAGGCGGCTTTCGACCGCTTTTTCCCCGTCGGTTGGCCCGTCAATGGTCAGGCCGCCATTCGGTTCATCGCCAATTTCCGGCAGTACCCAGACATTGACTTCATCGATAAGCGCGCGATAACCGAAGTAGTCATCAAACGCATGAATTTTCAGCTGGTTATTATTATTGCGCGTGACCGCATAAGGCCCAGTGCCGACAGGATGGCTGGAGAAATTGTCCATCGAGTTCCACTCCTGCGGCAGGATCATGGCGGGCACATGTCCCATCAGCCAGGGCAGCCAGGTGTCCGGCTGCGACAGGTGAATATCCAGCGTCCAGGGCGTCGGAGAGATAACCTGGGTGATATGCGAGTAGAGCGGCAGTGTACAGACGCGTTCGAGGGAGGCGATGACATCGCGCATTTCGAGTTCACGCCCATGGTGAAAATGGATGCCGGGGCGCAAATAAAAACGCCAGTGGAGCGGCGTGATCGCTTTCCAGTGATGCGCGATATCGGCTTCCAGTTCCCCATTTTCCTCATTTATGCGTGTCAGCGCGCTAAAAATCTGCCGCGCCATGTGGGTTTCAGAGCGCCGCAGGGCGGTGCCTGGCAGCAGATTACGCAGTGGACGGTAGTACAAAACCCGCAGAATATGCCGCCCCTGGCGGAAGCTACGGCCCAAATGCGAGATCAACATCTGGCGGACTGCGCTCTTATCGCCCACCAGTTGAACCAGTTGCTCGATACGATCCTGTTCCAGTAAGTCCTCTGCCCGCTGTTGCTGTAAGGCGAGACCGGTATAGAGAAATGTCAGGCGCGAACGTTTGCCGCGTCCGGCTTCTGCCTCCCAGGTCAGCCAGCCACGATCTTGCATGGTATTGAGCAGGGTGCGCATATGGCGACGGGAACAGCTCAGCAAATCGGCCAACTCATTGAGCGTTGTCTCCTGAGATTTCCCGTCACAACATTGCCATAGACGAATGAACTGTTGTTGCAGGCGACCTGATGGCATAAAAGGGGAACTCCTGATGAAAAGTCAGCAATTTATTTATCCCTATATTAAGCCAATAATCCTCCGTGATGAAGCGAGGAGGTGGCTATGAAGAGATCGTCTACACGGCAATTTTACTTAGCGTATTTTCGCGCGACGCAGGATGCGTCCCGACTCTTTCGTCTGAGTACGAACCAGCGGCTGAAAATGCTCGAAGAATTAATGCAGTGGGAAGTGACAATCCCGGTCTCTGAACCCTGAAACGCGTCCATCATGTGTGACTGAGTATTGGTGCTTATCACCACGCCAGCAGTTATTATCTGCTGGCTTTTTTCGTTTCTTTCGCGTGCAAGGGATCTTTATGCTCTGGTTAGTCACGATGGGACGTCGCCTGAACGGGGTCTTCATCGCTTTTATGATCGTCGCGTTTATGATCGGTGTTGCCGGTGCTTTGCAGGCCCCGACGCTGAGTCTTTTTCTGAGTCGTGAGGTGGGGGCGCAACCGTTTTGGGTTGGACTGTTTTATACCGTTAACGCCATTGCCGGGATTCTGGTCAGCCTCGGACTGGCAAAACGCTCTGACCAGCAGGGCGATCGCAAAAAACTGATTATGTTTTGCTGCCTGATGGCGGTGGGAAACGCCCTTCTGTTTGCCTTCAATCGCCATTATCTGACCCTTATCACTTGTGGCGTGATGCTGGCGTCGCTGGCGAGTACCGCTATGCCGCAACTTTTCGCGCTGGCGCGGGAATATGCGGATAGCTCAGCGCGTGAAGTGGTGATGTTCAGCTCGATCATGCGTGCGCAAATTTCGGTGGCATGGGTTGTTGGGCCGCCGATGGCGTTTATGCTGGCGCTTAACTATGGCTTTACCGCTATGTACGCGATCGCCGCCGGTATCTTCGTGATAAGCCTGGTGCTGGTGGCGTTGTGGTTGCCCTCCGTGAAGCGGATCGAACAGCCTGCAGATATCGCCGTGACGGAAGTCAGCGGTTGGGGCAATAAGAACGTCCGTATGTTATTTATCGCCTCGACGATGATGTGGACCTGCAACACGATGTACATCATTGATATGCCACTGTGGATCAGCAGCGAGCTGGCTTTACCGGACAGTCTGGCGGGGGTGTTGATGGGAACGGCCGCAGGACTGGAGATCCCGGCAATGATCCTCGCGGGCTACTACGTTAAGCGTTTTGGTAAGCGCAAGATGATGGTCAGCGCGGTGGCGGCGGGGGTGGTCTTTTACGTTGGGCTTATCGTGTTCCATAGCCGTGAAGCGTTGCTTGGGCTGCAGATCTTTAACGCTATCTTTATTGGGATTATTGCCGGTATAGGCATGCTATGGTTCCAGGATCTGATGCCTGGCCGTGCCGGGTCCGCGACAACGCTGTTCACCAACAGTATCTCTACGGGGGTGATCCTCGCCGGGGTTATACAGGGCGCACTGGCGCAAAGTTTCGGCCATGCGAAGGTGTACTGGGTGATTGCGGTGCTCTCGCTGGTGACGCTCTTTTTGACCAGCCGGGTTAAAGACGTGTGATGTGAAAAACCGCTCCCGACAGACTGTTGCCGGGAGCAGTGGGTTATTTCAGTACAATGCGTTTGATATCACCAATGATAAAAATATAAGCGACAACGCCAATCAACGCCGTCAGGCCAATATAGATAAGTGCGTAGAAGAAATTCCCGGTACCGGAGATAATAAAGCCAATAATCAACGGCGTAATAATCGATGCCATGTTGGCGCAGAAATTGAAGATCCCGCCCGTTAGCCCTGCCATATTTTTGGGAGCAATATCGGAAATTAACGTCCAGCCTAGTCCAACCATGCCTTGTCCGAAAAAGGCAACCGACATAATTACGATCACCAGCGTATTATTCGATACCCAATTCGCTGCAATAATAAAACTTGAGAGCAGCAAGCCAGAGATGATCGGTAGCTTTCTGCTGATATTTACAGAGGAGGTTTTTTTCAATAACTTATCTGAAATCCATCCGCCAAAAATGATTCCCACCGCCGCCGAGAGAAACGGCCAGGTCGCAAAAAAGCCGACGTGTAGCCACGGGAGATGCCGCTCGTGAGCGAGATACGTGGGAAACCATGTCAGAAAGAACACCAGCGTGGTGTTACCCGCAAATTGCCCTAAGCTAGCGCCAATGACCTGTCGGCAGCACAGTAGTTTTTTTGCATCCGACCAGTTAAAAGGGATGTTCTCGCTGCCTTTTTCTTTATTTCCAACCCCAATGTATTCCAGCTCTTCTTTATTTGCTGTTGTTGATTCATGCGGCTCTTTATAAAATCTCCACCATACAAATGTAAAGGCGATGCCAAGCGAACCGGTAATAAAAAATAATGTTCGCCAGCCATGATGTTCAAGGATTAAAAATAAAACTGGGGAGAAGGCAGCCAGGCCAATATATTCTCCAACTGTATAAGTTGCGGTTGCCCGGGCGCGTTCATGTTGTGGGAACCATGTTCCTACGACGCGACTGTTAACCGGGAAACAGGGGGCTTCACTGATCCCCAGACCTAAACGAAATAGCAGCAGAGACTTTAACCCTAGCGAAAAACTTTGCAGTAAGGTAAACGTTGACCAGAAAAAGATAGAAAGGGCGTAGGTTATTTTGTTTCCGAAGCGATCTAAAAACATTCCTCCGGGAATTTGTGCCAGTGCGTAGGTCCAGGCAAAGGCGGAGAAGACGATACCCATCATAGCGGGATCGATATGGATCTCATTACTTAGTGCGGGAGCGACAATACCTAAGATGGTACGATCCAGATAATTGATCATCGTACCAATAGATAATAACAATAAAATTACAATTCGGGCTTTGGTTCGTCTCTGTTGGCCCACCAGGGGCACAGCACTTTCCCGGCTGATACTTGTCCTCATGTTATTTTCCTTTAATATTTAAAATATTTTTGCATATTCCTCAATATGCAGAAACATTTTATTTTCTCGCTGTTTATTTTCACGCTATAAACTAACGCTTAACATATTATTTACCGCATCATATGAATATTTGATATTGCCCAAGAATTGATGCTTTACCCCCTGAGGATTATCTCTGCTGTGCTATATTTAACGCAATATCTTTAATCTTATATTATACGGTCAAAAATAATGAACCTAAAGCAACTTTATTATTTTAAGCGTTTATCAGAAACGGAGCATTACACTGAGGCAGCTTCCAGCCTCTTCATTACTCAACCTTCCTTAAGTCACGCTATCTCTGAGCTGGAGAAGGAGCTTGGCGTATCCTTGTTTGCCAGAAAGGGGCGAAATGTTGAAATTACGCAAAATGGAAAACGCTTTCTCCCCTATGTCGAAGATGCGCTGACATCGCTGGAAAATGGTCGAATGACCTTGCAGAAAAGTGGGCTGGAAAATAAGGAGAACATTCGCATCGCCTTTATATATACAATGGGTGAATATGTTGTTCCGCAGTTAATTCACAAATATTCTACTCTTCCTTCCCGACACAATGTGACCTTCTCCTTTACTCAAGGGACCTCACTGACTTTATTGCAGGAACTGAAAGCCGGCAAGAGCGATTTAACGATTTGCTCATATATACCTGATGAACCGGATATCGATTTTATTCCTATTATTCAGCAGGAGTTGGTGGTCGTTACTGCAAAAGATCATCCACTGGCGCGTTTGTATCAAAATGAAGTGGATCTTGTGGAGACGATTCACTACCCGTATATCTACTTTTCGGAGAACAGCGGCCTGCGGCCGTTTATCGATAATGTCTTTATGCAGCAAAAATTGGTGCCTGATATTGCCTGTTATGTTGATGAGGATACGGCGATGGCGGGGCTGGTCAGTATTGATTACGGTATTGCGATCATGCCAAGAATTTCTGCACTCTCGTATTATAACGTCCATATTCTGGCGATAAAAAATAAGATCCCGCCGCGTTATATCTATCTGGCGACCATGAAAGATCGCGTACTTTCACCAGCAATTCAGTCATTTAGAAACTTCATCATTGATGACAGCCAGCAAAAGCGCTGACAAAAAACCCGGAGACAGGCTCCGGGCCTTTTGTTTTAGTACAGAATATCCATCAGTTCACGCAGCTCTTTGATGGCGATCTGTCCTGGTGCCGAGGCCTGACCTACGGTACCAAACGTCATCGCTGAACCAAACAGGCGACCTGTCACGCGACTGACGCCGCCCATTTTTGCCATCGACATGGTAATAATGGGGCGCGTCGCATATTTCTCTTTCATGGTCAGCGTGGCGGCGAGAAGCGTCAGCACATCCTGCGGCGTTTGCGGCATTACCGCAATTTTCGGCAGGTCTGCGCCCAAATCCTGCATGCGGCGAAGACGGTAGATGATATCTTCCTGTGCCGGTGTTTTGTGGAAATCATGGTTACTCATGATTACTTTAACACCCGCGCCATGGGCCACATCAATCACCGCACGAATCTGTGCTTCATCGTTGAACAACTCAATATCAATAAGATCGACCAGACCACTGAGCGCTGCCTGACGATTAAGCTCAAAATAGGCTTCATCGCTGATTTCCGTTTCGCCGCCTTCTTTTTTGCTGCGGAAGGTGAACAAGAGCGGAATGTCAGCCAGAATCTGGCGAAGGTCGCTAAGCGCCTGGCGCACATGCTGCGGTTCGCGAACGTGCGTAAAGTGGTCGATACGCCATTCGATAAGATCGGCACCGGCGGTGGCCAGCGTCCGGGCATTTGCTTTCAGTTCGTCGAGCGTTTTGCCGATCAGCGGCACACAGATAAGTGTGGTCCCTTCCTGAAAGGTGATATTTTTAACCGTTACTGCTTTCGTCATTTTGGTATCCATAATTTTCTCGCCGAACCGTCAGGCAGTGGCGGTTGCGCGGACCGTTTTTTGGGCAGCGCGAGCCTGAAACTGACGATAACCGATGTACAACGCAATCACAAAGCCGATTATGGCGATAATTAAATCAAACCACATAATGCTGGCAATGCTGATTTTGGACAGTTTCGCCGTAATCAACGGGATAGTGAAGCTGGCAATACTGCCGGCGGTGTAGAAGATCCCGGTGGCTTTGCCTTTCCCGTTCGGGAAGCTCATCGCCATGATGGTTGCGCCCAGTTGCAGTACGCCACCCGCTGCCGAGAAACCGATCACGAAAGCGAAACCGGTCACGATCATTGGCGTCGGGAACATACATACAATCAGCAATGAAATCATCGAGATGCCAGTGTAGAGAATCATTGCAACGGCAGAGTTCATGACGTTTTTCACAAAGGTTGCGGTGACAAATACACAGGTCAACGAGCCCGCCGTATAGATACTCAGTAACTTGATGGCTGATTCGTAGGGAATACCCGCAACGAACTGGCCGTACTGTGCGAGCCACTGACTGACCAGGTAGAAGGTCGCCATACCAATATAGCCGTACAGCGTGAACACCAGCATATCCATCGTACCGGCATCAGACTGCGGCGTTGTTGTCGCGGCAGGTTTTTCAGACGTCTCTTTTTTCGCCCGGTTGTCAGGGAAGGGCATTTTGATCAAATAGAGGGCGCTAAGAATCATTAACACAGCCGCGATGATAAATGACCAGCCAAACCACAGGTTCGCCCAAATCAACAGGCTAATAATGAACGGCAGCAGAAATTGCCCGGCCGAGACAAACGCTTTGATTAACACGTTCGCACGGCTTGCTGAGTTCGGGAAAGATTCCATCAGCGCCGGGTAGGTTCCGGAGTCGAGGAAGCTGTTCGCCAGACCGGCCATGATGCCAAAACAATAGGCAGCATAGATGTTTTTGGTCAGCAAAATGCCGAAGAAAAACAGCAAATAGCTCAGAATACCCAGATAGATAAAGGGCTTACGACCATAGCGGTCAGAAAGGAAACCCGTCACGATGGTGGCGAGTTTACCGATACCCAAAGACGAAATAACAATCGAAACGCCGGCTCTGTCTGTTCCCCACTGTTCCTGTAAATTCGCCATGTTGAGGGTAATTAACAATACCCCCATGCCATGGATCAGGTAGTTGAGATACAGCCCAGCCGCAGTTGGGACATATCTATTTTTCATCGTGCCGGGCCTCAGAAAAGGACGTTTTTGACGTAATCGACCGGCATCTCTTTACCTGTCCAGATTTCAAAGGCTTTCGCCCCTTGCCAGAGCATCATTCCCAGGCCGTTCAGGGTGCGGCAGCCTTTCTTCTCAGCAACTTGCAGCAGATGGGTTTTGCGTGGGTTATAAATTACGTCAGAGACGATCAAATCAGGGCGCAGGAAACTGTCGTTCGGCAGCAGCATCTGGCCTTCAAACGGTTTCATGCCAACGCCGGTAGCATTCGTGAGGATCATGCTGCTGTCGATTTCCTGACGCAGTTTGTCATGATCGGCAAGATCGTAGAGATGAATTTCACAGTGGGTGTTATTGCGGATTTTAGCGACAGTTTGCTCCGCATTGGCGAAGAATTTGTCTTTCTGGTTGAAGATGGAGATCTCTTTCACGCCATCCAGCGCAGCCTGAACGCAGAGCGCCGTTGCCGCGCCACCCGCGCCCAGGACCGTCATTTTCTTGCCAATAATGTCGATGCCTTCTTCGGCCAGTGCGCGCATATAACCGGTACCGTCAGTGATATGACCCGTTAACACACCATTGTCATTGACCACGGTATTCACCGCGCCGACCAGCTCTGCCGCCGGAGAGAGTTTATCCAGGTACTGGCAAATAGCGGTTTTGTTCGGCATGGAGACGTTAAACCCGCGCAGTTTGAGCGCCCGGAAACCCTGTACCACATCTTTCAATTCCTGGTTGTCTACTTCAAATGCCAGATAGACATAATCCAGACCCAGATGCGCAAAGGCTTCATTATGCATTGTCGGCGACATGCTATGACGAATCGGCGTTGCAATCAGTCCAATCAGTTCAGTGTGACCCGTAATACGTTCAGCCATGATAAAGTCCTTAATATGTTAGAAGTGGAATTTTTGCGGATTCGCGGTTGCCCAGAGCACCCATATCTTCGAGGGTGTCCAGCACGTTGCGCCCTTCGCGCACGCCATCAATGATTCGCCGGGCCATCAGGCTGTCGCCGATGTTCATTATTTTTACGTTATTGGCTCTGGCCCATTGCTCAATTTCATTGAGACCGGTGGTATTGGCACGCATTCCCAGGCAAACAAAGCCGTAGTCAAAAGGAATGTCGTAAGCACGGTCGGCTTGCTTGACGCTAAAGTGTGTCGGGTGAACGGCGACGAGTTGTGTTTGCATGTGCTGTTCCACATGGTGTTCATCCAGCATGGTCAACATGGCGTTTTTGGTTATGATGTCCAGGTCGCGGCCCGGGCCATCCTGCATCTCAATGAGCGTGGTACGTGCTCCGCGTGCAGAGAAATATTCGATGACATCCAGACCGACGGCTCCGCCGCCGACAACGGCAATGCGTTTTCCTTCTACGTCCGCGAACTGGTCCAGGTGATGAATCATGCCCATGATGGAGAAGACGTTGCCGCCCTCGACATCGATGCACTCTTTCAGCCCGTTAATCGGTGGGAGCAGCGGCGTGGAACCCGTAGCGTTAACAATCAGGTTCGGCCGCAGCCCGGCAATGCGCTCAACATTGGCCTCCTGACCAACCATCAGCATTAAATTGTCTAATCCGGCCATCCGGTTTTTCATAAATTGTGGGAAGTCGGCGATACGCTTCTTCTCCGGCAGGCGCGAGATTTCAGAGGCGAGTCCGCCGAGGCTATTTTTCTTCTCCAGCAACCAGGTATGGCAGCCGACTTCTGCGGCGGTACAGGCGGCTTCCATTCCTGCGGTTCCCGCACCGATAACCACGACACGGGTATCGCGATTTACCCTGCGCCGTTTATAAGCGTCGCCATGAATGATGTCCGGATTGATGGAACAACGCAGCGGACGAGAGCGGGCGATACGGTGATCGGCACAGCCAATATTGCAAGAGATGCATTTGCGCATCAGGCGTTCATTGCCGCTCTGGACTTTTTGCACCCATTCCGGTTCGGCAATCAGGCCCCGGCCAATAGCAATCAGATCCGCATCGCCCGTTGCGATAATGTCTTCGGCGACTTTCGGTGAGCGAATATTGCCGGCGATAACCGTCGGCTTATTAAACGTATCGCGTACGGCGCGGGAGAGATAACGTTTCCAGCCATCTTCCAGCGACATCTGATCAATCTGCAGATTCAGGTTATCGTTTTGCGCGGCCGAAACATTGAGAATGTCGACCTTATCCTGGCAGAGTGCCAGCATACGCAGCGTGTCTTCCAGCGTATTACCGCCCTTAAGGAAGTCATCGGCACTGAAACGCAGGCTAATTGGGAAACGTGGCCCGACGCAGGCACGCACTTTATCAACCACCAGCGTTAAAATGCGGGCGCGATTTTCAGGGGAACCGCCAAATTCATCGGTACGTTTATTAAACAGCGGCGATAAAAACTGACTGATTAGATAAGAGTGGCCTGCGTGAATTTCCACGCAATCAAATCCTGCACGTTTAACACGCTCTGCCGCTTCACCAAATTTATTAACTGCATGATATATTTCGTCATGGGTCATGGCGCGAGGAATATTGCCGTTCTTTTTCGACGGTGTATTCGAAGAAGAGAGCGGCTGTTCGCCATTCAGGCGATAAGCATAAGCAGAAGCGCCCGCATGATTTAGCTGAATAGAGACGCAGGCACCGTGTTTATGCAGTGTCTCGGTTAATTTGAAAAGTCCGGGAATATACTGATCGTTATCGATACGCAGTTGCGTTGTGCCATTCGAGGCAAACGGGAAATCGATACAGATATTCTCAATTGTAATTAAACCAGTCCCCCCTTTTGCCCGCAGTTCGTAGTATTCCAGCTGTTCCTGAGAGACTTCGCCGTTCAGGCTCGCCAGATTGGTGCCCATTGGTGGCATGATGATCCGGTTTTTTATCGTCATCCCGTTAATGGTTAACGGGGTGAAAAGGTGTTGGTAGTGGCTCATTTGCTCTCTCCACGGGAAATCCAGGAGGCCGACATGCGGAGGCCCTGATATATCCAAAGTTAAAATGTTTCTGTGGGAAAGATAACGAGCGAAGGAGGGGAAAAATAATGCTTTTTTTTGCATAAAACCATAGGGTCTTTCTATGCAATTAACCGTTTTTTCACATGCTTGTATTCTTATATTAAATACTTGAACTGTATTTTTACTTGTGTTGCCTGGTTTATACAAAAAAAGAGCGGAATTGCACAGAATAAGAGCATTATGACGGGTCATTAATTTTTATATTTTCAAATATCCTTAAATATTGGCGAGGTGATTATCGAAATTTGTGATCTGCGTATCATTGAAAAACGTAAAATGCCCGGCCAAAAGACCGGGCAAGAGCGACCGCAGCCGCGTTTAGTTCATAAACGCGGGCTGTTTTTCCTCGTAGCTGGAGATGGCATCTTCATGCTGCAGGGTCAGACCAATACTGTCGAGACCGTTCAGCATGCAGTGGCGGCGGAACGCGTCGATGACAAACGGGTAGGATTTATCCCCGGCTTTCACCACCTGCGCTTCCAGGTCCACCTCAAACGAGATACCCGGATTGGCCTGTACCAGTGTAAACAGCTCATCCACTTCTTCATCGCTCAACTTCACGGGCAGCAACTGGTTGTTAAAACTGTTGCCGTAGAAGATATCCGCGAAGCTTGGGGCGATAACGGTTCTAAAGCCGTAGTCGGTCAATGCCCAGGGCGCATGTTCACGCGATGAACCGCAACCGAAGTTTTCACGCGCCAGCAGAATCGAGGCTCCTTTATACTCCGGAAAGTTCAGAACGAAGTCCGGGTTTGGTACTTCGCCTTTATCATCCAGGAAACGCCAGTCATTAAACAGATGCGCACCAAAGCCAGTACGCGTGACCTTCTGCAAAAATTGCTTTGGAATAATGGCGTCCGTATCGACGTTGGCGGCATCCAGTGGGACAACCAGGCCGGTATGCTGTGTATATTTCTCTGCCATGATTATCTCCTCTTACAAACTGCGAATATCAGCGAAATGACCGGTGACCGCAGCAGCGGCTGCCATTGCAGGGCTGACCAGATGGGTACGACCGCCACGGCCCTGACGACCTTCAAAGTTACGGTTGCTGGTGGATGCGCAACGCTCGCCCGGATTCAGGCGGTCATTATTCATGGCCAGGCACATAGAACAGCCCGGTAAACGCCACTCGAAACCGGCTTCAATAAAGATCTTGTCCAGCCCTTCGGCTTCAGCCTGGGCTTTCACCGGGCCAGAGCCTGGAACCACCAGCGCCTGTACGCCTGGCGCGACTTTGCGCCCTTTGGCAATTTCTGCGGCGGCGCGTAAATCTTCAATGCGTGAGTTGGTACAGGAGCCGATAAAGACTTTATCAATAGCAACGGAGGTCAGAGGCACACCCGGTTGCAGGCCCATATAGGCCAGCGCTTTTTCTGCGGAGGCTCGCTCAACCGGATCGCTAAAAGAAGCCGGGTCCGGAATGTTGTCATTAACGGAGATCACCTGACCCGGGTTGGTTCCCCAGGTGACCTGCGGGGCAATCTCTTCGGCCTGCAGTGTCACAACCGTATCGAAAGTTGCATCTTCATCGGTTTTCAGCGTCTTCCAGTATTCTACTGCGTCGTCATAGTCTTTGCCTTTCGGCGCATGCAGACGGCCTTTCACGTAGTTAAACGTGGTTTCATCCGGTGCGACCAGACCCGCTTTGGCGCCCATTTCGATAGCCATGTTGCACAGGGTCATACGGCCTTCCATGCTCAGCGCCGCAATAGCCTCGCCACAGAATTCAACCACATGCCCGGTACCGCCTGCGCTGCCGGTTTTACCAATAATCGCCAGCACGATGTCTTTCGCGGTGATGCCTGCCGGCGCTTTGCCTTTGACTTCAATCTTCATCGTTTTGGCGCGGCCCTGTTTCAGGGTTTGCGTCGCCAGCACGTGCTCAACTTCGGAGGTACCTATACCAAAGGCCAGTGCGCCAAATGCACCGTGGGTGGCGGTGTGGGAGTCACCGCAGACGATGGTCATGCCCGGCAGGGTGACACCCTGTTCCGGTCCCATCACGTGCACGATGCCCTGATAAGGGTGGTTCAGGTCATACAACTCAACGCCGAACTCTTTGCAGTTCTTGATCAGTTCCTGCATCTGAATGCGCGCCATCTCGCCGGAGGCATTGATGTCTTTGGTCTGCGTGGAGACGTTATGATCCATGGTCGCGAAGGTCTTGCCCGGCTGACGTACCGGACGGTTGTGCGCGCGCAGACCGTCAAATGCCTGCGGCGAAGTCACTTCATGCACCAGATGACGATCAATGTATAACAATGGGGTTTCGTTTGGCGCTTCGTACACGACGTGCGCATCAAACAATTTTTCGTACAACGTCTTAGCCATGATTACACCCCTTCTGCGATATAACGGGCGATGATGTCACCCATCTCATCGGTACTAACAGCTGCGGCGCCACGGGCTAAATCACCGGTACGCACACCTTCTTCTAATGCGCGGTTAATAGCGCTTTCAATGGCGGTTGCCGCGTCATCGGCATCCAGGCTGTAACGCAACAGCAATGCGAGAGACAGGATTTGGGCTATCGGGTTGGCAATATTTTTGCCCGCGATATCCGGCGCGGAGCCGCCAGCCGGTTCGTACAGACCAAAACCTTGTTCATTCAGGCTGGCAGACGGCAGCATACCCATGGAGCCTGTGATCATCGCACACTCATCAGAGAGGATATCGCCGAACAGGTTGGAGCACAGCAGCACGTCAAACTGGGACGGATCTTTAATCAGCTGCATGGTGGCGTTGTCGATATACATATGCGCCAGCTCAACGTCCGGGTATTCCTGTGCCACTTCGTTGACGATTTCACGCCACAGCAGGGAGGTCTGCAGGACGTTGGCTTTATCAATGGAGTGCACTTTTTTACGGCGTTTACGTGCTGATTCAAATGCGATACGCGCGATACGTTCAATCTCAAAACGGTGATACACCTCGGTATCAAACGCTTTTTCATGCTGACCGCTGCCTTCACGACCTTTTGGCTGACCGAAGTAGATACCGCCCGTCAGCTCACGTACGCAGAGAATGTCAAAGCCGTTAGCGGAAATATCAGCGCGCAGCGGGCAGAACTCTTCCAGCCCCTGGTACAGCTTCGCCGGCCGCAGGTTGCTGAATAATTTAAAATGCTTACGCAGCGGCAGCAGAGCACCACGCTCCGGCTGTTGTGCTGGCGGCAAGTTTTCCCATTTGGGGCCGCCTACGGAACCAAACAAAATAGCGTCTGCCTGCTCGCAACCTTCCACGGTTGCTTGCGGCAGCGGGTTGCCATGACGATCGATTGCGATGCCGCCTACATCATAGTGGCTGGTAGTGATTCGCATATCGAAACGGCGACGAACGGCGTCCAGTACTTTTAAAGCCTGGGCCATGACTTCCGGGCCAATGCCGTCGCCCGGCAACACGGCAATATGGTAGTTCTTCGACATCACACGGTTTCCTTGTTGTTTTCTTTATTTTGAGCTTTGCGTTGCAATTCTTTTTCGACTTCTGCGGCGCGCCAGATGTTGTTCAGGACGTGCACCATTGCTTTGGCGGAAGATTCTACGATATCTGTTGCCAGACCCACGCCATGGAAACGGCGACCGTTGTAATTGACGACAATATCCACCTGACCCAGCGCGTCTTTGCCCTGACCTTTAGCATTGAGATCATATTTAACCAGCTCAATGTCATAACCGGTGATGCGATTAATCGCCTGATAAACGGCGTCTACCGGGCCGTTGCCGTTGGCGGCTTCTGCTTTCGTTTCTTCGCCACAGGCCAATTTCACTGAGGCGGTAGCGATATCGCTGGAACCGGACTGCACGCTAAAGTAATCCAGACGGAAATGCTCTGGTTCTTCCTGCTGCTTATTAATGAACGCCAGCGCTTCCAGATCGTAATCGAAGACCTGGCCTTTTTTGTCCGCCAGTTTCAGGAACGCGTCGTACAGATGGTCCATGTTGTAGTCGGTATCTTTGTAGCCCATCTCTTCCATACGATGTTTCACCGCCGCACGGCCAGAACGGGAGGTCAGGTTCAACTGCACCTGATTCAGGCCAATGGATTCCGGGGTCATAATTTCGTAATTTTCACGGTTTTTCAGCACGCCATCCTGATGGATACCAGAAGAGTGAGCAAAGGCGCCGGTGCCGACAATCGCTTTATTCGCCGGGATTGGCATGTTGCAAATCTGGCTCACCGTCTGGCTGGTACGCCAGATTTCATGGTGATTAATGCCGGTATGCACATTCATGATGTCTTTACGCACTTTAATAGCCATGATGACTTCTTCCAGCGAGCAGTTTCCTGCGCGTTCGCCGATACCATTCATCGCCCCTTCAACCTGACGCGCGCCGGCATGGACGGCAGCAATCGCGTTACCGACGGCCAGACCTAAATCATCGTGGGTATGGACGGAGATAATGGCTTTATCAATGTTCGGCACTCGTTCGTATAAGCCGCTAATAATACTGGCGAACTCGAAAGGCATGGTGTAGCCAACGGTGTCCGGGATATTAATGGTTTTCGCACCCGCGTTGATGGCGGCTTCAACCACACGCGCCAGGTCTGCGATCGGGGTACGGCCTGCGTCTTCACACGAGAATTCAACGTCGTCGGTGTAATTACGGGCGCGCTTAATCATATAGATGGCACGCTCGATTACTTCATCCAGCGTACTGCGCAATTTGGTGGCGATATGCATCGGTGACGTGGCGATAAAGGTATGGATGCGAAACGCCTCGGCGACTTTCAGCGATTCGGCCGCCACATCAATATCTTTCTCTACACAGCGTGCCAGCGCGCAGACGCGGCTGTTTTTAACCTGACGCGCGATAGTTTGTACGGATTCGAAATCGCCCGGAGAGGAGACCGGAAAACCGACTTCCATGACGTCAACGCCCATACGTTCCAGCGCCAGGGCGATCTGCAGCTTCTCTTTCACACTCAGGCTTGCCTGTAACGCTTGTTCACCATCACGTAAGGTTGTATCAAAAATAACGACTTGCTGGCTCATGGTTTGGTCCTTGTCTCTCTTCGGTCGCCTTGCTACGAGCATAAAAAAACCCGCGCCAAGGCGCGGGTTCTTAGTGTTAACTGGAGGATGATTAACGCTGAGCGTCGTCCACCGGTCTACCGCGCACATGGGATGCGTTTAGTAGTAGTAGACCGAGGAAGCGAACATTGCGAATCATGACCATGCTCCAGATGAATGTGATTAACTGCGATATGCCTTTAGTGGTACTGGATTCAGAAATCAAAGTCAACACTTAGCCCCGTAAAAGCGCATGAAAACGGATTTGGTACCGTGTTTTTCTTTAGTTAATCGTGCTGTAATTCGATGAAAAATCAAAATAAGGTATTAGTGCTATTTCATACTTAACGTTGTTTGTACCTTTGATGAACAATTCTTTGCAGTTGGTTATATTTACACACTTTTAAGACCAGCTTTCTATCTCAATGATTAATCATGATTAATTTATTGGGGTTATCGTTTTTCTTAATCAAAATGGAGGAATGAAAAATTTAAGTTAAATTATTTTGTTTGCAATGGTGAAATATTTCTGCCGCAGAGCATTTATTGCTTAGTGAAGTTGTATTGTACATTCATTCTAATTATGTTTTGATCCCGGTACGCCGTTTTATTTAAGCGGGAATACTTGATTTAATGTCTCTGTTTGCGAATGCAATTAGCAGTCATTGAAATATCTTTATACATTCCTATTTTTTGGAATTCCTCTTTTCCTTATCTCATATGCGTGATAAATCATATTTCTTTAGATTATTGCTGCCGGGATAAATGGAATTTTGCATGATACTGGAGAAGGACATGTCAGAAGAGAATATTGAAAATGCTCATATTAATGAGATAACGAAACCGCAACTTCGCAAAGTTGATCTTAATTTGTTAACTATTTTCGATGCGGTAATGCAGGAACAAAATATTACGCGAGCAGCCCATACATTGGGGATGTCACAACCGGCGGTGAGCAACGCCCTGGCCAGACTTAAGGTTATGTTTAATGACGAACTGTTTGTACGTTATGGTCGCGGGATACAGCCTACGGCGCGTGCCTTTCAGCTGTTTGGTTCGGTCCGACAGGCGCTACAACTCGTGCAAAATGAACTACCAGGGTCGGGTTTTGAACCCGTGACCAGCGAGCGCATTTTTAATCTCTGCGTTTGTAGTCCGCTCGATAACCTCCTCACCTCTGTCATCTACAATCGCGTGAATGAGGTTGCGCCGAATATCAATCTGGCCTTTAAATCATCATTAAATCAAAATACCGAGCACCAGCTTCGTTACCAGGAAATAGAATTTGTCATTGGTTACGATGAATTTCGCCGACCAGAATTCGCATGCGTACCGTTGTTTAAAGACGAGATGGTCCTGGTAGCCA
Source organism: Citrobacter sp. MNAZ 1397 (assembly GCF_023613995.1). Classification (NCBI taxonomy): domain Bacteria; kingdom Pseudomonadati; phylum Pseudomonadota; class Gammaproteobacteria; order Enterobacterales; family Enterobacteriaceae; genus Citrobacter; species Citrobacter sp. MNAZ 1397. The sequence goes on from NZ_JAKIVH010000002.1 coordinate 411,350, forward strand.
GTAAAAAACATCCACGTATTAACGGGCCACTTCGGGAAAGTGATATTTATTGTGAACAGCATGCTGTGGTTTCACTGGACCGTTATGCATCGTTTAGCCAGCCATGGTATGACACGACAGATAAACAAACCTGTGTCGCTTATCAGGGAATGGCATTGACGAGTGTGCTTAATGTCGTTTCTCAAACTCAGCTTGTGGCCATTGCCCCTCGTTGGTTAGCAGAAGAGTTCGCGGGGAAATTAGACCTCCAGATTTTACCGTTACCATTAAAACTGAATAGCCGTACCTGTTACCTTTCATGGCATGAAGCGGCGGGGCGGGATAAAGGCCACCAATGGATGGAAGAATTACTGGTCTCGGTATGTCGCCATTAAAAAAGCAGTCCATGCGCTGAGTGTGTCGATAGCGGATTTCTTCTGTTTGTACATATTGATGCGAAATTTTATGCTGAGATATTTCTCTGACGCATCAAATCGCGCCGTAAAAATGCATGAATTACTGAGCAGGAAGTGATTCGAATGACGAATTGTCATCGTCTTTGCTTATTACAGACAAATTCACTAAATCCCGCTTGTTAACCTTATTTTTTCTCTTTTGGGACGGGATGCGGTGAATCGTTTGCTAATTGCCTGCCAGATTTTCAGCGGTTATGGTAACTGCCATTCATAATCAGAATACAGGGACTTCCTGTACTGAACAGAGCGACAAGACGGAAATGCGTTCTGTCGTCAGTCGCCAAACCCAAGCCTGGAGGCAAACCATGGAGATGTTGTCTGGAGCCGAGATGGTCGTCCGATCGCTTATCGATCAGGGCGTGAAGCAAGTATTCGGTTATCCTGGGGGCGCGGTCCTCGATATTTACGATGCGCTACATACGGTCGGTGGAATCGATCACGTCCTGGTACGCCATGAACAGGCAGCGGTGCATATGGCTGATGGCCTGGCAAGGGCGACGGGAGAAGTCGGCGTTGTGCTTGTCACTTCCGGGCCGGGAGCCACGAATGCTATCACCGGGATTGCAACAGCCTATATGGACTCGATTCCGCTGGTCGTTCTTTCCGGTCAGGTGGCAACTTCCCTCATCGGTTATGACGCTTTCCAGGAGTGCGACATGGTGGGGATATCCCGCCCGGTGGTAAAACATAGTTTCCTGGTTAAGCAGACCGAAGACATTCCCGGCGTGCTGAAAAAAGCGTTCTGGCTTGCTTCCACTGGTCGTCCTGGTCCTGTCGTCGTCGATTTACCAAAAGATATTCTCAATCCGGCTAATAAGCTGCCTTACGTATGGCCGGATTCAGTCAGTATGCGTTCCTATAACCCGACAACACACGGACATAAAGGGCAAATCAAACGCGCTTTGCAGACGCTTGTGGCGGCTAAACACCCCGTTGTCTATGTCGGCGGCGGCGCAATCACATCCGCCTGCGAACCGCAACTGAGCGCGCTGGCAGAAAAATTGAATCTCCCTGTTGTCTCGTCGCTCATGGGGCTGGGGGCGTTTCCGGCATCGCATCGTCAGGCGTTAGGTATGTTGGGTATGCATGGTACTTACGAAGCCAACATGACCATGCATCACTCGGATGTGATCTTTGCCGTTGGAGTGCGCTTTGATGATCGCACAACCAATAATCTGGCGAAGTACTGCCCAAATGCGACCGTGCTGCATATTGATATTGATCCCACGTCGATTTCGAAAACTGTGCAGGCCGATGTGCCCATTGTTGGGGATGCCCGGCTGGTGCTCGAACAGATGCTGGAGTTGTTGGGACAAGAAGAGTTTCAACAGCCTTTAGACGACATTCGCGACTGGTGGTTGCAGATTGAGCAATGGCGTGCCCGTCAATGCCTGAAATACGATACGCAAAGCGAGAAGATCAAACCGCAGGCGGTAATCGAAACGATCTGGCGCTTAACCAAAGGCGATGCCTATGTCACCTCGGATGTCGGCCAGCATCAGATGTTTGCGGCACTCTATTACCGCTTTGATAAACCGCGTCGCTGGATAAACTCCGGCGGGCTGGGCACGATGGGCTTTGGTCTGCCAGCTGCGCTGGGTGTGAAAATGGCACTCCCGGATGAAACGGTTATCTGCGTTACGGGCGACGGCAGTATCCAGATGAATATTCAGGAGCTGTCTACCGCGATGCAATATGAGCTTCCGGTACTGGTACTGAACCTGAACAACCGATATTTGGGTATGGTGAAGCAGTGGCAGGATATGATTTATTCAGGTCGCCATTCGCAATCGTATATGCAGTCGTTACCTGACTTTGCGCGTGTCGCTGAAGCTTATGGTCATGTTGGGATCACTATTACCCGTCCGGACGAACTGGAAGCGAAGCTGAGTGAGGCGCTTGAGCAGGTGAAGAATAACCGCCTGGTCTTTGTCGATGTGACCGTCGACGGGAGTGAACATGTTTATCCGATGCAGATCCGTGGCGGTGGCATGGATGAAATGTGGTTGAGCAAAACGGAGAGAACCTGATTATGCGCCGGATATTATCTGTATTATTGGAAAATGAATCGGGCGCGTTATCGCGCGTGATCGGCCTTTTTGCCCAGCGTGGCTATAACATTGAAAGTCTGACGGTGGCACCGACAGATGATCCTACACTTTCGCGAATGACGATTCAGACGGTCGGTGACGCCAAAGTGCTGGAGCAAATTGAAAAGCAACTGCACAAGCTGGTTGATGTGTTACGTGTAAATGAGCTTGGGCAGGGTGCCTATGTTGAGCGCGAGATCATGCTGGTGAAAGTCCAGGCCAGCGGTTATGGTCGTGAAGAGGTCAAACGCAACGCGGAGATCTTCCGCGGGCAGATCATTGATGTCACGCCTTCTATTTATACGGTTCAGCTCGCAGGCACCAGTGATAAGCTTGATGCTTTTCTGGCGACCATTCGTGATGTGGCTAAAATCGTTGAGGTGGCGCGGTCTGGCGTGGTCGGTTTATCGCGCGGCGACAAAATCATGCGTTAAGTGTTACGCGTACGTCATTTTCCTGGCCTGGCGTTATCCGCTGGGCTTTTTTTTTGCGAAATCCGCCGGAAGCGAACACAAAAGCTGTTGCCGCAGTGTCTATTCTGCGCTTAGATGTTATGGAATTTAACCTATATCCCTAAAAAGGTTATGGAGTATCTTTTATTTTTTGAGGGGCAATTGTGAAACTGGATGAAATCGCCCGGCTAGCCGGCGTCTCACGTACCACGGCAAGCTATGTCATTAATGGAAAGGCAAAGCAATATCGTGTCAGCGACAAAACCGTCGAGAAAGTTATGGCGGTCGTACGTGAGCATAATTACCACCCGAATGCGGTGGCGGCTGGGTTGCGAGCGGGACGTACTCGCTCCATTGGGCTGGTTATTCCTGATTTGGAGAACACCAGTTATACGCGTATTGCAAATTATCTGGAGCGGCAGGCGCGTCAACGCGGTTATCAACTGCTTATCGCCTGCTCGGAAGATCAGCCAGATAACGAAATGCGCTGTATCGAACATCTGCTGCAGCGCCAGGTGGATGCCATTATCGTTTCAACATCGTTGCCGCCGGAGCATCCTTTCTATCAGCGTTGGGCCAATGATGCCTTTCCTATAGTTGCACTTGACCGCGCTCTGGATCGTGAACACTTCACCAGCGTTGTCGGCGCCGATCAGGATGACTCGGAAATGCTGGCGGCGGAATTACGCAAATTCCCGGCAGAAAAAGTACTCTACCTGGGTGCGCTGCCTGAACTTTCTGTTAGCTTCCTGCGCGAGCAGGGTTTCCGTACTGCCTGGAAGGACGATCCGCGTGAAGTGGATTATCTCTATGCAAATAGCTATGAGCGCGAAGCTGCTGCGCAGTTATTTGAAAAATGGCTGGAAACGCACACCATGCCGCAGGCGCTTTTCACTACCTCTTTTGCGCTATTACAAGGCGTGCTGGATGTTACGTTGCGCCGCGATGGTAAGTTACCGTCTGACCTGGCCATTGCTACTTTTGGTGATCATGAGTTGCTGGACTTCCTGCAGTGCCCGGTCCTGGCGGTGGCGCAGCGTCATCGGGATGTTGCTGAACGCGTGCTGGAGATTGTGCTTGCCAGTCTGGACGAGCCGCGTAAACCTAAGGCGGGTTTGAGCCGCATTCGTCGTAACCTCTACCGTCGTGGCGTATTAAGCCGCGTGTAGTGATCAAATAAAGGCAGTAATCGCTGCCTTTTTGTTGCGAATGAAAGGCGATAATTAATTTTATTGCCAATTCAGATAAATCCTTATTTTTAAGGCTGTTAATTTAATTAATTTGCCTTATTTCACTCAGGACACATTTTAAAGTAATTAAGACGTAACTGAACGTGTCTCTCGTATTACTTTGTTACATCTCCCGGCGTAATCGTTGAAATAACAACCACTTTTTGAATGCGGACTTTATGTCTGCGGCTATTCTTAGAGTTCCCCCGCCGCGCAGGCGGTATCTGGCACTGTTATCTGGCTGCAATATGTCTTAAAATGCCGCCCGCGTCGCAAACTGACACTTTATATTTCGCGCGCATAAAATAAGTGGTTTTTAACGCCCCAATGCATATTCAGTTTTTTTCTTACAAATATTCATGACGTTAATTTGCCTCATTAGTTGAGCGGTATTTCACCAAAGTGGAATGTAACCGCGAATAAGGGATCTTTTATTCTGGTTAGCCTTTGCACTGGCTTGACAAGCTTTTCCTCCGCTCCGTAAACTCCTTTGGTGGGGATTTGTGGGATAAAGTGGTGAAATAGGTCACTCAGGGGTGGGGCTGGTATGTTCCGTGGAGCTACATTAGTCAATCTCGACAGCAAAGGCCGATTAGCCGTGCCGACCCGTTATCGGGATTTGCTGCTGGAGAAAGCTTCCGGTCAAATGGTTTGTACCATTGACATCCGTCACACCTGCCTGCTGCTTTACCCCTTACCCGAATGGGAAATTATTGAGCAAAAATTGTCGCGTCTGTCGAGCATGGATCCACAAGAGCGCCGGGTACAACGTCTCTTGCTGGGGCATGCCAGCGAATGTCAGATGGATAACGCAGGGCGCTTATTAATCGCGCCCGTTTTACGGCAACATGCCGGGCTGACGAAAGAAGTGATGCTGGTCGGACAGTTCAATAAATTCGAGCTGTGGGACGAAACGACCTGGTATCAACAGGTCAAGGAAGATATCGACGCTGAGCAAGCGGGCACTGAAATACTTTCAGACCGATTGCAGGATTTGTCTCTGTAATGATGATGGAAAATTTTAAACACACAACGGTGCTACTGGATGAGGCCGTTAATGGCCTGAACATTCGTCCGGATGGCATTTACATTGATGGCACTTTTGGCCGCGGTGGTCACTCACGCCTGATCCTCTCCCATCTGGGTGCGGAAGGACGTCTGCTGGCTATTGATCGGGATCCGGAAGCGATTGCCGTCGCAAAAACGATTGATGATCCCCGCTTTTCCATTGTGCATGGTCCTTTTTCCGCGTTGGCTGAATATGTCAGCGAGCGTGGTCTCACCGGTAAGATCGACGGAATTCTGCTCGATCTTGGGGTTTCTTCTCCGCAACTTGATGATGCTGAGCGCGGTTTTTCTTTTATGCGTGACGGTCCGCTTGATATGCGTATGGATCCGACGCGCGGTCAGTCTGCTGCCGAGTGGTTACGAACGGCCGATGAAGCCGATATCGCCTGGGTAATAAAAACCTTTGGTGAAGAGCGCTTTGGTAAACGCATCGCGCGTGCCATCGTCGAACGTAACCGTGAAGAACCGATGACCCGCACCAAAGAGCTGGCTGCGGTGGTGGCTGCAGCGACACCGGTGAAAGATAAATTCAAACATCCTGCGACCCGTACCTTCCAGGCGGTTCGTATCTGGGTAAACAGTGAACTGGAGGAAATAGAGCTGGCGCTAAAAAGCTCGATCGACGTCCTGGCCCCGGGAGGGCGGCTCTCGATCATCAGTTTTCACTCGCTGGAAGACCGCATTGTAAAACGTTTTATGCGTGAGCAAAGCCGCGGTCCACAAGTTCCGGCAGGATTACCGATGACGGAAGAGCAACTCAGGAAACTGGGTGGCCGTCAGTTACGAGCACTAGGCAAGTTGATGCCGGGCGAAGAAGAAGTGGCTGAGAATCCACGTGCCCGTAGTTCAGTTCTGCGTATTGCAGAGAGGACGAACGCATGATCGGCAGAGTGTCAGAGACCCTTAGCAAAGTTAAAGTGTCGTTAGGAAGCAACGAGCGCCATGCCTTGCCTGGCGTGATCGGCGACGACCTTTTGCGATTTGGGAAACTGCCACTCTGCTTGTTCATTTGCATCATTATGACGGCGGTGACGGTTGTCACCACCTCGCATCATACCCGTTTGTTGACGGCTCAGCGTGAACAACTCGTGCTGGAACGCGATGCGCTGGATATTGAATGGCGCAACTTGATCCTTGAAGAGAATGCGCTCGGCGATCATAGCCGGGTTGAGCGGATCGCGACCGAGAAGCTGCAAATGCAGCATGTCGATCCGTCCCAGGAAAACATTGTTGTACAGAAATAAGGAACCACGCGACGCATGAAAGCCGCAGCGGTGAAAACGCCAAAACCGAAACGCCAGGAAGAACAGGCCAGCTTTGTGAGCTGGCGTTTTGCCTTGCTTTGCGGCTGCATTTTGCTGGCGCTGGGCTTTTTGCTGGGTCGCGTGGCGTACTTGCAAATTGTGAACCCCGATATGCTGGTGCGTGAAGGGGATATGCGTTCGCTGCGCGTACAAGAAGTCGCGACCTCTCGCGGTATGATTACCGACCGTTCTGGCCGCCCGCTGGCAGTGAGTGTGCCGGTGAAAGCGATTTGGGCCGACCCGAAAGAGGTGCAGGATGCCGGTGGCGTAACGCTCGATAATCGCTGGAAGGCCCTTTCTGACGCATTAACTATCCCGCTCGATCAACTTTCCTCGCGCATTAATGCTAACCCGAAAGGGCGCTTTATCTATTTAGCGCGTCAGGTGAACCCCGATCTTGGCGAGTACATCAAAAAGCTTAAGTTGCCGGGGATTCACCTTCGCGAAGAGTCCCGCCGTTATTACCCTTCGGGCGAAGTAACTGCTCACCTCATCGGCTTCACTAACGTCGACAGTGAAGGTATCGAAGGGGTCGAGAAAAGCTTTGATAAGTGGCTTACCGGTCAGCCGGGTGAGCGTATTGTGCGTAAAGACCGTTATGGCCGCGTGATTGAGGATATTTCCTCTACCGACAGCCAGGCGGCGCATAACCTTGCGCTGAGTATTGACGAACGCCTACAGGCGCTGGTCTATCGCGAGCTGAACAATGCAGTGGCATTTAACAAAGCGGAATCGGGCAGTGCCGTGTTGGTGGATGTGAACACCGGCGAAGTGCTGGCGATGGCGAACAGCCCCTCTTACAACCCGAACAATTTCACCGGTACCGCGAAAGACGCCATGCGTAACCGCGCCATTACCGACGTCTTCGAACCAGGTTCGACGGTGAAACCCATGGTGGTGATGACCGCGCTCCAGCGTGGCGTCGTGACGCCTAACACCGTATTGAACACGATCCCATACCGAATTAACGGCCACGAAATCAAAGATGTGGCGCGCTACAGCGAATTGACCCTGACCGGGGTTCTACAGAAGTCGAGTAACGTTGGTGTTTCTAAACTGGCGTTAGCGATGCCGTCCTCAGCGTTAGTAGATACTTACTCACGTTTTGGGCTGGGAAAGGCGACCAATTTGGGGTTGGTCGGAGAACGCAGTGGCTTATTTCCTCAAAAACAACGGTGGTCTGACATAGAGAGGGCCACCTTCTCTTTCGGCTACGGGCTGATGGTAACGCCGTTACAGTTAGCGCGAGTCTATGCAACTATCGGCAGCTACGGTGTCTACCGTCCGCTGTCGATAACCAAAGTTGATCCCCCTGTTCCGGGCGAACGCATCTTCAATGAATCTATCGTACGTAATGTCGTACATATGATGGAGAGTGTGGCCCTGCCTGGCGGCGGCGGTGTAAAAGCGGCGATTAAAGGCTACCGCATCGCGATTAAGACCGGTACGGCGAAGAAGGTGGGGCCGGATGGCCGCTACATCAACAAATACATTGCTTATACCGCGGGTGTTGCGCCCGCCAGTAATCCACGCTTTGCGCTGGTGGTCGTTATTAACGATCCACAAGCAGGTAAATACTACGGTGGCGCCGTTTCTGCGCCGGTGTTTGGTGCCATCATGGGCGGCGTTTTACGCACCATGAACATCGAACCGGATGCGCTGACAACGGGCGATAAGAATGAATTCGTAATTAATCAAGGCGAGGGAACAGGTGGCAGATCGTAATTTGCGCGACCTTCTTGCTCCGTGGGTGCCAGGTGCGCCGGAGCGAGCACTGCGAGAAATGACACTCGACAGCCGGGTAGCGGCGTCGGGTGATCTTTTTGTTGCAGTCGTGGGTCATCAGGCGGACGGGCGTCGATATATCCCGCAGGCGATTGCGCAAGGTGTGGCTGCCATTATTGCCGAGGCGAAAGATGAGGCCTCCGACGGCGAAATTCGCGAGATGCATGGCGTACCGGTTATCTATCTGAGCCAGTTAAATGAGCGTCTTTCTGCGTTGGCCGGACGTTTTTATAACGAGCCTTCTGAGCAACTGCGTCTGATTGGCGTGACTGGCACTAACGGTAAAACCACCACCACACAGTTGCTGGCGCAATGGAGCCAACTGCTTGGTGAAACCAGCGCGGTGATGGGCACTGTGGGGAATGGTCTGTTGGGCAAAGTGGTCCCATCGGAAAATACCACTGGCTCCGCCGTTGATGTGCAGCATGTGATTGCAAATCTTGCGCAGCAAGGCGCAACGTTCGCCGCGATGGAAGTCTCTTCTCACGGGCTGGTTCAGCACCGCGTAGCGGCATTGAAATTTGCTGCCTCTGTCTTTACGAATCTGAGCCGCGATCATCTGGACTATCACGGCGACATGACCAATTACGAAGCGGCCAAATGGCTGCTGTTTTCTGCTCACCATTTCGGTCAGGCCATCGTCAATGCTGATGATGAAGTCGGACGCCGTTGGTTAGCAAAACTGCCTGATGCAGTTGCCGTGTCGATGGAAGACTATATCAACCCTGATTGTCATGGTCGCTGGCTAAAAGCGACCAACGTGGTGTACCACGACAGCGGCGCGACTATCCGTTTTGCCTCCTCCTGGGGCGAGGGTGAGATTGAAAGCCGCCTGATGGGCGCCTTTAACGTCAGCAATCTGCTGCTGGCGCTGGCGACATTGCTGGCGCTGGGTTATCCACTGGCTGATTTACTTAATACTGGCGCACGTCTGCAGCCGGTTTGTGGGCGTATGGAAGTGTTCAGCGCGCCGGGCAAACCAACCGTGGTGGTGGATTATGCACATACGCCGGATGCGCTGGAAAAAGCGTTGCAGGCGGCACGACTGCACTGCACCGGAAAACTGTGGTGCGTATTTGGCTGCGGTGGCGATCGCGATAAAGGCAAGCGTCCGCTGATGGGCGCTATTGCCGAGCAGTTCGCCGATATTCCGGTCGTAACGGATGACAACCCGCGTACCGAAGAGCCGCGAGCCATCATCGACGATATCCTGGCGGGAATGCTTGATGCGGGCCGCGCACATGTGATGGAAGGCCGCGCAGAAGCGGTCACCAACACCATCATGCAGGCGAAAGAAGATGACGTTGTTCTGCTCGCAGGTAAAGGCCACGAAGATTATCAAATTGTCGGTAACCACCGTCTCGATTATTCAGACCGTGTCACCGCGGCGCGTCTGTTGGGAGTGATCGCATGATTAGCGTAACGCTTAGCCAGCTCGGCGGCATTTTGCACGGCGAACTGCATGGTGCAGACGCAACCATTGAAGCGGTTACTTCCGATACCCGTAAGTTGACCTCTGGTTGCCTGTTTGTGGCGCTGAAAGGTGAACGTTTCGATGCTCATGATTTCGCTGATAAAGCGAAGGAGGGCGGTGCTGGCGCGCTGTTAGTCAGTCGCAAACTGGATATCGATCTGCCGCAAGTGGTGGTGAAGGATACCCGTCTCGCGTTTGGCGAACTGGCAGCCTGGGTTCGTCAGCAGGTACCTGCTCGCGTTGTGGCACTGACCGGCTCTTCCGGCAAAACATCGGTGAAAGAGATGACGGCCGCCATTCTCAGTGAATGTGGCAATACGCTCTATACCGCCGGGAATCTGAACAATGATATCGGTGTGCCGATGACCTTGCTGCGCCTGACAAAAGAACATCAGTATGCGGTGATTGAACTTGGCGCTAATCATCAGGGCGAGATCGCCTGGACCGTGGCGCTGACCCGTCCGGAAGCGGCGCTGGTTAACAACCTTGCGGCAGCACACCTGGAAGGGTTTGGTTCTCTGGCCGGAGTGGCAAAGGCCAAAGGCGAGATTTATACCGGCTTGCCGGACAATGGCATTGCCATTATGAATGCCGATAACAATGACTGGCTGAACTGGCAGAACATCATCGGCAATCGCAAAGTCTGGCGCTTCTCGCCAAATGCTGCCAACAGCGATTTTACCGCGACCAATATTCATGTGACCTCGCACGGTACAGAATTCACGCTGCAAACCCCAACGGGCGGTATAGATGTCACGTTGCCATTGCCAGGGCGTCACAATATCGCGAATGCGCTGGCGGCAACTGCGCTGGCGATGGCGGTAGGGGCGCCGCATGACGCAGTGAAAAAGGGTCTGGCTAATCTGAAAGCGGTTCCGGGGCGTCTTTTCCCGGTGCAACTTGGCGAAAACCAATTACTGCTGGACGACAGCTACAACGCCAACGTGGGATCGATGACGGCGGCGGCACATGTTTTAGCCGAAATGCCGGGCTATCGGGTCATGGTTGTCGGCGACATGGCGGAATTGGGTGATGAAAGTCAGGCGTGTCACGTTCAGGTGGGGGAAACGGCAAAAGCTGTTGGTATCGATCGTGTGTTAAGCGTCGGCAAGATCAGTAAAGCCATCAGTGATGCCAGCGGAGTCGGTGAGCATTTTGATGATAAGGCGGCAATGGTTGCGCGTTTAGAGGCGCTGATTGCCGAGAAGCAAATTATTACCATTTTGGTGAAAGGTTCACGTAGTGCCGCCATGGAAGAGGTTGCACGCGCATTACAGGAGAAAAGGGCATGTTAGTTTGGCTGGCCGAACATTTGGTCAAATATTATTCCGGCTTTAACGTCTTCTCCTATTTGACGTTTCGCGCCATCGTCAGCCTGCTGACTGCGCTCTTCATCTCTTTGTGGATGGGGCCGCGCATGATTGCCCGTCTGCAAAAACTCTCATTTGGCCAGGTCGTACGTAACGATGGCCCGGAGTCGCATTTCAGTAAACGCGGTACGCCGACTATGGGCGGCATCATGATTCTGACCGCGATCGTGGTGTCTGTACTCCTGTGGGCTTACCCGTCCAATCCCTACGTCTGGTGTGTTCTGGTTGTACTGGTTGGCTACGGCATCATTGGTTTTGTCGATGACTACCGCAAAGTCGTGCGTAAAGACACAAAGGGGCTGATTGCCCGCTGGAAATATTTCTGGATGTCGGTGATTGCGCTGGGCGTTGCGTTCGCGCTGTACCTTGCGGGTAACGACACGCCAGCTACACAGTTGGTGGTGCCGTTCTTTAAAGATGTCATGCCGCAATTGGGCATCTTCTACATCCTGCTGGCGTATTTCGTGATTGTGGGGACAGGTAACGCGGTCAACCTGACTGACGGCCTTGATGGTCTGGCGATTATGCCCACCGTGTTTGTGGCGGCGGGCTTTGCACTGGTTGCCTGGGCGACCGGTAACATGAACTTCGCCAGTTATCTGCACATTCCATATCTGCGTCATGCGGGCGAGCTGGTCATTGTCTGTACGGCAATTGTGGGCGCAGGGCTGGGATTTCTGTGGTTTAACACCTACCCGGCCCAGGTTTTTATGGGGGATGTGGGCTCGCTGGCGTTAGGTGGCGCACTGGGCATTATCGCCGTGCTACTGCGTCAGGAGTTTCTGTTGGTCATTATGGGCGGCGTCTTCGTCGTCGAAACCCTGTCTGTGATTTTGCAGGTTGGGTCGTTCAAATTGCGTGGTCAGCGTATTTTCCGTATGGCGCCGATTCACCATCACTATGAACTGAAAGGCTGGCCGGAGCCGCGCGTGATTGTGCGCTTCTGGATTATTTCGCTGATGCTGGTCCTGATTGGTCTGGCAACGCTTAAGGTACGTTAATCATGGCAGATTACCAGGGTAAAAAAGTCGTCATTATTGGTCTTGGTCTGACGGGACTCTCGTGCGTGGAATTTTTCCGCGCGCGCGGCGTTACGCCAAAAGTGATGGACACCCGCGTTTCGCCGCCGGGGCTGGATAAGCTGCCGGAAGAGGTGGAACGCTATCTTGGTGGTCTGAATGATGACTGGCTGTTGGCGGCCGATCTGATCGTCGCGAGTCCAGGGATCGCGCTGGCGCACCCTTCGTTGAGCGCAGCGGCAGATGCGGGTGTCGAGATCGTAGGTGATATTGAGCTTTTCTGCCGCGAGGCGCAGGCGCCGATCGTGGCGATCACCGGGTCGAACGGTAAAAGCACGGTTACGACGCTGGTGGGCGAAATGGCAAAATCCGCTGGCAAGAATGTGGGCGTCGGGGGCAACATCGGTCTGCCCGCGTTGATGCTGCTGGAATCTGCCTGCGATCTCTATGTGCTGGAGCTTTCCAGCTTCCAGCTTGAAACTACATCCAGCCTGCATGCTGCCGCGGCGACCATTCTCAATGTCACCGAAGATCATATGGACCGGTATCCGTTTGGTCTGCAGCAGTACCGTGCGGCAAAACTGCGTGTTTATGAAAATGCGAAAGTTTGTGTAGTCAATGCGGATGACGCGCTGACTATGCCAGTGCGCGGCGCGGATGAGCGCTGCGTTAGCTTTGGCGTGGATGTCGGCGATTACCATCTCAATCGCCAGCAGGGGGAAACCTGGCTGCGCGTGAAAGGTGAGAAGGTTCTGAACGTTAAAGAGATGAAGCTTAGCGGTCAGCATAATTATACAAACGCGCTGGCAGCACTGGCCTTGGCCGATGCCGTGGGATTGCCGCGCGCCAGTAGCCTGAAAGCGTTAACCACGTTTACTGGCCTGGCGCACCGCTTCCAACTGGCGCTGGAGCACAATGGTGTGCGCTGGATTAACGATTCCAAAGCGACCAACGTCGGCAGTACAGAGGCGGCACTGAACGGCCTGCATGTGGATGGCACGCTGCATCTGCTGCTCGGTGGCGATGGTAAATCGGCAGACTTCTCTCCACTGAAACGCTATCTCGAAGGCAGCAATGTTCGCTTGTATTGCTTTGGCCGCGATGGTGCGGAACTGGCTGCGCTGCGTCCGGAAATTACCGAGCAAACGCAGGATATGGAACAGGCAATGCGCCTGATCGCGACGCGGGTACAGCCGGGCGACATGGTGTTGTTATCGCCCGCCTGCGCCAGCCTCGATCAGTTTAAGAACTTTGAACAGCGTGGCGATGTCTTTACCCGCCTGGCGCAGGAGTTAGGTTGATGCGTTTAAGTCTCCCCCGCCCGAGAATGCCGCACCTGCCAGGATTTGGCATCCTGAGCTGGCTGTTTGGTGCATTAAAAGGTTGGGTGATGGGCTCACGCCAGAAAGATAACGACAGTCTGGTCATGTACGACCGCACGCTGTTCTGGCTGACGCTGGGCCTGGCGGCGATCGGTTTTATCATGGTGACGTCGGCGTCAATGCCGGTGGGGCAGAGGTTGACCGCAGACCCGTTCTTCTTTGCCAAACGCCATGCGCTGTATCTTTTCCTGGCGTTTTGTCTGGGGCTGGTAACGCTGCGGCTGCCGATGGAGTTCTGGCAGCGCTGGAGCTCGGTAATGCTGGTGGCCGCTATTGTCATGCTGTTGGTTGTTCTGGTGGTGGGTAGCTCAATCAACGGGGCGTCGCGCTGGATTGACCTGGGCGTAATGCGTTTCCAGCCAGCGGAATTTACCAAGCTGTCGCTGTTCTGTTATCTGGCGAACTACCTGGTGCGTAAGGTTGATGAGGTGCGTAATAACCTGCGCGGGTTCCTCAAGCCGATGGGCGTCATCATGGTGCTTGCGGTGCTGCTGCTGGCGCAGCCTGACCTGGGTACCGTGGTGGTGCTCTTTATTACCACGCTGGCGATGCTGTTCCTGGCCGGGGCAAAACTGTGGCAGTTCATCGCCATTATCGGTTCCGGTATCGCCGCGGTGATTTTGCTGATTTTGGCTGAACCATACCGTATTCGTCGTGTGACATCATTCTGGAACCCCTGGGATGATCCGTTTGGCAGTGGCTACCAATTGACGCAGTCGCTGATGGCATTTGGTCGCGGTGAGCTGTGGGGGCAAGGACTGGGGAACTCCGTACAAAAGCTGGAGTATTTGCCCGAAGCGCATACCGACTTCATCTTCGCCATCATCGGCGAAGAACTGGGTTATATCGGTGTGGTACTGGCACTTTTAATGGTATTCTTCGTCGCTTTCCGCGCCATGTCCATTGGACGCAAAGCGCTGGAAATCGATCAACGGTTTTCTGGTTTCCTGGCCTGCTCGATTGGCATTTGGTTCAGCTTCCAGGCATTAGTAAACGTTGGCGCTGCCGCAGGTATGCTGCCGACTAAAGGGCTGACTCTGCCGCTCATCAGTTATGGCGGCTCCAGTTTATTGATTATGTCGACGGCGATCATGCTGTTGTTACGAATTGATTATGAAACGCGTCTGGAAAAAGCCCAGGCGTTTACACGAGGTTCACGATGAGCGGTCAACCGAAGCGGTTAATGGTGATGGCAGGCGGTACCGGCGGGCATGTTTTCCCCGGGCTGGCGGTTGCGCACCATTTAATGGATCAGGGCTGGCAAGTGCGCTGGCTCGGAACCGCCGATCGCATGGAAGCCGATTTGGTACCGAAACACGGTATCGAGATTGACTTCATCCGTATCTCCGGCCTTCGCGGTAAAGGTGTAAAAGCTCTGCTGCTTGCGCCGGTGAGAATTTTTAACGCCTGGCGTCAGGCGCGCGCCATTATGCAGCGCTTTAAGCCAGACGTCGTGTTGGGGATGGGCGGTTATGTCTCCGGCCCTGGCGGGCTAGCCGCATGGTCGCTGGGCATTCCCGTTGTGCTGCATGAGCAAAACGGCATTGCAGGGCTAACCAACAAATGGCTGGCAAAGATCGCCACCAAAGTGATGCAGGCTTTCCCGGGCGCATTCCCGAAAGCAGACGTGGTAGGAAACCCGGTACGTGTGGATGTACTGGCGCTGCCGTTGCCGCAAGAACGGTTACCGGGCCGTGAAGGGCCAGTACGGGTTCTGGTCGTGGGCGGTTCGCAGGGGGCGCGCGTACTGAATCAGACCATGCCGCAGGTCGCGGCAAAACTGGGCAGCGCGGTGACTATCTGGCATCAGAGTGGAAAGGGCGCTCAACAAGCCGTTGAGCAGGCCTATGCCGATGCCGGGCAGCCTCAGCATAAAGTGACCGAATTTATTGATGATATGGCGCAGGCCTACGCCTGGGCTGATGTCGTGGTATGCCGTTCCGGCGCGCTGACGGTAAGCGAGATCGCTGCCGCCGGCCTGCCAGCGTTATTTGTTCCGTTCCAGCATAAGGATCGGCAGCAGTACTGGAATGCGCTGCCGCTGGAAAAAGCGGGTGCCGCGAAGATTCTGGAGCAGCCGCAATTTACGGTCGATGCCGTGGCACAAACGCTCGCGAGCTGGAACCGGGAAGCATTACTGGAAATGGCCGAGCGCGCACGTGCCGCTGCCATTCCCGATGCCACTGAACGAGTGGCGAAAGAAGTGAGTCTTGCAGCACAGGCTTAATACTGGCGACGCCTTTTGCGTCGCGCGAATTTGAAGTGGTAGATGGCGTTTAGAGAATGAATACACAACAACTGGCGAAACTGCGTTCAATCGTGCCCGAGATGCGTCGCGTCCGGCACATTCACTTTGTCGGCATTGGCGGTGCTGGCATGGGCGGTATTGCCGAAGTTCTGGCTAACGAAGGCTATCAAATCAGCGGTTCTGATTTGGCGCCGAATCCGGTAACGCAGCAGTTGGCGTCGCTTGGCGCGACAATCTACTTCAACCATCGCCCGGAGAACGTTAGCGATGCAAGTGTCGTCGTCGTGTCCAGCGCGATTGCAGCTGATAACCCGGAAATCGTCGCCGCTAACGAAGCGCGTATCCCGGTGATTCGCCGTGCCGAAATGCTGGCAGAGCTGATGCGCTTTCGCCACGGGATTGCTATCGCCGGTACGCATGGCAAAACGACAACGACTGCTATGGTTGCCAGCATTTATGCCGAAGGCGGGCTTGATCCTACCTTTGTGAATGGTGGTCTGGTAAAAGCGGCAGGCGTACATGCGCGTCTGGGCAATAGCCGTTATTTAATCGCGGAAGCAGACGAGAGTGATGCGTCATTCCTCCACCTGCAACCGATGGTGGCGATTGTCACCAATATCGAAGCTGACCATATGGATACCTACCAGGGCGACTTCGAGAATTTAAAAACGACATTTATTAATTTCCTGCACAACCTGCCGTTTTATGGTCGCGCGGTGATGTGCGTGGACGATCCGGTCATTCGCGAATTGTTACCGCGCGTGGGTCGTCAGCTCACCACATACGGCTTTAGCCAGGATGCGGATGTGCGCATTGAAAACTATCAGCAGGAAGGCGCACAAGGGCATTTCACCCTGATTCGTCAGGACAAACCCGAACTGCATGTCACGCTGAATGCGCCGGGCCGCCATAATGCGCTTAATGCAGCGGCAGCTGTCGCGGTGGCAACAGAAGAAGGTATCGATGACGAAGATATTCTGAGCGCGCTGGAAAGCTTCCAGGGCACCGGGCGTCGTTTTGATTTTCTGGGTGAGTTTCCGCTGGCGTCCGTTAACGGTAAGCCAGGGACTGCGATGCTGGTGGATGATTACGGTCACCATCCGACGGAAGTAGATGCCACCATTAAAGCGGCACGCGCAGGATGGCCGGATAAAAATCTGGTGATGGTCTTCCAGCCGCATCGCTTTACCCGTACGCGCGATCTGTATGACGATTTTGCCAACGTTCTGACCCAGGTCGATTCACTGCTGATGCTGGATGTTTACTCTGCGGGCGAAACGCCGATCCCGGGGGCGGACAGCCGTTCCCTGTGCCGTACTATTCGTGGCCGTGGGAAAATCGATCCGATCCTGGTATCCGATCCGGCTCAAACCGCGGCTATGCTGGCTCCTGTTCTGACCGGTAATGATTTAATTCTGATCCAGGGCGCGGGCAACGTTGGCAAGATTGCGCGTCAGTTGGCGGAAGCGAAACTCAAGCCGCAACAGGAGGACGAGCGCAATGGCTGATAAAGTCGCGGTCCTGCTGGGCGGAATTTCTGCTGAGCGCGAGGTGTCATTAAACTCCGGCGCTGCGGTGCTTGCGGGTTTACGTGAGGGTGGCATTGATGCGCACCCGATTGACCCGCGTGATGTGGATGTTACTCGCCTGAAAGCGATGGGCTTCGATAAAGCATTCATTGCGCTGCATGGGCGTGGCGGGGAAGACGGTAGTCTGCAAGGGTTGCTGGAGCTAACAGGCGTGCCTTATACCGGCAGCGGCGTTATGGCATCGGCAATCTCAATGGATAAATTACGCAGTAAATTGCTCTGGCAAGGTGCGGGGTTACCTGTTGCCCCGTGGGTTGCTTTAACACGCAACGAATTTGAATCGGGGCTCAATAATGACGTTATTCAACGCATTGAAGCGTTAGGTTTACCGGTTATCGTTAAACCGAGCCGCGAAGGTTCAAGCGTCGGTATGTCAAAAGTTGAAGAATTTGGTGCATTAACGGCTGCGTTAGCGCTTGCCTTTCAACATGATGATGAAGTTCTTATCGAAAAATGGCTAAGTGGGCCCGAATTTACAGTTGCCATGCTCGGAAAAGAAATTTTACCTTCAATTCGTATTCAGCCCGCTGGAACCTTCTATGATTATGAGGCGAAGTATCTCTCTGATGAGACGAAATATTTCTGTCCGTCAGGTCTGGAAGCAAACGATGAGGCCACTTTACAAAACCTGGTACTGAAAGCCTGGCGTGCGCTGGGATGTCGGGGCTGGGGACGAATTGACGCCATGTTAGACAGTGATGGTCAGTTTTATTTGTTGGAAGCCAATACCGCGCCGGGTATGACAAGTCATAGCCTGGTACCGATGGCAGCGCGACAGGCGGGATTAACCTTCTCGCAACTGGTCGTGCAAATTCTGGAACTGGCGGAGTGATATGTCTCAGGCTGCGCTGAACACGCGAAATCGCGATGTCGAGGAGATGCCATCCTCCCGCCGCAATAATGGAACGCGTCTTGCAGGAATTTTGTTCCTGCTGACGGTGTTGTGTACCGTGTTGGCTAGCGGCTGGGTAGTCCTGGGCTGGATGGAAGATGCGCAACGGTTACCATTGTCGAAGCTGGTGTTGACAGGCGATCGCCATTACACCCGCAACGACGATATTCGCCAGTCTATTCTGGCGCTTGGCGCACCCGGCACGTTTATGACGCAGGATGTCAATATAATCCAGAGCCAGATAGAGCGTCTGCCCTGGATAAAGCAGGCAAGTGTCAGAAAGCAATGGCCTGATGAATTGAAGATTCATCTGGTTGAATATGTGCCTATAGCACGTTGGAATGATCAGCATATGGTGGACATGGACGGTAATTCGTTCAGCGTTCCTGCGGATCGAACCAGCAAGCAGGTTTTACCCATGCTGTATGGCCCGGAAGGGAGTGAGAGCGAAGTTTTACAGGGCTTCCATGACATGGGACAGGTGCTGGCGAAGGATAAATTCACGTTGAAAGAGGCGGCGATGACTGCCCGGCGGTCGTGGCAGGTGACGCTTAATAACGATATTAAGCTCAACCTCGGTCGTGGCGATACGATGAAACGCCTGGCGCGCTTTGTCGAATTGTACCCGGTTCTGCAACAGCAGGCGCAGGCGGATCGCAAAGAAATTAGTTACGTGGATTTACGCTATGACTCTGGCGCGGCGGTAGGTTGGAAGCCGGCCCCAGTTCAGGACCCTAATCAGCAACAGAATCAGGCACAGGCAGAACAATAATGATCAAGGCGACGGACAGAAAACTGGTAGTAGGACTGGAGATTGGTACCGCGAAGGTAGCCGCTTTGGTAGGGGAAGTTCTGCCCGACGGTATGATCAATATCATCGGCGTGGGAAGCTGCCCGTCCCGTGGTATGGATAAAGGTGGCGTTAACGACCTGGAATCTGTGGTGAAATGCGTTCAGCGCGCCATCGATCAGGCCGAACTGATGGCCGATTGCCAGATTTCTTCTGTTTATCTGGCACTGTCGGGTAAACATATTAGCTGCCAGAATGAAATTGGTATGGTGCCGATTTCAGAAGAAGAAGTGACGCAGGAAGATGTAGAGAATGTGGTGCATACGGCGAAATCGGTGCGAGTGCGTGATGAACACCGCGTTCTGCATGTCATTCCTCAGGAATATGCCATTGATTACCAGGAAGGTATCAAAAACCCGGTAGGTCTTTCGGGTGTACGTATGCAGGCGAAAGTCCATCTGATCACTTGCCATAACGATATGGCGAAAAACATTGTTAAAGCGGTGGAACGTTGCGGTCTGAAAGTTGACCAACTTATTTTCGCCGGGCTGGCCTCCAGTTATTCCGTGTTGACGGAGGATGAACGTGAGCTGGGTGTCTGCGTTGTAGACATTGGCGGTGGTACAATGGATATGGCTGTGTATACAGGCGGAGCGCTGCGCCATACGAAAGTGATCCCGTATGCAGGGAATGTCGTAACCAGCGATATCGCCTATGCATTCGGTACGCCGCCAAGCGACGCCGAAGCCATTAAAGTTCGTCATGGTTGTGCGCTGGGCTCCATCGTGGGTAAAGATGAGAGTGTTGAAGTGCCAAGTGTGGGGGGGCGTCCGCCGCGTAGCTTACAGCGCCAGACGCTGGCCGACGTGATTGAGCCACGTTATACCGAGTTGCTCAATCTGGTGAATGATGAGATTTTGCAGTTACAAGAGCAGCTTCGCCAGCAAGGGGTGAAACATCATCTGGCGGCGGGGATTGTGTTAACGGGCGGGGCAGCGCAAATTGAAGGTCTGGCGGCATGTGCCCAGCGTGTATTCCATACGCAAGTGCGTATTGGCGCGCCGCTCAATATTACTGGTTTAACGGATTACGCCCAGGAGCCGTATTATTCAACGGCGGTGGGATTGCTGCACTACGGGAAAGAAACCCATTTAAGTGGTGAAGCAGAAGTGGAAAAACGTGCATCAGTCGGCTCGTGGTTTAAACGAATCAACAGCTGGCTGCGTAAAGAATTTTAATTTTCGGAGACCGGAAAACATTAGCGGTCTCAGGCGACAGGCACAAAACGGAGAGAAATTATGTTTGAACCTATGGAACTGACCAACGACGCGGTGATTAAAGTCATCGGCGTCGGTGGCGGCGGCGGTAATGCCGTTGAACACATGGTGCGCGAGCGCATTGAGGGTGTTGAATTCTTCGCAGT
Organism: Citrobacter sp. MNAZ 1397; assembly: GCF_023613995.1. Lineage (NCBI taxonomy): Bacteria > Pseudomonadati > Pseudomonadota > Gammaproteobacteria > Enterobacterales > Enterobacteriaceae > Citrobacter > Citrobacter sp. MNAZ 1397. The sequence continues at coordinate 431,920 of NZ_JAKIVH010000002.1, forward strand.
GAATACCGACGCGCAAGCGTTGCGTAAGACCGCGGTGGGTCAGACCATTCAGATCGGTGGTGGTATCACCAAAGGTCTGGGCGCTGGGGCTAACCCGGAAGTAGGTCGTAATGCGGCTGAAGAGGATCGTGAAGCACTGCGCGCTGCGCTTGATGGTGCTGACATGGTCTTTATCGCAGCGGGTATGGGCGGCGGCACCGGCACGGGTGCGGCACCGGTCGTTGCGGAAGTGGCTAAAGATTTGGGTATCCTGACGGTTGCCGTCGTGACCAAGCCTTTCAACTTTGAAGGCAAGAAGCGAATGGCATTCGCTGAACAGGGTATCGCTGAGCTGTCCAAACATGTGGACTCGCTGATCACTATCCCGAACGATAAATTGCTGAAAGTTCTCGGCCGTGGTATCTCTTTGCTGGATGCATTCGGTGCGGCAAACGACGTACTGAAAGGCGCTGTGCAGGGGATCGCCGAACTGATTACCCGTCCGGGTCTGATGAACGTTGACTTCGCTGACGTGCGTACCGTGATGTCCGAAATGGGCTACGCCATGATGGGCTCTGGTGTTGCAAGAGGCGAAGACCGCGCAGAAGAAGCGGCGGAAATGGCGATTTCCTCTCCGCTGTTGGAAGATATCGATCTGTCTGGCGCGCGCGGCGTGCTGGTTAACATCACCGCGGGCTTCGACCTGCGCCTGGATGAGTTCGAAACCGTGGGTAACACCATTCGTGCATTCGCATCAGACAATGCTACTGTTGTTATTGGTACATCGCTGGATCCGGATATGAATGATGAGCTGCGTGTCACTGTTGTAGCAACCGGTATTGGTATGGACAAACGTCCGGAAATTACCCTTGTGACTAACAAACAGCAGCAGCAACCGGTAATGGACCGCTACCAGCAGCACGGTATGTCGACGCTGCAGCAGGAGCAGAAACCTCAGTCTAAAGTGGTCAACGACAATACGCCGCAGACGACTAAAGAACCGGATTACCTGGATATTCCAGCGTTTTTGCGTAAGCAAGCTGATTAAGAATACGCTGGAAGTTGGGCATCTTCGCTCTTTGTGCTAAACTGCCCCACCGATTGTGTAGTACACTTCGGTTGGATGGTTAATTAGGCGAGATTATACGATGATCAAACAAAGGACACTTAAACGTATCGTTCAGGCGACTGGTGTCGGTTTACATACCGGCAAGAAAGTCACACTGACGTTGCGCCCTGCGCCGGCCAATACCGGGGTCATCTATCGTCGCACTGACTTGAATCCACCGGTAGATTTCCCGGCTGATGCTAAATCTGTGCGTGATACAATGCTCTGTACGTGTCTGGTGAACGAGCATGACGTACGGATTTCAACCGTAGAGCACCTTAATGCTGCTCTGGCCGGTCTGGGTATCGACAACATTATTGTTGAAGTCGATGCGCCGGAAATCCCGATTATGGACGGCAGTGCTGCACCGTTCGTTTATCTTCTGCTGGATGCAGGCATCGAAGAACTGCGCAGTGCGAAGAAATTCGTGCGAATCAAAGAGACGGTCCGCGTTGAAGATGGTGATAAATGGGCAGAGTTCAGACCGTTTAACGGTTTCTCTCTCGATTTCACTATCGACTTTAACCACCCGGCCATTGATGCCAGCACTCAGCGTTACGCGATGAACTTTTCTGCCGACGCGTTTATGCGCCAGATTAGCCGCGCGCGTACCTTCGGTTTCATGCGTGATATCGAATATCTGCAGTCCCGCGGTTTGTGCCTGGGCGGTAGCTTCGATTGTGCCATCGTTGTTGACGATTATCGCGTATTGAACGAAGACGGCCTGCGTTTTGAAGACGAATTCGTTCGTCACAAAATGCTCGACGCGATTGGTGACTTGTTCATGTGTGGTCACAATATCATCGGTGCGTTTACTGCGTATAAATCGGGTCACGCGCTGAACAACAAACTGTTGCAGGCAGTCCTGGCGAAACAGGAAGCCTGGGAATATGTGACCTTCGAAGATGATGCAGAACTGCCACTGGCGTTCAAAGCACCGACGATGGTTCTGGCGTAATACCAGACAATAAGTAAGACCTAAATTCGACTGGTCCACCTGGCACACTCTCTCCTGCCAGGAGTGCCAGTCGTTTTTTATTTTAAAATCTGTACTTTTGCCTCGCTTTGGTTGATGAAGATTGTTTTTACCACTCAATGAGCGCGATCGCTGCTTTCCTGGCCGTTTTTATCCCCCGGAGCGCCTTATAATCGCTGTCCTCCCGCTGCATTAATGGTAATATCTTTGCGCAAAATAATGCATACCGAAGTAAAAAGCGGACAACAGTGATTTTTTTGGTGAACTGAGTGAGCGGAATTCTGACGCGCTGGCGACAACTTGGCAGACGTTATTTCTGGCCGCATCTCTTATTGGGGATGGTCGCGGCAAGCTTCGGCATGCCTGCGCTCAGCAACAGCAACCACACTGAACCGGCTAAAGCGACGACACGTAATCATGAAGGCGCTGGTAGCGTTAACTTCACTAATCTTGCGCTGCTTGAAGGGACGCGCCGTCCGAGCTTCACTGTTGATTACTGGCATCAGCATGCCATCCGTACCGTTATTCGCCACCTCTCTTTCGCGATGGCGCCGCAGGCGTTACCCGTCGTGGAAGAACCACTGCCTTTGCAGGCTCACCACCTCGCTCTCCTGGATACGCTCAGCGCGCTGCTAACCCAGGAGCAGAGACCGCCGGCAATTGATAGCCAGACATGTGGTACCGATTTCCCCACCCATTGCGCGTTTAGCGTCCGGGCCTGGATTAGCCAGGTTCAGGGCATCCGCGCGGGACCTCAACGCCTTAGCTGAAAAATTATCCTTCAACTACATTTGTGACTCCGCAGAGCGGGGCGTTTGAGATTTTATTATGCTTATCAAATTATTAACAAAAGTATTCGGTAGTCGTAACGATCGTACACTGCGTCGTATGCGCAAAGCAGTCGGCATCATCAATGCGATGGAGCCGGAAATGGAAAAGCTGTCAGACGACGAACTGAAAGCAAAAACAGCGGAATTTCGTGGCCGTCTGGAAAAAGGCGAAACGGTTGAAAGCTTGATCCCGGAAGCGTTTGCCGTCGTGCGCGAAGCCAGTAAACGTGTCTTCGGTATGCGTCACTTCGACGTTCAGTTACTCGGCGGCATGGTATTGAATGAACGCTGCATCGCAGAGATGCGTACCGGTGAAGGTAAAACGCTGACCGCGACACTGCCTGCGTATGTAAACGCCCTGAGCGGCAAAGGTGTTCACGTGGTTACCGTGAACGACTATCTGGCGCAACGTGACGCCGAAAACAACCGTCCCTTATTCGAATTCCTGGGTATGACCGTCGGGATCAACCTGCCGGGTATGCCGTCTGTAGCGAAGCGTGAAGCCTACGCTGCAGATATCACCTACGGTACTAACAACGAATACGGCTTTGACTACCTGCGCGACAACATGGCGTTCAGCCCTGAAGAACGCGTGCAGCGCAAACTGCACTATGCGCTGGTGGATGAGGTGGACTCTATCCTCATCGATGAAGCGCGTACACCGTTGATCATTTCCGGCCCGGCTGAAGACAGCTCGGAAATGTACAAAAAAGTGAACAAAATCATCCCGCACCTGATCCGTCAGGAGAAGGAAGATTCCGATACCTTCCAGGGCGAAGGGCACTTCTCTGTTGATGAAAAGGCGCGCCAGGTGAACCTGACCGAACGTGGCCTGGTGCTGATTGAAGAATTGTTGGTTAACGAAGGCATCATGGACGAAGGTGAGTCCCTGTACTCTCCGGGTAACATTATGTTGATGCACCATGTTACCGCAGCGCTGCGCGCGCACGCGTTGTTCACCCGTGATGTGGATTACATTGTTAAAGACGGCGAAGTTATCATCGTTGATGAGCACACTGGCCGTACCATGCAGGGCCGTCGCTGGTCTGATGGTCTGCACCAGGCTGTGGAAGCCAAAGAAGGTGTGGATATTCAGAACGAAAACCAGACTCTGGCTTCGATTACCTTCCAGAACTACTTCCGTCTGTATGAGAAACTGGCGGGGATGACCGGTACTGCTGATACCGAAGCATTCGAGTTCAGTTCTATTTACAAACTCGATACCGTGGTGGTGCCGACCAACCGTCCGATGATCCGTAAAGATATGCCGGATCTGGTCTACATGACCGAAGCGGAAAAAATTCAGGCGATTATTGAAGATATTCGTGAGCGTACTGCTGCAGGCCAGCCGGTGCTGGTGGGTACGATCTCCATTGAGAAATCCGAAGTGGTTTCAAATGAGCTGACGAAAGCGGGTATCAAACACAACGTACTGAACGCGAAGTTCCACGCCAAAGAAGCAGATATTGTTGCGCAGGCGGGTTATACCGCAGCGGTAACAATCGCAACTAACATGGCTGGCCGTGGTACCGACATCGTGTTGGGTGGTAGCTGGCAGGCAGAAGTCGCAGCGCTGACAGACCCGACGCCGGAACAGATCGCGCAGATCAAAGCTGACTGGCAGGTGCGTCACGATGCCGTACTGGCTGCGGGTGGTCTGCATATCATCGGTACCGAACGTCACGAATCACGCCGTATCGATAACCAGCTGCGTGGCCGTTCTGGTCGTCAGGGTGACCCGGGCTCATCCCGCTTCTATCTGTCTATGGAAGATGCGCTGATGCGTATTTTTGCCTCAGATCGCGTATCAAGCATGATGCGTAAACTGGGCATGAAACCGGGCGAAGCGATTGAACACCCGTGGGTGACCAAGGCGATTGCCAACGCCCAACGTAAAGTGGAAAGCCGTAACTTCGATATTCGTAAACAACTGCTGGAATACGATGACGTAGCGAACGATCAGCGTCGTGCAATCTACACCCAGCGTAATGAACTGTTGGATGTGTCTGATGTGAGCGAGACCATTAACAGTATTCGTGAGGATGTGTTCAAGGCGACCATTGACGCCCATATTCCACCGCAGTCGCTGGAAGAAATGTGGGATATTCCTGGCTTGCAGGAACGCCTGAAAAATGATTTCGACCTCGATCTGCCGATTGCTGAATGGCTGGATAAAGAGCCGGAATTGCATGAAGAGACCCTGCGTGAGCGTATCCTGGCTCAGGCAATCGAAGTCTATGGTCGCAAAGAAGAGGTTGTTGGCGCCGAGATGATGCGCCACTTCGAAAAAGGCGTCATGCTGCAAACGCTTGACTCACTGTGGAAAGAGCACCTGGCGGCGATGGATTACCTGCGTCAGGGGATCCATTTACGTGGCTATGCGCAAAAAGATCCGAAGCAAGAGTACAAGCGTGAATCTTTCTCAATGTTCGCCGCGATGCTGGAGTCGCTGAAATATGAAGTGATCAGCACCCTGAGTAAAGTTCAGGTGCGTATGCCGGAAGAAGTTGAAGCAATGGAGCAACAACGCCGCGAAGAAGCAGAGCGTCTGGCACAAATGCAGCAACTTAGCCACCGTGATGATGAGTCTGAGGCGGCGGCAGCGCTGGCTGCGCAGACCGGCGATCGCAAAGTTGGTCGTAACGACCCTTGTCCATGCGGGTCAGGTAAAAAATACAAACAGTGCCACGGTCGTCTGAGCTAAGGTACGAATAAATAAAGAAAGGCGCAGATATCTGCGCCTTTTTTATGGAGTAACGACAATGAAAATACTGCAAATCGCCGTTGGCATTATTCGCAACTCACAGGGTGAAATCTTTATTACCCAGCGCGCAGCCGATGCGCATATGGCTAATAAATGGGAGTTTCCTGGCGGCAAGATCGAAGAAGGCGAAACGCCTGAACAAGCGGTTGTCCGTGAGTTGCACGAAGAAGTGGGGATCAACGCTGGTGCGGCAACTCTGTTCGATAAGCTGGAATATCACTTCCCTGACCGCCACATTACGCTCTGGTTTTATCTTATTGAACAGTGGGAAGGTGAGCCGTGGGGAAAAGAGGGGCAGCCTGGACGTTGGGTTCACCAGACTCAACTGCTGGCGGAGGAGTTCCCGCCAGCCAATGAACCCGTCATCTCAAAACTGGCAAGCGCCTGATCGTGCAGGGGGCGGGGCTCCCCGCCACCGAACTATTTACTGCTGCTCTTCGCTCCAGTCGTCGCTGTCGGAAAGGTCGCCCGCACTGGGGATGCGTTTTTCTTCCGCAGCCCATTCCCCCAGGTCTATTAACTGGCAGCGTTTTGAACAGAATGGACGGAATGGGCTGGTTTCGCTCCATACCACGCTTTTGCCGCAGGTTGGGCAATTAACACGCGTTGCGTCTGACATCATTTCTCCTTAACAACAAGCCAGTTCGAAATCCAACCGTTCCGGGACGATGCCATTTTCGCTGTCGAGCGGCAGAAAACGAATGGCGAAACGACTTTTATGTCCCGAAATCTGCGGGAATAACTGGCTGCCTAAATCCAGATGCAGACGAAGCAGATCGGCATCTTCACCATTATCCTGGTAAAAACCGTTCAGGCTGGTTTGCTTACGGAACGGGGCTGAGTTGCGGATCAAATCCAGAATCAGTGATAACGTGTGATTGAGCGGTGTCAGGCTGGCCAGCCAGATATTCACCTGCTCGTCACGCTGAGCTTGCGGCAGGTGCAGCCAGACATGCAGGGTGGGCAAATCAAAGCTGCAACAGCCGCCCGGTATACTCAGACGCTGGCGTACCAGGCCGATTAACCGGTCTTCACGTAAAAGTTGCCCAATGCGGGGGGCCGCCATCAGCATAGTGCTGGTCTCTTTTAACTGCTGGCGAATGGCATCGATACGTCCCTGATCAACGCCAGGCACTTCGGCCCAGGCTTTCAATTTACGTTGCTGGCGTTCCAGTTCTTTAAGCAATTCGGTACGCGTGTCACCACGCTCGAAAATATCCAGTAGCTCACCGGCATTACGGAAGAAATGCAGCGCGTCCGCATGATCGGCAAGAGGGAGGCGAGCGGTCAGTTGCTGGAGCAGAAATTCGATACGCAGCCATGTGCGCATCTTTTCGTTGAGCGGGTGTTCAAATAGGACGTGGGTCTGCATTAAAGGTTTTCCTGTGAAACTGCCTGCGATGCATAACTCAGATAAGCCGCATGCAGGCGGGCAACATCCGATGCAATTGCATCTGGTGCGCCATTATTGTCAATAATATCATCCGCAACGGCAAGGCGTGCTTCACGTGTCGCTTGCGCCGCCAGAATATGCTCAGCATTTTCACGGCTTACGCCGTCACGCTGCATCGTTCGCAAAATTTGCGTCTCCGGAGAGACGTCGATAACCAATACCCGGTCGGCTTTGCTCTGTAAGTGGTTTTCAACCAACAAAGGAACAACCCACAATACATAGGGGGAGGTAGCTCCGGCAATTTGTCGCTGGGTTTGCTGATGGATTAATGGGTGCAGCAAACCATTGAGCCAGGTTTTCTCGGCCGGGGAAGCAAAAATCCTTTCGCGTAATACGCGACGGTTCAGTGAGCCCTCTGGTGTGAGGATGTCTGAACCAAAATGTTCTGCGATGGCCTGTAATGCAACAGAGCCCGGTTCAACAACCTGACGGGCAATAACATCTGCATCGACAATATCCACACCAAAACGGGCGAAGGCATCCGCGACCGTGCTTTTGCCGCTACCAATACCGCCGGTTAACGCGACCGTATACCCCATAGAGTCTGATCTCAAAAAAGTCGGTGAAAAAATCATAACCCACACATTTTCAATTTTGCCAGTTTGCTTAACTCAGGTCGTCAGTAAGCGAAACGCGGAAAAATAACTATGCATTTTTCATCTGAATCAGCAGGTTATAATTTGTGCAAGATGGACTTACGCAAATGCGGCTAATCTTGCCCTTTCACCAGGTAAATTTATAGGATTGTAGCGTAAAAAAAGAGAATTTCGCAGTCTTGCGGAGTCCTGATTAGTGCGTATGATAGCGTCACTGGAGTTGTGTGTTTGCAAGTCTGCGTTGTTCGCCATTAACCCCAGGAATCCGCACATGCGTATTGAAGAAGATCTGAAATTAGGTTTTAAAGACGTTCTTATCCGCCCTAAACGCTCTACCCTCAAAAGCCGTTCCGATGTTGAGCTGGAGCGCGAGTTTACCTTTAAGCATTCAGGACAGAACTGGTCTGGCGTACCGGTAATTGCTGCCAATATGGACACCGTTGGTACCTTTGCCATGGCGAAAGCGCTGGCGTCGTTCGATATTTTGACTGCGGTGCATAAACATTATTCCGTCGAAGACTGGAAAGCATTTATTCAGCGCGAGTCTGACGATGTATTACGCCACGTGATGGTATCGACAGGCACCTCAGATGCCGACTTCGAAAAGACTAAACAGATTCTGGCGCTGCACTCCCAACTGAATTTCGTCTGTATTGATGTTGCCAATGGTTATTCCGAGCACTTCGTGCAGTTCGTGTCGAAAGCACGTGAAGCCTGGCCGAATAAAACGATTTGCGCAGGCAACGTCGTGACTGGCGAAATGTGTGAAGAGCTGATCCTCTCCGGTGCGGATATTGTAAAAGTGGGCATCGGCCCAGGTTCTGTATGTACCACTCGTGTGAAAACCGGTGTGGGTTATCCTCAGCTTTCTGCTGTTATTGAGTGTGCCGACGCGGCGCACGGTTTGGGCGGTCAAATCGTTAGCGATGGCGGCTGTACCGTACCAGGCGACGTGGCGAAAGCCTTTGGTGGTGGCGCTGATTTTGTCATGCTTGGCGGGATGTTGGCAGGACATGAAGAAAGCGGTGGTACCGTAGTTGAAGAAAACGGTGAAAAATTCATGCTGTTTTACGGTATGAGTTCTGAGTCGGCGATGACCCGTCACGTTGGTGGGGTGGCTCAGTACCGTGCGGCAGAAGGTAAGACCGTTAAGTTGAAACTACGTGGCCCGGTCGAAAATACCGCGCGCGATATCCTCGGTGGCTTGCGTTCAGCCTGCACTTATGTGGGCGCATCTCGCCTGAAAGAGCTGACCAAACGTACCACCTTTATCCGCGTGCAGGAGCAAGAAAACCGCGTTTTCAATAGCCTCTAATCGGCTTACAGGCGCAGTTCGCTGCGCCTGTCTCATCCCATTCCACTCATTGCATCTCCCAGATGGAAAATCGGCAGATACATAGCCACAATCAGCGTGCCGACAATAAGACCTGTCACCACCAGCAGTATGGGTTCCAGTATGGACGCCAGACCGTCAGCCAGCTGCTGCGTATGTTCACTATGATGTTTTGCCAGATTGAGTAACATTGCGTCCAGCGCGCCTGAAGCTTCCCCCGTGCTGACCAGTTGAATGCATAGCGGCGTAAAAACCCCTCTGGCGCTGAATGCCGCTGAAATCGACAAACCCTGGGTAATATCCTGATGTATTGCAGTAACGATTTCTCGCCACCATGGGCATGTGAGCGTTTCTTTGACGCTTTCCAGACCTTGTAAGAAGGCGATTCCAGCTTGCTGCGTCAGCGATAGCACGGTAAAGATCTGACTGAGTTTCTGTCCCAGAACAAGCTGTCCTGTCACTGGGCACGCCAGCAGGATACGTTGCTGATAACGCAGCCAGCCTGAATGTTTCTGTAAGCGACTGAGCAGAATGGCCAGCATCAGGCTGATAATGGCTAAGGGAAGGCTGCCTTGCTGGAGGATATCCGCACACGCCAGTACTCCACGCGTGAGTGCAGGCAACGGCGTATTAAATGTCTGGTATATCGTGGCAAATTCCGGGAGAACGAAATAGACCATCGCCAGCACCACGATGAATGCCAATATCAGAACAATAAGCGGATAGCGCAGCGCTTTTTTCACTTTCCGCACGAGGGCAAGCTGCGTTTTTTGCTGTGTGGCGAGCTTAAAGCAGCACTCGTCCAGCTTTCCCGTCAGCTCGCCCGTTCGTATCATTGCCAGGTAAAGCGGCGGGAAGACCTCCGGCCAGTGTGACAGCGCACCGGAGAATGTCTCGCCCTGGGCCAGATTTTCCGCCAGCGTCTGTAACAGCGCCTGCCATTGCACAGAAGACTGTTGTTTGGCCAGTAACTGCAAGCCATCCGGCAACGTCAGGCCTGCCTGCAGTAGTGTGGCAAGCTGATGGATGACCTGGCTACTGTATTCTCCGCGCCACTGTGCCTGACGTACCGGGCGACGACGCAGAGAGAGTGGGTGCAGGCTTTGCTGTTGCAACGCGAAGAGGACATCGCCACGCTGTTCCGCCCAAAAGGCGCCATTGTGCCGCTCACCGTTGTCGTCCAGCCCGGACCATTGCCAGAGTTGTTTAGTCGCCATCGGGCATACCCAATACGCGAACCAACTCTTCGAAAGTGGTAATCCCTTTTTCTACCGCCAGACAGCCATTCTGAAAGAGTGTCGTCATACCTGCCGAGCGTGATTGCTTTTCAATGCCGCTGGCGGGGAGTCCGCTGGCAATAGCCTGACGCAGTACACCGTCTATTTCCAGGACTTCAAATAGCGCGACTCGTCCATAAAATCCGTGATAACAACGCTCACAGCCCTTTGATACCCAGCGCGGTAATGAGCGCGGCCAGAATGCTGTCGGCAGATTAATATCCTCATGCTCACGGCTGCGGCAATGGGGGCACAGTTTTCGTACCAGGCGCTGTGCAACAACCAAAGAGAGCGCGGAGGAGATCATCCAGCGGGCAACCCCCATTTGCTGGATACGCACCAGTGTTTCTGTTGTCGAGTTGGTATGCAGTGTCGAGAGGACCAGATGCCCGGTTTGTGCGGCCTTGATGGCGATTTCAGCCGTTTCGCCATCACGGATCTCGCCGACCATAATGACATCCGGATCCTGGCGCAAAAGGGCCCGTAACACGCTCTGGAAGGTCAGCCCGGCGCGTGGGTTAATCTGCGTCTGATTCAGGCCGCTAAGCGGGATCTCTATCGGATCTTCCACACTGCAAAGGTTGATATCAGGCTTATTGCGAGCCTGCAACGCACTGTACAGAGTGACGGTTTTTCCACTGCCCGTGGGGCCAGTCACCAGCAGCAACCCCTGAGGTTTGTTCAACGCCTGCTGAAATTGCGCCAGTTGGTGTTGGGTCATTCCAAGCTGTCGGAGGTCGAGCGCCTGACTCACCTGCTGCAACAACCTCAGTACTATTTTTTCGCCATGTCGGCACGGTAGAGTGGCTATGCGAAATGAGACATTCTGCCCGTTAAGCGCGATGCTAAACTGCCCGTCTTGCGGCAGCCTGCGTTCGGCAATGTCCAGATTGCCCAGGACCTTCAGCCGTGCAGTCAGCGTATTGGCGAGCGCGCTGGAAACCAGAGGCAGAGCATGTAGTACGCCGTCAACGCGAAGCCGGATGCGATAGGTCTGTTCTGCCGGTTCAAAATGGATATCGGATGCCCTCTGGCTAAGAGCCTGTTGCAGCGTCTGGTCAAGCAATTCGACCGCTGAACCTGAATCCTCGACGGGCAGAAGTGGTTGTACTTCTGCCGACTGTTGATGGTGGCTGTCCATCTGTTCCTGCGTCCAGCATTCGATATCAATCCGTTTTTGTGTCGCGAAACGTAGTGCTTCCAGCAGCTCTGATGAGGGGTCGCCCACGACGGCAATGGTCAGCATCTTTTCGTCACAGTTAAGTAGACAGGCATGGTGGCGTTTACACAGCGTGGTGAGTTTATCTTGGCGCATGGGCTATCCTCAGTTACTGTTTCCACGGAAGACATCTTCACAGGCCTGTTTCAGCGTACCGTTATCGGCCACCGTGCAGCTACGCGTCCAGCCCGACATACCGTTGCCCGCATTCCACTGCGGCGTCATGACGACGCTCAGGCCAGTAAGGCTTTCCTGTCCGGTGAGGGTAATGACTCCTTTGCTGATGGTCATGGCGGAAACATAGCGGGTGGTGGCGGGGGCAGGAATGCCGTTAGTGCCGCCATCGCAACCCGTGACGCCACCACGGTCCAGTGCGCATAGCTCAACGGCCGTTCGATAGGGGATAAAGGTTTGCAGCATGTCGGTGAGTGCGGCTTTGCGAAGGTAGTTCTGGTATGCCGGAATACCGATCGCGCTCAAAATCGCAATAATGCCAATAACCACCATGAGTTCGATAAGGGTGAAGCCCCGTTGTTTGTCCATTGTTCGCTCCTTGAGTTAGCTGGCGTTACTTTGGCAAACATAAGGAATGACCCGCGAGGGACAAAAAACGAAACGGGAACGGGTCTTCAGCCGTAATTGAACAGATTGCAGAACTGAACAAAAGGTTTGCGAGGCTTTACGAAAAACGAGTCACAAAGTGGCGTAAGCGCTTTACCCGGCTGAGGAAACAGAGAAGGATAAGCCCGACAGACAGAGACCATCGGGCCAGTGGGAATCAGCGAAAACGCATCGACAGGTCCAACGCGTGGACGTGCTTGGTCAGCGCACCGACAGAGATGAAATCGACACCCGTTTCGGCAAATTCACGGATAGTCTCAAACGTGACGTTGCCGGAAACTTCCAGACGCGCCTGGCCATGGGTACGTTTAACCGCTTCGCGCATCATCGGCGTATCGAAGTTGTCCAGCATGATGATATCGGCACCGGCTTTCAGCGCGTCATCCAGCTCTTCCAGCGTTTCCACTTCTACTTCAACCGGAACGTCAGGATGCAGCCAGAAAGCTTTCTCGACGGCCTGGCGAACGGAGCCTGCTGCGATAATGTGGTTTTCTTTAATCAGGAACGCGTCGGACAGCCCCAGTCGATGATTCGCGCCGCCGCCGCACAGAACCGCATATTTCAGCGCGGTACGCAGGCCTGGCAGGGTTTTACGCGTATCCAGCAACTGTGTTTTGGTTCCGTCCAGTAAGGCGACATAGCGGCGTACTTCACTGGCAACGCCGGACAGCGTTTGCACAAAATTAAGCGCCGTACGTTCACCGGTGAGCAGAACGCGGGAGGGACCTTCCAGTTCAAATAATGGCTGGTTCGGCGTCACCGCATCGCCATCGGCGACATGCCAGGTAATGCGAACATCATCGCCAGCCAACTGAATAAAGACCTCTTCGACCCAACGCTTGCCGCAGAATACGCCTTCTTCGCGGGTAATGATCACCGCATGGGAGCGGTTATCCGGTGGCAATAATTGCGCAGTAATATCGTTGTTCGCATCCACTTCGCCACCCAAATCTTCGCGCAGGGCCTGCGCGACGGCAGCGGGGATGTCCAGTTCAATGCGTTGCAAAAGCGCGTCACGTCGAAGATCGGGGTTGTAACGGCGAGGCGGCATGATAAAACTCCAAAAAGGGTAACGAATCAAAAAGTTAGACAGTGTCCTGTCATTGCGAGTTTCGTCAACGTACAATGACCGGACAGCGTCTGAACATGCTACTCTAGAGCGTGTTTGAGCACCATAATTAAGGAGATCCTGCATGCAGTTAAATGAGGGCTGGCTGGCGAATGCGCGGCGCGTACCTTCTCCGCACTTTGATTGCCGTCCGGATGGTGAAACGCCTTCGTTGCTCGTGGTCCACAATATCAGCCTGCCCCCCGGCGAATTTGGCGGGCCGTGGATCGATGCACTGTTTACCGGTACGTTGGATCCTGACGCCCATCCTTTTTTTGCCGGGATCGTTCATCTGCGCGTCTCCGCTCATTGCCTGATTCGCCGTGACGGTGAAGTCGTTCAGTATGTTCCGTTTGATAAGCGTGCCTGGCATGCAGGGGTGTCGAATTATCATGGGCGGGAACGTTGCAATGATTTTTCCATCGGTATTGAGCTGGAAGGCACTGACAATCAGCCCTATACCGACGCCCAATACCAGCAACTGGCGAACGTTACCCACGCTTTGATTGCGCTTTATCCCCGGATTGCCAACAACATGACCGGGCACAGCGATATTGCCCCTGAGCGCAAAACCGATCCCGGCCCGGCGTTTGACTGGCCCAGATTTCGCGGACTGGTGGCGGGAGAATCAGATAAGGAGATGCCATGACACTGTTTACCATGCTGCTGGTTCTTATTGCCGAGCGGCTTTTTAAACTCGGAGAACACTGGCAACTGGATCATCGCCTGGAGGTGTTGTTCCGCCGGGTCAGACATTACTCTATGCTAAGAACGCTCCTGATGACTGTGCTCACCATGCTGGTGGCGTTCCTCATTCTACAGTTGCTGGAAGGGCTATTTTTCAATGTGCCTCTGCTGGTTGTGTGGATCCTGCTGGGGCTTTTGTGCATCGGCGCCGGGAAAGTGCGCCTGCATTACCATGCTTACCTTAAAGCGGCGGCGCGCAATGACAGTCACGCCCATAACGCGATGGCGAATGAACTCACATTGATTCACGGTATACCGCCGGGCTGTAATGAACGGGAGTATCTGCGTGAGCTGCAAAATGCGCTTTTGTGGATCAATTTTCGTTATTATCTGGCACCGCTGTTCTGGTTTATTGTCGGCGGAGTATGGGGGCCTGTGACGCTGGTTGGCTATGGCTTTTTACGTGCATGGCAGTCGTGGCTGGCACGTTATGAGACCCCAAATGAACGCCAGCAGTCCGGAATCGACGCTATTTTGCACGTGCTGGACTGGATCCCGGTGCGCCTGGCGGGTGTGGTTTATGCATTAATTGGTCATGGAGAGAAGGCGCTACCGGCGTGGTTTGCCTCGCTGACCGACCGACATTCTTCCCAATATCATGTACTAACGCGCCTTGCTCAGTTCTCGCTGGCCCGCGAACCGCATATGGATAAAGTCGCAACACCAAAAGCTGCTGTATCAATGGCCAAAAAGACCTCGTTTGTGATGGTGGTCGTGGTGGCGCTGTTAACCATTTACGGCACGCTGATGTAACTGCGTGCCGTTATACTCGTCATTCTTCAGGCTGCATGTGCGTTGGCTGCGCCAGCGCACCCCAGTCACATCGTTATCTATGCTCCTGGGGACTTACTGACTTGCCGCCTTCCTGCGACCAGAATTATGTAGAGAATAAACTTACAGCGTATCCGCAGGCGGGATGCCGAAATCGGGCATCCCGTTATCTTGCCAGCGAATCAGTTTGAGACGGGTATGGCGGTTCGGATCGTAAAGCGGGTCGCCTTCAATCTCTGTATAATTTCGCGCATGGTAAACCAGCACATCTTTACCGTCTGCGGTTTGGGTAAAGCTGTTGTGGCCGGGGCCATATTGCCGGTTCTCATAACTGGTTCGGAATACCGGTTGCGGTGATTTATGCCAGTTCGCCGCCACCAGCGGGTTAGCGTTAATATCAATCCACAACAGCCCCATACAGTAGTTTTCGTCTGTGGCGCTGGCAGAGTAACTGATAAACAGCCTGTTGCCGTGAAACAGCACCGCCGGACCTTCGTTTACCAGAAAACCTCTGCATTCCCAGTCGTACTCCGGTTTGCTCAGTAATACAGGCTCGCCTTTTAGCGTCCACGGATTTTCCATTTCAGCGAGATAGAGGTTTGAGTTACCCGCAATTGCCGGTGATTTCTGCGCCCACAGGTACCAGCGTTTACCCTGATGAACAAAGGTCGTGGCATCCAGTGCGAAGGTATCGAAGGGTGTTTTCACCTGGCCCTTTTCGATCCAGGCCCCGCTAAGAGGATCGGCATCGGCGCACTCCAGCACAAACATCCGATGCTGAAACATATTCAGTGCATCCAGCGCTTTCGTCCCGGCGGCGGCAAAATAGAGATACCATTTCCCGTCAATGTGGTGCAGCTCAGGTGCCCAGATAAGCTCGCTCATCGGGCCGCTGGCGGGTTTGCGCCAGACAGTGACACCTTGAGCCATGCACAATCCCTCAAGGGTGCTGGCCCGGCGGATTTCCAGGCGATCATATTCTGGCACCGAGGCGACAAAATAATAGTTGCCGTCATGACGCAAAATATACGGGTCGGCACGCTGCTCAATAAAGGGGTTCGGCCAGTTCATTATGCTTTCCTTACGTGTTCACCCACGGGAACGCTCTGGTTCTCGCTCAGTTCATGATAATTGACGCGGCGTTTTTCCAGGTCGGCCTGGATAGTTTTCATCAGTTCCCGATCCACTTTCAGCAAGCGTACAACCCCTGCGGTAATCAGATAACCCACGCCTGGTATAACGGTAAACAGCAGTATGATGCCATTGATAGCGCTGGTGCTTTGCGCTTTGGCGCCTGCATCGTAACCGTACCAGGAGAGCAAAAAGCCCACCATCGCGCCTGCAACCGCCAGCCCAACTTTCAGGAAGAACAGGTTGCCGGAGAAGCTGATGCCGGTAATACGCTTGCCTGTTTTCCATTCGCCATAGTCGTCCACATCCGCCATCAGCGACCAGTGCAGCGGGGAAGGGATCTGATGAAGAATATTCAGCAGGAAGTAGAGCACCACAATCATGACCGTGGCTTTCGGATCGAAAAAGTAGAAAGCACAGGAGAAAATTGCCAGCGCGATGTTTGTCCAGAAGAAGACTTTCAGCTTGCACCAGCGGTCCGTCAGGACTTTTGCCAGCATACTGCCGAGCATCATTCCGATAACGCCCAGGCTGATAAAGAGCGTGGCAAAGTGTGTGCTTTGCCCCATGACCCAGGTCACGTAATACATGGTGGCGGCCATGCGAATAAAGCCAGGGCAAACGTTACACAACGTGAGCAGCAAAATGCGCACCCATTGATCGTTCTTCCAGACATCCTTCATGTCCTTTTTCATATCGTCATTGGTAGGCACCGCCGGACGAACACGCTCGCGAACCGTAGCGAAACAGAACAAGAACATACACATGCCGATAAACGCCAGCACCGTCATCGCCATTTGGTAGCCTTTGGCTTTGTCTTCACCGCCAAACCATTCGGCCATCGGCAGTAATGTCAGAGACAGAAGCAAAGTGGCAATGCCCACCATCACGAAGCGATAAGACTGGCAGGCCACTCGCTCTTTCGGATCGTTGGTAATGACGCCGCCTAACGAGCAGTAGGGGATGTTGATCGCGGTATAGGTCAGCGAGAGCAGGAAGTAAGTAATAAAGGCATAGATAACTTTGCTATTGTAGGTCCAGTCCGGCGTGGTAAACATCAACACGCTGAATACGGCATAAGGTAAGGCAATCCATAAAAGCCATGGACGGAAGCGTCCGTACTTGCTTTGTGTGCGGTCGGCAATCGCCCCCATGATTGGGTCGGTGATGGCATCTATCACGCGTATTGAAAGCAATAACACGCCTACCAGCGCAGGCGCCAGACCGAAAATATCCGTATAAAAATAGTTAACAAACAGCATGATGGCGCCAAAAATGATGTTACATCCGGCATCGCCCATGCCGTAGCCGATTTTCTCTTTAACAGACAGTTTGCTGTTGTCCATTGACGCTACTCCCGGTGAGTTGTGGGAATAATTATTTGCCTGCTAAAGGAAATTTGCGTTACAGGATGTTGGCAGGAATATGGACAAAACAGCTACATCGGGGAAAGTGTGAGTTTGATTACATTTCAATAACACCCCTCTCCCGGGCGGGAGAGGGGCAGGCAAAATTAGTGGGCTTTCACCGTTTTTGCGCTTTTCTCTTTGAACATATAGCCAATGCCGAGAACGACCAGCCATACCGGAATCAGGTAGACGGAGATAGCCATACCGTCAGTCATTAGCATAATGATCAGTACGGCCGCCATAAACAGCAGACAAATCCAGTTACCTAACGGGTATAACAGCGCCGGGAAACGCGGCGTCACGCCCTGTTGCTGCTTAGCCTTACGGAACTTCATGTGCGCCAGGCTAATCATCGCCCAGTTAATAACCAGGGCAGATACCACCAGCGCCATCAGCAGGCCAAATGCAGATTCAGGCGCCATATAGTTGATCAGCACGCACAGCGCAGTCACCACAGCGGAAACCAGAATGGTATTAACCGGAACGCCACGTTTGTCCACGGAAAGCAGCATTTTCGGCGCATTACCCTGTTGCGCCAGGCCGAACAGCATACGGCTGTTACAGTATACGCAACTGTTATAAACCGACAGCGCGGCCGTCAGCACGACGATGTTCAATGCATTCGCCACGAAGGTGTCACCCAGTTCATGGAAAATCAGTACGAACGGGCTGGTATCAGCGGTAACGCGTGTCCACGGGAGCAGAGAAAGCAGGACAGCCAGTGAACCCACATAGAAGATCAGGATGCGATAGATAACCTGGTTGGTGGCCTTTGGAATGCTCTGCTCCGGGTTGTCTGCTTCTGCGGCGGTGATCCCCACCAGCTCCAGACCCCCGAAGGAGAACATGATGATAGCCATCATCATTACCAGTCCTGAGATACCGTGCGGCAAGAACCCGCCTTGCTCCCACAGGTTGCGTACGGTTGCCTGTGGGCCCGCGCTGCCGCTGAACAGCAGCCAGCCGCCAAACAGGATCATCGCGACCACAGCAACCACTTTAATAATGGCGAACCAGAACTCCATCTCGCCAAACACTTTGACGTTTGTGAGGTTAATGGCGTTGATAACAACGAAGAAGGCCGCCGCGGAGGCCCATGTTGGGATTTCCGGCCACCAGAACTGGATATATTTACCAACCGCGGTCAGTTCCGCCATCGCAACCAGCACGTACAGCACCCAGTAGTTCCAGCCGGAAGCAAAACCCGCGAAATTACCCCAGTATTTGTACGCAAAGTGGCTGAATGAGCCGGCAACCGGCTCTTCAACGACCATCTCGCCCAACTGACGCATAATCAGAAAAGCAATGAAACCTGCAATGGCGTAGCCCAGGATAATACCTGGCCCTGCGGAATTGATGACTGAAGCGCTGCCCAGAAACAGGCCAGTCCCGATAGCGCCGCCCAGCGCAATAAGCTGAATATGGCGGTTCTTAAGGCCGCGCTTAAGCTGATCGCCGTGCTGTTGACCTTCCATCATGAAACCTCGTGTGTGGTTATTATGTCTACGCTGTTGTCTGCGTGTAAGAAAGAAATTCCATTTATTGTATTTTTTTATTTACGAAATGCTGACATGAATTTGCACTCATCCCTTTCGTGAAGCTCAGAATAGTGGTAAGCGCAGGCGTTTGCACCTGCTTTGTGAAAGAGAGATGACGACTTGCATAAAAAGAAACCATTTGTAAATCGCCTCGTTTTCGGCTGTTTTGTAATCTTCTGCGTTTTTATGCAGAAATTTAGTTTAAATATGCAAAATTATTCACACTGAATCGGTTCAGATTTGTTTGAGCGCGTTTCAATAAAGTTAAAACTGCCTCTTTGGGGGTAAACGAGTCATTTGTGCAAGGTTACATGTTTGAAACGTTATTTCTGTAACGTTGTTAAAATGTGCAGTGTTTACTGATTTCAATCAAAACCTGTATGGACATAAGGTGAATACTTTGTTACTTTAGCGTCACGAATATGAAATTGGTAAGACCAATTTACTCCGGGCGAATGGTAGAGACAGGGAACAATGGCCTACAGCAAAATCCGCCAGCCAAAACTATCCGATGTGATTGAGCAGCAACTGGAGTTTTTGATTCTTGAGGGGACATTACGCCCCGGTGAAAAATTGCCTCCAGAACGCGAACTGGCCAAACAGTTCGACGTTTCACGTCCTTCTCTGCGTGAGGCCATCCAACGCCTCGAAGCGAAAGGGCTTCTGCTGCGTCGCCAGGGTGGCGGTACGTTTGTTCAAAGCAGCCTCTGGCAGAGCTTCAGCGATCCGCTGGTTGAATTGCTCTCCGATCATCCCGAATCCCAGTTTGATTTGCTTGAGACGCGTCACGCACTGGAAGGCATTGCCGCTTATTACGCCGCATTACGTAGCACGGACGAAGACAAGGTACGCATTGGTGAACTGCATCAGGCCATTGAGCTGGCGCAGCAATCCGGCGACCTCGACGCGGAATCGAACGCTGTCGTGCAATATCAAATCGCTGTAACCGAAGCGGCACATAATGTTGTGCTTTTACATCTGCTTCGTTGCATGGAACCCATGTTGGCACAGAATGTTCGTGAGAATTTCGAGTTGCTCTATGCGCGCCGCGAAATGCTGCCGCTGGTGAGCAAGCACCGCAGCAGTATCTTTGCAGCCATTATGGCGGGCGAACCTGAAGAAGCGCGTGAAGCCTCTCATCGCCACCTGGCCTTTATCGAAGAGATCTTGCTGGACCGCAGTCGTGAGCAGAGCCGTCGTGAACGCTCGCTCCGTCGGCTGGAACAGAGAAAGAATTAGCATTTTCTGGTGGAGTTTGTGCCGGAAGAGTTGTAACCGGAGCGCCAAAAATTTAGAGCGCGGCAACTAAACGCAGAACCTGTCTTATTGCACTTTTAGTTGTTCAAAATAATTTTGGCTGTATCGCGGCGGCAAGCGTGCGAATCCACAGGAGCATAGTGAACTATGTGACTGGGGTGAGGAAGCGAAGCCAACAAAGAGACAGCCAGAAGGATGAAGAACAAAGAGTGCAATGGGACAGGTTCCAGCTAAATCAACGTATTAGATAGATAAGGAATACCCCCCATGTCAGAACGTTTCCAAAATGACGTGGATCCGATTGAAACTCGCGACTGGCTACAGGCGATCGAATCGGTAATCCGTGAAGAAGGTGTTGAGCGTGCTCAGTATCTGATTGACCAGCTGCTTTCCGAAGCCCGTAAAGGGGGCGTGAAAGTCGCCGCTGGTACCGGAGCTAGCAACTATGTCAACACTATTGCCGTTGAAGATGAACCGGAATACCCGGGTAATCTGGAGCTGGAACGTCGTATTCGCTCGGCAATTCGCTGGAACGCCATCATGACCGTTCTGCGCGCTTCCAAGAAAGATCTGGAACTGGGTGGCCACATGGCGTCCTTCCAGTCTTCCGCAACTGTTTACGAAGTGTGCTTCAACCATTTCTTCCGTGCAGCCAATGAGAAAGACGGCGGCGATCTGGTGTACTTCCAGGGCCACATCTCTCCGGGCATCTATGCACGCGCCTTCCTGGAAGGTCGTCTGACTGAAGAGCAGATGAACAACTTCCGTCAGGAAGTTCACGGTAAAGGTCTGTCTTCTTACCCGCACCCGAAACTGATGCCTGAATTCTGGCAGTTCCCGACCGTATCGATGGGTCTGGGCCCAATTGGTGCGATCTATCAGGCTAAATTCCTGAAATACCTGGAACACCGTGGCCTGAAAGACACCTCTGAGCAGACTGTTTACGCCTTCCTGGGCGACGGTGAAATGGACGAGCCGGAATCCAAAGGTGCTATCACCATCGCGACCCGCGAGAAGCTGGACAACCTGTGCTTCATCATCAACTGTAACCTGCAGCGTCTGGATGGTCCGGTAACCGGTAACGGCAAGATCATCAACGAACTGGAAGGCATCTTCGCGGGTGCTGGCTGGAACGTGATCAAAGTCATGTGGGGCGGTCGTTGGGATGAACTGCTGCGTAAAGATACCAGCGGTAAACTGATCCAACTGATGAACGAAACCGTTGACGGTGACTACCAGACCTTCAAATCCAAAGACGGCGCCTACGTTCGTGAGCACTTCTTCGGCAAATACCCTGAAACCGCAGCCCTGGTTGCAGACTGGACTGATGAGCAGATCTGGGCTCTGAACCGCGGTGGTCACGATCCGAAGAAAGTCTACGCTGCACTGAAAAAAGCGCGTGAAACCAAAGGTAAAGCGACTGTTATCCTGGCCCACACCATCAAAGGTTACGGCATGGGTGATACTGCAGAAGGTAAAAACATCGCTCACCAGGTTAAGAAAATGAACATGGACGGCGTGCGTTATATCCGCGACCGTTTCAATGTTCCAGTCACCGATGAGCAGGTTGAAAATCTGTCTTACCTGACCTTCCCGGAAGGCTCTG
Organism: Citrobacter sp. MNAZ 1397; assembly: GCF_023613995.1. NCBI lineage: Bacteria > Pseudomonadati > Pseudomonadota > Gammaproteobacteria > Enterobacterales > Enterobacteriaceae > Citrobacter > Citrobacter sp. MNAZ 1397. The sequence continues at coordinate 453,643 of NZ_JAKIVH010000002.1, forward strand.
AAGAGTATAAGTACCTGCACGAACGTCGTCAGGCGCTGAAAGGCTACCTGCCTGCTCGTCAGCCTAAATTCACCGAGAAGCTGGAACTGCCTGCGCTGGAAGACTTCTCTCAACTGCTGGAAGAGCAGAACAAAGAGATCTCTACCACTATTGCTTTCGTGCGTGCCCTGAACGTGATGCTCAAGAACAAGTCGATCAAAGACAGACTGGTTCCAATCATCGCCGACGAAGCGCGTACCTTCGGTATGGAAGGTCTGTTCCGTCAGATCGGTATCTACAGCCCGAACGGCCAGCAGTACACCCCGCAGGACCGTGAGCAGGTTGCTTACTATAAAGAAGACGAGAAAGGTCAGATCCTGCAGGAAGGTATCAACGAGCTGGGCGCAGGCGCATCCTGGCTGGCTGCTGCGACCTCTTACAGCACCAACAACCTGCCGATGATCCCGTTCTACATCTACTACTCCATGTTCGGGTTCCAGCGTATCGGTGACCTGTGCTGGCAGGCAGGCGACCAACAGGCTCGCGGCTTCCTGGTCGGTGGTACTTCCGGTCGTACGACCCTGAACGGCGAAGGTCTGCAGCACGAAGATGGTCACAGCCACATTCAGTCTCTGACTATCCCGAACTGTATCTCTTATGACCCGTCTTACGCATACGAAGTGGCGGTCATCATGCATGACGGTCTGACCCGTATGTACGGTGAAGCACAAGAGAACGTTTACTACTACATCACCACCCTGAACGAAAACTACCACATGCCGGCGATGCCAGCAGGTGCCGAGGAAGGTATCCGTAAAGGTATCTACAAACTCGAAACCCTCGAAGGTAGCAAAGGTAAAGTTCAGCTGCTGGGCTCCGGCTCTATCCTGCGTCACGTACGTGAAGCGGCACAGATCCTGGCGAAAGACTACGGCGTAGGTTCTGATGTATACAGCGTCACCTCCTTCACTGAACTGGCGCGTGATGGCCAGGATTGTGAGCGCTGGAACATGCTGCACCCGCTGGAAACGCCGCGCGTTCCGTACATCGCTCAGGTGATGAACGATGCCCCGGCTGTTGCGTCTACTGACTATATGAAACTGTTCGCAGAGCAGGTTCGTACTTATGTACCGGCGGATGATTACCGCGTACTGGGTACCGACGGCTTCGGCCGCTCTGACAGCCGTGAAAATCTGCGTCACCACTTCGAAGTTGATGCTTCTTATGTGGTTGTTGCAGCACTGGGCGAACTGGCTAAACGTGGCGAAATCGATAAGAAAGTGGTTGCGGAAGCAATTACCAAATTCAACATCGATGCAGAAAAAGTTAACCCGCGTCTGGCGTAAGAGGTAAAGAGATAATGGCTATCGAAATCAAAGTACCGGACATCGGGTCTGACGAAGTTGAAATCACCGAGATTCTGGTCAAAGTGGGCGACAAGGTTGAAGCAGAACAGTCGCTGATCACCGTAGAAGGCGACAAAGCCTCTATGGAAGTCCCGTCTCCGCAGGCTGGCGTTGTTAAAGAGATCAAAGTCTCTGTTGGCGACAAAACCGAGACTGGCAAACTGATCATGATTTTCGATTCCGCCGACGGTGCAGCAGCCGCTGCACCTGCTAAGGCAGAAGAGAAGAAAGAAGCGGCTCCGGCAGCAGCACCTGCTGCGGCAGCGGCAAAAGACGTTAACGTACCTGACATCGGTGGCGACGAAGTAGAAGTCACTGAAATTATGGTGAAAGTGGGCGACACCGTTGCCGCTGAGCAGTCTCTGATCACCGTAGAAGGCGATAAAGCCTCTATGGAAGTACCGGCGCCGTTTGCGGGCGTGGTGAAAGAGATCAAAATCAGCACCGGCGACAAAGTGTCTACCGGTTCTTTGATCATGGTCTTCGAAGTGGCGGGCGCTGCGCCTGCTGCTGCCCCGGCTCAGGCGGCTGCTCCGGCACCTGCCGCTGCTCCAGCTGCGGCTGGCGGTGCAAAAGACGTTAACGTACCGGATATCGGCGGTGATGAAGTTGAAGTGACTGAAGTGATGGTGAAAGTGGGCGACAAAGTTGCCGCTGAACAGTCACTGATCACCGTTGAAGGCGACAAGGCTTCTATGGAAGTCCCTGCTCCGTTCGCGGGCGTGGTGAAAGAGCTGAAAGTTAACGTAGGCGACAAAGTCTCTACCGGCTCTCTGATCATGGTCTTCGAAGTGGAAGGCGCTGCGCCTGCCGCAGCTCCGGCTGCCGCGGCTGCTCCAGCCCCTGCTGCTGCACCGGCTCAGGCTGCTAAACCGGCTGCTGCGCCTGCTGCCAAAGCAGAAGGCAAATCTGAGTTTGCAGAAAACGACGCTTACATTCACGCGACTCCGCTGATTCGCCGCCTGGCGCGCGAATTTGGTGTGAACCTGGCGAAAGTGAAGGGCACTGGCCGTAAAGGTCGTATCCTGCGCGAAGACGTCCAGACTTACGTCAAAGAAGCTATCAAGCGCGCAGAAGCCGCACCTGCTGCTGCCGCTGGCGGCGGTATCCCGGGCATGCTGCCGTGGCCGAAAGTCGACTTCAGCAAGTTCGGCGAAATCGAAGAAGTGGAGCTGGGCCGTATCCAGAAAATCTCGGGTGCCAACCTGAGCCGTAACTGGGTGATGATCCCGCATGTTACGCACTTTGATAAAACCGATATCACCGATCTGGAAGCGTTCCGTAAACAGCAGAACGCCGAAGCTGAAAAACGTAAACTGGACGTGAAATTCACCCCGGTTGTCTTCATCATGAAAGCCGTTGCCGCCGCTCTGGAACAGATGCCGCGCTTCAACAGCTCTCTGTCTGAAGACGGTCAGCGCCTGACCCTGAAGAAATACATCAACATCGGTGTTGCGGTTGATACCCCGAACGGTCTGGTTGTTCCGGTCTTTAAAGACGTGAATAAGAAGAGTGTTACCGAGCTGTCTCGCGAGTTGACGGTGATTTCCAAAAAAGCGCGTGATGGCAAGTTGACGGCTGGCGAAATGCAGGGCGGTTGCTTCACCATCTCCAGCATCGGCGGCCTGGGCACGACCCACTTCGCACCGATTGTTAACGCGCCGGAAGTGGCTATTCTGGGTGTCTCCAAGTCTGCGATGGAGCCGGTCTGGAACGGTAAAGAGTTCGTTCCGCGTCTGATGATGCCGATCTCTCTGTCCTTCGACCACCGCGTGATTGACGGTGCTGATGGTGCGCGCTTTATTACCATCATCAACAACATGCTGTCTGACATCCGTCGTCTGGTGATGTAATCGAAAGGCCGGCCTGACGGCCGGCTTTTTTCCTTTTAACCTCATAATGTCTGTGAGGTTATTAGCGAAACGAGCATTCGTGAGCCGTTTGTTGTTTCAAAATTGTTAACATTTTTGTAAACTGCGGGCGGATAGAACGTCCCGGTGGATAAAGGGCGACAAGTACCTGACTGCCGGAAATCAATAAGAGGTCATGATGAGTACTGAAATCAAAACTCAGGTCGTGGTACTTGGGGCAGGCCCGGCAGGTTACTCTGCTGCCTTCCGTTGCGCTGATTTAGGTCTGGAAACCGTCATCGTAGAACGTTACAACACCCTCGGCGGTGTTTGTCTGAACGTCGGCTGTATCCCTTCTAAAGCGCTGCTGCACGTAGCGAAAGTCATCGAAGAAGCGAAAGCGCTGGCGACTCACGGTATCGTATTTGGTGAGCCGCAGACTGATATCGATAAAATCCGTACCTGGAAAGAAAAAGTTATCACTCAACTGACTGGCGGCCTGGCAGGCATGGCGAAAGGTCGTAAAGTGAAAGTGGTCAACGGTCTGGGTAAATTCACCGGGGCAAACACCCTGGAAGTTGAAGGCGAAAACGGCAAAACCGTGATCAACTTCGACAACGCGATCATCGCCGCAGGTTCCCGTCCGATCGAACTGCCGTTCATTCCGCATGAAGATCCGCGCGTATGGGACTCCACCGACGCACTGGAACTGAAAACCGTTCCTAAACGCCTGCTGGTTATGGGTGGCGGTATCATCGGTCTGGAAATGGGTACCGTTTACCATGCGCTGGGTTCAGAAATTGACGTGGTTGAAATGTTCGACCAGGTTATCCCGGCTGCTGATAAAGACATCGTGAAAGTCTTCACCAAACGCATCAGTCAGAAATTCAACCTGATGCTGGAAACCAAAGTGACTGCCGTTGAAGCGAAAGAAGACGGTATCTACGTTTCCATGGAAGGCAAAAAAGCGCCTGCGGAAGCACAGCGTTATGATGCGGTGCTGGTGGCTATCGGTCGCGTACCGAACGGCAAACTGCTTGATGCAGGCCAGGCGGGTGTTGAAGTTGACGAGCGTGGCTTTATTCGCGTTGACAAACAGCTGCGCACCAACGTACCGCACATCTATGCTATCGGCGATATCGTCGGTCAGCCGATGCTGGCGCACAAAGGTGTTCACGAAGGTCACGTTGCCGCCGAAGTTATCGCCGGTAAAAAACACTATTTCGACCCGAAAGTTATCCCGTCTATTGCTTACACCGAACCAGAAGTGGCATGGGTAGGCCTGACTGAGAAAGAAGCGAAAGAGAAAGGCATCAGCTACGAAACCGCCACCTTCCCGTGGGCTGCTTCTGGCCGTGCAATCGCTTCTGACTGTGCAGACGGTATGACCAAACTGATTTTCGACAAAGAGACTCACCGTGTCATCGGTGGTGCGATTGTTGGTACCAACGGCGGCGAGCTGCTGGGTGAGATCGGTCTGGCTATCGAAATGGGCTGTGACGCAGAAGACATCGCGCTGACCATCCACGCACACCCGACGCTGCACGAGTCTGTAGGCCTGGCAGCCGAAGTGTTCGAAGGTAGCATCACTGACCTGCCGAACCCGAAAGCGAAGAAAAAATAATTTCGCTTCCTGTTAAGCGCCTCTTCGGAGGCGTTTTTTTTGCCCGCCGTTTGAGAATAAATTCATAATTTCTCCATTTTGGTATAAATAATGCGCGCGATCTGCCGATGTATATACTCCATACCTTATCGATGAGAGAGGGAGTTTCATCGTCATGATCACTGGCATCAACAACAAGACGTTTCTGACCACGCTGTCACATCTGGCGTCTTCTGTCGGCAACTCCTCACCGACAGTGAAATCCAACGGCTCGGCATTGCCTGCCGCGGCATCCGCTTCTGCGAAAGTGATTTTCGGCAGCCAGACGGCAGAAATTGCCGCCGTGTACTCCATGTCGCCAACCAAAATTAGCGATGCTGCGAAAGCGTCAACGCAAGCGGACAGTGCGCTTTCGGGGCTGATGCATCTGGGGTTGAGCAGTGAAGGCGTATCCTCGTTAAGTGGGCTGGGGGGGTTACTGCTCAGTAACTACGCCGATAATCAGGGCGATGTGAGTCAGGCGCTGACCAGCCTCGGGCTGGATAACAACATAACTTTCCCCACTAAATCTGCCGTGTCGCTGAATATCACGACGCAATCAGGTTCTGTTGTCCATCTGAATCTGACGCGTCAGAGTGATGGTATTGCCGTGGAACTCACAACCGAAGGCGGCAAAGCCAGCAATGACGAAGCGGCAGAGATAGCGAAATTAGGCAATGCTTTCCAGTCTGCGCTTAACGGTTTGAGCGAGAAGCCTCCGAGAATGGACGTTTCTGGCCTGACGCAGTTTGACAGCTCTCTTATCAAATCCGTCGATCTGAAAACCGATCTCAGCCGTGGCGATTTGTCACAGCAATCCCTTAACTTCCATGCGGATGGGAGTGAACGCTGGATTGGCTATCAGGACAATAATTTCTCGCTGAAAATGACCAGCGATACGTCTAATCCGTCTCTGGTGGGCAATGCGGCGGAACAACAGGCGGCCTTAAACGCCTGGGATAGCAAGTTTGATAAAGCACGTCGTGATGGCCACGGCGATAGCGATCAAATGGCGATGCTTAAATCCGCCTTCCATGCGCTGAATAAGACGCAGCCCAAAGAGAGCAGCAAGGCGAGCTCAACGGGCGCAATTCAGATGGGCGGCGATGGCAAGGTACAGATCCGCGGTCTGAGTGATTTCTCCCTGTCGCTGACGGAAACGGAGAAAGCCATTAACCCGTATCGTATGGATGAGAAAGAGAGCTTCGCGTACCAGGCATCGCAATCGACACAAGAGAGTACGTCGCATGATGGTTCGTTGAGCGTTAAGCAGACGCTGCATACCCACCTGACCGCGTCCTGGTATCAGGCGCTGGACCCGGCCACGCCGCTTTCGCTTAATTCAAGCAAAAATTCACAGAATTATCTGTACCATACGGTGGATAATGAAGAAACCAATGCCACCACCTTCAATTACAATGCGAAAGGCTTCCTGACCAGTATCGGTAACCATACGCAGGTGAATAACGTCGAAACGGTGCGTAAGTATGTGTTGGGCGAGCTGGTGGATAAAACCATCACCCCAGAAAAGTATGAGCGCAATAACTTACTCAATATGTCAAAAGACAAGTAACGTTTCTTCTGGTACGGCCCTGCGGGGCCGTATTGCGTGGTTTCTACCGTTTTTTCTCTGTCTTTAAAAGACGATTTCCTCTGCTTTATCCTGCCCTTAACGATTCAGCCAATTTTTAATGTTGCTTTTTTGTAAACAGATTAACACCCCCTGAAAATCCTGCTATCCTGCCCGTTGCGGTATTGCGGATTTACCCTACAAACTGCTGTCTCACAGGAGCGTGAAGAGAATCGCCTGCCGCATTATGACAATGAGAGCGAGGAGAACCGTCGTGCTAGAAGAATACCGTAAGCACGTAGCAGAACGTGCCGCCGAGGGAATTGTACCCAAACCTTTAGATGCAACCCAAATGGCCGCGCTCGTCGAGCTGCTGAAGAACCCGCCTAAGGGCGAAGAAGAATTCCTGTTAGATCTGTTGATCAACCGCGTACCGCCTGGTGTAGATGAAGCTGCCTACGTAAAAGCCGGATTCCTTGCTGCTATCGCCAAAGGCGAAGCCACCTCCCCACTGGTTACTCCTGAAAAAGCCATTGAACTGCTCGGCACCATGCAGGGTGGTTACAACATTCATCCGCTGATTGACGCGCTGGATAACGACAAACTGGCACCGATTGCCGCTAAAGCGCTCTCTTCTACACTGCTGATGTTCGATAACTTCTATGATGTCGAAGAAAAAGCGAAGGCGGGCAATGCATACGCGCAGCAGGTACTGAAATCCTGGGCGGATGCCGAGTGGTTCCTGAGCCGTCCGGCACTGGCAGAAAAAATTACCGTTACCGTCTTCAAAGTGACCGGTGAGACTAACACCGATGACCTGTCTCCGGCGCCGGATGCGTGGTCGCGTCCGGATATCCCACTGCACGCCCTGGCGATGTTGAAAAACGCCCGTGAAGGCATTGAGCCGGATCAGCCTGGCAGCGTTGGCCCGATCAAACAGATCGAAGCCCTGCAGAAAAAAGGGTTCCCGCTGGCCTACGTGGGTGACGTTGTGGGGACCGGTTCTTCCCGTAAGTCTGCAACCAACTCCGTACTGTGGTTTATGGGGGATGACATCCCTCATGTGCCGAACAAACGCGGCGGCGGCCTGTGCCTCGGCGGTAAAATTGCGCCGATCTTCTTCAACACCATGGAAGATGCGGGCGCGCTGCCCATTGAAGTGGATGTGTCAAACCTGAATATGGGTGACGTGATTGACGTGTATCCGTTCAAAGGTGAAGTGCGTAACCACGAGACCAACGAACTGCTGGCCAGCTTTGAGCTGAAAACCGACGTGCTGGTCGACGAAGTGCGTGCCGGTGGCCGTATTCCGCTGATTATCGGCCGTGGTTTAACCACTAAAGCGCGTGAAGCGCTGGGTCTGCCGCACAGTGATGTCTTCCGTCAGGCGAAAGACGTGGCGGAAAGCAGCCGTGGTTACTCTCTGGCGCAGAAAATGGTCGGTCGCGCCTGCGGCGTGGCCGGTATCCGTCCGGGCGCTTACTGCGAGCCGAAAATGACCTCCGTCGGTTCTCAGGACACCACCGGTCCGATGACCCGTGATGAGCTGAAAGACCTGGCATGCCTGGGCTTCTCTGCTGACCTGGTGATGCAGTCCTTCTGTCACACCGCGGCGTATCCGAAGCCGGTTGACGTGACCACCCATCATACGCTGCCGGACTTCATCATGAACCGTGGCGGCGTCTCCCTGCGTCCGGGCGATGGCGTTATTCACTCCTGGCTGAACCGTATGCTGTTGCCGGATACCGTGGGTACCGGCGGTGACTCCCATACCCGTTTCCCGATCGGCATCTCCTTCCCGGCGGGTTCCGGCCTGGTGGCGTTTGCGGCGGCGACTGGCGTGATGCCGCTGGATATGCCGGAATCGGTACTGGTGCGCTTCAAAGGTAAAATGCAGCCGGGCATTACCCTGCGTGACCTGGTTCATGCGATCCCGCTGTACGCTATCAAGCAAGGCCTGCTGACCGTTGAGAAGAAAGGGAAGAAAAACATCTTCTCTGGCCGCATCCTGGAAATCGAAGGTCTGCCGGATCTGAAAGTCGAGCAGGCATTTGAGCTTACCGATGCGTCTGCTGAGCGTTCTGCTGCCGGCTGTACTATCAAGCTGAACAAAGACCCGATTATCGAGTACCTGAATTCCAACATTGTCCTGCTGAAATGGATGATTGCCGAAGGCTACGGCGATCGTCGTACGCTGGAGCGCCGTATCCAGGGCATGGAAAAATGGCTGGCGGATCCGCAACTGCTGGAAGCCGATGCTGACGCAGAATACGCGGCGGTGATCGACATCGATCTGGCTGAAATTAAAGAGCCGATTCTGTGTGCGCCGAACGATCCGGACGATGCGCGTCTGCTCTCTGATGTTCAGGGCGCGCAGATCGATGAAGTGTTCATCGGTTCCTGCATGACTAACATCGGCCACTTCCGTGCTGCCGGTAAACTGCTGGATGCGCATAAAGGCCAGCTGCCGACCCGCCTGTGGGTTGCGCCGCCGACCCGTATGGACGCCGCGCAGTTGACCGAAGAGGGCTACTACAGCGTGTTCGGTAAGAGCGGCGCGCGTATTGAGATCCCGGGCTGCTCCCTGTGTATGGGCAACCAGGCGCGCGTAGCTGACGGTGCGACGGTGGTCTCCACCTCAACCCGTAACTTCCCGAACCGTTTAGGGACTGGCGCTAACGTCTACCTGGCGTCGGCTGAACTGGCGGCGGTGGCTTCTCTGCTCGGCAAACTGCCGACGCCGGAAGAGTACCAGACCTATATTGCTCAGGTTGATAAGACCGCGGTGGATACCTACCGTTATCTGAACTTCGATCAGTTGAACCAGTATACGGACAAAGCTGACGGCGTGATTTTCCAGACGGCAGTGTAAATGCTACCCTCTCCCGTGGGAGAGGGGCTGGGGGTGAGGGCATCAGACCGCACCTGACCCAATGCTGGGGGTGAGGGCATCAGGCCGCAGGGTCTTGCTCTCACCTTTTTATTTTCATTCCTCCCACCCTCCACGCTTTTTTTCTTCCTCTCTGCTGCGATAATTACCCTAATGGCTTTGCAGAGGAAAACACTATGGATTACGAATTTCTGCGCGACATCACCGGAGTGGTAAAAGTGCGCATGTCGATGGGCCACGAAGCTGTTGGTCACTGGTTTAATGAAGAAGTGAAAGACAACCTGGCCCTGCTTGATGAAGTGGAGCAGGCAGCGCATACCGTGAAAGGCAGCGAACGCTCGTGGCAGCGCGCCGGGCATGAATATACGTTGTGGATGGATGGCGAAGAGGTCATGGTGCGTGCCAACCAACTCGAATTCTCAGGCGATGAGATGGAAGAGGGGATGAGCTATTACGATGAAGAGAGCCTGTCGATGTGCGGTGTGGAAGACTTTCTCAATGTGGTAGCGGCATACCGCGAGTTCCTTAAACAGCGTTAATTTACCCCTTGCTTCTCCGGGACCGGTCTTCCGCATTGCCGGGAACCGGTGCTCTGTCCCTGTAAATGCGCGTAGTGAAAAACCTCAGCTGTTTTTCATATTTCCCTTTGTCGATTTTTTGCGCTGGAATGGTCTTCCGGATAGCTTGCGGAGACTGAGATGAAAGCGTTTATTTCCCGTTATTTTTTGCGCAATTCAGCGCGCGCTCAGCGCCATGATGCGGAACATAACAGCAGACGAATAATGGAGTCGCTGCTCGCCGTCGCCAGCCTGTACGGTGTTGATATTGCCAATGTTGACGTGGAGTGGTTCCATGACGAAACAACACGCTGAACATCGCGCGACCCGCGAAACTTACTGGAATGAGCGATGCGCTCTGGCAAACAGACCGGAGCATCCTTGCTCCGTTGTGGGTTACACGGCCGGAATGTTGCGACCGTAGTAAATTTCACGCATCTCTTTCCATAGCGCTTCCGTAATCTCTTTACGTTCCTGCGCTGTCAGCTCTTCTGGTTTGGTATGGAACATGTAGTGCTTAAGATCGAATTCTTTAAGCAACATCTTGGTGTGAAAGATATTTTCCTGATAAACGTTCACGTCCACCATGTCATACAGCGACTTCATATCCTCTGACATAAAGTTCTGAATAGAATTGATCTCATGATCGATAAAGTGCTTCATGCCGTTGACGTCACGGGTAAAGCCGCGAACGCGATAATCGATTGTCACAATGTCCGATTCAAGCTGGTGAATCAGGTAATTCAGCGCTTTCAGCGGTGAAATCACCCCGCAGGTCGACACTTCTATATCCGCGCGGAAAGTGCATAGTCCCCCTTCCGGGTGGCTTTCCGGATAGGTATGTACGCAAATATGGCTCTTATCGAGGTGGGCGACCACGGCTTCGGGAAGCGGCCCGGGATGCTCGGTTTTATCGATAAGCTGCGGGTCGACCGGTTCTTCGCTGACCAGAATAGTCACGCTCGCACCCTGCGGCTCATAATCCTGACGGGCGATATTGAGGATATTGGCTCCGATGATATTACAGGTTTCCGTCAGGATTTCCGTCAGACGATTGGCGTTATAGAGTTCATCAATATAAGCGATATACCCATCACGTTCTGCTTCCGTTTTGGCATAGCAGATATCGTAAATACAAAAACTCAGGCTCTTGGTCAGGTTGTTAAAGCCATGCAGTTTCAGTTTTTTCAATTTCGTATCTCTCCTTAGGACGACTGCGAAGAGAGTGCGTCTTGCAGATATTGTGGCAGAGCAAACGCTGCCGTATGAATGGCCGGATTGTAATAACGGCAGGTCAGGCCTGCGTTATGGAAACGCGCCTGAATAATCTCGCTGGAAAGGTGACGTAGCGCTTCATTATCTGTCGCCCAGGCGAAAGTCATAATGCCACCGTAATAGGTGGGAATAGCCGCCTGGTAAAACCCGACATCGGTGAAGTAATGACTGAGCTTACGGTGGCTGTCTAACGCTTCATCCTGTTGCAGGAAGCAGACGCCATTCTGTGCGACAAAGATGCCACCAGGATTCAGGCAGCGTTTGCAGCCTTCGTAAAACGCCGAGGTAAACAGGCTTTCGCCGGGACCAACCGGATCCGTACAGTCGGAAATGATCACGTCAAACGTTTGCGTGGTTTGCGTAACAAAGTTCACGCCATCATCGATAACCAACTGGAAACGGGGATCGTCGTAAGCGCCCGCGTTGTGTTTCGGCAGATACTGGCGGCAGAAAGAGACGACGCCGGCATCAATTTCCACCATGGTAATGGTTTCGATATTTTTATGGCGGGTGACTTCACGCAGCATGGCGCCATCGCCACCGCCGATGATCAACACCTGTTTCGCGCGGCCATGGGCGAGCAGCGGAACGTGGGTCATCATTTCGTGATAGATAAATTCGTCGCGTTCGGTGGTTTGTACCACGCCATCAAGCGCCATGACACGGCCAAAAGCGGCGTTTTCGAAAATGATAAGATCCTGGTGCCCGGTTTTCTCGTGGTACAGCACCTTATCAACGGCAAAGTATTGCCCAAACTGGTCGTGCAGCGTTTCGTGCCACAGCGTGTTATCGGCCATAGGTTGCTCCTTTGTTAACACCTGCTCAAAACAGGCGCAACATCATAGCTAACTCTGACTGTGGATGCACGGCCAGCGTCCCTCGCTGGAAATAACTTATTTCACGTAGGCGAGCAGGCTGAGCGAGTCACGCGCCAGCGCTTTGCATTTTTTGGCGGTAGGAATGCGGATGCCACTCAGGTCGCGATAGCTTGCTTCGCCGAGCGATTTCATGTCCCAGGAGTCGTAGTTACTCAGATCCCACTGGTTTTGCTGTGCGAAGAAAACCAGCGCCCGGCGAATCTGTCCATTGGGTAAATTGTTATAGCCACAGTCATTTTTCAGAAAGACAAATACAGCCGTAAGGTCGGCCATATCTTCCGCTTCGGATTCATTCAGGGCGTAGCTATTAGCGGAGACAGCCAGCAGGCTGCCGAATAAAATCGTTCTGAAAAGCGTCTTCATTATTTCTACCACGGCATAACGGAAATTAAACGTTAGCACACTGTTGGCGAGGCGACGATATTTATTATCGTCCGAATACAGCCACATTTCTTGACCTTCCGGCAAGGGGAGGGTTTATGCTCAAATTCCAGGCTGATAACAGTAAGGAAAGGGACATGCAACGTCGTGATTTTTTGAAATACTCTGCTGCGCTCGGCGTGGCGAGTGCACTGCCGCTCTGGAGTCGTTCTTTGCTGGCGGCGGAAAGGCCCGTGTTACCGATTCCCCCGTTGCTGAGCGCCGATGCGCAAAACCATATCCAGCTTACGGTTCAGACAGGAACGTCGACGTTTGCGGGCAAGCAGGCAACAACCTGGGGCTATAACGGCAGCCTGCTCGGGCCAGCGATTCAACTGCGTCAGGGGAAAACCGTTAACGTGTCCATTCGCAACGCGCTGGCGGAAGAGACAACCGTACACTGGCACGGGCTGGAAGTATCGGGTGACGTCGATGGCGGGCCGCAGGGTGTGATTAAGCCCGGCGATAGCCGTACGGTCTCGTTTACGCCGGATCAGCCTGCATCAACCTGCTGGTTTCACCCTCATCAACATGGAAAAACCGGCCATCAGGTAGCAATGGGGCTGGCCGGACTGCTGCTGATTGAAGATGAAAACAGCCGTAAGTTACGGCTGCCTCAGCAGTGGGGTATTGATGATATTCCGGTCATTATGCAGGACAAACGCTTTGCCGCTGACGGGCAGATTGATTATCAACTGGATGTGATGAGCGCGGCGGTAGGGTGGTTTGGCGATACATTACTGACGAACGGCGCCCTCTATCCACAGCATGCGGCACCTCGTGGCTGGCTGCGTTTACGCCTGCTCAATGGATGTAACGCTCGCTCGCTGACCGTAGCTGCCAGCGATAATCGCCCGCTTTACGTGATTGCCAGTGACGGTGGCTTACTGACTTCTCCGGTGAAAGTCAGCGAGCTGTCACTGTTGCCGGGAGAGCGCTTTGAGGTACTGGTTGAGACCCGAGATAATAAAGTCTTCGATCTGGTCACGTTGCCTGTACAGCAAATGGGGATGACGGTTGCGCCATTTGATAAGCCGTATCCGCTGTTGCGTATTCAACCGGTGGTGGTAACCGCATCCGGTACCTTGCCTGACACACTGGCGACGCTCCCTGGACTGGCAGCGCTGGAAGGATTAACACAACGGACGCTACAGCTCTCCATGGATCCGATGCTGGACATGATGGGTATGCAGGCTCTGCAGCAAAAATACGGCGATGCTGCTATGGCAGGTATGGGGATGCACCATGGCAATATGAACCATGGTCAGATGCAGATGAACCACGGTGGTATGAACATGAGCATGAACCATGGCGACATGGGGCAGATGAATCACGGTAATGGGGAAATGGAATTTCATAGCGCCAATCGTATCAATGGCAAGGCATTTGATATGCAAGTGCCTGCGTTTGCCGCGCAGAAAGATACCTGGGAGCGTTGGGTCATTTCCGGTGAGGGCGACATGATGCTGCATCCGTTCCATATCCATGGCACACAGTTCCGCATCCTGTCGGAAAACGGTAAACCGCCTGCCGCACATCGCGCAGGCTGGAAAGATATTGTCAGCGTTGAAGGGGCGAAAAGTGAAGTGCTGGTCCGTTTTGCTCACGACGCGCCGAAAGAGTATGCCTATATGGCGCACTGTCATCTGCTGGAACATGAGGATACGGGGATGATGGTAGGGTTTACGGTTTAGGAAATCGGCTCCATGCAGTTCCCTCTCCCTTGAGGGTTAGGGTGAGGGGGAAAAGACAACTCTGCGGTTTGATGCCCTCACCCCGGCCCTCTCCCACGGGGAGAGGGAGAAAACACTAAAAAAGCAACGTACGTTACCTTTTTGCTTTTACCTTGTGCGGTCTGATGCCCTCTCCCTGAGGGCTGAGTAATCCCCGGTCATATTACGTTTTACAGCGATAACACCGCGTAATGAGAATAAAATAGTTACCGCGATGACAGGGTCCGGCTAAAAATCGATGAGGCGTTGACGGCTGACCGGGGCCGCCCGCAGGGAAGCGGGCGGAGGGGATAGCCTGCAAGGACGCAGGCTGGTCCCCGACCCGAAAGTCAGACGACATAAGACGAGTGGACCGCGAAGCGGCGATTTTCCTGCCGGGAGCCCGGGTTGCCAGGGTGGTGGCGATGAGCCACCCTGGCACGTTCACGGGTGCTGTCGTTATAGAAAAGCACCGAACATAAGGTGAACGGAATGACCACCAGCGCCGCATTTTCCCCCTAACCCTGGCCCTCTCCCTCGGGGAGAGGGGACAGGTCGTGCTCGCATTTTTATGAGGATCCCTCACCCCACGGGGAGAGGGAGAAAACATTAAAAAAGGCAACGTGCGTTGCCTTTTTGCTTTTACCTTGTGCGGGATGAGGGAACGGTTTCTTACTTCTCGTCCGGCAGGGCGTAGGCAACAATATAGTCGCCCATCTTCGTACCAAACGAACCGTGACCGCCTGCAGAGATGACAACATACTGCTTGCCATTCACTTCATAGGTCATTGGCGTCGCCTGTCCGCCTGCTGGTAAACGACCCTGCCACAGTTTCTCACCGTTGCTCATGTTATATGCGCG
Source organism: Citrobacter sp. MNAZ 1397 (assembly GCF_023613995.1). NCBI lineage: Bacteria > Pseudomonadati > Pseudomonadota > Gammaproteobacteria > Enterobacterales > Enterobacteriaceae > Citrobacter > Citrobacter sp. MNAZ 1397. Next base: position 468,683 of record NZ_JAKIVH010000002.1, read on the forward strand.
CAGGTAATTATCTGCGGTTGCCGCGATAAACAGCACATTACCCGCCGTGGAAATCGGACCGCCCAGCATCGGCATGCCCATATTGAATGGCACCGGAACCGGCATCGGGAACGGCATGCTGTCCTGCGGCGTACCAATACGTTTTTTCCAGACAACCTGATTGGTTTTCAGATCCAGCGCGGAGATATAACCCCAGGCTGGCTGTTTACACGGCAGACCAAACGGGGACAGGAACGGGTTCAGGGTTACGCCGAAAGGCACGCCATACTGCGGCTGAATCCCCGCTTCCGTACCACTGCCTTTCGCATCTTTCGGCTGTTCCATCGGGTTGCCTGGACCGCGTGGGATCAGTTTTGACACAAACGGCAGCGCCATCGGGTTGGCGATCGCCACCTGACGGTTAGGGTCAACGGAGATACCACCCCATTCGAACATCCCCAGGTTACCCGGGAACACCAGCGTGCCTTGCTCAGATGGCGGGGTGAAGATGCCTTCATAGCGCAACTGATGGAACATCACGCGACAGACCAGTTGGTCGAACATGGTCGCGCCCCACATATCCGCCCCGCTGAGATCTTTCTTCGGACGGAAACTCAGGTCGGAGAACGGCTGCGTTTTGGTCACGTAGTCGCCTTTGGCCGCACCCTGCGGAACCGGTTTTTCCGGCGCCGGGACAACCAGCTTACCGTTGCTGCGATCCAGCACGAAGATGTTGCCGGTTTTCGCCGGGGCGTAAATCACCGGCACCGTTTTACCGTTAACTGTGATGTCTGCCAGCGTCGGCTGGGACGGCATATCCATATCCCACAGATCGTGGTGAACCGTCTGATAGCTCCAGGCCAGTTTACCGGTGGTGGCGTTCAGGGCCACGATGGAGCTGGCGTAGCGTTCCTGCTCCGGCGTGCGATAGCCGCCCCAGATATCCGGGGTGGTCACACCCATTGGCAGATACACCAGGTCCAGCTTCGCATCATAGGCGGCTGGCGCCCACGAGTTAGGCGAGTTGAAGGTAAATCTATGTTCGTCAGACGGAATCGCGTTCGGGTCTTTCGCGCCCGGATCGAAGGCCCACAGCAGCTTACCGGTGTTCACGTCGAAACCACGGATAACGCCAGAGGTTTCACGGGTAGAGAAGTTGTCGGTCACCGAACCGGCAATCACAATCACTTTATCGGTAATGATCGGCGGTGAGGTCGGCTCATACAGACCCGGCGTGGTGTCCGGCATGTTGGTCTGCAGATTCAGAATACCTTTGTTGGCAAAGGTTTCGCACAACTTGCCGTTGTCGGCGTTGATCGCAAAAAGACGCCCATCGTTTACCGGCAGCATAATGCGGCGCGGGCAATCTGCCACGACATCCGGGCTGGCGTTATCTGCACGTGCTTCATGATAAGAAACGCCGCGACAGGTCACATGCTGGAAGGACTGGTTGGCATTTAACTGCGGGTCAAAATGCCATTTCTCTTTCCCGGTCGATGCGTCCAGTGCAAACAGGCGCTGGTGAGCGGTACACAGATAAAGGGTGTCGCCCACTTTGATTGGCGTCACTTCGTTGGTCAATTCACCCGGGTCAGTCGGCAGCTTCAGGTCGCCGGTGCGGAACACCCAGGCTTCCTTCAGATTTTTGACGTTATCGGCATTAATCTGTTTGAGCGGAGAATAGCGTTGACCTTCCTGATTGCGGCCATAAGCCGGCCAGTCGCCATCAGCTACCTGTGAGATAGGGGCGGCTGGCGTGGCATCCGCTTTCAGCGTTCCGTTCACTTCTTGTGGGTCATTAAAACCAGCCCACGTGAGAATGCCGCCGCTAATCAGCAGTGCTACCACCAGTGCGGCAACTGCACCGCCGGAAGGAAAAATCAATCTGCGCCAGACAAAGGGCAGAATCAGCCAGATACCGAAGAAGACCAGGATATCGCTGCGCGGCGTGAGCGCCCAAAAGTCGAAGCCCACCTCCCATACGCCCCAAATCATGGTCGCCAGCAGCAACGCGGCATACAGCCATAGCGCAGAACGCTTACGTCGCCATAAAAGCGCGGTGACGCCCAGCATGATAATACCCGCGATGGGGTAGTACCAGGAGCCGCCAAGGGAGACCAGCCATACCCCGCCGATCAGTAACCAAAGTCCGCAGAATGCTGCGAACAGCGCTGTCAGTATCACGAGGATACCTGACCGTTGCGTTTTTGTTTCAGCCATAAAAAGACACTCACCAAATTCATTAATATTTTAGTAGCAACTAATTATAGGATTTAACAAGTGTGATCGTCATCACAAAATGAGCTTTATCGACAGATAAGCATCGGAAATGCGTTTGCTGGTATACTGCACGCCTTGCGCTTCAGTAACCAAAGCAATAAGCAGGTTATTGAGTGATTTATTATTTAAATCATATGGTTATTTAAAATGAAACATAGTGTTGAAGTGATGATCCCGGAAGCGGAGATCAAAGCGCGTATCGCCGAATTGGGTCGTCAAATCACAGAACGTTATCAGGACAGCGGCAGTGAAATGGTGCTGGTAGGCCTGCTGCGCGGCTCGTTTATGTTCATGGCGGACCTTTGCCGTGAAGTTCAGGTACCGCATGAAGTCGATTTTATGACCGCCTCCAGCTATGGCAGCGGCATGTCTTCGACCCGCGATGTTAAAATTCTCAAAGATCTGGATGAAGATATTCGCGGTAAGGACGTTCTGATCGTTGAAGATATTATCGATTCCGGCAATACGCTCTCTAAAGTGCGCGAAATTCTCAGCCTTCGCGAGCCGAAGTCCCTGTCTATTTGCACCCTGCTCGATAAACCGTCGCGCCGTGAAGTGCAGGTTGATGTGGAATTTGTCGGCTTTTCGATTCCGGACGAATTCGTGGTGGGTTATGGCATCGATTATGCGCAACGTTATCGCCACCTGCCGTATGTCGGCAAAGTCGTGATGCTGGAAGAGTAAGCATAAAAAAGCCGGGCCTTAGCCCGGCTGATGCCGCATTCCGGCTGGCATCATGCCGCCGGAAATGCAGGATTATCTGTGATTGATGTGTTTCTTGCTGAGGTTCGAAACGCCCTGACGGTAACGCTGTTCCAGGCTTTCGCGGTTCGTTGCGGTGACTTCCAGGTCACGCAGTAAACCATCGTGAATGCCATATGCCCAGCCGTGAATCGTGACCTTTTGCCCACGTTTCCAGGCCGATTGCATAATGGTGGAGTGGCCGAGGTTATAGACCTGCTCCATCACGTTCAGCTCACACAGGGTATCAAGGCGGCGCTCCTGCGGCATCTCGCCAAGCAACGAACTATGCTTGAACCAGATATCGCGAATATGCAGCAGCCAGTTGTTTATCAGCCCCAGTTCCGGGTTTTCCACCGCTGCCTGCACACCACCACAGCCGTAGTGGCCGCAGATGATGATATGCTCAACCTCCAGTACGTCAACCGCGTACTGAACGACAGAAAGGCAGTTCAGGTCGGTATGAATAACCAGGTTGGCAACGTTACGGTGAACAAACAGTTCGCCTGGCTCAAGGCCGGTAAGGCGTTCTGCGGGAACGCGACTGTCAGAACATCCAATCCATAGAAAACGCGGTTTCTGCGCTTGCGCCAGTTTTTCGAAAAAGCCGGGATCCTCTTCCACCAGCATTTTTGACCATAGTGCATTGTTGCTGATGAGTGTATCTATGTCTTTCATGGAAGTTAACGACCTGTAACCAAATAAGTGCGTTGCGCTAATATAGGTCAACTCCCATGTTTTTTAAACCACACATCGAGTGTAAGAATAAGGTAAGTGAAAATTCATGACCATTGCACTGGAGCTTGAGCAGCTTAAAAAAACCTACCCGGGCGGCGTTCATGCGCTACGTGGTATTGATCTTAAAGTCGAAGCGGGGGATTTTTACGCGTTACTGGGACCAAACGGCGCAGGAAAATCTACCACCATAGGTATCATCAGTTCACTGGTAAATAAAACGTCCGGACGGGTGAGTGTCTTCGGTTATGACCTGGAAAAAGACATCGTTAATGCCAAACGGCAGCTCGGTCTTGTTCCTCAGGAGTTCAATTTTAACCCGTTTGAAACCGTACAGCAGATTGTGGTGAACCAGGCGGGTTACTACGGCGTTGAACGTAAAGATGCGCTTGAACGCAGCGAAAAATACCTGAATCAGCTCGATCTGTGGGAAAAGCGTAACGAACGTGCACGCATGTTGTCGGGCGGGATGAAGCGTCGTTTGATGATTGCCCGTGCGTTGATGCATGAGCCAAAGTTGTTGATTCTTGATGAGCCTACTGCCGGGGTGGATATCGAACTGCGTCGTTCTATGTGGGGCTTCCTTAAGGATCTCAATGACAAAGGCACCACTATCATTCTGACCACCCATTATCTGGAAGAAGCGGAGATGCTGTGCCGTAACATTGGCATTATTCAGAGCGGTGAGCTGATTGAGAACACCTCAATGAAGTCGCTTTTGGCGAAGCTGAAATCGGAAACTTTTATCCTTGATCTGGCAACGAAAAGCCCGTTACCCAAGCTGGAAGGTTACCAGTATCGGCTGGTGGATACCTCGACCCTGGAGGTCGAAGTGCTACGTGAACAGGGGATAAACAGCGTGTTCAGCCAGCTTAGCGCGCAGGGCGTACAGGTCTTAAGTATGCGCAACAAGGCTAACCGACTGGAAGAGCTATTCGTCACGCTGGTGCATGAGAAAAAAGGAGAGCACGCATGATGCAGCTTTACTGGGTGGCGTTGAAAAGTATCTGGCATAAAGAAATTCAACGGTTTATGCGTATCTGGATACAGACGCTGGTGCCGCCGGTCATTACCATGACGCTCTACTTTATTATCTTTGGCAACCTGATTGGCTCACGTATCGGTGAAATGCATGGTTTTACCTATATGCAGTTTATCGTGCCGGGTCTTATCATGATGGCTGTGATCACCAACGCCTATGCAAACGTGGCGTCATCATTTTTCAGCGCCAAGTTTCAACGCAATATTGAAGAGCTGCTGGTCGCCCCGGTGCCAACCCACGTAATTATTGCCGGGTATGTAGGCGGCGGTGTGGCGCGCGGTTTGTGTGTTGGGGTGCTGGTGACCGCCGTGTCGCTGTTTTTCGTGCCTTTTCAGGTTCATTCGTGGGTCTTCGTTGCGTTAACGCTATTGTTGACCGCGGTATTGTTCTCGCTGGCGGGACTGCTGAATGCGGTTTTTGCGACGACCTTCGATGACATCAGCCTGATCCCAACATTTGTTCTGACGCCGCTGACCTATCTTGGCGGGGTGTTCTATTCGCTCACGCTGTTACCACCGTTCTGGCAGGCGCTGTCTCACCTCAACCCCATTGTTTACATGATTAGCGGTTTCCGCTTTGGTTTCCTTGGTATTACCGATGTGCCGCTTTTCACCACGGTGGCGGTTTTGGCAGTGTTTATCATCGCTTTTTATCTGTTGTGCTGGTACTTAATCCAGCGTGGACGCGGTCTGCGCAGTTAATCACCCTTTCCCGGCGGCGTTCGTCGCCGGGTTCTCCTTGCCCTTTTAATCTATGATATCTGTCACCGACGGCTGATGGTCACCTGGCTAAACTGCAAGTCTGCTAAGGAGATACGTATGCTGGGATGGGTCATTACGTGCCATGGTGAGCTGGCGCAGGAGATGCTGGACAGTCTGGAGTGCCGCTTTGGTCCGCTTACGCAGTGCAGGGCGGTTAACTTTCGCCAGGGGCTTAGCACCAATATGCTCAGCCGTATGATTTGCGATGCATTACATGAAACAGATTCCGGCGAGGGCGTGGTTTTTTTAACGGATATTTCCGGTGCCGCACCTTATCGTGCCGCCTCGCTAATGAGCCATAAGCATGAGCATTGTGAAGTGATATCCGGCGTTGATGCTACGTTGCTGGAAGCGATGTATCCGTTGCGTGAATTTTGCAGCAGCGCCGATTTTCGTAACCAGATTGTGGTCGCTGGCGCGCCGGGGGTAAGCAGTCTCTGGCATCAGCAGCAGAAAAATCCGCCGTTTGTGTTGTTACATGATTTGTATGAAAAATAAACGTTGGTATTCATTTTTCTTTTTCCTACAATAATCTAAATTATATTTAGCCTGGTTGGGTGCATGCCTCGTTTTCTCCTCATTCTGTTCTTGCTGGTGTCATATAGCGTTTCTGCCCGTCTCGTTAGTGAAAATCCCGATCCTGCTCGTTACATGCAAATTACGGAAGATGCCGACATATGGGCGCAGATTGGCAACAATGTTATGACCGTTGGCAATATCCGCGCCGGGCAAATTCTGGCTGTGGTGCCGGGGGCGGAAGACTATTACGAATTTCGCTTTGGTTTCGGCAAGGCGTGGATTGATAAAGGGCATCTGGGGACGGTTCGTGGCAATGAAAAGGTGCAGGACAGCCTCGGTGACCTGAATAAGCCCCTGAGTAATCAAAATCTGATCACCTGGCGTGATACGCCAATGTATAACGAGGCGGATAATACCAGTGAGCAACTGGGTACGCTGGCCGGAAATCTGCGTTATCCCATCATTAGCAAACTGAAAGACAGACTTAACCAGACCTGGTATCAGATTCGCATTGGCGAACGGCTGGCGTGGATCAGTAGCCTGGATGCGCAGGAAGATAACGGTATCCCGGTGCTTACTTACCACCATATTCTGGAAGATGAGGAAAACACGCGTTTTCGTCACACCTCGACGACGACCTCTCTTCGCGCTTTTACCAACCAGATGACCTGGTTGCATGACCAGGGCTATACCACGTTAAACATGTATCAGCTGGAGGGTTATGTACGCAACGCGATGAACCTCCCCGCACGTTCGGTGGTGATCACCTTTGATGACGGGTTGAAATCGGTCAGTCGCTACGCCTATCCGGTGTTAAATGAATATGGTTTCAGGGCGACCGCTTTTATTATTTCGTCGCGCATTAAGCGTAAACCGCAACTCTGGGATCCAAAATCCCTGCAGTTCATGAGCATTTCTGAGCTGGAACAAATTTCTCATGTTTTTGATTTTCAGTCGCATACCCATTTTCTGCATCGCACCGATGACGTGGGGCATCCGATCCTGCTAAGTCGCAGTTATGACAATATCCTGATGGATTTCAAGCATTCACGCCGCGCGCTTTCTCAATTCAACCGGCATGTATGGTATCTGGCGTATCCGTTCGGGGGCTATGATGACAAGGCGCTGGCAGCTGCGAAGGATGCCGGTTTCCATCTTGCGCTGACCACGGTTCGAGGAAAGGTTAAGCCTGGAGATAATCCGTACTTGCTAAAACGGCTGTATATCTTAAAGACGGATTCGCTGGAGGAGATGTCGAGGTTAATCAGTAATCAGCCTCAGGGGTAAAATCAGGGGTATAAGGCTATTTTATTTGTCATTTTGAACCCGGGCAGTGCTCGAAATCCTCACGTACTGCGTGTACGCTCCGGTTTCTGCGCGCTGTCCGTGTCCAGACTGACTGCATCAATAACGCCTTCTCCCCCTGATTGGGGCAATCATGCTATTTTATTTGTCATTTTGAACCCGGGCAGTGCTCGAAACCCTCACGTACTGCGTGTACGCTCCGGTTTCTGTGCGCTGTCCGTGTCCAGACTGACTGCATCAATAACGCCTTCTCCCCCTGATTGGGGCAATGATGCTATTTTATTTGTCATTTTGAACCCGGGCAGTGCTCGAAATCCTCACGTACTGCGTGTACGCTCCGGTTTCTGTGCGCTGTCCGTGTCCAGACTGACTGCATTAATAACGCCTTCTCCCCCTGATTGGGGCAATCATGCTTTACCGCCGGATGACTTATGCCACCTGCACCGGTACTGCTTTTGCCGTGCGTTTCATCTCATTGTCACCGTCAAAATAGGCGACTTTCGGTTGCCAGCTACGCGCTTGTTCATCCGGCATGGTGACATAGCTTGCGATGATCAGGATATCGCCAACATCAGCGCAATGCGCTGCGGCGCCGTTGACCGAAATAATGCGGGAACCACGTTCACCGGCGATAGCATAGGTGGAAAAGCGCTTACCGTTGGTGACGTTGTAAATATCGATGGCTTCGTATTCCAGGATACCAGCCGCCTCAAGGAAATCCTGGTCAATCGCGCAGGAACCTTCGTAGTGCAGGTCGGCCTGTGTCACTTTGACGCGGTGGAGCTTGCCTTGCAGCATAGTGCGAATCATAACTTCTACCTTTAATGGCGTAACGAAATACAGGTATATCGCCGGGCGGCATTTGGCTGTCCGGCCAGATTTTCCCGGCCCGGCGACAGCGCCAGACCAGGCCGATAACAGGGCAGTATTGCCCGTTTTTTAACCCCTGTCTACGGGGGTGAGTTCAACCACTTTATTGTCGATAAGACGCGCCTGGCCCAGCCAGGCGGCCATCAAAATCACCGCGCGTTTGCTGGTCTGCGCAAGTTCCAGAAGCGTGTCTGCATCGCGGATCTGAATATCATCCGCACGCAAACCTGCGTCATTCAGCTCCTGTTCAGCCAGGGCAATGATCTCGTCAAGATTACGCTCGCCAGCCTGCAGTTTTGCCGCCATTGCATTCATGATTTTGCTCAGCGTGGGTGCGATTTTACGTTGCTCGGCAGTGAGATAGCCGTTACGTGAGCTGAGCGCCAGACCGTCTTTCGCACGCACGGTCGGTACCCCGACAATCTCAATGTCGTAGCCCATATCGGCAACCATTTTGCGGATCAACTGCAACTGCTGATAGTCCTTCTCGCCAAAGCAGGCGACATCCGGCTGGACCAGATTAAAGAGCTTGCTGACGATAGTGGATACTCCGCGAAAATGCCCGGGGCGGCTTGCGCCTTCAAGCATGGTTGAGATGCCCGGAACATCCACATAGGTTTGCGTGTCCGTACCCTGCGGATAAATATCATTCGGCGCAGGAGCGAAAACAAAATCCACTTTTCGTTTATTCAGCTTTTCGCAATCTTCTTGCAGGGTACGCGGATAGCGTGCCAGATCGTCGGCGCGATCAAACTGCATCGGGTTGACGAAGATGCTCACTACGACCACATCTGCCCGGGTTTTGGCTTCCTCAACCAGCGTCATATGGCCATCGTGCAGGTTGCCCATCGTAGGCACCAGCGCAATCCGTTTTCCTTCCTGACGCGCTCTGCGGATATGCTGGCGCAGCAGCGGCAGGGTTTCGATAATCAACACAACGGCACTCCTTAATGGAAACTGTGTTCTTCGCCCGGGTAAATCCCGGACTCAACATCGGCAACATACTGGCGCACGGCAGCGCGCATGTCGCCAGCCTCGCTCAGAAAGTTTTTCGCAAATTTTGGGATATGACCGCCGGTAATGCCGAAGGCGTCGTGCATCACCAAAATCTGGCCGTCTGTGACGTTGCCTGCGCCGATACCAATTACCGGAATAGTCAGCGCTTGCGTGACGCGCTTTGCCAGCTCGACCGGCACACATTCCAGAACCAGCAACTGTGCGCCTGCGGCTTCCAGCGCCAGCGCATCGTCCAGCAATGTTTGGCCAGCATCGCCGCGCCCCTGAACTTTATAGCCTCCGAAGATATTCACGGACTGCGGTGTTAACCCCAAATGCCCGCATACCGGCACAGCGCGTTCGGTGAGCCTTTTTACCGTGTCACTCAGCCAGCGACCGCCTTCGATTTTTACCATGTTGGCCCCGGCACGCATCACGGTGGCGGCGTTTTCAAATGCCTGCTCCGGGGTGGCGTACGCCATAAACGGCAGGTCGGCCAGCAGCAAACAATGAGGGGCACCACGACGCACTGCGCGCGTGTGATAGGCAATGTCGTCTACCGTCACTGGCAGGGTGGAATCATGACCTTGTACCGTCATCCCTAACGAGTCGCCAACTAACATCACGTTGATGCCTTCTTCGGCGAACAGTTTAGCGAAGCTGTAATCGTAGGCTGTGATGGTAGCGAAGCGTTTCTTTTCCTGTTTGCACTTAAGCAGCCAGGAGATGGTGGTGGGTTTCATAACGTTTCCTGATGGCTAAAAACGAATTCTGGCGCATTCTAACAGCAACGTTCAGGTGAACAATGATTTTAGGCAATCGTTTAACACCGATCACATCAGATGCGCCAGAAAAGCGTTTTACCACAAGGCAGGTTTGTCCGCAGCGCATTCTGTAAGGGCAGCGGCCAGCGTCACACCATCAGGAAAGACCAGCGCAGGAGCAATTTCAAATAACGGCCACAGCATAAAGCCGCGATTTCTCATGTCGTAGTGAGGAACGGTAAGACGCGGTGTCTGAATGACCCGATCGCCAAACAGCATGATGTCCAGGTCCAGCGTGCGCGGCCCCCAGCGCTCGGCTTTGCGCACGCGCCCCTGCTGCAGTTCAATACGCTGGGTATGGTCAAGCAGCGCGTCGGCTTCAAGTGTGGTTTCCAGCGCGACAGCGGCATTCAGATAGTCGGGCTGATCCTGCGGGCCAAGCGGAGGCGTGCGGTAGAACGCAGAGACAGCGACCACGCGGCTTTGCGGGATCTCTCCAAGGGCGTCCAGCGCTGCCTTTACCTGTTCCAGGGGCGATGCGAGATTACTGCCGATGGCGATATAGCAAAGGGTCGGGGACATACAGGCTCCTGCGTTTTTTGTTTCTGTATAGCATCAGGCCTGCACGCGGCAGGCCTGAATGGGATGATATTACGCGCTGCCTTCGCGGCGCGGCGCGCGTTTGCGCGGTCGGCGGTGGCGACGACGAACAGCGGGTTCATCGCCAAGGTCGTCAAGCATATCTTTCTGCTCCGGCGGTGCGGAAACCTGAAATTCTCCCCACCATTTCACCAGGCGCTGCAGTTCACCGTTGTTTTCCACCTCGGCACGCAGGGCCAGCAGATCGTAGGCCGCCCGGAATTTTGGATGCTCCATCAGTTTCCACGCGCGTTTACCCTGACGGCGGGACATACGCAACTGGAGCTGCCAGATATCGCGAATCAGCGAGGTGATGCGTTTCGGAATGGCCAGTGAACGGCAGGCTTCATCAAGCACATCATTCATGGCAAGCGCAAAGGCGTCGTAATACGCAAGGCCGCCTTCCTGGGTAATACGCTGTGCGGTTTCCAGCAGCGGATACCAGAACATAGCGGCAAACAAAAACGCCGGATTAACGCGCATATCGTTGTGAATGCGGGTATCGGTGTTTTTCAGTACCTGAGCAATGATGCGTTCCATCGGGCTGTCACCGTTTTCGGTGAAGAAGCGGCTGATGGTTGGGAACAGGGGCTGGAAGAGATTGTATTCACGTAGCAGGGTGTAGGTATCAAAACCATAGCCCGCCTGCAGTAATTTCAGCGACTCTTCAAACAGGCGCGCAGGAGGAACGTCGTTGATCAGGGCGGCCAGACGAGGAATGGGTTCGGCGGTCTCCGCGCTGATCGCCATCCCCAGTTTTGCGGCAAAACGCACCGCACGCAGCATGCGTACCGGGTCTTCGCGATAGCGGGTTTCCGGGTTCCCAATCAGGCGAATAACGCCTTCTTCCAGATCGCGCATGCCGCCGACATAATCACGTACGGTGAAGTCAGCTACGCTGTAATAAAGACTGTTAATGGTGAAATCGCGACGCTGGGCGTCTTCTTCGATAGAACCGAAAATATTGTCGCGCAGCAACATGCCATTTTGCCCACGCTGAGACGTGGTGCGGTCGGCTTCGGTATCTTCGTGATGACCACGAAAGGTCGCGACTTCGATGATTTCTGGCCCAAACATAACGTGGGCGAGGCGGAAACGGCGACCCACCAGGCGACAGTTGCGGAATAATTTACGCACCTGGTCCGGCGTGGCGTTCGTTGTGACGTCAAAATCTTTTGGTTTTTTGCCCAGCAATAAATCACGCACGCCACCACCGACGAGATAAGCCTCATAACCGGCTTTGTTCAGGCGGTAGAGGACCTTGAGCGCATTTTCACTGATATCTTTGCGTGAAATAGCGTGCTGTTCACGCGGGATAACCGTCATCTGAGGTTGTACGATAGCCTCAACGACCATGCTCTCTTCGCGACTTAGCACCTTTCGGCAAAAATTAGCGACTCGGGTAAAAATAGTGCACCTCGGTAGTGTCAAACGTCAGGACAAAAAAATAGCGGCTAATCATAGCTCAGCGCGAGGCGTTTGAGAATGCCGTATTCACATCCACTGCAATGGGCACATCGGCGAGCGTCCAGTTCGCCACCGCATTTTTCAATAAATCATCGACGCTGAGATCCTGCCACTCATTTGTTGCGCTCTGGTTTAAGAATTGTAACGCCCTGATTATTATGGGGCGAGGATCGCCGCCGGGCAAGGCGGGCGCGTGGTTTTGCTTGGAGAGTTTGTTCCCCTCTGCATTTAACGCCAGCGGCAGATGGACATACTGCGGTACCGGCCAGCCAAATTGTTGGTACAGCGAAATTTGCCTCACCGTGGGTTCAATTAAATCCGCGCCGCGCACAATTTCCGTGATGCCCTGAAAATGATCGTCAACCACGACGGCGAGATTATAGGCAAACAGGCCATCCCGGCGATGAATAATAAAATCTTCGCGCGCCAGTTTTTCATCCGCATAGAGTTCGCCGCGCAGTCTGTCGTGAAAATGGAGCACCGGATGTTGCTGTACCAGACGCACAGCCGCATTTTCCGGGCCATTATTAGCGCGACGGCAATGGCCGTCATAGATGCCCCCCTCGCTCTGAATACGCGCCCGCGTACAGGTGCAGTAGTAACTCAGCCCCTGGGTATGAAGCCAGTCCAGCGCCTCGCGGTAGGCCTCATGACGTTGTGATTGCCAGAGCACGTCTCCGTCCCAGCACAGGCCGTAATGCTCAAGCTGGCGCAGGATGGTGTCTGCGGCGCCGGGGACTTCACGCGGGGGATCAATATCTTCGATACGTACTCGCCAGATACCCTGCTGCGCGCGCGCCTGCAGGTAGCTACCCAGTGCAGCAATCAGCGAGCCAAAATGGAGTTCACCGGACGGTGATGGCGCAAAGCGCCCGATATAGTGAGAGTCAGACATAAAGAACGGGAAAGGCCGACAATACGGGAAATTTTCCCCGACTATAGCACAGCATGATTTGAAGGCGCAGGCTGGAATCAGCGCTGCGCCGTCTGAGGGGGTGACCGATGGTCGGCCAGAAGCGAATTAACCCGCCATCTGTTTTTCGCGGATTTCCGCCAGTGTTTTGCAATCGATGCACAGGTCAGCGGTCGGACGCGCTTCCAGGCGGCGAATGCCGATTTCAACACCGCAGGATTCGCAGTAGCCGAAATCTTCGTCTTCAACTTTTTTCAGCGTTTTCTCGATCTTTTTGATCAGTTTACGCTCGCGGTCACGGTTACGCAGTTCGAGGCTGAACTCTTCTTCCTGTGCGGCACGATCTACCGGGTCCGGGAAGTTAGCTGCTTCATCCTGCATATGGGTGACGGTGCGATCGACTTCATCCCTGAGTTGATTACGCCACGCTTCAAGAATACGCCTGAAGTGCGCCAGCTGGGCTTCATTCATATACTCTTCGCCCGGTTTCTCTTGATACGGCTCCACCCCAGCGATGGCGAGAATACTCAGGGACGATGTTTTACGGTTTTGCCCTTCTTGCATGTTGCTTCTCCTTAACACGCACTATCGATCCCCGTGTTGGGGGAAAATCAGGCCGCTATAAATAGCAGATGCTTTTCCGGATGGCAAATATCTAAACGTAACACTTGACAAGCCTGTGAGGAAAAGCGTATTTGCGCACGCGACCAGAACACTTATTATTCAATGGCTGCCCTATATCGTGAAAGGCAGCGGCAATCTCAGAGTCATATTTGTAGCAGAAAGTTCCGCTTTTACCGCCAGAATTTCTACCCCCTGATTTTGTGCTTCCTTTAGCAATCGTGCGTATTTCTCATCAATATGGCGCGCTGGAGAAAAATGTTCAACGGCTGAATGCAGCACGGCAAACAGTATAACTGCGCGGTCGCCGCTGGCCGCTACGCTCATTAACTCACGCAGATGTTTTTGTCCGCGTAGCGTAACGGCATCAGGGAAAAAACCGCATTCCCGCTCGGCGAGCGTTACTGATTTAACTTCAATATAGCAGTTGCGGCGACCATCTGCCTGTAACAGAAAATCAATTCTGCTGCCTTCGGCACCATATTTCACTTCATTTTTCAGTGTGCTGTAACCCAACAGCTCAGGCAGACGGTTTAGCTGGATCGCTTCCTTCGTTAACGTATTAGCGCGAAGCGTATTAATGCAAATAAAGGCGCCCTGTTGGGTTTGCGTTAATTCCCAGGTATGCGGATATTTGCGTTTAGTATTTTCTGATGTGGAATACCAAACCGTATCGCCAGGTGTTGCACAACCGGTCATTGCGCCAGTATTAGGGCAATGGATTGTCAGCGTTTCGCCTTCTGGGGTGATCACATCGGCAAGGAACCGCTTATAGCGCTGAATAAGCGTGGCGGATCGGAGGGGGGGCGAAAATTCCATGACGTATCCTTTTTATGTTTTTAACGTCCAGCGGTTTAACGCCGTATAACGCAGACGTCCTGCGGCAAACTGCGATTCATATAAGACAAATTCTGTAACAGGAAAAGTCCAGTGAAAGCCCGGCGGCGGTATCGTGACCGCATGACTGGCATCGCGCAGCAGCGTGATATGAGGATGAAACGGCGTCGGGCTTTGCCAGCATCCGCTACGTGAAGCCTGGGCGCGCAACATATCCGCCAGTTGCAACAGCCCGCGTGGTGACTGGCGACAACCTAGCCAGACAACACGTGAACGCAGCCATTGCCCGGCGTCATCCAGTTGTAGCGTAAAGCCCGGCTGGCGAATGCGCCCGGCCAGGATTTCCAGCGCACGCTGTTTTTCCGCACTCACTTCCCCTAAAAACGCCAGCGTCAGATGTAAGTTTGCTGCCGCAACTGGCCGCCCGGCATCCTGTGGGAAATGTTCCGCCCGCCAGCGCACCACCTCCTGACGGGTGGCGTCGGGCAATTCGATGGCGAAAAACAGCCTTTTCGATTCAGACATGACAGGCACTCAGTTAGGGTTTGTCGCGATGCTACAATGGCAGACGGGCGCCCGCAAATGCTTCGGCGCTCCAAAGCGCCGCAGTTCATGTACAATTGGCACCGTCCTTATCAATGTGAGTCCTCTGGAGCCTTGTGTGTCCTTACTGCCGGTTGCTGCCGTATTACCCGACCTTCTCCATGCGTTACAACGCGCGCCCCAGGTACTGCTGACCGCCCCAACAGGCGCGGGGAAGTCAACCTGGCTGCCGCTGCAATTGTTGCAGCAAGGCGGCATTGACGGACGTATTTTACTGCTTGAACCGCGCAGACTGGCTGCCCGTAACGTTGCGCAACGGCTGGCGGAGTCGCTTAATGAGCAGCCCGGCGACACCGTCGGCTACCGGATGAGAGCTCAAACCTGTATTGGGCCGAATACACGTCTGGAAGTAGTAACGGAGGGGATCCTGACGCGAATGATCCAGCACGATCCCGAGCTGAACGGCGTTGGTCTGGTGATCCTTGATGAATTTCACGAACGTAGCCTGCAGGCCGATCTGGCGCTGGCGCTGTTGCTGGATGTTCAGCAGGGATTGCGCGATGACCTTAAACTGCTGGTCATGTCAGCCACCCTTGATAACAGTCGCCTGCAGACGCTACTTCCGGATGCGCCGCTGATTATTTCAGAGGGGCGTATGTACCCGGTAGAACGGCGTTATCAGGCATTAAGCACTCATCAGCGCGTTGACGAGGCGGTCGCGGTGGCGACCGCCGATCTGCTGCGTTCGCAATCGGGGTCGTTGTTACTGTTTTTGCCGGGGGTAGGGGAAATCCAGCGTGTACAGGAACAACTGGCCAGTCGGGTCGCTGAGGATGTGATGCTTTGTCCGCTGTATGGGGCGCTGCCACTCAATGAACAACGCAAAGCCATTCTTCCCCCGCCAGTCGGGAAAAGAAAAGTCGTGCTGGCCACGAATATCGCTGAGACCAGCCTGACCATCGAAGGCATTCGCCTGGTTGTGGACAGCGCCCAGGAACGCGTGGCCCGTTTCGATTCGCGAACAGGGCTAACAAGGCTTGTCACTCAGCGCGTGAGCCAGGCGTCGATGACGCAGCGTGCCGGGCGTGCCGGACGTCTTGAACCGGGTATCTGCCTGCATCTGACTGGCAAAGAACAGGCCGAAAGGGCGGCGGCGCAGAGCGAGCCGGAGATTTTACAAAGCGATTTGTCTGGCCTTTTTATGGAGTTGTTACAGTGGGGATGCCAGGATCCGGCGCAACTTAACTGGCTGGATTTACCGCCGACGACTAATCTTGCCGCAGCGAAGCGGTTGTTGACGCAACTGCGGGCGCTTGAAGGCGATCGCCTGTCGCCATTCGGGAAAAAAATGGCATCGTTAGGTAACGATCCGCGCCTCGCTGCGATGTTAGCGAGCGCCAGCAATGCGGATGAAGTGGCAACGGCGGCGAAACTGGCTGCCATCCTTGAAGAGCCGCCTCGCGGTGG
Organism: Citrobacter sp. MNAZ 1397; assembly: GCF_023613995.1. Classification (NCBI taxonomy): domain Bacteria; kingdom Pseudomonadati; phylum Pseudomonadota; class Gammaproteobacteria; order Enterobacterales; family Enterobacteriaceae; genus Citrobacter; species Citrobacter sp. MNAZ 1397. Next base: position 485,162 of record NZ_JAKIVH010000002.1, read on the forward strand.
AAACACCGATTTGCGTAGCGCCTTTTCCCGCAATCAGCCTCAGTGGCAGCAGCGGGCCCGACAACTGATTCGGCGGTTGAAAAGTGCGGAAGGGGAGCCCGATAGCGACCTGTTGGCACCGTTGCTTGCCAGCGCCTTTGCCGACCGCATTGCGCGCAGACGTGGCCAGGACGGGCGGTATCAGTTGGCAAATGGCATGGGCGCAATGCTGGATGCGGACGATGCGCTTAATCGTCATGAATGGGTGCTTGCGCCGCTATTGTTACAGGGAAGCCAGTCGCCGGATGCCCGTATTTTGCTGGCGCTGCCGTTGGACATTGATCGGTTAATGGCGGCCTGTCCGCATATTGTTCAGCCGTCTGACTCTGTGGAATGGGATGAGGCCCAGGGAACCTTAAAGGCGTTTCGTCGTAGCCGGATTGGTCAACTGACGGTGAAAGTTCAGCCGCTGGCGAAGCTTCCGGAAGAAGAATTGCATCAGGCGATGCTCAACGGGATACGCGATAAAGGGCTGGATGTCCTTAACTGGACGCCAGAGGCGAAACAGTTACGTCTGCGTTTACACTGCGCGGCGAAATGGTTGCCGGAAGAGGCATGGCCTGCGGTAGATGACGCTTCGCTGCTTGCTTCTCTGGAAAGCTGGTTGTTGCCGCAAATGGGGGGCGTGCATTCCCTTCGTGCGCTGAAAGCGCTGGATGTGGGCGAAGCATTAAAAGCTTTCTTACCCTGGCCTTTGCGTCAACGTCTGGATAGTGAACTGCCTGGGCATTACACTGTGCCGACAGGAAGCCGGATTGCCATTCGTTATCATGAAGATAATCCGCCTGCTCTGGCGGTGCGTATGCAGGAGATGTTTGGTGAGGCGACGACACCTGTTATCGCTCAGGGGCGCGTTGCGCTGGTGCTGGAGCTGCTTTCGCCGGCTCAGCGCCCGCTGCAAATTACGCGCGATTTAGCGGCGTTCTGGCAGGGCGCATACCGCGAAGTGCAAAAAGAGATGAAAGGGCGCTACCCGAAACATGTCTGGCCAGACGATCCGGCAAATGCCGCGCCGACGCGGCGCACTAAAAAGTATTCGTAGTTGAGGGCAGGGTAGGCTGGCGCCCTCACCCCGGCCCTCTCCCACAGGGAGAGGGAGCAAACACTAAAGATTTTCTCGTTGAGAAAATCTGTTGTTTATTTTGAGAGATTTCTTCTTCTGCCTGGAGGCGGAAGAACTGAGAATCAGGCCCTTGCGCCTGAATGTTGCGGAGAGAGAGCATGGCGGGGAATGACCGCGAGCCAATTGGACGTAAGAGCAGACCTTCACGTCCGGCAAAAGAAAAAGTAAGTCGTCGTCGAGTCAGAGAAGAGGAATACGACGAGTACGAAGATGATGATGGCGATGAGCAGGACTCAGCGCCACGCAAAGGAAAAGGTAAAGGCGGTAAACCTCGCGGTAAGCGCCGTTGGTTCTGGCTGCTGTTGAAAATTTGTATCGTGGGTGCGGTACTACTCGCCATTTATGGCGTGTACCTGGATCAGAAGATCCGTAGCCGTATCGATGGCAAAGTATGGCAATTGCCGGCTGCGGTGTATGGCCGTATGGTCAACCTTGAGCCGGATATGCCCATCAGCAAAAACGAGATGGTTAAACTGCTGGAAGCCACGCAGTACCGTCAGGTGACGAAGATGACGCGTCCTGGCGAGTTTACCGTGCAGGCGAAAAGCATCGAGATGATCCGCCGTCCGTTTGACTTCCCTGACAGTAAAGAGGGGCAGGTCCGCGCACGCCTGACGTTTGATGGCGACCGACTCGACAGCATTGAGAACATGGACAGCAACCGTCAGTTCGGTTTCTTCCGTCTCGACCCGCGTTTGATCACCATGCTTTCGTCGCCAAACGGCGAACAACGTCTGTTTGTACCGCGCAGCGGCTTCCCGGACCTGCTGGTGGATACGCTGCTGGCGACCGAAGACCGCCATTTCTACGAGCATGACGGCATTAGCTTCTACTCGATTGGTCGTGCGGTGCTGGCGAACCTGACCGCCGGGCGTACGGTGCAGGGGGCGAGTACGCTGACCCAGCAACTGGTAAAAAACCTGTTCCTGAGCAGCGAGCGATCCTACTGGCGTAAGGCTAACGAAGCCTATATGGCGCTGATCGTCGATGCCCGCTACAGCAAGGATCGTATCCTTGAGCTGTACATGAACGAAGTTTACCTTGGGCAGAGCGGCGATAACGAAATCCGTGGTTTCCCGTTAGCAAGCCTTTACTACTTTGGCCGTCCGGTGGAAGAGCTGAGTCTTGATCAGCAGGCTATGTTGGTCGGGATGGTGAAAGGCGCGTCAATCTATAACCCGTGGCGTAACCCTAAACTGGCCCTGGAGCGACGTAACCTTGTCCTGCGCCTGATGCAAGAGCAGAAGGTCATCGACCAGGATCTGTACGACATGCTCAGCGCCCGTCCGCTTGGCGTACAGCCGCGCGGCGGCGTGATATCACCGCAGCCTGCGTTTATGCAGATGGTCCGTCAGGAGCTTCAGGCTAAACTCGGCGATGATAAAGTGAAGGACTTGTCGGGTGTGAAGATTTTCACCACCTTTGATTCTGTTGCGCAGGATGCGGCAGAAAAAGCGGCGGTGGAGGGCATTCCGGCCTTGATCAAGCAGCGTAAGCTGGACGATCTGGAAACCGCGATGGTGGTTGTGGATCGCTTCAGTGGCGAGGTTCGGGCCATGGTGGGTGGGGCGACGCCGCAGTTTGCGGGCTATAACCGTGCGATGCAGGCGCGCCGTTCTATCGGTTCGCTGGCAAAACCGGCGACCTACCTGACAGCATTAAGCCAGCCGGATAAATTCCGTCTGAATACTTCCATTGCCGATGCGCCGATTTCACTGCGTCTGTCGAATGGTCAGACCTGGGCACCGCAGAACGACGATCACCGCTTTAGCGGCCAGGTGATGCTGGTGGATGCGTTAACACGCTCCATGAACGTGCCGACGGTGAACCTTGGGATGGCGATGGGTCTGCCTGCGGTAACCGATACCTGGTTGAAATTAGGTGCGCCTAAAGACCAGTTAACGGCTAACCCGTCCATGCTGCTGGGGGCACTCAACCTGACGCCGATTGAAGTGGCGCAGGCGTTCCAGACTATCGCCAGCGGTGGTAACCGTGCAACGTTGTCCGCGCTGCGTTCAGTCATTGCGGAAGATGGTACGGTGCTCTACCAGAGTTACCCGCAGTCTGAGCGCGCGGTGCCTGCGCAGGCGGCCTACCTGACCCTGTGGACCATGCAGCAGGTTGTTCAGCGCGGTACGGGGCGTCAGCTCGGTGCGAAATATCCAGGGCTGCATCTGGCAGGTAAAACCGGTACCACCAACAACAACGTCGATACCTGGTTTGCTGGTATCGACGGGCGTGAAGTGACGATTACCTGGGTTGGTCGTGATAATAACCAGCCGACGAAGCTGTACGGTGCGAGTGGGGCGATGGCTATCTATCAGCGCTATCTGGCCAACCAGTCGCCGATTCCGCTGGATCTGACGCCGCCGGAAGATATCACCACCATGGGCGTGGATGATATGGGCAACTTTGTGTGTGGCGGTGGCGGTGTGCGTTCACTGCCGGTCTGGACGACCAGCCCGGAAACGCTGTGTCAGCAGAACCCGGTGCAGCAACAGCCGCAGCAGGGTAATCCGTTCGATCAGTCAACTCCGCCGCCGCAACAGCAGCAGCCTCAGCAACAGCCGCCACAGCAGCAAGAGAAGAGCGATGGTGTCGCTGGCTGGATTAAAGATATGTTCGGCAGTAACTAACGCTCAAACCCCCAGTCGTCTGGCTGGGGGTTTTTCATTTTGGCACGTATCAAACACCCCTTTAACGTCGCTTTAAACCCTTTTTAATCCCTTATTAACGCCCTGCTTTTTACCTGGTTGTTTATTAATCCCTCACACTGCACAGGGCCGCTTAGCGCTTGCTATGCAGTCGACGCTTCGCATATTATGCTGCCGTCATAATAATAATTATCGTTTACGTTATCATTCACTCATTGTCAGAGAATAAACAATGGCGCGTCAAAAAACTGCTCAGCCAGTCAACACCTCGCTGCGTAAGCTCGCAGTAGTTGTAGCCACAGCGGTTAGCGGTATGTCTGTCTATGCACAGGCTGCAACGACCCAACCCGAAGATACTGTTACCGTAACCTCCAGCAGTACGGCTCCTCAGGAAAATGCATGGGGCCCGGCGGCGACGATTGCCGCGCGACACTCAGCGACGGGGACCAAAACCGACACCCCGATAGAGAAGACCCCGCAGTCGATCTCTGTGGTGACACGCGAGGAAATGGACAAAAAACAGCCAGCTACAGTGAAAGAAGCGTTAGGTTATACTCCTGGGGTATTCTCTACTCGCGGTAGTTCAACAACTTATGACGTGGTTTCTATTCGCGGCTTTACGACCCCAACGACTGTAAATACCAATCAGTATTTAGATGGTATGAAAATTCAGGGTGATAACTACTCGGAAGCTTCTTTAGATCCATTTTTTTTGGAACGAGTAGAGTTAATGCGTGGCCCTGTTTCTGTACTGTACGGGCGTAGTAATCCGGGCGGTATCGTCAGTATGGTAAGCAAGCGTCCTACAACGACGCCGCTGCATGAAATTCAGTTTAAGATGGGGACAAATAATCTTTGGCAAACTGGTTTCGATTTCAGCGATGCAATTGATGACAGCGGAGTTTGGTCCTATCGTCTGACAGGGTTAGGGCGCAGCCAAAACGCACAGCAGGAGGCGGTAAAATCTACGCGTTATGCAGTAGCTCCTTCCTTTAGCTGGCGCCCAGATGATGAAACCGATTTCACCTTCCTCAGTAATTTCCAGAATGATCCTTATGCTGGTTACTATGGTTGGTTGCCGCGCCAGGGGACAGTCGTTCCTTATTATGATGCGAAAGGTACCGCACATAAGCTGCCGACTGACTTCAATGAAGGTGAAATTAATAATAAAATGGCTCGCCGTCAGCAGATGGTGGGTTATAGCTTCTCGCATGCGTTTGATGACACATTTACAGTGCGCCAAAATCTGCGATATGCACGTATTCAAACGCTTTATCGTTCTGTATATGGCAACAGCTATATTGCACCAGCACAAATCGGCCGTGCTTATGTTCGTTCAGACGAGAACCTGAACAGTTTCACTGTTGATAATCAACTTCAATCCAGATTTGCAACCGGACCAGTCGATCACACGATTCTGACAGGCGTTGATTATATGCGGATGCGTAACGACATTAACGCGGACTATGGTTCTGCTGATCCGATTAGCATGATGGATCCACAATACGGCAATGCAAATGTCAGTGTGTACTTCCCGTATGCGGTGATCAATCGCCAAGAACAGACGGGTCTGTATGTACAGGATCAGGCTGAATGGGATAAATGGGTCCTGACCCTCGGTGGACGTTATGATTTCGCTAAAACGTCAACCTTTACCCGTTCTAGCAGTTCAATGTCTGAAATCAATGACGAGCAGTTCACCTGGCGTGGCGGCATCAACTATGTCTTTGACAATGGTGTTTCACCGTACTTTAGCTACAGCGAGTCGTTTGAACCCACTTCTGGCGCCACGAAAGAAGGAAAACCCTTCGACCCTGCTCGCGGAAAACAGTATGAAACGGGCGTGAAATACTTGCCGAAGAATATGCCAGTGACTATCACTGCGGCTTTATTCCACCTGACAAAAGATAAAAACCTAACAGCGGATCCTCAAAATACGAGCTTTAGTGTTCAGGGCGGCGAAATTCGCTCTCGAGGATTCGAGCTGGAAGCGAAAGCAGCCGTTACGGCAAACATTGATCTGACTGCGGCATATAGCTATACAGACGCTGAATACACGCATGATACCCTCATGGAAGGTAAGCGTCCCGCAGAGATCCCGCGAAATATGGCCTCTTTCTGGGCTGATTACACCTTCCATGAATCAGCACTGTCTGGTTTAACTGTCGGAGCTGGTGCGCGTTATATCGGTTCAACTTCCAGCTTCTATGCCTCGGGCCCTCAAGCTAACGAGACCTTCAGTGTAGCCAGCTACACCCTGGTGGACGCGACAGTCAAATATGATTTAGCTCGCCTTGGTCTGCCTGGCTCTTCTGTGGGGGTGAATGTGAATAATCTCTTCAACCGCGAGTATGTCTCCAGTTGCTATCGTGAATACGCATGTTACTGGGGCGCTGAGCGTCAGGTGGTGGCGACAGCAACCTTCCGCTTCTAATCTCTCTTCGGGCACGGTTCGCCGTGCCCTTTTAAAAGTTGGCACTCATGCAGGAAAACAACGCGCTTCCCGATACCACGTTTCAACTCACCGACGTCACATTCAGTGTGCCTGGCCGCACGCTGCTGCATCCTCTTTCTCTGACCTTTCCGGTTGGCAAAGTCACTGGCCTTATCGGGCATAACGGTTCAGGGAAATCCACACTGCTGAAAATGCTGGGGCGTCATCAGCCGCCTTCGCAGGGTGAAGTTCTGCTCGACGGACAGCCGCTGGCAAGCTGGAGCAGTAAATCTTTTGCCCGCAAGGTGGCCTATTTGCCACAACAGTTGCCGCAGGCAGAAGGGATGACGGTACGTGAACTGGTGGCGATTGGCCGGTATCCGTGGCATGGCGCATTGGGCCGTTTTGGTGTGGCTGACAAAGAGAAAGTGGACGAGGCAATAACGCTGGTTGGACTCAAACCGCTGGCACACCGCCTGGTTGATAGTCTGTCCGGCGGTGAGCGTCAGCGTGCATGGATTGCCATGCTGGTCGCACAGGATAGCCGTTGTCTGCTGCTGGATGAACCGACCTCGGCACTGGATATCGCTCATCAGGTGGACGTGCTGGCGCTGGTGCACCGTTTAAGCCAGCAGCGCGGGCTGACGGTAATTGCCGTGTTACACGATATCAATATGGCGGCGCGCTATTGCGATTACCTTGTCGCATTACGCGGTGGTGAAATGATTGCCCAGGGGACCCCGGATACACTCATGCGTGCGGAGACTCTCGAACAAATTTACGGTATCCCGATGGGGATTCTTCCTCACCCGTCAGGTGCTGCCCCGGTGAGCTTTGTCTATTAATGGATGGCCTGAACCTGATTAGCCGTCGCCGTCTGTTGACGATGATGGCGCTCTCTCCCTTGCTGTGGCAGATGCGCAGCGCGCAGGCCGCGGAAATCGACACACAGCGGATTGTCGGTCTGGAGTGGCTGCCGGTCGAACTGCTGCTGGCGCTGGGGATTAAACCTTACGGCATTGCCGATATTCCCAACTACAACCTGTGGGTGAATGAACCTGCACTCCCCCCCGGAGTAATTGACGTTGGGCTGCGCACGGAGCCCAATCTGGAACTGCTTACGCAGATGAAACCTTCTTTCCTCGTCTGGTCTGCCGGCTATGGCCCCTCTGACGATGTACTGGCGAGAATCGCGCCGGGGCAGGGGTTCAGTTTTAGCGACGGTAAGAAACCGCTGGCGACGGCAAGAAAATCTCTTAATGAGATGGCGCGTCTGTTCCAGATGGAAGCGGCGGCGAAAGCGCATCTGGATACGTTTGATAGCTTTATTGCCGACAAAAAACCGCATTTCAGACAGCGCGGCGAACGCCCGTTGTTGATGATGACGTTGCTTGATGCACGCCACATGCTGGTCTTTACCCGCAACTGTCTGTTCCAGGAGGTTCTGGACGAATTTGGTATTCAAAATGCCTGGCAGGGGGAAACCACATTTTGGGGAAGCACCGCCGTGGGGATTGATCGCCTGGCGATGTATAAAGACGTCGACGTTCTCTGTTTTGACCACGGTAATGATACTGAGATGCGTAAGTTGATGGCGACCCCGTTGTGGCAGGCGATGCCATTTGTGCGCACGGGCCGATTCCAGCGCGTACCTGCCGTCTGGTTCTATGGTGCGACGCTCTCTGCCATGCACTTTGCGCGCGTCCTGGACAACGCACTCGGGGGCAAAGCATGAGAAGACCGTTTGCGTTACTGCCGGGTCTGCTACTGGCGGTGTTATGTATCGCTGGCGCCTGGCTAAGCTGGCTGAATTTCAATGCCGCGCTTCCTCGCGCCCAATGGGGACAGGCGCTCTTTACGCCCGACATTGATGTGATTGAACAGATGCTGTTCCACTACAGCCTGCTGCCACGACTGGTGATTTCGCTGTTAGTCGGGGCGGGGCTGGGGCTGGTGGGCGTGCTGTTCCAGCAGGTGTTACGTAACCCGCTGGCAGAGCCCACAACGCTCGGCGTTTCTACCGGCGCACAACTGGGCATTACGGTTACTACGCTATGGGCGTTGCCGGGCGCCTTGACGACGCAGTTTGCCGCGCTGGCCGGCGCCTGCGTGGTCGGGGCGCTGGTGTTCGGCGTTGCCTGGGGGAAACGGCTTTCTCCGGTGACGCTCATTCTGGCGGGGCTGGTGGTGAGCCTCTACTGCGGGGCGGTGAATCAGCTGTTGGTGATTTTCCACCACGATGCGCTGCAAAGCATGTTCCTGTGGAGCACCGGTACACTTACTCAGACTGACTGGCGCGGCGTGCAGCACCTGTGGCCGCAGTTGCTCGGCGGCGTAGTACTTACCTTGCTGTTGCTGCGCCCGTTAACGCTGATGGGGCTGGATGATGGCGTTGCCCGTAACCTTGGCCTCGCGATATCCCTGGTTCGTCTGGCCGCGCTTACGCTTGCGATCGTGCTTAGTGCATTGCTGGTGAATGCGGTCGGTATTATCGGTTTTATTGGGCTGTTTGCCCCCCTGCTGGCGAAAATGCTCGGTGCGCGGCGACTGCTGGCCCGTCTGATGCTAGCACCGCTGATTGGCGCCCTGATTCTTTGGCTATCTGACCAGCTCATCCAGTGGCTCTCCCGCGTATGGATGGAGGTCTCAACAGGGTCTATGACCGCGCTGATTGGCGCACCGTTGCTGCTGTGGTTGCTGCCACGTTTACGCAGTATGAGCGCGCCCTCGATGGATGTTGGGGACAATGTCCCCACGGAAAGGCAGAACGTGCAGTGGTTTGCGCTGGCAGGGCTGGCTGTGCTGCTGCTGGGCATACTGGCGGCTCTTTCGTTTGGACGCGACGCGGAAGGCTGGCGCTGGATTAGCGGTACGCTGCTCGACGAGCTGATGCAGTGGCGTATGCCGCGGATTATCGCTGCGCTGACCGCCGGGATCATGTTGGCGGTGGCCGGGTGTATTATTCAGCGCCTGACAGGTAACCCGATGGCAAGCCCGGAAGTGCTGGGGATCAGCTCCGGAGCGGCCTTCGGTGTCGTGGTCATGCTGTTTTTCGTGCCGGGGAATGCCTTTGGCTGGCTGATGCCTGCCGGGAGTCTTGGCGCGGCCATTACCCTGCTGATCATTCTGATCGCCGCCGGGCGCGGCGGTTTTTCGCCGCACCGTATGCTGCTGGCCGGGATGGCGCTCAGCACCGCATTTACCATGCTGCTGATGATGTTGCAGGCAAGCGGCGATCCACGTATGGCGAAAATCCTGACGTGGATTTCCGGCTCGACCTATCACGCAACCTTTGAGCAGGTGATACGTACGGGTCTGATGATGATCGTGCTCCTGGCGCTGGTGCCCCTATGTCGTCGCTGGCTGACGGTATTACCGTTGGGCGGTGATACGGCGCGTTCGGTGGGGATGGCATTAACCCCATCACGTATTGGACTATTGCTGCTGGCGGCGGCGTTAACAGCAACCGCAACAATGACCATTGGTCCGCTGAGTTTTATCGGTCTGATGGCACCGCATATCGCGCGAATGATGGGCTTTCGCCGTACCCTGCCGCATATCGTTATGTCCGCGCTGACGGGGGGGCTACTGCTGGTGTTTGCCGACTGGTGCGGGCGAATGATGATGTTTCCCTACCAGGTTCCGGCGGGGCTACTGTCGACCTTCATCGGCGCGCCGTATTTTATCTATTTGCTGAGAAAGCAGAGTCGGTAATCCGGAAGAGCCCGGAGCAGGTTCGGTTTGTATGTAGCCCCGGTTAGCGAAGCGACACCGGGGAATGCCCCGGATGGTGGCGCAAACGCCTTATCAGGGCTACGAGTTTGAGAAAGCAGAGTCGATAATTTTTCACCCGCTCCCGTAGGAGAGGGCATCAGCCCGCACAGGTGCCGCGCAAGGCGACACCTGTTTCGTCAGGGATTACAGTTTCGCAAACACGCGGCGTGCTGCATCAACCGTATTGCGGATATCTTCTTCGCTATGCGCGACGGACATAAAACCTGCTTCGAAGGCTGACGGCGCAAAATAAACACCCTCTTCAAGCATCAGGTGGAAGAAGCGTTTAAAACGTTCGACATCGCAGGCCACCACATCCTGGTAGCAGGTGACTTCCGGCGCATCGGTAAAGAACAGACCGAACATCCCGCCTACGTGGTTGACCACCAACGGAATACCCTGGCCGCGCGCCGCATCAATCAGGCCATCTGCCAGCAAGGCCGTCAGATCATTGAGCGTTTCATGTACCCCCACCTGTGACACTTCGGTCAGACAGGCATAGCCCGCGGCCATGGCGATCGGGTTACCGGAAAGCGTACCCGCCTGATAGACCGGGCCGGTCGGCGCCAGGGCTTCCATGATATCGCGACGGCCGCCAAATGCGCCCACTGGCATCCCACCGCCGATAATTTTACCCAGACAAGTCAGGTCCGGCGTAACGTCATAGTAAGATTGCGCACCGGCCAGCGCGACGCGAAAGCCAGTCATTACTTCGTCGATAATCAGCAACGCGCCGAACTCATCGCAGAGCGCGCGCAGCCCCGGCAGGAAGTCATCTTTCGGCGGAATACAGTTCATGTTGCCCGCGACCGGCTCGACAATGATACAGGCGATATCCTGCGGATATTGCTCGAAAGCTTCGCGGACGCTCGACAGATCGTTATAGGTGCAGGTGAGGGTATGTCTGGCGAAATCCGCAGGCACGCCCGGTGAGTTTGGCTGGCCCAGCGTCAGCGCGCCGGAGCCGGCTTTGACCAGCAGGCAGTCCGCGTGACCGTGGTAGCAGCCTTCAAATTTGATAATTTTATCGCGGCCAGTAAAACCGCGAGCGAGACGAATCGCGCTCATGGTGGCTTCTGTACCCGAGTTCACCATACGCACCATATCCATGGTCGGTACCAGTTGGGTCACCAGCTCGGCCATTTTCACTTCCATCTCGGTCGGCGCGCCAAAGCTCAGGCCGCGCTGGGCGGCTTCAATCACCGCATTACGAATGGCCGGATGGTTGTGACCCAGTACCATCGGACCCCAGGAACCGACGTAATCAATGTAAGCTTTGCCGTCGGCGTCATAGAGGTAAGCGCCGTCAGCTCGTTCAATAAACAGCGGCGTGCCTCCTACGCCGGTGAAGGCGCGTACCGGCGAGTTAACGCCGCCGGGGATAAGTTCGCGTGCGGCGTTGTAGAGGTTTTCTGACTTACTCATGAAATTGTTCCTGGTTTGTTAAAAGCAATAGCGCTTATTCTAAGGGATTCCTGGAAGAGGATAAAAGTATTGCGCACGGAAAGGATAGCCGCCGCAGCGGGAGAATACTTGAACGAATAACCAGGGTAATAGATAATAGCCAAAATGATCGGGTTATTATTTGCCCAGATCGCAGTATGAATGGGAGCGAAAAATGAGTGATGATGTAGCGCTGCCGCTGCAGTTTACCGACGCAGCAGCCAGTAAAGTTAAAAACCTGATTGCGGATGAAGACAATCCGAACCTGAAACTGCGTGTCTACATTACCGGCGGCGGTTGCAGTGGCTTCCAGTATGGCTTCACGTTTGACGACCAGATCAACGATGGCGATATGACCATTGAGAAACAGGGCGTTGGCCTTGTTGTTGACCCGATGAGCCTGCAATATCTGGTGGGTGGTTCGGTTGATTATACCGAAGGTCTGGAAGGTTCCCGCTTCGTGGTGACCAACCCGAACGCGACAAGCACCTGCGGTTGCGGATCCTCATTCAGCATCTGAGCCCTGTTCGGATGCCACAAAAAAGCCGTGTCACTGACACGGCTTTTTGCTATCTGCCAGTCTCATCCAGCGCAAATGTTGGCAGTTTGAGATGCCAGCGTATGGCGGCAAGGCGAATGCCTAGTGTAACGACCATCCCAAGCATCGCAGCGTTTTCCAGCGGTACATCAAAAACGTAAGCCGCTGTTGAATGCACAATGCCGCCAATGATACAGGCGGTGGCGTAGATTTCCGTTCGCAGGATCATCGGTACTTCGCGTGCCAGCACATCACGAATGATCCCGCCGCCAACTCCGGTCAGCACGCCCATACCCGTTGCGACCAGCGGCCCGGTACCGGCCATAAATGCTTTGTTTACCCCAATACCGACAAACACGGCCAGTCCGACGGCGTCCAGCACTGGCAGCACCCACTTCGGCAGGCGTCTTGGCTGGCGAACCAGCAAAATCGTCAGCATACAGGTGACCATGGCGACGACCAGATCGGTCGGATCTTTCACCCAGAATACCGGTCCGTGGGCCAGTGCCATATCGCGGATCGTGCCGCCGCCGACGGCGGTCACCACGCCTAATACCAGCACACCAAAAGGATCCATCCGGAGTTTGCCGGCAAGCAGCACACCTGAGATGGCAAAAACAGCGGTACCGACAATATCCAGCCAGTAGACGAGCATGGTTCAATCCCCGGTTATTTCACCTGCGCCAGGGCAGGGCAGAGTTGTTGAGCGGCGAGGATAATACGCGGACCTGCGCGCTCAAACCAGTCGCTGGTTAGCGGAATAACGGGAATATCGAGCTGTTTGCGCCAGAATTGTTCGATTTTAGGAATTTCGCTCGCATCTCCTGCTACCACGATAGCATGGGGTTCGCGCGCCAGCACTTGCTCACGACTCACCTGGGGCCAGGGAACCCGGCTGGCGGCAAAGATATTTTCGCCCCCGCAAAGTTCCAGCACTTCATTTTGCAACGAGCCTTTACCGCTGGTGAAAAGCGGTTCCCCGCCAAACTGCAAAAATACGGGTTTTTTACTTTGCCCGGCATACTGTTTTTTCAGCGCGTGGTACTGGGCAAGCAGCTCAGTTGATGCCTGCTGCGCTTGTTTGGGGTGTGGGCTGTATTGCGCGAGTTCGGCCAGAGATTCCGCGACCTGTTCGATGGTCACCGCATCCAGCCACAGCACCTTGATACCCAGCCGTTCCAGTTGATCAACCTGACGTTCCGCATTGCCGCCGCGCCAGGCGAGGACGACGTCGGGTTTTAACGCCACAATCCGCTCGATGTTTAAGCCTTGCCAGGTGGCGACTTGCTCGATTTTTTTCGCCTCAGGGGGAAAGTCTGAATAGCTGCTGACGCCCACGGGCGTGATGCCGGCAGCAAAGGCCATTTCCGTATTCGCGGGAGAAAGGGAGATAACGCGCGACGTGGCGTTAAGCCACGTCGAAGCAAAAATAAGCAGGGCGGCCAGCGCCCTGAACAGATGTTTAGCCACGAGCCAGGTTCTGCACCAGTGTCTCAACCATCAGGCTGGACTGTTTCGCGGCAACCACCAGGAACTCATCAAAGCTCAGGTGGGATTGCTGATCGGCTACGTCAGAGATCGCTCGTACCACCACAAACGGCACGCCAAAGTTATGGCAAACATGCGCGATGGCGGTGGCTTCCATTTCGACGGCTACCGCCTGCGGGAAGTTATGGCGAATTTTGGCCAGACCTACGGAGCCGTTAATAAAGGCATCGCCACTGACGATCAGACCGCGAACCGCATTCAGATTGAGCTGTTTAATGCAGCTTTCTGCCGCCGTAATCAGCTTTTCATCCGCTTTAAAGCCCGCCGGGCAGCCGGGTAACTGGCCGAATTCGTAGCCAAAGGCGGTGACGTCCGCGTCGTGATAGCGCGCTTCGTCAGAGACAACGATATCGCCGACTTTCAGCGTTGACGCCAGACCACCGGCGGAACCTGTATTGATAATCACATCTGGCTTGCAGCGTTCCAGTAGCAGGGTTGCGCCCATTGCGGCGGCCACTTTGCCGATGCCAGATTTCAGCAGGGCGACTTCTGTACCATTCAGCGTACCGGTGTAAATTTCACAGCCGCCAATAGTCAGCGTCTGACGATTTTCGATTTTGTCACGCAGCAGCGTAACTTCTTCTTCCATTGCACCAATAATGCCAATTTTCATGGAGATACTCGCTAATGTGATAAGACAGGGTTACGTTTTCAGGGCATAGTCTATCATGGCATACACAATTGCATGATATCCGTGACGCCTCGCTGACAGGAGAGGAAATGGCTGAGATCGATTTTCGCAAAAAAATAAACTGGCATCGTCGCTTCCGCTCGCCGCAAGGCGTGAAAACTGAGCGCGAAATCCTGCGCATTTTTGAAAGCGATCGGGGTCGGATAATCAATTCAGCGGCGATTCGTCGTCTGCAGCAAAAAACACAGGTCTTTCCCCTGGAACGCAACGCGGCGGTACGCACGCGATTGACCCATTCGCTGGAAGTACAGCAGGTTGGGCGTTACATCGCCAAAGAAGTGTTAAGCCGCCTGAAAGAGCTTCGCCTGCTTGAAACCTATGGCCTGGATGAACTTACCGGGCCGTTTGAAAGCATTGTTGAGATGGCGTGTCTGATGCACGACATCGGTAATCCGCCGTTTGGTCATTTTGGCGAGGCGGCGATCAATGACTGGTTCCGCCAGCGCCTGGCGCCAGAGGATGCGGCCAGCCAGCCGCTGACGGACGATCGCTGCGAAGTGGTGGCGCTGCGTCTGCGGGAGGGGGAGGACACGCTGAACGCGCTACGTCGCAAAGTGCGCCAGGATCTGAGCCATTTCGAAGGAAATGCGCAGGGTATTCGCCTGGTTCACACCCTGATGCGCATGAATCTGACCTGGGCGCAGGTGGGATGCATTTTGAAATATACCCGTCCTGCCTGGTGGAACGGTCCGCCGCCACCCTCCCACAGCTATTTAATGAAAAAGCCGGGTTTTTATTTTTCCGAAGAGGCGTATGTTGCACGGCTGCGTAAAGAACTTGATCTCGATACTTACAGTCGTTTCCCGCTGACGTGGATAATGGAAGCTGCAGACGATATTTCTTATTGTGTTGCTGACCTTGAAGATGCGGTGGAAAAGCGCATTTTTACCGCAGAGCAACTCTATCAGCATCTCTATGACGCCTGGGGTGAACACAGTAAAGGTTCATTATTCTCTCAGGTAGTGGAAAACGCCTGGGAGAAATCCCGGGCCAATTCATTAAGCCGCAGCGCCGAAGATCAGTTCTTTATGTACTTACGTGTAAATACATTAAATAAACTTGTACCGTATGCCGCGCAGCGATTTATTGAAAACTTACCGCAAATATTCAGCGGGGAATTCAATCACGCACTGCTGGAGGATGACAGTGATTATAGTCAGCTCCTTGAACTTTATAAAAATGTCGCAATTAAAGAGGTGTTCAGCCATCCCGATGTTGAACAACTGGAGTTACAAGGATACCGCGTGATCAGTGGGCTGCTGGAGATTTATCGTCCACTGCTGCAATTATCGCTGGCAGATTTCTCAGAGCTGGTGGAAAAAGATCGCGTGCGACGCTTCCCTATTGAATCACGCTTGTTCCAGAAGTTATCAACGCGTCATCGGCTGGCTTACGTTGAAGCCGTGAGCAAATTATCCCAGGAAGAGTCCGACTTCGCGATAATGGAATATTACCATCGCTGTCGCCTCATCCAGGACTATATCAGCGGAATGACGGATTTATATGCATGGGATGAATACCGTCGCTTGATGGCTGTCGAATAATCGGTTGGGAATTGTAAAGACGGACAATAAATTTTTACTTTTTCCAAAAACTTAATCCCGGAACTTCACGCTATAAAGCGACTCTGAGTGATACATACACAGCCGTTTGCGTTATCAGTAAAGAGATTGAGAGACATGAAAAAAACGACATTAGCAATGAGTGCACTGGCGTTGGCTTTAGGCCTGGCGCTGTCCCCTGTTTCCGTGATGGCTGCTGAAACCGCGTCATCGGTATCGACTTCGCAGCAGATGCCAAGCCTGGCGCCTATGCTTGAGCAGGTCATGCCATCCGTTGTAAGCATTAACGTAGAAGGCAGCACGACGGTCAACACGCCGCGTATGCCGCGTAACTTCCAGCAGTTCTTCGGTGATAATTCCCCGTTCTGCCAGGATGGTTCTCCCTTCCAGGGCTCGCCTTTCTGTCAGGGCGGCGGTGCGCCGGGTGGACAAGGTGGGCCGGGAAATGATGGCGCTCAGCAGCAGAAATTTATGGCCCTGGGCTCGGGTGTCATCATTGATGCGGCTAAAGGCTATGTGGTGACAAACAACCACGTGGTAGATAATGCAACCTCCATCAAAGTTCAGTTGAGCGATGGTCGTAAATTCGATGCCAAAATCGTTGGTAAAGACCCGCGTTCTGATATCGCGCTGGTGCAAATTCAGGATCCGAAAAACCTGACGGCGATTAAAATTGCCGACTCTGACGCGCTGCGCGTTGGGGATTATACCGTTGCCATCGGTAACCCGTTTGGCCTGGGGGAAACCGTGACTTCGGGCATCGTCTCTGCGCTGGGGCGTAGCGGCCTGAATGCGGAAAACTACGAAAACTTTATCCAGACCGATGCGGCGATCAACCGGGGGAACTCCGGCGGTGCGCTGGTTAACCTGAATGGTGAACTGATTGGTATCAATACCGCAATCCTTGCTCCGGATGGCGGCAACATCGGTATCGGCTTTGCGATCCCAAGCAATATGGTGAAAAACCTGACGGCGCAGATGGTGCAGTATGGTCAGGTACGTCGCGGTGAACTGGGCATCATGGGTACTGAACTGAACTCTGAGCTGGCGAAAGCAATGAAAGTTGACGCCCAACGCGGTGCCTTTGTCAGCCAGGTCATGCCGAACTCTGCCGCTGCGAAAGCTGGTGTGAAAGCCGGTGATGTGATTACTTCACTGAATGGCAAACCGATCAGCAGCTTCGCCGCGCTGCGTGCGGAAGTGGGTTCTATGCCTATCGGCAGTAAGGTAGAGCTGGGTCTGGTGCGCGATGGTAAACCGGTGAGCGTGAGCCTCGAACTGCAGCAGAGCAGCCAGAATCAGGTTGATTCCGGGAATATCTTCAGTGGTATCGAAGGCGCAGAGATGAGTAACAATGGCAAAGAGGAAGGTGTGGTTGTTACTACGGTGAAACCTAACACGCCTGCTGCGCGCATTGGCCTCAAGAAAGGCGATATCATCGTCGGTGCTAACCAGCAGCCAGTGAAAAACCTTGGCGAGTTGCGCAAAATCATCGACAGCAAGCCTTCAGTTCTGGCTTTGAATATTCAGCGTGGTGATACTTCAATCTATCTGCTGATGCAGTAATCCGCATAAACCCTCTTCTTCCATCCGGAGGAAGAGGGTGCTCTCCTCAGATTTTGTGAGGCCTTCCACAACTCCATACTTCCGCCGCCTGCTTTGTGCGTTTGCACAATGCACAGCGTAATTTTCTCCCATATGCTTGTGCTCTGCTCACGGGAGGGTTACATGGCTGGCTGGCATCTTGATACTAAAATGGCGCAGGATATCGTGGCGCGCACTATGCGCATTATCGATACAAACATTAACGTAATGGATGCTCGTGGCCGCATTATTGGTAGCGGCGATCGCGAGCGAGTTGGGGAATTGCACGAAGGTGCATTGCTCGTACTGGCGCAAGGGCGCGTGGTGGATATCGATGATGCGGTGGCTCGTCACCTGCATGGGGTCCGTCAGGGCATCAATTTGCCGTTGCGTCTGGAGGGTGAAATCGTCGGCGTTATTGGCCTGACTGGGGAACCAGAGTCGTTGCGCAAATACGGCGAGCTGGTATGCATGACTGCCGAAATGATGCTTGAACAATCTCGCCTGATGCACCTGCTGGCCCAGGATAGTCGTCTGCGTGAAGAGCTGGTAATGAACCTGATTCAGGCAGAAGAGCATACGCCAGCACTCACCGAATGGGCGCAGCGTTTGGGGATCGATTTAAATCAGCCGCGTGTGGTTGCCGTGGTGGAAGTCGATAGCGGGCAATTGGGCGTGGACAGCGCCATGGCCGAGCTCCAGCAACTGCAAAATGCCCTGACCACACCTGAGCGCAACAACCTTATTGCGATTGTCTCGTTAACCGAAATGGTGGTACTCAAACCAGCGCTGAACCAGTTTGGCCGCTGGGATGCGGAAGATCACCGTAAGCGCGTTGAACAGTTGATTCAGCGCATGAAAGAAAACGGCCAGTTGCGTTTTCGCGTTGCGCTGGGTAACTACTTTACCGGGCCGGGCAGTATCGCCCGCTCCTACCGTACTGCACGCACCACTATGATGGTGGGCAAACAGCGCATGCCTGAAAGCCGTAGCTATTTCTACCAGGATTTGATGCTACCGGTCCTGCTCGACAGTTTACGCGGTGGCTGGCAGGCAAATGAACTTTCCCGCCCGCTGCAGCGCCTTAAAGCGATGGATAATAACGGCCTGTTGCGGCGTACGCTTTCCGCATGGTTCCGCCACAATGTTCAGCCGTTGGCGACGTCAAAAGCGTTGTTTATTCATCGCAATACGCTGGAATATCGGCTGAATCGTATTTCTGAACTCACCGGATTAGATTTGGGGAATTTTGACGACAGGCTGCTGCTTTATGTGGCGCTACAGCTGGACGAACAGCGCTAGGTAAAAAACAAAACGGCAACCGTTGGGCTGCCGTTTTTGAGGTTTTCTCCCTCTCCCGTGG
Source organism: Citrobacter sp. MNAZ 1397 (assembly GCF_023613995.1). Taxonomy (NCBI): domain Bacteria; kingdom Pseudomonadati; phylum Pseudomonadota; class Gammaproteobacteria; order Enterobacterales; family Enterobacteriaceae; genus Citrobacter; species Citrobacter sp. MNAZ 1397. The sequence goes on from NZ_JAKIVH010000002.1 coordinate 503,915, forward strand.
GAGAGGGCGGGGTGAGGGCATCAGACTGCACCCATCCTCATTATTTATTGCGCGTCAGTTTTTCCAGATCGGACTCAATTTCGCTGATCTTGTTCGCGACAACGCTTTCCAGATGGCGGAGATCGTCCAGGATCTTACGTTTCAGATCGACATCCGTACGGTCACGCTGACAGATTTGATCCAACTCGTCGATCACATAGCGCAGGTTTGGACTGATCTCCTGCACCTCTTTGTAGCCCTGACCGATACCATCCGCAACCACGGTTTTGCGCTGACGCGGGTATTTAAACTTAACGCTTTTGGCAAAAAACTCGCCTTTGTCCTTGTGGAAATAGATTTTCAGGATGTCGTTGTTTGCTTCCTGACGGAGGCTATAGCGATCAATTTCATCAGGATTGGTGATGCCTAAACTTTTAAGATTATCGTACATAGCGGTACCCTTAAGCTCAACATAACCTATGAATAATTAACGAAAAAATCTATTTTCGCCACCTGGAAATGCAAAAAAGGCGGGATATGTCACCCTCTCCCGAATTGGGAGAGGGTACGACTTAGTCGATGGTGCGCAGCAGTTCGTTGATACCGACTTTACCACGCGTTTTGGCATCGACTTTTTTCACGATGACAGCGCAATACAGGCTGTATTTACCGTCTTTAGACGGCAGGTTGCCTGAAACGACAACGGAGCCCGCTGGGACGCGGCCATAGTGAACTTCGCCCGTTTCGCGGTCATAAATACGCGTACTTTGTCCAATGTACACGCCCATAGAGATCACAGAACCTTCTTCAACAATAACACCTTCCACAACCTCGGAACGTGCGCCGATAAAGCAATTATCTTCAATAATGGTCGGATTGGCCTGTAATGGCTCCAGAACACCACCAATTCCGACGCCGCCAGACAGGTGAACGTTTTTACCGATCTGCGCACATGAACCGACAGTCGCCCATGTATCGACCATGGTGCCTTCATCAACGTAAGCGCCGATATTCACATAAGACGGCATCAGTACGGTGTTACGGGCGATGAATGCACCCTGACGCACTGCCGCTGGCGGCACGACGCGGAAGCCTTCTTTCTGGAAACGCGCTTCGTCGTAATCGGCGAATTTCATCGGTACCTTATCGAAGTAGCGGCTTTCCGCACCTTCGATAACCTTATTATCGTTAATGCGGAAAGAGAGCAGCACGGCTTTCTTCAGCCACTGGTGAGTGACCCACTGACCATCAATTTTCTCTGCGACGCGCAGCGCGCCGGAATCTAACAGGGCAATAACCTGGTTAACCGCTTCACGGGTAACGGTATCTGCGTTTGCCGGGGTGATCTCTGCGCGACGCTCGAAAGCGGCTTCAATAACGTTCTGTAACTGCTGCATTGTTAAACTCTTTCCATATAAAAAAACACGTCACCCTTTATCGTTTGGATTGAGGGCCTCTGTCAACCGTTGTTGTACCTCCTTTTGCAGCTCATCATTAAGGCCACGCCGGTCGGCAGTCGCGATTATAAATAAATCTTCTACTCGCTCACCAATTGTCGTAATTCTCGCCCCATGGAGCGAAATGCCAAGGTCGGCAAACACCTTGCCCACGCGGGCCAGCAACCCAGGTTGGTCCAGCGCGATAAGCTCCAGGAAACTTTTTCGGTCGGTATGCGTCGGCAGAAAATTCACTTCTGTATCGACGGTAAAATGGCGCAACTTAGCCGGTTGGCGACGCGGCTGAGGTGCCTGCCAGCTGTGCTGTGTAATCGCTTGTTCCAGGCCAAAGCCGATTGCGTCATGACGATCCGGCGACAGTGGGCTACCGTCTGGCTCCAGCACGATAAACGTATCCATCGCCATGCCATCACGGGTCGTGAAAATCTGTGCGTCGTGTACGCTCAGGTTACGCCGGTCCAGTTCGGCGCAGACGGCGGCAAACAAATAAGGCCTGTCCGGGCTCCAGATAAAAATCTCGGTACCGCCGCGCGTGGCCTGCGGGCTGAGCAGGATCAACGGCTTACTCAGATCATGTTGCAACAGATGCCGCGCGTGCCAGGCAAGCTGGTTTGGACTGTGGCGGACGAAGTAGTTCGCGCGACAACGTCCCCAAATCTGGTGCAGTTGCTCTTCATCTATATTGTCCATACGCAGTAGCGCCAGCGCCTGAAGCTGATGGTGGCGCACGCGTTCGCGCATATCAGGTGTATTTTGCATGCCCCGGCGCAGCTGTTTTTCTGTGGCGAAATAGAGTTCACGCAGCAGGCTCTGCTTCCAGCTATTCCACAAGGTTTCATTGGTGGCGCAAATATCTGCCACGGTCAGGCACACCAGGAAACGCAGACGGTTTTCTGTCTGCACTTCTTCGGCGAACTGTTTGATAACCTCCGGGTCCTGGATATCGCGCCGCTGGGCGGTGACGGACATCAGCAAGTGATGGCGTACCAGCCAGGCAACCAACTGCGTCTCCCGGGAGTTGAGACCATGTAATTCGGCAAATTTCAGCACATCCTGCGCGCCGAGTACCGAGTGGTCGCCTCCGCGTCCTTTGGCGATATCGTGGAACAGTGCAGCGATCAGGATAAGTTCGGGATGCGTCAGACGAGGCCACAATTCTACGCAAAGCGGATGACGCTGACGTGTCTCTTCATCTGCGAAACTTTCCAGTTTCAGCATCACCCGGATGGTGTGTTCGTCGACGGTATAGGCATGGAACAGGTCGAATTGCATCTGCCCGACAATATGCGACCACTGCGGCATGTAGGCCCACAAAACGCTATGGCGGTGCATCGGCAGCAGGCCGCGCTTCACGGCGCCGGGATGGCGGAGCATGCTGAGAAAAATTGACCGTGCTTCGGGGATATAGCACAGTGGCTGTATCAGGTGGCGTCTCGCATGGCGCAGATGTCGCAAGGTGGTGGAATAGATACCGGTGATACTGCTGTTACGCACCATCATATAGAACATACGCAAGATAGCCTGCGGCTCGCGGATAAACAGATTATCATCGCGCAGGTCAATCAGCGTGCCGCGAAGCTGAAATTCGTCATCAATCGGTCGCGGCTTTTCGTCGGCGGTGAGCGCCAGAATGGCCTCATCGAACAGCTGCAACAGCATATGATTCAGTTCGGTTACGCGACGAGTGACGCGAAAGAAATCCTTCATCATATGTTCGACCGGTTGGTTCCCCTCACCGACGTAATTCAGGCGTTGGGCGACGCTGAGCTGGCGGTCAAACAGCAGACGGTTGTCATAGCGGTTGAGTTCAAGGTGCAGGGCGAAGCGGATACGCCAGAGCAGGTGCAAACACTCATTTAGCTCGTTGCGTTCGGCTTCGGTTAAAAAGCCAAACCCCACCATTTCATCCAGTGAGGTTGCGCCAAAGTGGCGACGTGCTACCCATTGCAGGGTGTGGATATCGCGCAGGCCGCCAGGGCTGCTTTTGATATCAGGCTCCAGATTGTAACTGGTGCCATGATAACGCTGGTGACGCTCATTTTGTTCGGCCACTTTGGCCGGGAAGAATTTTTCTGACGGCCAGAAATCTTCACTGAAAATATGCTTTTGCAGTTCAAGAAACAGGGCGACATCGCCAATTAACAAGCGTGATTCAATCAGGTTAGTGGCGACCGTTAAATCGGAAAGTCCTTCCTGTAGACACTCGCTTAGCGTACGTACGCTGTGGCCGACTTCCAGTTTAACGTCCCATAAGAGCGTGAGCAGTTCGCCGATTTTCTGCGCCTGTTCGTCCGGCAATTTCGTGCGGCTCAAAATGAGAAGATCGATATCCGACAGCGGGTGCAACTCGCCGCGGCCGTAGCCCCCCACGGCCACCAGCGCGGTATCGCTGATGTCGCCAAAACCATACTCCAGCCACAGGCGTTGCAGAAGTTGATCGATAAACTCCGTGCGCGCTTCTATCAGTTGTTCGGCAGAAAGACCGGCGTCAAAAACATGCCCCAGCCATTGCTGAAAAGTATCGATATGCGCCTTGATGGTGGCGCAATTCAGTTCGTCCTGCGACCAGTTTCCCGGATAGTCCGGTTGACCCGGAAGGGTGGGTTTCACCGTACTGATGAATTGTTCAGAAAATGTATTGCTCATTAACAGGCCACCCATAAGTTGAAGGCAGGACGCGACATAACCGAAGCAGACAGCGTTCGGGATGCGAAGACATATGCGACAAATTAGAAGAGATAACGAGAAATGAAAAGTCGTTTATATATATGACGCGAAGCGGGGCTGAGGGGAGAAAACAACGGCCCGCAGCGCGGACCGTTAAATACTCTTACGCGGCGGTTAACACTGCGTCGATAGTGTCATCTTTGCGCAGGGTCAGAATCTCGCACCCTGTGTCGGTAACCACAATCGTATGCTCATACTGCGCCGAGAGGCTGCGGTCTTTGGTTTTCACCGTCCAACCGTCTTTCATGGTGCGGATACGGTAATCACCCGCATTTACCATTGGCTCGATGGTAAAGGTCATCCCTTTTTGCAGCACTACGCCGCCGTCGTCCGCATCGTAGTGCAGCACCTGCGGCTCTTCATGGAAAACGCGACCAATACCGTGGCCACAATATTCACGTACCACAGAGAAGCCTTCTGCTTCCACGAACTTCTGAATTGCCGCGCCGAGGGTGCGCAGACGAATACCCGGTTTCACCATTTTCAGCGCCAGATAGAGGCTCTCCTGGGTGATACGACATAGACGCTCGCCCAGAATGGTGGGTTTACCGACGATAAACATTTTCGACGTGTCGCCATGGTACTCATCTTTAATTACTGTCACGTCGATGTTGACGATATCACCATCTTTCAGCAGTTTTTCGTCGTCCGGAATACCGTGGCAGACCACTTCATTAATAGAGATGCAAACGGATTTCGGGAAACCGTGATAGCCAAGGCAGGCGGAGATGGCATGCTGCTCGTTAACGATATAATCATTACAGATACGATCCAGCTCGCCAGTGCTGACGCCGGGCTTAATGTAAGGTTCGATCATTTCCAGCACTTCGGCGGCGAGGCGACCGGCAATGCGCATTTTTTCAATTTCTTCTGGAGTCTTTATTGAGATAGCCATGAATTCTGTCCATCAGCGTCGAATTTTTCGACAATACTAGTCTAAGTGCTGTCAATGGTAACAGTCTGACGAGTACTGTGCCAAATTGAGAATCATTCTGAACTTCGTCTTTCGCACCACACGTGTACTGAGATGCTTCGCTGTAACAGGAAATTCATCGTTCAGCGCCGCGCGTAGCGCCAACAATTATTGGAGTCTGACGCCTGTTTATGGTATAAAGCGCGCCGGACTTCCGTTCCTCTTCGGAACTGAGGCGACCAAATCTCACTTTGTGTAATAACACACACGTATCGGCACATATTCCGGGGTGCCCTTCGGGGTCGGTAATATGGGATACGTGGAGGCATAACCCCAACTTTTATATAGAGGTTTTAAACATGGCTACTGTTTCCATGCGCGACATGCTCAAGGCTGGTGTTCACTTCGGTCACCAGACCCGTTACTGGAACCCGAAAATGAAGCCGTTCATCTTCGGTGCGCGTAACAAAGTTCACATCATCAACCTTGAGAAAACTGTACCGATGTTCAACGAAGCTCTGGCTGAACTGAACAAGATCGCTTCTCGTAAAGGCAAAATCCTTTTCGTTGGTACTAAGCGCGCGGCAAGCGAAGCGGTGAAAGAAGCTGCAAACAACTGCGACCAGTTCTTCGTGAACCATCGTTGGTTGGGCGGCATGCTGACTAACTGGAAAACCGTTCGTCAGTCCATCAAACGTCTGAAAGACCTGGAAACTCAGTCTCAGGACGGTACTTTCGACAAGCTGACCAAGAAAGAAGCGCTGATGCGCACTCGTGAGCTGGACAAGCTGGAAAACAGCCTGGGCGGTATCAAAGACATGGGCGGCCTGCCGGACGCACTGTTTGTTATCGACGCTGACCACGAGCACATCGCGATCAAAGAAGCAAACAACCTGGGTATCCCGGTATTTGCTATCGTTGATACCAACTCCGATCCGGACGGTGTTGACTTCGTTATCCCGGGTAACGACGACGCAATCCGTGCTGTTAGCCTGTACCTGAATGCTGTTGCTGCGACCGTCCGTGAAGGCCGTTCTCAGGATCTGGCTGCTCAGGCGGAAGAAAGCTTCGTAGAAGCTGAATAATAAGGCTTGCTCTTTAAGAGCCCTTATTAACCAGGTAGTTACAAGTTTGGTTAGGGGGCCTGTCTCAGGCCCCTTTTTTACTTTCATATCTGTGCGGTTCTGCGAGCCGGGCAGGTCAAATTCTCCCGAGGATTAAAGAATGGCTGAAATTACCGCATCCCTGGTAAAAGAGCTGCGTGAACGTACTGGCGCAGGCATGATGGATTGCAAAAAAGCACTGACTGAAGCTCACGGCGACATCGAGCTGGCAATCGAAAACATGCGTAAATCTGGTGCTATCAAAGCCGCGAAAAAAGCAGGCAACGTTGCTGCTGACGGCGTGATCATCACCAAGATCGACGGCACCTACGGTATCATTCTGGAAGTTAACTGCCAGACTGACTTCGTTGCGAAAGACGGTGGTTTCCAGGCATTTGCTAACAAAGTTCTGGACGCAGCGGTTGCAGGCAAAATCACTGACGTTGAAGTTCTGAAAGCACAGTTCGAAGAAGAACGTGTAGCGCTGGTTGCTAAAATCGGTGAGAACATCAACATCCGTCGTGTTGCTTCTCTGGAAGGCGAAGTGCTGGGTTCTTACCTGCACGGTGCGCGTATCGGTGTTCTGGTTGCGGCTAAAGGCGCAGACGAAGAGCTGGTTAAACAGCTGGCGATGCACATCGCTGCAAGCAAACCAGAATTCGTTAAACCGGAAGACGTGTCTGCTGAAGTGGTAGAAAAAGAGTACCAGGTTCAGTTGGACATCGCCATGCAGTCTGGCAAACCGAAAGAAATCGCTGAGAAAATGGTTGAAGGCCGCATGAAGAAATTCACCGGCGAAGTTTCTTTGACTGGTCAGCCTTTCGTTATGGATCCGAGCAAAACCGTTGGCCAGCTGCTGAAAGAGCAGGGCGCTGATGTAACGAACTTCATCCGCTTCGAAGTGGGCGAAGGTATTGAGAAAGTTGAGACTGACTTCGCAGCAGAAGTTGCTGCCATGTCCAAGCAGTCTTAATGATTAAAGCAGCCGCCTGAGGGCGGCTTCTTTTTGTTCCCGTCAGAGTAAAATCAGCCAATCGCTATAGTGTTTGCGCTGACAGGCGACGTATCATATCGCCGGATTTAAACCCGTCTAATTGTTGACAGTCTCAGGAAAGAAACATGGCTACCAATGCAAAACCCGTCTATAAACGCATTCTGCTTAAGCTGAGCGGCGAAGCCCTGCAGGGTTCCGAAGGTTTCGGTATTGATGCAAGCATCCTTGACCGCATGGCGCAAGAAATCAAAGAACTGGTTGAACTGGGTGTTCAGGTTGGGGTGGTAATTGGTGGCGGTAACTTGTTCCGTGGGGCTGGCCTGGCGAAAGCGGGTATGAACCGCGTGGTGGGTGACCACATGGGCATGCTGGCTACGGTCATGAATGGCCTGGCAATGCGCGACGCGCTGCATCGCGCCTATGTGAATGCCCGCCTGATGTCCGCATTTCCGCTGAACGGTGTGTGTGACAACTACAGCTGGGCTGAGGCAATCAGTCTGCTGCGTAACAATCGTGTTGTGATCTTTAGTGCCGGTACGGGTAACCCGTTCTTTACGACAGATTCTGCCGCCTGCCTGCGTGGCATTGAGATCGAAGCGGATGTCGTACTGAAAGCCACCAAGGTGGATGGCGTGTTTACTGCCGATCCGGCAAAAGATCCGGCTGCGACCATGTACGACCAACTCAGTTATACCGAGGTTCTTGATAAAGAACTGAAAGTCATGGATCTTGCTGCCTTTACTCTGGCCCGCGACCATAAATTACCTATCCGTGTGTTCAACATGAACAAGCCGGGTGCGTTGCGTCGTGTGGTAATGGGTGAAAATGAAGGCACTTTGATTACGGAATAATTCCCGTAAGCAACAAATAAGGGTAAGATTCCGCCTTAATTTATTTAGCAGTTCTGTCAGGCATCTTCACGGTGCCTTGTACTGAACGAGACTATACTAACCACTCAAGTGGCGTATGGTTTGCCTGAGACAAGATTTCAAGGATTCGTAACGTGATTAGCGATATCAGAAAAGATGCTGAAGTGCGCATGGAAAAATGCGTAGAATCGTTCAAAACCCAAATCAGCAAAGTGCGCACAGGCCGTGCTTCTCCGAGCCTTCTGGATGGTATCGTCGTTGAGTATTACGGTACTCCGACGCCGCTGCGCCAGCTGGCGAACGTAACGGTAGAAGACTCCCGTACGCTGAAAATCAACGTGTTCGATCGTTCCATGGGCCCGGCCGTTGAGAAAGCCATTATGGCGTCTGACCTCGGTCTGAACCCTAGCTCCGCAGGAACCGACATTCGCGTTCCGCTGCCGCCGCTGACCGAAGAACGTCGTAAAGACCTGACCAAAATTGTTCGTGGCGAAGCTGAACAAGCACGCGTTGCCGTTCGTAACGTACGCCGTGACGCGAACGACAAAGTAAAAGCGCTGCTGAAAGATAAAGAAATCAGTGAAGATGATGACCGTCGTTCTCAGGAAGACGTGCAGAAACTGACTGACGCTGCAATCAAAAAAGTCGATGCGGCGCTGGCGGATAAAGAAGCAGAACTGATGCAGTTCTGATTCAAAAACCGACGAAAAACGCCGTACAGAGAGCCGCCACGGGGGCTTTGCTGGCGGCGTTTTGCTTTTAATCTGCACAATATTGTGAGCGTTTCATGAAGCATTTAACCCTTCTGGGCTCAACAGGTTCTATTGGTTGCAGCACGCTCGATGTGGTTCGCCACAATCCCGATCGCTTTTCCATTACTGCCCTGGTTGCGGGTAAGAATGTTACCCGTATGGTGGAACAATGTCTGGAATTCACCCCGCGTTTTGCGGTGATGGATGATGAAACCAGTGCGCGTCAGCTAAAAGCTGAGTTGCAACAACAGGGCTGTCCGACGCAGGTGATGAGTGGTCAACAGGCGGCCTGTGAGATGGCTGCGCTCGATGATGTCGACCAGGTGATGGCGGCGATTGTTGGCGCAGCCGGCCTTGTGCCTACGCTTGCGGCCATTCGCGCAGGTAAAACCGTGCTGCTTGCCAATAAAGAGTCGCTGGTTACCTGCGGACGTCTTTTTATGGACGCAGTAAAAGAGAGCGGGGCGCAGCTCCTCCCGGTGGATAGCGAACATAACGCTATTTTTCAGAGTTTACCGGAAACAATCCAACAAAACCTGGGGTACGCTGATTTAGAGCAGAATGGCGTTTCGTCTATTCTGCTTACCGGGTCTGGTGGCCCGTTCCGTGAAACGCCCATGTCCGAGCTGGCCTCAATGACGCCGGATCAGGCATGTCGTCATCCGAACTGGTCGATGGGGAGAAAGATCTCCGTTGATTCCGCCACCATGATGAACAAAGGTCTGGAATACATTGAAGCGCGCTGGTTATTCAACGCTTCCGCCCGCCAGATGGAAGTGCTTATTCACCCGCAATCGGTGATCCACTCCATGGTGCGTTATCAGGACGGCAGTGTTTTAGCGCAGCTTGGTGAACCGGATATGCGTACACCGATTGCACATACTATGGCCTGGCCTGAACGTGTGCCCTCCGGTGCCAACGCCCTCGATTTTTGTAAACTGAGTGCGTTGAGCTTTGCCGCACCTGATTATGACCGCTACCCTTGCCTGAAACTGGCGATAGATGCGTTTGCGCAGGGGCAGGCAGCGACCACGGCGCTGAATGCGGCGAATGAGGTAACGGTGTCGGCATTTCTGGCTTCCGCTATCCGTTTTACGGATATTGCTGCGCTGAATCTGTCTGTTCTGGAACAGATGGTATTAAGCGAACCACAAAGTATTGATGATGTATTGGCTGTGGATCGGCTTGCACGTGATGCCGCGCAAAAACAAGTGACGCGCTTCGCAAGCTGGTGATAATCCAGCCACTAATAGTCATGCTATTTGTTAGCGTTGGGCTTCGGTGATATAGTCTGCGCCATCCATCAGCCTGTTTAATGCCGGGCTGTCAGGGGAAGCCGTGGTTGACACGGCTTTTTTGCGTAAAGGCTTTTGTATTCCTGAGTACCGCTAAATCCTTTTCAGGGACTAAAACGCGTTATGTTGTCTGCGAATCAACCAATGAGCGAAAATTTGCCAGCGCATGGCTGCCGCCATGTAGCAATCATTATGGACGGCAATGGTCGCTGGGCGAAAAGACAAGGAAAGATACGGGCATTTGGACACAGAGCTGGTGCGAAATCAGTTCGCCGGGCCGTTTCTTTTGCTGCCAACAGCGGGATTGATGCGTTAACGCTTTACGCGTTCAGTAGTGAGAACTGGAATCGTCCGGCGCAAGAAGTCAGTGCGCTAATGGAATTATTTGTATGGGCGTTGGACAGTGAAGTGAAGAGCCTGCACCGACATAATGTGCGTTTGCGCATTATTGGTGACACCAGCCGTTTCAACGCGCGTCTGCAAGAGCGTATTCGTAAAGCGGAAGCGTTGACTGCCCAGAATACAGGGTTGACGCTAAATATCGCGGCGAATTATGGCGGACGCTGGGATATCGTACAGGGAGTACGGCAATTGGCCGTTCAGGTTCAGGAAGGGGTATTACGTCCTGATCAGATTGATGAAGATTTGCTGAGTCAGCAAATCTGTATGCATGAACTGGCACCTGTAGATTTAGTGATTAGGACGGGTGGGGAACATCGCATAAGTAACTTTTTACTTTGGCAAATTGCCTATGCCGAACTTTACTTTACGGATGTTCTTTGGCCCGATTTTGATGAACAAGACTTTGAAGGTGCGCTGCATGCCTTTGCCAATCGAGAGCGTCGTTTCGGCGGCACCGAGCCAGGTGGCGACAAAGCCTGATGGGGGTAGCTTTTGCTGAAGTATCGCCTGATTTCTGCGTTTGTATTAATACCCATTGTCATTGCTGCATTGTTCTTATTGCCGCCCGTGGGTTTTGCGATTGTTACGCTCGCCGTTTGCATGCTGGCAGCATGGGAGTGGGGGCAACTGAGCGGTTTTACGTCACGGACACAGCGTGTCTGGCTGGCGGTATTATGTGGGCTGGTACTGGCGCTGATGTTGTTTATGCTGCCGGAGTACCATCATAATATTCATCAGCCAGTGGTTGAGGTTTCGCTTTGGGCTTCACTTGTCTGGTGGATTATCGCTCTGGCGCTGGTGCTGGGGTACCCGGCATCTGCAGCGATTTGGCGTAATTCGAAACCCATACGGTTGATTTTCGGCGTTCTCACAATTATTCCTTTTTTCTGGGGTATGCTGGCGCTACGGTCGTGGCATTATGCTGATAATCACTACAGCGGGGCGCTATGGCTGCTGTATATCATGATCCTGGTATGGGGCGCTGATTCTGGTGCGTACATGTTTGGCAAACTGTTTGGCAAACATAAGCTGGCGCCGAAGGTGTCACCGGGAAAAACCTGGCAGGGCTTTATTGGCGGCTTGTTTACCGCAGGAATTATTTCCTGGGGCTATAGTGCGTGGGCAAATCTGGATGTTTCGCCATCGACATTATTACTCTGTTCTGTGATCGCGGCGCTGGCCTCGGTGCTGGGCGATCTGACGGAAAGCATGTTTAAGCGTGAAGCCGGTATCAAAGACAGTGGTCATCTAATCCCCGGTCACGGTGGTATACTTGACCGCATCGACAGCCTGACGGCGGCGGTTCCTGTATTTGCCTGCCTGTTGTTACTGGTTTTCAGGACGATTTAACGGACGGTTTTATGCTGAGCTTTCTCTGGGATTTGGCGTCGTTCATTGTTGCGCTTGGTGTTCTTATCACCGTGCATGAATTTGGCCATTTCTGGGTTGCTCGCCGTTGCGGCGTAAGAGTAGAGCGTTTTTCCATTGGTTTCGGTAAAGCGCTCTGGCGTCGCAAAGACAAGCAAGGTACGGAATTCGTTATTGCCGTCATTCCGCTTGGTGGTTACGTCAAAATGCTGGATGAGCGCGTTGAACCGGTGACGCCGGAAATGCGCCATTACGCTTTCAACAATAAAACCGTTGGCCAGCGTGCTGCGGTTATCGCGGCGGGACCGATCGCCAATTTCCTCTTTGCTATCGTGGCTTACTGGCTGGTCTTTATCATTGGTGTACCGGGTGTTCGACCGGTTATTGGTGAAATTGCGCCCAATTCCATCGCGGCAAATGCGCAAATTACGCCAGGTACGGAACTTAAAGCGATTGATGGTATCGAAACGCCTGATTGGGACGCTGTGCGTTTGCAATTGATCTCCAAAATTGGCGACAAGCAAACCACACTCAGCGTGGCACCGTTTGGCAGTAATAACCGTCAGGACAAAGTTCTCGATTTACAACAGTGGAATTTTGCACCTGACAAAGACGACCCGCTAGCGTCATTAGGGATTCGTCCTCGCGGTGCGCAGATTGAACCGGTATTAGCTGAGGTACAATTAGGCTCGGCTGCAAGCAAAGCAGGTTTGCAAGCTGGCGACAGGATCGTTAAAGTCGATGGTCAGCAGTTAACGCAGTGGATGACGTTTGTCACCCTGGTGCGCGATAATCCGGGCACACCGTTAGCACTGGACATTGAAAGGCATGGGAGTCCCTTGTCTTTAACGCTGATTCCGGATGAGAAACCCGGTAACAAGGCGGAGGGTTTTGCCGGCGTTGTGCCGAAAATTATCCCGCTGCCGGATGAATATAAGACAGTACGCCAGTACGGACCATTTAGCGCCATCGCTGAAGCCACGGACAAAACGTGGCAGTTGATGAAGCTGACGGTCAGTATGTTGGGGAAATTGATAACCGGTGACGTAAAACTGAACAACCTCAGTGGGCCGATTTCGATCGCTCAGGGGGCTGGGATGTCAGCGGAGTTCGGGTTGATTTACTACCTGATGTTCCTCGCGTTGATAAGCGTGAACTTAGGCATCATCAACCTGTTCCCATTACCTGTCCTTGACGGGGGTCATCTGCTGTTTTTAGCGATTGAGAAGCTGAAAGGCGGACCGGTATCCGAGCGGGTTCAAGACTTTAGTTATCGCATTGGCTCGATTTTGCTGGTGTTGTTAATGGGGCTTGCACTTTTCAATGATTTCTCTCGGTTGTAAGAGAGTTTGTTAGGAAGAACGCATAATAACGATGGCGATGAAAAAGTTGCTCATAGCGTCGCTGCTGTTTAGCAGCGCCACCGTATACGGTGCTGACGGGTTCGTAGTGAAGGACATTCATTTCGAAGGCCTGCAGCGTGTCGCCGTTGGTGCGGCCCTCCTCAGTATGCCGGTTCGCCCAGGCGACACGGTGAATGATGAAGACATCAGTAACACCATCCGCGCCCTGTTTGCCACTGGTAACTTCGAGGATGTCCGCGTACTCCGCGACGGTGATACCCTTCTCGTTCAGGTAAAAGAACGTCCGACTATCGCCAGCATCACATTCTCCGGCAACAAGTCGGTGAAAGATGACATGCTCAAGCAGAACCTTGAAGCTTCTGGTGTACGTGTAGGCGAATCTCTGGATCGCACTACCCTGTCTGATATTGAAAAAGGCCTGGAAGATTTCTACTACAGCGTTGGTAAATACAGCGCCAGCGTGAAGGCGGTCGTTACGCCTCTGCCACGTAACCGTGTTGACCTTAAGCTGGTCTTCCAGGAAGGCGTATCAGCGCAGATCCAACAGATCAACATCGTCGGGAACCATGCGTTCAAGACCGAAGAGCTGATCTCCACCTTCCAGTTGCGCGATGAGGTGCCGTGGTGGAACGTTGTAGGCGATCGCAAATACCAGAAACAGAAACTGGCGGGCGACCTTGAAACTCTGCGCAGTTACTATCTGGATCGCGGTTATGCGCGTTTTAATATTGATTCCACGCAGGTGAGTCTGACGCCGGATAAAAAAGGCATCTACATCACCGTCAACGTGACCGAAGGGGATCAGTATAAACTCTCGGGTGTTGAAGTCAGCGGCAATCTGGCGGGTCACTCCGCAGAGATTGAAAGCATGACCAAAATCCAGCCGGGTGAACTGTATAACGGCACCAAAGTGACCAAAATGGAAGATGATATTAAAAAGCTTCTTGGTCGCTATGGCTATGCCTACCCACGCGTTCAGTCGCAGCCGGAAATCAACGATACGGATAAGACCGTTAAGCTGCATGTGAACGTCGATGCAGGTAACCGTTATTACGTGCGCAAAATTCGCTTCGAAGGTAACGACACGTCTAAAGATGCCGTACTGCGCCGTGAAATGCGTCAGATGGAAGGCGCCTGGCTGGGCAGCGACCTCGTAGATCAGGGTAAAGAACGTCTGAACCGTCTGGGTTACTTCGAAACGGTAGATACCGATACGCAGCGTGTGCCGGGCAGTCCGGACCAGGTTGACGTCGTGTATAAAGTTAAAGAGCGTAACACCGGTAGCTTCAACTTCGGTGTCGGCTACGGTACAGAAAGCGGTGTTAGCTTCCAGGTTGGTGTTCAGCAGGATAACTGGCTGGGTACCGGCTACTCTGTGGGTATCAACGGTACGAAGAACGACTACCAGACCTATTCCGAATTCTCGGTCACTAACCCGTACTTTACGGTGGATGGTGTGAGTCTCGGCGGGCGTATCTTCTACAATGACTTTAAAGCAGACAATGCTGACCTGTCTTCCTACACCAACAAAAGTTATGGTCTGGATGGCACGTTAGGCTTCCCGGTTAACGAATACAATACCCTGCGTGTGGGCTTAGGCTATGTCCATAATGATCTGTCGAAGATGGAACCGCAGGTGGCGATGTGGCGTTATCTGGATTCTATTGGTCAAAGTTCCGGTATAACCGATGATAATAACGGTTTCACGGCAAACGACTTCACCTTCAACTATGGTTGGACATACAACAACCTTGACCGCGGTTACTTCCCGACCAAGGGTTCCCGTGTCAACCTGAACGGTAAGGTGACGATTCCGGGTTCCGATAACGAGTTCTACAAAGTTACGATTGATACGGCGTCTTACTTCCCGATCGATGACGATCATAAATGGGTTGTATTGGGACGCACGCGTTGGGGCTACGGTGACGGCTTAAGTGGTAAAGAACTGCCGTTCTATGAGAACTTCTATGCCGGTGGTTCAAGCAGCGTTCGTGGCTTCCAGTCCAACAACATCGGTCCGAAAGCCGTTTACTTCGGTCACGAAGGTCTTGATAACTGTGACTCGACGACGAAAAAATACTGTAGCTCCAGTGATGCCGTGGGCGGTAACGCAATGGGCGTGGCGAGCGTAGAGTTCATTACGCCGACGCCGTTTATCAGTGAGAAGTATGCGAATTCTGTGCGTACATCGTTCTTCTGGGATGCAGGTACAGTTTGGGATACCAACTGGCAAAATACTGCTGATATGAAGGCATTAGGCGTACCGGATTACAGTGACCCGAGCAATATCCGTATGTCCGCGGGTATCGCCTTACAATGGATGTCCCCATTGGGGCCGTTGGTTTTCTCCTACGCCCAGCCGTTTAAGAAATACGATGGAGACAAGGCAGAACAGTTCCAGTTTAACATTGGTAAAACCTGGTAATTTGCCGCTGCGAAGGAATGCATAAGTAGTGTCGTGATGGTGAGGCAGTGCACGTTGTACTGCCCGCCAACGCAAAGAACGGTACCTCCGGGTACAAACGGGATGGTGAGGAGTTAATTGTGAAAAAGTGGTTATTAGCTGCAGGTGTAGGTTTGGCAATGGCAACGTCTGCTCAGGCGGCCGATAAAATTGCGGTCGTGGACATGAACAGCCTGTTCCAACAGGTTGCGCAGACTTCTGGCGTTTCTCAGACAATGAAAAACGAATTCAGTGGCCGTGCCAGCGAACTGCAGCGTATGGAATCCGATCTGCAGACTAAAATGCAGCGTTATCAGCGTGACGGTTCCACAATGAAAGCGGCCGATCGTACTAAGCTGGAAAAAGATATCCAGGCTCAGCGTCAGGATCTGGCCCAGAAAGGTCAGGCTTTTGAACAGGATCAGGCTCGTCGTTCTAACGAAGAACGTGGCAAGCTGATGACCAAAATCCAGGCTGCTGTGAAGAAAGTTGCTTCCGATCAGGGTGTGGATCTGGTTATCCCTTCCAACGCCGCTATCTACAACAGCAATGACGTTAAAGACATCACTGCTGATGTACTGAAACAGGTTAAATAAGTAATGCCTTCAATTCGACTGTCTGATTTAGCTCAACAGTTGGATGCAGAGTTACACGGTGATGGCGATATCGTCATCACCGGCGTTGCGTCCATGCAATCTGCTAAAGCAGGGCAAATCACCTTCATGGTAAACCCAAAATACCGTGAAAGCTTAGCCGCCTGTCAGGCGTCTGCTGTCGTAATGACGCAGGACGATCTTCCTTTTGCCACAAGCGCTGCACTGGTAGTGAAAAACCCCTACCTGACATACGCACGCATGGCCCAAATTCTTGATACCACGCCGCAACCGGCACAGAACATTGCCCCAGGGGCGGTGATCGATCCCGATGCGACGCTGGGGAACAACGTGGCGATTGGCGCAAATGCGGTCATCGAATCCGGCGTGACGCTTGGCGACAATGTTGTCATCGGTCCGGGCTGCTTCGTTGGGAAAAATACGAAAATTGGTGCGGGCTCCCGTTTATGGGCCAATGTGACCATTTACCACGAGATCGAGATCGGTGAGAATTGCCTGATTCAATCAGGCACAGTAATCGGTTCTGACGGTTTTGGTTATGCCAACGATCGTGGTAACTGGGTTAAGATCCCGCAACTTGGCCGCGTTATCATTGGCGATCGTGTTGAAATTGGTGCATGCACCACCATCGATCGCGGTGCGCTGGATGATACCCGTATTGGTAATGGCGTCATCATTGATAATCAGTGTCAGATTGCACATAACGTCGTGATTGGCGACAATACCGCGGTTGCTGGTGGCGTCATCATGGCGGGTAGTTTGAAAATTGGCCGTTATTGCATGATTGGCGGTGCCAGCGTTATCAACGGGCATATGGAAATCTGCGATAAAGTCACCGTGACGGGAATGGGGATGGTGATGCGTCCTATCACCGAGCCAGGAATTTATTCCTCCGGGATCCCGCTACAGCCAAACAAGGTGTGGCGTAAAACCGCAGCCCTGGTGATGAACATTGATGACATGAGCAAGCGCCTCAAGGCTATTGAGCGCAAGGTCAATAAAGAAGACTAATAGCTCGCTCGCTACGTTTAAACTTCCCGGCCTGTCGGCATTCTTACGATTGCCGCGGGCCGTGTTATTATGGCCTTTTAGTATATTTAGACAGGAAGAGTATTTTGACTACTGACACTCATACTCTGCACATTGAAGAGATTCTGGAGCTTCTGCCGCACCGTTACCCGTTTTTGCTGGTAGACCGTGTGCTGGACTTTGAAGAAGGTCGTTTTCTACGCGCAGTTAAAAATGTTTCGGTAAATGAGCCTTTTTTCCAGGGGCATTTCCCTGGTAAACCGATTTTGCCTGGCGTGTTGATTCTGGAAGCGATGGCGCAGGCGACCGGTATTCTGGCGTTTAAAAGCGTCGGTAAACTGGAACCTGGCGAGCTCTACTATTTCGCAGGTATCGATGAGGCGCGCTTTAAGCGTCCGGTTGTGCCAGGCGATCAAATGATCATGGAAGTCACCTTCGAAAAAACGCGCCGTGGCCTGACTCGCTTCAAGGGTGTCGCGCTGGTAGACGGCAAAGTTGTTTGTGAAGCTACTATGATGTGTGCACGTAGCCGGGAGGCCTGATACGTGATTGATAAAACCGCCTTTATTCATCCTTCTGCCATTGTTGAAGACGGTGCCGTTATTGGTGCCAATGCTCACATTGGTCCGTTTTGTATTGTTGGCGCTAACGTCGAAATCGGCGAAGGCACCGTACTGAAGTCTCATGTTGTCATTAATGGCCATACCAAAATTGGTCGTGATAACGAGATTTATCAGTTCGCCTCCATTGGCGAGGTTAACCAGGATCTGAAATATGCTGGTGAACCGACCCGCGTGGAAATTGGCGATCGCAACCGCATTCGCGAAAGCGTCACCATTCACCGTGGCACATTACAAGGCGGTGGGTTGACGAAGGTGGGCAGCGATAACCTGCTGATGGTCAATGCGCACGTTGCGCATGATTGCACCGTTGGCAGTCGTTGCATTCTGGCGAATAACGCCACACTGGCAGGCCATGTTTCCGTTGATGATTTCGCGATCATCGGTGGTATGACCGCGGTGCACCAGTTCTGCATCATCGGTGCGCACGTTATGGTTGGCGGCTGTTCTGGTGTCGCACAGGACGTCCCACCGTTCGTGATTGCTCAGGGTAACCACGCCACTCCGTTTGGCGTGAATATTGAAGGTCTTAAGCGTCGTGGCTTTAGCCGTGAAGCGATCACCGCGATCCGTAACGCGTACAAACTGCTGTACCGCAGCGGCAAAACGCTGGATGAAGCGAAACCTGAAATTGCCGAACTGGCAGAACAGCATCCGGAAGTGAAAACGTTCATGGCGTTTTTTGAACGTTCCACGCGTGGTTTAATTCGGTAATGGCCGAACGTCGTCCGTTAACGATTGCCCTCGTCGCCGGAGAAACCTCCGGCGATATTCTTGGTGCCGGTCTCATCCGCGCACTAAGAGCGCGTATGCCCGATGCGCGCTTTGTCGGTGTTGCCGGGCCGCGTATGCAGGCCGAAGGCTGCGAGGCCTGGTACGAAATGGAAGAGCTGGCGGTGATGGGTATCGTCGAGGTGCTTGGTCGCCTGCGACGTTTGCTGCACATCCGTGCAGATCTCACGCGCCGCTTTAGCGAGCTTAAACCCGATGTTTTTGTCGGCATCGATGCGCCCGATTTCAATATTACCCTTGAGGGGAACCTGAAAAAAAAGGGTATCAAGACCATTCATTATGTCAGCCCTTCGGTATGGGCCTGGCGCCAAAAACGCGTTTTCAAAATAGGCAGAGCCACCGATCTGGTGCTCGCTTTTCTGCCTTTCGAAAAAGCGTTTTACGACAGATTCAATGTCCCCTGCCGTTTTATCGGTCATACCATGGCGGATGCGATGCCGCTGGACCCGGATAAAAATGCGGCGCGGGACACGTTGGGCATCCCTCATGACGCCCACTGCCTTGCGTTACTTCCGGGTAGTCGTGGTGCTGAGGTTGAGATGCTGAGCGCCGACTTTTTGCGTACGGCGCAGCTATTACGTCATCACTATCCGGACCTTGAAGTCGTTGTACCGTTGGTAAATGCAAAGCGCCGTGAACAATTTGAACGCATCAAAGCGGATGTCGCACCTGATTTACACGTGCATATGCTGGATGGTCTGGCGCGTGAAGCGATGATCGCCAGCGATGCAGCATTACTGGCGTCCGGCACTGCGGCACTGGAATGTATGTTGGCAAAATGCCCGATGGTAGTGGGTTATCGAATGAAGCCGTTTACCTTCTGGCTGGCGAAACGCCTGGTCAAAACCGACTACGTTTCACTGCCCAATTTACTGGCGGGCCGTGAGCTTGTTAAAGAGCTGCTGCAGGATGAATGCCAGCCTCAGGCGCTGGCTGATGCATTACTTCCCCTGCTGGCAAACGGCAAAACCAGCCATGCGATGCACGATATTTTCCGGGAGCTGCATTTGCAGATCCGCTGTAATGCCGATGAGCAGGCCGCAGACGCCGTACTGGAGTTGGCACAATGATGGAATTTGTTTACCCCCATACGCACCTGGTTGCGGGTGTGGATGAAGTTGGACGCGGTCCGTTGGTTGGCGCAGTGGTGACTGCCGCTGTCATCCTCGATCCTGCGCGTCCCATTATCGGTCTAAATGACTCGAAAAAATTATCAGAGAAACGCCGTCTGGCGCTGTATGACGAGATCAAAGAAAAAGCGCTGGCCTGGAGTCTGGGCCGCGCGGAGCCGCACGAAATCGACGAGTTAAATATTCTGCATGCCACGATGCTGGCGATGCAGCGTGCGGTCGCTGGGTTGGGGATCATTCCGGAATATGTTCTCATCGACGGCAACCGTTGCCCCAGTCTGCCAATGCCTTCGCTGGCGGTTGTAAAAGGCGATAGTCGTGTGCCTGAAATCAGCGCCGCCTCCATTCTGGCGAAGGTCACTCGAGATGCAGAAATGGCCACGCTCGATATGACTTTCCCCCAATACGGTTTCGCGCAGCATAAAGGCTACCCGACAGCTTTCCATCTGGAAAAACTGGCTGAGCATGGCGCAACGGAACATCATCGGCGCAGTTTTGCGCCCGTCAAACGCGTGCTGGGCCTTGTGTCCTGATTCTGTGACGTGAAGAGATCTGAAAATGGCTGAACCACGTTTCGTACACCTGCGGGTGCATAGCGACTACTCCATGATAGACGGGCTGGCGAAAACCGGGCCGCTGGTGAAAAAGGCGGCCTCTCTCGGCATGCCTGCGCTGGCGATCACCGATTTTACCAACCTGTGTGGCCTGGTGAAGTTTTACGGAACGGCCCACGGCGCAGGATTAAAACCAATTGTGGGTGCCGATTTTCATGTTCAGAGCGAATTGCTCGCAGACGAACTGACGCAGCTCACCGTACTGGCAGCAAACAACGTCGGCTATCAAAACCTGACGCTGCTGATTTCCCGTGCTTACCAGCGTGGCTACGGGGCGGCAGGGCCATGGATTGACCGCGACTGGCTGGTTGAGTTGAAAGAGGGGTTAATCCTGCTGTCTGGCGCCCGTATGGGGGATGTGGGAAGAAGCCTGATGCGCGGCAATAGCGTGCTGGTCGATCAGTGCGTGGCGTTTTACGAAGAGCACTTCCCCAACAACTATTATCTTGAACTGATTCGTACCGGTCGCGCGGACGAAGAGAGCTATTTGCACGCGGCGGTGCAGCTCGCCGAAGAACGCGGTCTGCCAGTTGTCGCCACCAACGATGTCCGTTTTCTTGATGCGGGTGACTTTGACGCGCATGAAATCCGCGTGGCTATTCACGACGGCTTTACCCTGGATGACCCTAAGCGTCCGCGTAACTACTCTGCACAGCAGTATATGCGCAGCGAAGACGAGATGTGTGAGTTGTTTTCCGACATCCCGGAAGCGCTGGAAAATACGGTAGAAATTGCCAAGCGGTGTAACGTCACGGTGCGTCTGGGCGAGTACTTTCTGCCTCAGTTCCCGACCGGGGAGATGACCACTGAAGATTTCCTTGTTGCGAAGTCGAAAGAGGGGCTGGAAGAGCGTCTGGCGTTCCTTTTTCCGGATGAAGCGGTCCGTAAAGAGAAACGTCCTGAGTATGACGAGCGCCTGGATATTGAACTCCAGGTTATCAACCAGATGGGCTTCCCTGGGTACTTCCTTATCGTAATGGAGTTTATCCAGTGGTCGAAAGATAACGGTGTGCCGGTAGGCCCTGGACGAGGTTCCGGTGCGGGCTCGTTGGTGGCCTATGCGCTGAAAATTACCGACCTCGACCCGCTTGAATTTGACCTGCTGTTCGAACGTTTCCTTAACCCGGAACGTGTCTCCATGCCCGACTTTGATGTCGATTTCTGTATGGAAAAACGCGATCAGGTTATCGACCATGTGGCCGATATGTATGGTCGTGATGCGGTATCGCAGATAATCACCTTCGGTACGATGGCGGCAAAAGCGGTTATTCGCGACGTTGGCCGCGTGCTGGGGCACCCGTACGGCTTTGTCGATCGTATTTCCAAACTGGTTCCGCCCGATCCAGGCATGACGCTGGCGAAAGCCTTTGAAGCGGAACCGCAACTGCCAGAAATCTACGAAGCTGACGAGGAAGTCAAAGCGCTAATTGATATGGCGCGTAAGCTGGAAGGTGTCACGCGTAACGCCGGTAAACACGCCGGTGGTGTGGTTATCGCACCGACCAAAATTACCGATTTTGCGCCGCTCTATTGTGATGAAGCCGGGCAACATCCGGTTACCCAGTTTGATAAGAACGATGTGGAATATGCGGGTCTCGTGAAGTTCGACTTCCTGGGGCTGCGTACACTCACCATCATCAACTGGGCGCTGGAGATGATCAATGCCCGCCGTGAGAAGAACGGCGAGCCACCGCTGGATATCGCCGCTATACCGCTTGATGACAAGAAAAGCTTCGACATGTTGCAGCGCTCGGAAACCACCGCGGTATTCCAGCTTGAATCTCGCGGCATGAAAGATTTGATCAAACGTCTGCAGCCTGACTGCTTCGAAGATATGATAGCCCTTGTGGCTCTGTTCCGTCCGGGTCCCTTACAGTCCGGGATGGTGGATAACTTTATCGACCGTAAACATGGGCGCGAAGAGATTTCCTACCCGGACGTGCAGTGGCAGCATGAGAGCCTGAAACCGGTACTGGAGCCGACCTACGGCATCATTCTGTATCAGGAACAGGTGATGCAGATTGCTCAGGTCCTTTCTGGTTATACTCTCGGCGGCGCGGATATGCTGCGTCGTGCGATGGGTAAGAAAAAGCCAGAGGAAATGGCCAAGCAGCGCGGGACCTTCGAAGAAGGGGCGAAGAAGAACGGCGTTGATGGCGAGCTGGCGATGAAAATCTTCGATCTGGTGGAGAAATTCGCCGGGTACGGATTTAACAAATCGCACTCTGCTGCCTATGCTTTAGTCTCATACCAGACGCTGTGGCTGAAAGCGCACTATCCGGCTGAGTTTATGGCGGCGGTAATGACTGCCGATATGGACAACACCGAGAAGGTGGTCGGCCTGGTGGACGAATGCTGGCGTATGGGGCTCAAGATCCTGCCGCCGGATATCAACTCTGGCCTGTACCATTTCCACGTCAATGACGACGGTGAAATTGTTTACGGCATTGGGGCTATCAAGGGCGTGGGTGAAGGCCCGATCGAAGCGATACTTGAGGCTCGTAATAACGGCGGTTATTTCCGGGAATTGTTTGATCTCTGCGCCCGTACTGATACCAAAAAACTCAATCGCCGGGTGCTGGAAAAGCTGATAATGTCCGGGGCGTTTGACAGGCTGGGGCCGCATCGTGCCGCACTGATGAACGCATTGGGCGACGCGCTGAAAGCCGCCGATCAGCACGCGAAAGCGGAAGCGATTGGTCAGGCCGATATGTTCGGTGTCCTGGCGGAGGAGCCAGAGCAGGTTGAACAGTCATATGCCAGTTGCCAGCCGTGGCCAGAGCAGGTGGTACTGGACGGTGAACGTGAAACCCTGGGGCTGTATCTGACCGGGCACCCGATCACCCAGTATTTAAAAGAGATCGATCGTTACGTCGGTGGTTACCGACTAAAAGACATGCACCCAACCGAACGTGGCAAAGTCACCACGGCGGCGGGGCTGGTAATTGCAGCGCGGGTTATGGTCACCAAGCGCGGCAATCGTATTGGCATCTGTACGTTGGATGACCGTTCCGGGCGCCTGGAAGTCATGTTGTTCACGGACGCCCTGGATAAATATCAGCAACTGCTGGAAAAAGACCGCATACTGATCGTCAGCGGACAGGTCAGCTTTGATGACTTTAGCGGGGGGCTTAAAATGACCGCCCGCGAAGTGATGGACATTGACGAAGCTCGTGAAAAATATGCGCGCGGGCTTGCTATCTCGCTGACGGACAGGCAAATTGATGACCAGCTTTTGAACCGACTCCGTCAGTCTCTGGAACCCCACCGCTCGGGGACCATTCCAGTACATCTCTACTATCAGAGGGCGGATGCACGTGCACGATTACGTTTCGGCGCAACGTGGCGTGTCTCTCCGAGCGATCGTTTATTAAACGATCTCCGTGGCCTCATTGGTTCGGAGCAGGTGGAACTGGAGTTTGACTAATACAGGAATACTATGAGTCTGAATTTCCTTGATTTCGAACAGCCGATTGCCGAGCTGGAAGCGAAAATCGATTCTCTGACGTCCGTAAGCCGTCAGGATGAAAAACTGGATATTAACATCGATGAAGAAGTGCATCGTCTGCGTGAAAAAAGCGTAGAACTGACGCGCAAAATCTTTGCCGATCTTGGTGCATGGCAAGTTGCTCAGCTGGCTCGCCATCCGCTGCGTCCATACACCCTGGATTATGTCCGCCTCGCATTTGATGAATTTGACGAACTGGCTGGCGACCGCGCTTATGCGGACGATAAAGCTATCGTCGGTGGGATCGCTCGCCTCGACGGGCGTCCAGTGATGATTATCGGCCACCAGAAAGGCCGCGAAACTAAAGAAAAAATTCGCCGCAATTTTGGTATGCCAGCGCCGGAAGGGTATCGCAAAGCGTTGCGCCTGATGGAAATGGCAGAACGTTTCAATATGCCGATCATCACTTTTATCGACACCCCAGGTGCATATCCTGGCGTGGGTGCGGAAGAGCGTGGTCAGTCTGAGGCGATCGCGCGTAACCTGCGGGAAATGTCCCGTCTGAGCGTACCGGTTATTTGTACCGTTATCGGTGAAGGGGGTTCTGGCGGTGCGCTGGCCATTGGCGTGGGTGACAAAGTGAATATGCTGCAATACAGCACCTATTCCGTTATCTCCCCGGAAGGCTGTGCGTCCATTCTGTGGAAAAGCGCCGACAAAGCGCCATTAGCTGCCGATGCAATGGGCATCATTGCACCGCGTCTGAAAGAGCTGAAACTGATCGACTCGATCATTCCGGAGCCGTTAGGCGGCGCACACCGTAACCCGGAAGCAATCGCTGCCTCTCTGAAAGCGCAACTGATTGCGGATCTGGCGGATCTGGACGTACTGAGCAAAGATGATCTGCGTAATCGCCGTTACCAGCGTCTGATGAGCTACGGTTACGCCTGATAAGCGTTGAAAGATCATTCTGAAAAGCCACACATTGTTGTGGCTTTTTTTATACCCACGGTTTACCTCAACTATGATTAACTTAGGTTTTTTTCAGGAGGTAACCGTGAATATTATTGCCATCATGGGGCCGCACGGCGTCTTTTACAAAGATGAGCCGATCAAGGAGCTTGAGCAGGCGCTCCAGGCGCAAGGGTTTCAGATAATCTGGCCACAAAATAGCAGCGACCTGCTGAAATTTATCGAACACAACCCGCGCATCTGCGGTGTCATTTTCGACTGGGACGAGTACACGCTCGATTTATGCAGCGATATCAACCAGCTTAACGAATACCTCCCTCTTTATGCCTTTATTAATACCCATTCAACGCTGGATGTCAGTGCACAGGATATGCGCATGGCGCTGTGGTTTTTTGAATATGCTCTGGGGATGGCCGATGACATTGCAACACGTATTGGGCAGTACACGAAAGAGTATCTCGATAACATCACGCCGCCTTTTACCAAAGCGCTGTTTACCTATGTGAAAGAGGGGAAATATACCTTCTGTACGCCAGGTCATATGGCGGGTACGGCCTACCTGAAAAGCCCGGTCGGCTGTCTGTTTTATGATTTCTTCGGCGGAAATACGCTGAAAGCAGATGTTTCTATCTCGGTTACCGAGCTGGGCTCGCTTCTGGACCATAGCGGGCCCCATCTGGAAGCCGAGGAGTATATCGCCCGCACCTTTGGCGCTGAGCAAAGCTATATGGTCACCAACGGGACCTCCACCTCCAATAAAATTGTGGGTATGTACGCCGCGCCGGTGGGCAGTACGCTACTTATCGACCGCAATTGCCACAAGTCGCTGGCCCATCTGTTAATGATGAGTGATGTTACGCCGCTGTGGCTGAAACCGGGACGTAACGCGCTGGGGATTCTGGGTGGCATTCCGCGCCGGGAATTTACCCATGCCAGTATCGAACAAAAGATTGCTGCAACCGCTGGCGCAGCCTGGCCGGTCCATGCGGTAATCACCAACTCCACGTATGATGGGCTGTTATACAACACCGACTGGATTAAAAAAACGCTGGATGTGCCTTCTATTCATTTCGATTCCGCGTGGGTGCCGTACACAAATTTTCATCCGATTTATGCCGGAAAGAGCGGCATGAGCGGAGAGCGGGTGCCTGGAAAAGTGATATTCGAAACGCAATCGACACACAAAATGCTGGCGGCATTTTCGCAGGCCTCGCTCATTCATGTTAAGGGTGAATATGACGAAGAAACCTTTAACGAAGCGTTTATGATGCATACGTCCACATCGCCGAGCTATCCGCTGGTTGCCTCCATTGAGACCGCCGCGGCCATGTTGCGCGGTAATCCGGGTAAACGGCTGATTAACCGTTCGGTTGAGCGCGCGTTGCATTTCCGTAAAGAGGTACAGCGGTTAAAAGATGAAGCCGACGGCTGGTTTTTTGATATCTGGCAACCCGAGGAGATCAACGAGGCGGACTGCTGGCCGGTAGCGCCAGGAGAAAGCTGGCACGGTTTTCGCGACGCCGATGAAGATCATATGTTCCTCGATCCGGTCAAGGTGACTATTCTGACGCCGGGTATGGATGAGCAAGGCACTATGAGTGAAGAGGGGATCCCGGCGGCGCTGGTGGCGAAGTTTCTTGATGAGCGCGGCGTGGTGGTGGAAAAAACGGGTCCTTACAATCTGTTGTTCCTGTTCAGTATCGGGATCGATAAAACCCGTGCCATGGGCTTATTGCGTGGATTAATGGAGTTCAAACGATCCTATGATCTCAATTTACGCGTGAAGAACATGCTGCCGGATCTGTATGCAGAAGATCCTGACTTCTATCGCAACATGCGGATCCAGGACCTTGCGCAGGGCATCCATAAATTGATTCGCCAGCACGATCTGCCGCAACTGATGCTGCGGGCGTTCGATGTGTTGCCGGAAATGAAGCTGACGCCGCATCAGGCATGGCAACAGCAAATTCGTGGTGAGGTAGAAACCATCGAACTGGAAAGGCTAACGGGACGTATTTCCGCCAATATGATCTTACCTTACCCGCCGGGCGTGCCGTTACTGATGCCGGGCGAGATGATCACCGAAGCGAGTCGCTCGGTTTTGGATTTCCTGTTAATGCTCTGTGCGATAGGGCGGCACTATCCGGGTTTTGAAACAGATATCCATGGCGCGAAGAGGGGAGAAGATGGCGTCTATTGGGTACGTGTCTTAAAAAGACCGTAGCCTCTTGCGGGTTACCTGCCACAACGGTAACGTGCGAAGAGACAAAAGGAGACACTATGCTGGATTTAAAACAGGTACATCACATCGCCATCATCGCAACGGATTATGTAAAGAGTAAAGCGTTCTATTGCGATATCCTGGGTTTTACGCTGCAAAGCGAAGTTTATCGGGAAGAGCGCGACTCATGGAAAGGCGATCTGGCGTTGAATGGTCAGTATGTCATTGAGTTGTTTTCGTTTCCCTTTCCGCCAGCACGTCCGAGTGGGCCGGAAGCCTGCGGATTGCGTCATCTGGCTTTCAGCGTTGCGGATATCGATCAGGCGGTTGCTCACCTGCAGGCGCACAATGTCACCTGCGAAGCAATCCGTGTGGACCCCTATACCGGTAAGCGCTTTACCTTTTTTAAAGATCCTGACAACCTGCCGCTGGAACTCTATCAGCAGTAAGCCTTGCCAGTCACAGCAATGCCCGGTAACGTGCCGGGCATGATTTCCGTTTTGGTTAATACCATGATCCTGCCATTACTTTCTCGCTTACCTGTCCATCAACGCCAGTTTTTGGTGGCATTTAGCGGCGGGCTCGATTCGACGGTACTGCTGCACCGTCTGGTACAGTGGCGTCATCAGCAGCCGGATATTTCCCTGCGCGCGATTCATATTCACCACGGATTAAGCGCCAATGCGGATGCCTGGGCTGCCCATTGTCAGCAGGTCTGCGAGGGCTGGCAGGTGCCGCTTGTTGTTCATCGGGTACAACTCGTGGATGAGGGTGATGGGATTGAAGCGCAGGCGCGAAAAGCGCGCTATGCCGCTTTTACTCAGGCGTTAGTACCCGGGGATTTGCTGCTTACCGCCCAGCATCTTGACGACCAGTGCGAGACATTTTTACTGGCGCTTAAACGGGGAAGTGGTCCGGCCGGGCTTGCGGGTATGCCGGAAACGCTGCCATTTGCCGATACCATGCTCCTTAGACCGCTGTTGAATGAAACACGCGAATCGCTGCTTCGCTGGGCGCAGCAACATGGCTTATCGTGGGTTGAGGACGAGAGTAACGCCGATGATGCATATGACCGCAACTTCCTGCGTTTGCGCGTTCTGCCGGTATTGAATGCCCGTTGGCCACATTTCGCCGATGCGGTTGCCCGGAGTGCTGCTTTATGCGGCGAGCAGGAGCAATTGCTTGATGAACTGCTGGTAGAAGAGCTCGCGGCAGCGACTCACCGTGACGGCGGGCTGTCGATTGCGGCGCTGGAAACGTTAAGCGCGGTACGCCGTGCCGCCCTCTTACGTCGTTGGCTTTCCGCGCAAAAGGCGCCGATGCCCTCCCGGGAGATGCTGCGACGGGTCTGGCAGGAGGTGGCGTTAGCCAGAGAAGATGCCACGCCATGTCTGTGCCTTGGCGAGCATGAAATCCGCCGCTATCAGGGCTATTTGTGGTGGGTTAAGACCCTTACGGGCCAGCGCGAAAATGTGCTGCTATGGAGCGATCCTTTTTTGCCGCTGACGTTACCTGACGGGCTTGGCGTTCTGCGGCTTATGCCTGGTGATGAACTGCGGCCGCCGAAGGTTGACGAAGCGGTATCGGTACGCTTTCAGGCGACAGGAACCTTGCACATCCAGGGGCGTAACGGGGGCCGTAAGCTCAAAAAGATCTGGCAGGAGTTGGGTGTTGCGCCCTGGCGTCGGGATACAACGCCACTGCTTTTTTACGGTGAGTCACTGATTGCTGCGGCGGGCGTGTTTGTTACGCAGGAGGGAAAAGCCGAAAATGGGCAGCCTGGAATGCGGCTAATGTGGCAGAAGTAACGGGCAGTCAACGCTGCCCGAAAGTGCCGTCAGGATTCGCTCACCACGACGGTGCCGATTTCCGGATGACTAAAGCTGGCAATTTTGTCGAGACGCAGTTCGCGCGTTGTTCCTGCAATTTCAACAACCAAATATTCCACATTTTTGCGAGATACTAAATCGCTGGCTTTTGCCTGCAGCGTTTCGCCATCTTTGAGCTCGAGCGTCAGTAAGAGATGATGCTGACAGGCGAGTTCCAGGTTGTCATAGTCATCGCAATTGATGGGTTGATAGGTATCATTCATTGACATAATCGCTCACCAGTAAGTTCGCGGCAGCATACGCCGCCTTTTCCCTGACCGACTCTGAAACGGCATCGTCCGAAGCCACTTCATTCAAAACCTTCAATACGCACCCCAGCGCATCCGGGATATACCCTAAGTCTCCGCTGGCAATTTCCGCATACCGCTGGCGTATTAACTCACAATAATTTCCCACACGTCCTCCTGTCAGCACTCTGGCTTTACTGTGAGATACCATTAAGCCTACGAAGATTAACTCTGTTTAGCAAGGTGACTATACCATACCCGACAGGTCATTATCAGAGTGATGAATTAACCGCAGAATAAGAGATAACAGCACGTTATATCTTTATTCGCTACAATAGCCGCTGTTATGCAAAGGAGGCGGTATGGCGCTTAAAGCAACCATTTATAAAGCTACTGTGAATGTGGCGGATTTAGACCGGAATCAGTTTCTCGATGCCACATTGACGCTTGCCCGTCATCCTTCCGAGACGCAGGAGCGCATGATGCTGCGCCTGTTGGCATGGATTAAATTCGCGGACGAACGGCTACAGTTCACCCGTGGGCTCTGTGCGGATGATGAGCCCGAAGTGTGGCTACGCAACGATCATCTGGGTATCGACGTGTGGATCGAGCTCGGATTGCCGGACGAACGGCGGATAAAGAAAGCCTGTTCCCAGTCGAAAGAGGTGGCGTTGTTCACCTATAACTCTCGAGCGGCGCAAATCTGGTGGCAGCAGAACCAGACTAAACTCGCTGGATTTAAAAATCTGAGCATTTGGTATCTGGATGATGAGCAACTGGCGATGCTCAGTGGGCTGGCGGAGCGGACAATGTCGCTGCAAGCCACTCTCCAGGAAGGAACTATCTGGCTGAGCGATACTCAAACCAATCTGGAAATCCACCTGACGACCTGGCAACAGCACGCATGATTGAGATATCCCGCCAGGTCAGTATTCCTGATGAAGAACTGGAGATTACGGCGATTCGCGCGCAAGGGGCGGGTGGACAGCATGTGAATAAGGCCTCTACGGCTATCCATCTGCGTTTCGACATTCGTGCGTCCAGCTTGCCCGAGTTTTATAAAGAGAAGCTGCTGGCAGCGACGCATCATCTCTTAACGTCCGAGGGCGTCGTGATTATCAAGGCGCAGGAATACCGTAGTCAGGAAATGAATCGCGAAGCGGCGATCGCCCGGCTGGTGGCGTTAATCAGGGAACTGACGGTGGTGCAAAAAAACCGTCGGGCTACTCGCCCAACGCGGGCGTCGAAAGAGCGGCGCCTGGTGGGTAAAGCGCAGAAATCCTCTGTAAAAGCGCTACGAGGGAAGGTTCGTCGCCCGCAGGAGTGACGAACGAGATAAGAACTGTTCATAAGGAAAAAAGAGTGAATAAAGTGATTGTATCTTTGGCTGCGGCAATGACACTCTTTGCGCTGATGGGGTGCAACAACCGGGGAGAGGTTGAAACGGTATCCCCGGTGCGGGCTGAAAAGCTCAAGCCAATGCAACAGAGCTGGCGCGGTATTTTGCCGTGCGCTGATTGTGAAGGCATCGAAACCTCATTGTTCCTTGAAAAAGATGGCACCTGGGTGATGAATCAGGGTTATCAGGGCGGCAAAGCACCATCAAATTTTGCCTCCTACGGGCGATGGGCTCGCACCGCAGACAAGCTAGTACTGACGGATGCCGGTGGCGATAAACTCTATTTCCGCGCGAAAGGCAGTGCGCTGGAAATGCTGGACCGGGAAGGGAATCCGATTCACTCGCAGCTTAATTATGTATTGCAGCCGATCACCGCAACATTGCCAACAACGCCGATGGCGATGCGGGGCATGTATTCGCGTACTGCTGGCATGGCGGAGTTCGCCGATTGTATTACGGGCAAACGGGTTGCAGTAAGCAACGACGCGCGGCTCGAACAACAATATAAAGCAGCGGCAGGTCAGACTTCGCAGCCGGTATTGCTGGAGGTGGAAGGGCATTTCACGCTACAGCCGAAAACGGATAACGGGGTGATGGAGAAGGCGCTGGTGGCGGATAAAAACGCGAAATTTATAGCCGGAAAAGATTGTAATCACTAATAAAAAAGCCTCGCATATGCGAGGCTTTTTACTGTTAGCCCTTGATGGCGCTGACAAGGTAATTCAGGATATCACCCGTCTTGATCATCTGTTTTTCGCCAGTGCGACGGTACTTGTATTCAATCTCGTCGTTGTCGAGGTTACGATCGCCCAGCACGATAGTGTGCGGAATACCGATGAGCTCCATATCGGCGAACATGACGCCCGGGCGCTCTTTTCGGTCATCCATCAGTACGTCAATACCCTGCGCGCTCAGCTCGGCATACAGCTTCTCAGCCAGCTCCTGAACGCGGTAAGATTTGTGCATGTTCATTGGCAGAATCGCTACCTGGAACGGCGCAATCGCTTCTGGCCATACGATACCGCGATCGTCGAAGTTCTGTTCAATCGCCGCAGCCACAACACGGGTTACCCCGATACCGTAGCAACCCATGGTCAGGATCTGGTTACGTCCGTCTTCGCCCTGAACGGCCGCCTTGAGCGCTTCTGAGTATTTGGTACCTAACTGGAAGATGTGACCGACTTCGATACCGCGTTTGATCAGAAGCGTACCCTGACCGTCCGGGCTCGGATCGCCGGCAACCACGTTACGGATATCGGCAACTTCCGGGGTTGCCACATCGCGATCCCAGTTGATACCAAAGTAGTGTTTACCATCAATGTTAGCGCCAGCGGCAAAATCGCTCATTGCCGCAACGGTACGGTCTATAACGACCGGAATCGGCATATTTACCGGCCCCAGCGAACCCGGACCCGCATTTACCACGGCGCGAATTTCGGCTTCGGTCGCGAAAGTCAGCGGGCTGGCAACCTGTGCCAGTTTTTCTGCTTTTACTTCGTTCAGTTCGTGATCGCCACGCACCAGCAGGGCAACCAGCGGGTAGCTGCTGCCTTCAACGGCTTTGACCAGCAGTGTCTTGACGGTTTTTTCAATCGGCAGGTTGAACTGCTCAACCAGTTCGGCGATGGTTTTCGCGTTCGGCGTATCAACCAGCGTCATTTCCTGGGTTGCCGCCGCACGCGGCGCTTTCGGTGCTACCGCTTCTGCCAGTTCGATGTTTGCGGCATAGTCAGAAGTATCAGAGAAGACGATATCATCTTCACCGCTCTGCGCCAGTACCTGGAACTCATGAGACGCGCTACCGCCAATAGAGCCGGTATCGGCCTGAACCGGGCGGAACTCCAGCCCGATGCGGGTAAAGATTTTGCTGTAGGCGGCATACATCGCGTCGTAGGTTTCCTGCAGCGATTCCTGAGAGGTATGGAAAGAGTAGGCATCTTTCATCAGGAATTCACGGGAACGCATTACGCCGAAACGCGGACGTACTTCGTCACGGAACTTGGTCTGGATCTGGAAGAAGTTCAGCGGCAGCTGTTTGTAAGAGCTGAGCTCGTTACGAATCAGATCGGTAATCACTTCTTCGTGAGTCGGGCCGAGTACGAACGAACGCTCGCCACGATCAGAAATACGCAGCAGTTCCGGGCCGTACTGCTCCCAACGACCACTCTCTTGCCACAGTTCAGAAGGCTGAACGACCGGCATTAACACCTCAATCGCACCGGCGTTGTTCATCTCTTCACGCACGATGTTTTCGACTTTTTTCAGGACGCGCACGCCGGTCGGTAGCCAGGTGTACAACCCGGAGGCCAGCTTACGGATCATCCCGGCGCGCAACATCAACTGATGGCTGATGACTTCGGCGTCGGCAGGTGTCTCCTTCAGTGTGGAGAGCAGGTATTGGCTAGTACGCATGTTGTTACGGTTCCATTTGGACGATTGGAACAGACTCAAAAGGAGCCTGATTCAAAAAAAGTGATTCAGTTTACCAGCGAGAAAGAGATGCCAAAAGTAGAGGGAGGAGAAATTAACGGCCTTCAAGCGCAAACACTTCAAAACCTGCCGTGGTCACGCGCCAGCGTACGTTGAAATCCAGCAACAAGACAGCGTACGTTTTCCCCATTTCCTCATCTTTACGGTATGCCGGGCGCGGATCCTGCGCCAGAACCTCAATAATAAACGACCTTAGCTGCGGGTAACGCTTTTCTAACTGAGGAAATGTCGCTTCGATCTCCGGTATGAAGTACACCGGCATCTCCGCGACGGGTGCCTGCTGCGCATAGCTGGCGCTGGCATGCGGCAGAGCCTCAGCAAAGGGTAGGTAAGGCTTGATATCTACGACGGGCGTGCCGTCAACGAGATCGAGACTGCCCAGGCGCAAAATGACATGTTCTTTCTCGCAGTGGATACCTTTAAGTTCCACCAAAGACATACCAATCGGGTTAGGGCGGAAGGTCGAGCGTGTGGCGAAAACACCCATCCGCGCATTCCCCCCGAGCCGTGGCGGGCGTACCGTAGGGCGCCAACCGCCAGCCATGGTCTGGTGGAAAATAAACACGACCCAAAGATGACTGAATGCTTCGAGTCCGCGTACGGCTTCTGCCTGGTTATAGGGAGGCAGCAGATGGAGTTCGCCGCCCCCGTGTTTAACCAGACCAGGCTGGCGGGGAACGGCAAATTTTTCTTTATAGGGGGAGCGGATGACGCCTATCTGCTCAATGGCAAATGTGGTCATTTCGCCGTTACGTTCAGTGCTGAACCTACGCACACAGCCTGACGGTAGCAACCCGGCGTGCCGCTGGTGATTTCACAAC
The DNA here is from genome assembly GCF_023613995.1 of Citrobacter sp. MNAZ 1397. Taxonomy (NCBI): domain Bacteria; kingdom Pseudomonadati; phylum Pseudomonadota; class Gammaproteobacteria; order Enterobacterales; family Enterobacteriaceae; genus Citrobacter; species Citrobacter sp. MNAZ 1397. The sequence continues at coordinate 537,847 of NZ_JAKIVH010000002.1, forward strand.
TGTGGAGCAGAACCGCATTCGCTTTCATTTTTGATGCGTTGATTTGCATGCGTTTACGGGCAGTCGGGATATTCGGCGGTGAATCCTGATTGGTTGCCTGGCAAGAATCGCCGGTAACTTCACCTAAATCACGGAACGGTTTACCCACCAAATCTTCAGCATTGGTAATGATTCGAACCGGCGTCAGACGCGGCGGCTTCGGTTTTGCGGGTTCTGTTTTAGGCGAGGTTGCTGTGCTTTGAACAGGTTCGACAGGAGATCTGCTTAGCATTGAACAGCCGCTCAGCATGAGTGCTAAAAAACAGATCGGTAAAGCACGCATAATATATCCTCAAAAAATGATCTTAACGCCGCTTATTGAATCAGGAGCTTGCACAAATGACAAGACGGGCATGCGCCCGTCCTGAAGGATATTGCTGACGGGCAGAATTACCAGCCTTTCACCGCACCACCATTGAAGACTTTGTTCGCGGCTTCGTAGACTTCGTCAGACTGATAAGCCTGAACGAATTTCTTCACGTTTTCTGCGTCTTTGTTGTCTTCGCGGGTAACGATCAGGTTAACGTACGGAGAGTCTTTATCTTCGACAAAGATACCATCTTTTGCTGGCGTCAGATTGATCTGACTGGCGTAGGTGGTGTTAATAACGGCCAGTGCGATTTGCGCATCGTCCAGGGAGCGTGGCAATTGTGGGGCTTCCAGCTCAACAATTTTCAGGTTTTTCGGGTTCTCTGTAATATCCAGAGCGGTCGGCAGCAGGCCAACGCCATCTTTCAGTTTGATCAGACCTTGTTTCTGCAACAGCAGCAGAGAACGGCCGAGGTTAGTCGGATCGTTTGGTACAGCGACCTGAGCACCGTCCTGCAATTCATCAATAGATTTGATTTTTTTGGAGTAGCCTGCGATCGGGTAAACAAAGGTATTGCCAACAGCGACCAGTTTATAGCCACGATCTTTGATCTGCTGATCCAGGTACGGTTTGTGCTGGAAGGCATTGGCGTCAATGTCACCTTTACTCAGCGCTTCGTTCGGCAGAACGTAGTCATTAAAGGTTACCAGCTCAACGTCCAGACCGTATTTCTCTTTCGCGACTTTCTGGGCAACCTCGGCAACCTGCTGTTCAGCACCGACGATGACGCCGACTTTAATGTGGTTCGGATTCTTTTCGTCCTGACCACAACCTACCAGAGCCAGAGAACCAATCAGGGCACCCACTGCCGCAAAGGTCTTGAATTTAAAAGCCATGTGTTTTTTCCTTTCTTTCAGAGTCGTTGTGTTGTGAGCAACGTTATTTATGCGTAACAGAGCGAACGATACGATCGCCTGCAAACTGAATTAAGTAAACCAGAATCACCAGCAGCGCCAGGACGGTATTCATCACAACGGCGTTATAGCCAATGTAGCCGTACTGGTAGCCAATCTGTCCCAGACCGCCAGCGCCCACGGCACCCCCCATCGCGGAATAACCCACCAGGGTAATCAGGGTAATCGTTGCCGCATTGACCAGACCCGGCAGCGCTTCCGGCAGCAGCACCTTACGGATGATCTGCATCGGGGTTGCGCCCATTGCGCGGGAGGCTTCAATCAGGCCAGTCGGAATTTCCAGCAGGGCGTTTTCCACCATACGGGCAATAAAAGGTGCTGCACCGACAGTCAGTGGCACAATCGCTGCCTGCAGGCCGATAGAGGTTCCCACAATGATGCGGGTGAACGGGATCATCCAGACCAGTAAAATGATGAACGGGATCGAACGGAAAATATTCACCAGCGCCGAAATCGTACGGTACAGTTTTGCGTTCTCAGATATTTGCCCCGGGCGTGAGACGTACAGCAGCACGCCAACCGGAAGACCCAGTACAAAACCGAAGAAACCAGATACGAAGGTCATCGCCAGCGTTTCCCAGACGCCGCGCGCCAGTAACCACATCATTGCCTCAGACATAACCCAGCACCTCTACTTTCACATGGTGTTCCTTAAGCCAGGCAATAGCGGCTTGCGTATCCTGCGGCTCGCCGTGCATTTCTGTCAGCATAATGCCGAATTTCACGCCGCCGGCGTAATCCATCTGCGCGCTGATAATATTGTTATTCACGTTATAGCGGCGTGCGGTCTCAGAAAGCAGTGGGGCATCAACCGATTGACCAGTGAACTCCATGCGTAACATCGGCACGCTGCCGGCCAGCGGCTGATCTTTCAGGCGCTGCAGATAATCCTCAGGGATATCCAGGTGCAACGTTGACTGAATAAATTGCTGTGCCAACGGCGTTTTGGGATGAGAGAACACTTCACTTACCGTGTCCTGCTCTATTAGCTCACCGTTACTGATAACGGCAACGCAGTCGCAAATGCGCTTTACAACGTCCATTTCATGGGTAATGAGCAGGATCGTCAGGCCCAGTCGACGGTTAATGTCTTTCAACAATTCCAGAATGGAACGGGTCGTTGCCGGATCCAGCGCGCTGGTGGCTTCATCACACAGCAACACTTTCGGGTTGCTCGCCAGTGCGCGGGCAATGGCTACACGCTGCTTTTGACCACCGGACAGGTTCGCCGGATAGCTGTCGTGTTTGTCGCCCAGCCCAACCAGGTCCAACAACTCTTTGACGCGACGGTTAATCTCTTCGCGCGGCGTGTTATCCAGTTCAAGCGGCAACGCGACGTTACCAAACACGGTGCGGGAAGAGAGTAAATTAAAGTGCTGGAAGATCATGCCAATCTGACGGCGGGCTTTAGTCAGTTGTGCTTCTGAAAGGGCGGTCAGCTCCTGGCCGTCAACCTGGACGCTTCCCTGGGACGGGCGCTCAAGCAGGTTAACACAGCGAATTAGCGTACTTTTACCGGCGCCAGAGGCTCCGATGACGCCATAAATTTGCCCGGCAGGTACATGCAGGCTGACATTATTCAGCGCCTGTATGGTGCGCGTTCCCTGCTGGAACACTTTGGTTATATTGGAAAGTTTAATCATCAGATTATTTTTATCATATGAGAGTTAGCCGTGGCATTTTGTTCTGCCTGTTACGGGTGATGACCGTAAACAAGGCGGATGTTAAGGCATCCAGACGTCTAAATCAATCGAACCCTGCTCGATGAGCACTTTCCTGTGCGGTGAAACATGAGATACTACGCGCACATGCCTTTTTCAGGAGCAACCCGGTGGCAAAATCAGTACCCGCAATTTTCCTTGACCGTGATGGCACGATTAATGTCGACCACGGTTATGTGCACGAAATTGATAATTTCGAATTTATAGAGGGTGTCATTGACGCCATGCGCGAACTTAAAGCTATGGGCTTCGCGCTGGTGGTGGTGACCAACCAGTCCGGTATCGCGCGCGGTAAATTCACCGAAGCGCAATTTGAAACGCTCACCGAATGGATGGACTGGTCACTGGCCGATCGTGATGTCGATCTGGATGGTATCTATTATTGTCCGCACCATCCTCAGGGAACGGTCGAAGAGTTCCGCCAGGTGTGCGACTGCCGCAAACCCCATCCGGGCATGCTCATTTCTGCTCGAGATTATCTGCACATTGATATGTCTGCTTCTTATATGGTGGGTGACAAACTCGAAGATATGCAGGCCGCTGCCGCTGCGGATGTGGGAACGAAAGTGCTGGTACGTACCGGGAAGCCCGTCACGCCAGAGGCGGAAAATGCGGCAGATTGGGTGATTAATAGTCTTGCGGACCTGCCTGCGGCTATCAAAAAGCAACAAAAATAACCGTTATGATGAAAAGATGAGCGGTTGAAATAAAAATGCATTTTTTCGCTTGTCATTCATCTCGGGCTGCCTATAATGCGCCTCCATCGACACGGCAGATGTGAATCACTTCACGCAAACAGCCGGTTCGGTTGAAGAGAAAAATCCTGAAATAACGGGTTGACTCTGAAAGAGGAAAGCGTAATATACGCCACCTCGCAACGGTGAGCGAAAGCCGCGTTGCACTGCTCTTTAACAATTTATCAGACAATCTGTGTGGGCACTCAAAGTGACATGGATTCTTAACGTCCCCGGACGATAAATGAATACCAAGTCTCTGGAGTGAACACGTAATTCATTACGAAGTTTAATTCTAAGAGCATCAAACTTTTAAATTGAAGAGTTTGATCATGGCTCAGATTGAACGCTGGCGGCAGGCCTAACACATGCAAGTCGAACGGTAGCACAGAGGAGCTTGCTCCTCGGGTGACGAGTGGCGGACGGGTGAGTAATGTCTGGGAAACTGCCCGATGGAGGGGGATAACTACTGGAAACGGTAGCTAATACCGCATAACGTCGCAAGACCAAAGAGGGGGACCTTCGGGCCTCTTGCCATCGGATGTGCCCAGATGGGATTAGCTAGTAGGTGGGGTAATGGCTCACCTAGGCGACGATCCCTAGCTGGTCTGAGAGGATGACCAGCCACACTGGAACTGAGACACGGTCCAGACTCCTACGGGAGGCAGCAGTGGGGAATATTGCACAATGGGCGCAAGCCTGATGCAGCCATGCCGCGTGTGTGAAGAAGGCCTTCGGGTTGTAAAGCACTTTCAGCGGGGAGGAAGGCGATACGGTTAATAACCGTGTTGATTGACGTTACCCGCAGAAGAAGCACCGGCTAACTCCGTGCCAGCAGCCGCGGTAATACGGAGGGTGCAAGCGTTAATCGGAATTACTGG
>NZ_JAKIVH010000003.1:0-478867 GCF_023613995.1 Citrobacter sp. MNAZ 1397
GTGTCCCGGATGGCGGCGTAAACGCCTGATTCGGGCTACGTTCTGGTAGCCCCGGCAAGCGCCGCGCCGCCGGGGAGTGTCCCGGATGGCGGCGTAAACGCCTGATCCGGGATCTGGTCTGGTAGCCCCGGCAAGCGCCGCGCCGCCGGGGAGTGTCCCGGATGGCGGCGTAAACGCCTGATCCGGGCTACGTTCTGGTAGCCCCGGCAAGCGCCGCGCACGCAGTACGGTCCCCTCTCCCTTGAGGGAGAGGGTTAGGGTGAGGGGGAAATGCCGCAAACAGCACGCGTGCAGCATTTACCCTCAAATAAAGGTAAAAATCTCTTCACGCGGCAGACGGGATTTCGGCAGTGCGGCGTTGAAATCACCTTCGCTGCGGTAACCGAGCGACACCAGCACCACGCTGGTGAACCCTTTTTCACGCAGACCCAAAGAGAGGTCCAGCGCACGTTGATCAAACCCTTCCATCGGCGTTGCATCAATACCTAACATCGCCGCGCCCAGCAGCAGTCCGCCCAGCGCCAGATAAACTTGTTTCTCCATCCACTGCGGAATATCACGGGACTCATAGCGGTGCATATCGACATAAGAGCGACGGCTCTTATCCTGGCCTGCCTGCGCGCCTTCGGCGACGAAACGGCCATCTGCGTTCTCTTGTGCCAGCACTTTTTGCAGATGCTGATCATCCAGATCCGTACGCATGCAAAGTGCAATAACGTGCGAAGCGTTCAACACTTTAGGTTCGTTGTAAATGAACGCACCGGTGGTCGATTTTGCAATCGCGGCGCGGCCTTCGGCCGTCGATGCCACCACAAAATGCCACGGCTGGGAGTTCACCGAAGAGGGGCTGTTTTGTAGTACATTCAGCAGCGTTTCAATCTGCTCCTGCGGCAGCGTTTTACCCCCTTCAAAGGCTTTAACGGTATGGCGGGCAATCACGGCATCATCTAAAGTCATCGTCTCTCTCCGGGCAGGAAAATGAAATAAATTCGGGACTTGTCGCCCCGTCTGGTTGGTCGAGAATAAACACAAATGCTGACGAGATAAATCACCTCCGCTGTGCAGCACTTTCCCTCCGGAAGTGAAAATAATGCCCTGGCGCTTTGCGCCTGTGGGTTTTTCTGGCAAAAAGAGGGCAAACCGTAAGCCCGGCAGGAGAAATCATGATTCGCCTTGAAGATGTCACCTTATTTGTTCGCTCCGCCGCGCTGGGCAGTTTCTCCAGTGCAGCGCGGGAGGCAGGGCTATTGCCGGGGCAGGTCAGCGCCGCCGTACACCGCCTGGAGCGTGACCTCGACAAGCGCCTGTTTGCGCGCTCGACCCGCAGTCTGCGTTTGACCACAGAGGGAGAAAAATATCTCCCCTTCGCTCAGGAGATGCTGGCCGTGGTGCATGCGGGCGCGGAAAGCCTGCACAGCAGCGACAACGATATTCAGGGTGAACTGCGTGTGGCTGTACCGTCTGATATTGGCCGCAACGTGCTATTGCCGCTTATCACCCGCTTTTGCCAGCAGTACCCGAAAGTCTCGCTGCGCCTGTCGCTCTCTGATGAAGTCAGCGATGTCTTTCGCGACCCGGTGGACATTGCGATTCGCTATGGCGTGCTGGATAACAGTAGCTATGTCGCATTACCGCTGGCAGAAGATAACCGCCGCGTACTGGCCGCCTCCCCGGCTTACCTGCAACAACATGGCAGGCCGCAAGTTCTGGACGACATCGTCAATCACCACTGCCTGCTGTTTACCATGAACAGCCACGTCTATGACAAATGGAGCTTCCCGGAAGACGGCATGCGTCGCCAGTTGATCGTTAAAAGCCGAATGCTGTGCGACGATGCGGATGTTGCCCGCCGCTGGGCGCTGGAGGGGATGGGCATCGTCTACAAATCGTGGATTGATATCAGCGCGGATGTTCAGGCAGGCAGGCTGGAGGTGTTATTGCCACAGCACCCAGGCGAAGCGGCGCCCCTCAATCTGATTTGCCCACACCGCAAGCAATTTTCCCCGGCGATTCGCCAGTTGCACAGCGTGTTACGCGAGCCTCTGCGCGCTATCACTGCGTTGCTGCATACCCATCCGGCGTTTCATCCGCAGTCCTGATGCGCTCGTCTGAAAGCTAAGCGGGCCCTGTATATCGTCCGCCTGCGTCTATCGTCAGATAATATTCAGCTTTCAAAAAGCCACGTTTTGCTAACCCCTGAGGTGACGATAGGCGACTATTGTTGAAGCCATACAAGCAATCAGGGATCGCGTTCAGTGATGAAGGCGGCGAAAGGCGCAAATCAGCGCCCTATGTTGTCCGGGCTGGCGACGCAAGGAGTGCCGGGCTAGTCCGTCATCTAAAAGGTATGTGCGAATGGCTTTACGTTCATTAGGTACCACGGGTTTACAGATCCCCCGGCTGGTTTTTGGCGGTAACGTATTTGGCTGGACCGTGGATGAGAAGCAGAGTTTCAGTTTACTGGACGCGTTGCTGGAGCGTGGCTTTAGCGCTATCGACACCGCAGACGTTTACTCTGCGTGGGCGCCGGGAAACAAAGGCGGTGAATCGGAAACCATCATTGGCAAGTGGTTTGCCGCTCATCCTGGCGTGCGTGAAAAAGTCACCCTTTTTACCAAAGTCGGCGCCGATCTGGGGGAACCTGGCAAAAAAGGCCTTTCCGCGCGCTGGATTGAACACGCGGTCAACGACTCATTACGCCGTCTGCAAACCGACTATATCGACCTGTATTTCTCCCACTGGCCGGACAGCGAAACGCCGTATGACGAAACCCTGGGGGCATACCAGAAGCTGCTCAACGCCGGAAAAATCCGTGCTGTCGGGGCGTCAAATCTGAATGCAGAACAGTTACAGGCATCGCTGAGCGTGGCGGATGACAACGATTTGCCGCGCTACCAGGTGCTGCAACCGGAATATAACCTGTATGACCGTGACAGCTTTGAAGGAAAGCTGCAGGAGTTAACGGTTCGGGAAAATATCGGTGTAGTGACCTACTACAGCCTGGCCTCGGGTTTCCTGTCGGGCAAATACCGCAGCGAAAGCGATCTCAGCCAGAGCCAGCGCGGGCAGGGAATTAGCAAGTATCTGAATCCACGTGGCTTTGCCATTCTGGATGCGGTGGATAAAGTGGCGGCAAAACATAACGTCAAACCCGCTGAGATAGCGCTTGCCTGGCTTATCGCCCAGCCTGGCGTCACCGCGCCTATCGCCAGCGCCACAAAAATCGCCCATATAGAAAGCTTCGTGACCGCAGTGTCGCTGACCCTTTCCAGTGAGGATATCGCCGCACTGAACAACGCCGGTCAGTAAGGCGCAAACCGGATGGTCATGCGCCATCCGGTGCGCTTTTCCCACCTAAAAATTGTAGTTTTGCATGACCTGAGACAATTTTTCCCGTCGTTCGGTTGGAGTTTTTGTCGCCTCTGCCGTTAACCATGTTGATGAACGCCACGTATTACCGCACAAGTCTGGCAGGTGATTGCCGCCGCGTAAGCGCCTTCTGACTTGTCGTTCGGGACAGGGAACAATGAAGGAAAGTCACGCAAAGAAACACGATGTGCTGATTGAGCGACTGTGCGAAATTTTCTCGGTCCTTTATCAGGGAAATACCATCGATAAAGCATGGTTATGTACGAAATTCGGCATTACGGCGCGCACCGCGTATCGCGACCTGGCGCGGCTTGCCCACTTACTGGATCAGGTCTCGCCTGGTCGCTATCGCCTTAGCACGCATTTACTGCCGACGCTGCATACCGGGCACCTGGCGGAATTTGCCGATTTCGCGGGCGTTGCGCATCTGTTCCCTCGTCGGGATGGTCAGTCGCTACGTAACAGCATGAAAAACCGGGATAACATCGCCTTTCATGGTGCCAGTAGCCGGGAAAATTACACCATGGATGCCCTGATAGGCCAGCTCAACCAGGCCATTGCCGCCCGGCAGGAAGTCACGTACTGCTATCGGGAAAAAAACCGCTGTGTTCAGCCGTATCGCTTAATAAACCATTATGGTTTGTGGTATCTGGCGGCGGTGGATGCGGGCACGCTAAAGGCCTTCGAACTGGCGCTTATTTCCCGCTTTTCGCCGGGGACAAGCCGTTTCACGGCCGATCCGCAGGTGCTGGAGGAGCTTGAAGCAGGTTCGGGTATTCGCTTTGGCAAAAAGACAGAGGTGCAATTACGGATTTCGGCTCATGCGGCGAAGTTCGTCAGCCGACGCCCGCTTTTTCCTGCTCAGCGCGTGGTGGAACGGCACGACGACGGCGGCATGACGATTTCGTGTGATATTCGAGACCCGCACACGTTGTTCCGCTGGCTACGCTACTGGCTACCGGATGTCAGCATCCATTCGCCCGCTTCCCTGCGTGAGGCGTTTAAGCAAGATTTACAGCGGCGTTATGCCGAGGCTAGCGACGATATTGTTCATCCGATACCTGCTCAAGCCAGGTAACCGGGCTGCCGTTTTGTGATTCGGCGATAGCGATATGGGTCATCGCATTCTCTGGCGTTGCGCCGTGCCAGTGTTTCACATCCTGCGGGATCCAGATGATATCGCCCTGATTCATCTCCTGGATGGGTTCCCCTTCACACTGGATCCAGCCTTTACCGTGGGTGATGATCAGCGTCTGACCCAGCGGATGGGTGTGCCAGGCCGTGCGCGCCCCCGGTTCAAAGGTCACAATCGCTCCGCCGACGCGCGCCGGGGCATCGGTCTGGAACGGAGAGTCGAGGCGCACGCGGCCGGTAAAATAGGCCTCCGGGCCGGGTGCGGAAGGGACAGAACCACTACGGATAATTTTCATTTTCTTCTCCTGAAAAGGTAAAACCGCAGGATAAAGTTTACGCAGCATCGCCGGGATTGATTAGCCGTAGAAAGCGAAAAGGTGCTATGAGGCACATTCATGAGTGTCTGAGGCAAAGGCTTTCACCCCCTGTCCCGACAGCCCGCCACAGAGGAGCGGCGAGCCGGGATAATGTAACAGGGTGCGGGTGGGGATAACCCGGCAAAATCATAATGGGGCTATGAGGCTGGCTTACGTATGGCGTTCACTGACCGTCATGGTAAACCACACTTCCTCATCACCGTCGTTGGCATAGGCATGGGGTGCATCGGTTCGGGCGACGGCGGAGCTGCCCTGCGTGACGGCCATGACGGTTTCATTGACGGTGATAGTCAGTATGCCCTGCTCCACGTACAGAAGCTCAACGGTGCCAGTCGGATGGCCCGCAGAGGTAAAATGCTCGCCGGGAAACAGATGCCAGCGCCACATTTCCAGCATATCGGGCCCGCTGGTGCCAGCCAGTAAGCGGGCAGAACCGCCTTTATCACCGTTCCACAGTACCGGAATGTCCGCGGCGCCAATCAGGCGGATGGCGGGTTTACTCGCCACATCGACAATATCCGCCACGGAAACGCCCATCGCGGCGGCGATTTTACACAACATCGCGATGCTGGGGTTGGCCAGGCTCTTTTCGATCTCCACCAGCATGCCTTTGCTGACGCCTGCCCGGCGAGAGAGTTCGTCCAGCGACAATTTTTGCTGCTGGCGGAACGTTTTAATGCGTGCGGCCACTGCCTGGCTGACGGTTTCCAGGTCGGCGCCTGCATCGGTCGGTATATTGACTTTTTTGGTCATCGGTCGATAGTATGGGATAAATTGGTCACTAAAAGGATTATCCGATGCTTTCCGTTCAGCCGTCAATCGACGCCGGTCTTGCCCGTATTGCTCCCCAGTTTCGAGCCCTGAGTATGCTGGTGGAGGCCGCGCCGTTAGTGCATCCACAGGTGGGAGAAGCGGCGTTAACGCGCGCATGTGCTGAGGTGATGGCAGGCGGCCCGGTCTGGGCGCAGGCGCATCTGGATGCCTGGAGTGAGGTGTTTAAGCGCTTCGGCGCGAAGCCGAAACGCACGCCCTGTTCCGCCGACGCGCTGCGTAAACGGGTATTGCGCGACGGCGTAATGGCCGCGATTGATCCAGTGGTAGACCTCTATAACGCCATCAGTTTGCGCTATGCCATCCCGGTGGGGGGCGAGAACCTTGCTGCCTATGCAGGCGCGCCGAGGCTGGTCATTGCCGAGGGGACCGAGCGTTTTGACATGATGAAAGACGGACACGTGGCGGAAGAGTCGCCGGAACCGGGTGAAGTGGTGTGGCGTGACGATCTGGGGGTAACGTGTCGGCGCTGGAACTGGCGACAAGGGGTGCGGACCCGCCTGAGCGCCACGGATAGCCAGATGTGGTTTATCCTGGAAAGCCTGCCAGAGATGCCGCTTGATGCCCTGCATGCTGCAGGGGATGAACTGGCGGCCGGTTTGCAGGCAATGATGCCGGGCAGCATCATCCGTTCGTCGCTGTTGACGCTATGAAAGGGAATATCCCGGATGCGGCTTTACCTTATCCGGGATACGGGTTCAGTGCCCGATCGTAGAGGGGGAGGGATCCCCACAAAAAATGCGAGCACGACCAGGGCCCTCTCCCTTGAGGGAGAGGGCCCTGGTCAGCCGCCAACGCCTCATCGATTTTCAGCCGGACCCTGTCATCGCTGTCACTGTTTTATTCTTATTAAGCGGCGTTATCGCTGTAAATCGTAAGATTACTGGGGATTCCTCACCCCTGAGGGAGAGGGCCAGGGTGAGGGGGAAAATGCGGCTCGGAAGGTGGGTTCCGTTCACCGTATCTACAGTCCGTAGCCCCGGCAAGCGCAGCGCCGCCGGGGATGTCCCGGATGATCACTACAACCTCGTCAACGTCGCAAAATAGGCGGCGAGACTATCAATCAGGGCTCTGACCGCAGGCGGCAGCCCCTTACGCGTGGTAAATACCAGGTGAACAATCCCCGGCACGCTGCGCCACTGTGGGAACACTTGCACCAGCTCCCCTTTTTCTAATGCGCGATGGCAAAAATGTTCCGGTAAAAACGCCACGCCAAGTCCCTGGCTTGCCGCCGTACGCACCGCCGCAAAATCACTACAACTCATCATCGGTTCATGACGAAACATCATGCTTTGCTTGTCACGGTTTTCCAGCGGCCACTCCACTTCGGCGTCGCCATCATTGGTGCTGAGCGTGGGGAGGGTATTCAATATGGCTATATCCTCCCCCGTACGCCGCGCCAGTGCCGGGCTTGCCACCAGGATCCGATGCGAAATACCCAGCGTACGCATAATCAGTTCCGCGTCGCTATTAAGTTGCGTGCGCACGCGCAGGGCCACATCAATACGCTCATTAATCAAATCCACGGGCCTGTCGAGGGCCAGAATTTGCAGCCGGACCTTCGGATAGCGGTGCATATAGGCCATCAGCGTATCGGAAACCACTTCCACCATCCCGGTCGGGCAGCTAAAGCGCACCAGACCATGCGGCTCGGCATGGGCATTCACAATCAACGCTTCTGCCTGCTCTGCCTCTTGCAGAATGGCTCGACAACGCTGGTAAAACGCCTCGCCGACTTCCGTGACGCGAAAGCGGCGGCTGGTGCGCTCAATCAGCCGCACGCCGAGACGAGATTCCAGCTCGGCTATTCGGCGGCTGAGTTTTGATTTTGGTTCATGCAGTGCCCTGCCTGCGGCAGCAAATCCACCGTGGCGCACCACCTCGGCAAAATAGCGATAGTCATTCAGATCGGTACGCATTGTCGCCCCATCGTTCCTTTAATAGAACGATAGGTAGCATAATTGCTATCTTTTTGCACCATCGTTCCACTGGTATCTTCATCATCACTAACCCAACGGAATAAACCGGAGCTTAAAATGAACAGATACAGCAATAAAGTCGTGGTAGTGACTGGTGGTACCAGCGGTATTGGCCTGGCGACAGCAAAAGCGTTTGCCGCAGAAGGCGCGTATGTTTACATCACCGGGCGTCGCCAGGAAGCACTGGATAACGCGGTACAGGCCATCAGCGGCAGCGTGGTCGGCGTGCGTGGCGACATGGGGAAGCTGGCCGATATCGACCACCTCTATGATGTGATTCAGCAGCAGCACGGGCAGATTGATGTGCTGGTGGCGAATGCGGGCGGCGGGGATTTTGCCGCACTGGGTGAAATCACCGAACAGCATTACGAGCAGACCTTCAACACTAACGTTAAAGGCGTGCTGTTTACCGTACAGAAAGCCCTGCCGCTGCTGAAAGATGGCGCTTCCATCGTGATGACCGCCTCCACCACCAGCGTGAAAGGCACCCCGGCATTTAGCGTTTACTCGGCGACAAAAGCGGCGGTGCGTAACTTTGCCCGTAGCTGGATTCTGGATCTCAAACCGCGCCGCATTCGCGTTAATGCCGTCAGCCCTGGTCTGACGGACACCGCCGGTCTGAATGAACTCTTTGGCGGCGGCGACCAGGCGGAAGGCACTAAATCCTGGCTCTCCGAACAGGTACCGTCAGGCCGTATTGGTCAGCCTTCTGAGGTTGCCAGTGCCGTGCTGTTCCTGGCCTCGGACGACGCGAGCTATATCAACGGCGTCGAGCTGTTTGTCGACGGCGGCCTGGCACAGATTTAACGTATAAGCATTGCCCCGTGTCGTATCGACATATACGGCGCGGGGGAACGCACAATAAAATCCCTTCCTTTATGCATAATACGCAAAAGCATTTCCATAAATGGCAATTGTTAAAAGTAACTATCCATTCCTGGTTTATCTCGATACATCCGCAATTCCGCCGTGGTAGACTCGCCTTATAAAATATAGCTATGCCATTTAATTTATAACAACTGAAAATAATCATTTTCAGGGAAGGTGAAGTGTGCCTGATTGGTTATCATTAGCAGTCGATTCATTTTGGCCAATGCTGTATGCCGGGCTGACATTTACTATTCCATTAACATTGATTACCTTCGTCCTGGGATTAATTCTGGGATTTGTCGTGGCGTTAATTCGCTTATATGGTCCTGCACCGCTGAAAAGCGCGGTGCGCTTTTATGTCTGGATTATTCGCGGCACGCCGCTGCTGGTACAACTGTTTCTGATTTTCTATGCTCTGCCGAATGCGGGCATCACGCTGGATGCGTTTCCGTCGGCGGTGATTGGCTTTACGCTTAACATTGGCGCCTATACCTCGGAAGTGATCCGCGCGACATTGCTCTCGGTACCAAAAGGCCAGTGGGAGGCGGCGCACTCCATCAGCATGAGCTGGAGCCAGTCGCTGCGCCACATCATTCTGCCACAGGCGGCGCGCGTGGCGGTGCCGCCATTATCAAACACCTTTATTTCGCTGGTTAAGGATACTTCGCTGGCTTCGGTAATTACGGTTCCTGAGATGTTTCTCGCTGCGCAACGTATTGCCGCCGTCACCTATCAACCGCTTATCCTTTATACCGAAGCAGCACTTCTCTATCTGTTGATCAGTTCCGTCTTATCGTATTTACAGTCGCAGCTGGAAACCCGATTAGAAAGAAATACCGTGGCTAAGGAAAATAATAATGATAACGCTATCCGGACTTGAGAAAAGTTTTGGCTCGCAGAAAGTCCTGCACGATATTTCTCTAAACCTTCCGGAAGGGAGCGTCACGGCATTAATTGGCCCTTCCGGCAGTGGCAAAAGTACATTATTACGCTGTGTCAACCTTCTGGAAATTCCACAGGCTGGAACGCTGAAAATTGGCGGTGAAGATATTTCATTTAACGGACATACCAAACCGAAAAAAAAAGATATCCGGCGTATCTGCCAGCAGACCGGCATGGTCTTTCAGAACTTTCAGCTATTTCCGCACTTAACGGTGCTGGACAACATTATGCGCGGTTTGGTGGTGGTGCAGAAATGGCCTGTCGCCAAAGCCAAAGCGAGGGCGGAAGAGTTGCTCACCAAAGTTGGCATGCTGCACAAGCGCGACGCCTGGCCAGCCATGCTCTCCGGCGGCCAGCAGCAGCGCGTGGCAATTGCCCGTGCGCTGGCCCCGTCGCCCAAAGTCTTGCTCTGCGATGAACCCACCTCGGCGCTCGACCCTGAATTGTCCCTGGAGGTGGTGGCCGTGCTACGCCAGCTCGCCCAGGAGGGCACCACCATGCTGATGGCGACACACGATTTACGGCTGGCGGCCAATATTGCCAACCAGGTCGTCTTTCTGGAGTCAGGGCACATTGTGGAGAGCGGCACCTCGAAGGCCATCTTCACCCAGGCGAAGAAGACGCGAACCCAACTGTTTATTTCCACCCTGACCGACACCCTTCCCGATTCCTGGGAAATTTAAAACAACAACACGGCAACCCTTTAAGGAGCTAATGATGAAGGTATTAGTTACTGCACTGCTGGCCACCGCTATTCAACTGAGCGTTTCACATGCTGCTTTTGCGGCAAACGATCTGACCTCTATCAAATCTGCCGGGGTGTTGAAGATCGGCACCGAAGGCACCTATCCGCCATTCACTTACCATGACGCCTCCGGAAAACTGGTGGGGTTTGATGTGGAGATTGGGCGCGAAATCGCGAAACGTATTGGGGTAAAAGCTGAATTTGTTGAAGGCAAATGGGATGGCCTGATTGCCGGGCTGGACGCTAAACGCTACGACGCGGTAATTAACCAGGTTTCTATCACCCCTGAGCGTCAGGCGAAATTTGCTTTCTCCGAGCCGTACATCTCCTCCAAAGCGGTACTGATCGTGAACAGCAACAATACGGCGATCAAGAGCTTTGATGACCTCAAAGGCAAGAAATCCGCCCACACCCTGACCAGTAACTATGCCCAACTGGCGCGTAAATACGGTGCGGAAGTGGTGGGTACCGATGGCTTTGACCAGTCGGTGTCGCTGGTGGCTCAGGGACGTGCGGATGCCACCATCAACGACAACCTGTCGTTCCTCGACTTCAAAAAACACAAGCCGGACGCACCGGTGAAAATTGTGGCGGCGCAAAATGATGCCGAGCAGGTGGGTGTGCTGATTCGTAAGAATGATGCGGAACTGCAACAAGCGATCAATAAAGCCCTCGACGGGATTAAATCCGACGGAACATACCAGAAGATATCCACTACCTACTTCGGGACAGATGTGTCGAAATAATAAACGGGCCGCAGCGGTTATTACCGCTGTAGGTTTCGCTAAAAAGGGCAGCAGTTGCACGGGAGAGCCAGGGACAATCTGCTGCCAAAAGTACAACCGTTACTGCGTTTTTTCTTTTATTAACATGGCAAGGATAAAGAACACGGCGACGAAGGCGATGATGAAATTAAAGCCAGTCGAGATACCGTAGCTGTCGGAGACCTGACCAATGACCGACCCGGCCAGCGCACCGCCGAAGCCAGAAGCAACATAAATCAGCCCCATCACTGAGCCGCTTTTACTGGTCAAGCGCGTGGCAATGGCAGCCGCCGTCGGGAACAGTACGGACATGGCGAAACCGAACAGCATGAACAGGTAGACGAACTCCACCACCAGCATGCGGCTGACGATGATGGAAACCAGCGACAGTATCGAGAACCAAATCAGCGTCCGACGCTCGCCCAGTTTCAGAGTGATAAAACCGCCAATCACACGGCCAATAGTAAACAACCCGGCAAACGAGGAGATCACATAAGCGGCTTTGGCGGCTTTACCGGCGGCGTCGAGATCGGCGATATCGAGTGCAGCGTAGAAAATCGGGAAGAAGTTCAGGAACGCCGCTTCGGCCGCCACATAGAACAGCAGAAAGGCAATCACAATCATGATGTGCTTCTGGGTCAGCAGCTCGATAAAATCACTCAGCTTCATGCTTGACTGGGCGTTACTCTCTATCTTCAACGTACACAGAACCAACACCAGCACGGCGACGATAACGGCGATGCCGACATAGAAGGCGCGCCAGGAGACGCTGTTGGCAAACAACTGGTGCAGGATTAGCGGGGTGACAATCATCCCAACGCCAAACATGGCGTTGGAAATATTAAACATCATCCCGGCTTTGTCTTTATAGAAGGTCGGGATCACGGTCACGATGGAAACCATCATCGAGCCAATGCCCAGACCGATCACCAGATAGAAGCCAAAGAACAGCGCTACGGTGTAGGCCAGGCTGGTGCCCATCAGGCCGACAATCATCAGCAGCGAGCCGACCAGCATCATGATTTTCAGACCTTTTTTGTCGGTCAGATAGCCGGTCAACAGGCTGGAAACCAGAAAACCAATCTGAAACAGGGTAATCAACGTCCCCACCTGACCCATATTGAGGTCAATACTGTGCTGCACCTGTTCGAGAATCAGCCCTTTCGTGTTCTGAATCCCGCCCAGCAAAAACATCGTCATAAACAGCAGGAAAAAGACTTTCCATTTTTGCGCATTTGTCATTTTTCAGTTCCCTTGTGTTGTTCGTATTCTCCAATGGCGTCAAATAGCGCCTGGTCTGCCCATCCGTAGCAGTAATAGAGCAGGTCATCGCAGGCGCTGGCCTCTGCGGCGCGTACCGCTTCCAGCAGCTGCTCTGGCGGGAGGTTCCACATCTGTATGCCGCTGAAAATAAAGGTCCCTTCCTGGGAAAGCTGGCGTACCCGGTCATTTTGTTCCTTGACGAAATCGATCGGGAAGCCGGAGGCTTTAAAGTCCTCGTAGCTGAGCGAGTAAGGCAGGTTGAACAGTGCTTTAAACGCTTCAAAAGCGGATTCGTGTGCGGCTTCATCGCTGGCAAAAAAGTTCACCAGCCCCTGCACGTCCGCGCCGCCACCGAGTTTGTGGTAAGGGAAATGTTTCAGCGTGCCGGAAAGACGCGTCAGTTCGCGGTAATCCTGCCCGAGGATCCAGCTATAGGCGGGGGGCCAGAGATCGAGCCAGAAATGGATATCGCCAATGTTTTCCTTCGCACTTTTCAGGATACGTTCGACCAGCCCGGTAACGCTTTGCTGACGAAACGCAATCCAGCGGGCAATGACGGGGTTATCGCGAAAAGCCTCGACGGGATAAGCAAAATTCCCCTCGGCAAGCGCGGCGGCAATCTTATCCAGCTCGTCTTTGACCACCTCTGGCGCGAGCCCCTGCGCTTTCATGGCCTGCTGGCAGTGCGGGCAGAAACAGGTGAACAGCCCGGCGGGATTGACCTCTTTTCCGGCCCAGTCCGGAAAACGGATACGGTCAATCAGGAAGGTGTCATACCCGTAAAGGGTCTTAATGCGGCTGAACGTTTTTTGCCAGTAATCCGCTACATCCGGCGCGTTAGGGCACAGCCAGTACTTGATGACCCGGCCACGATAATCAATGACCTGGTTGTTGGCGATATCGCCACTGAAATCCCCGTTCAGGATGTTCACCCAGGGAATCACTTTATAGCGACTGCCTTCGGTCGCCTGTTGAACCCGGCGCAAAGGATCGTTGCCCGCCAGTACGCCGGGGTCTATTTTTTGTTGCAGACGCGTATCGGAATTATCAATATTGACGTGCAGCATGCCGTTGCCCATCACCGATTTATGCACCGGGTTATGCGGTAATACGCCAACCGGATACGGGTTACGTTCAAAAATAGTATTTAACTCAACAAATAAATGTTCAACGTTCTGCATGCCGTCTATCCGTTGCAGAATATCGTCCATTCCTTCGTCCAAAATATCATGCGGATGCAAATGGATTCCTGCCATTATGTTCTCCTTGTCGTCAGGTGACGGGCACTAATTAATTTGTGCGTCTGGCATAAATTGAATTGCGGGATATATAGAAGAAAGCGCCAGAATGGCGATGCCATAGAGGGGGGCTTTCTCGCGTAATTCTGATAATTCCACGGTGACGTGGGTATTGGTGAAAAGCTGCCTGTCGAGAATCGCCTGCACGCGGGGCAGGAAATATTCCGCAGCGTGGGTAACGCCACCGGTTAATATGACTTTTTGCAGGTTCGCCACCGCGACCAGATTAATAATCCCCATGGCTAAATAATCGGCCATCTCATCAAGCAGCGCGCAGGCCAGTGGATCGCCCTCACGCACATGCGTCATCATCTTTTCCAGCGAGAGCGTCTGGTTTGTCAGCTCTTTCAGGCGATCGCTGATGCCTGAGCCGGAGCAGTAGCTTTCAAAGCAGCCTTTATCACGCCAGTTTTTATAGAGCTGATCACGGTTAAAGATCATGTAGCCAATCTCGCCCGCCGCGTTCCTTGTGCCGCGAATGATCTTGCCGTCCATCAGCAGCGCTGACCCTAAACCTGTGCCAATGCCAATCAGCGCGGCGCTGTTGCTGTCCCGGCATTTGCCGCACCACATCTCGCCAACCAGCGCGGCGCGAATGTCATTTTCCAGGATGACCGGCAGAGAAAGCCGCTTTGTTAGCTCCGCTGCGAGGGGAAGGCTTGACCAGTCAGGTAGGTTTGGCGAGCCCTCCAGCACCACGCCATGACTGATATCGATAATGCCTGGCGTCGCAAGACCAATCACGCCGATACGGCGATATTCAATGCCACTTTCCACGATAAAGCTGGCGATGCTGTTGGATAAAAGGTCTATAAAGGCATGGCGGTCGTCGGTCTGGTAAGTCTCTTCGCGTTTTTCATACAAAATTGCGGCATCCAGATTAAACAGCGAAAAGGTAATTTTCGTTCCGCCCAGATCGATGCCAATGCCCAGCCTGGCGTGCGGATCAAAATTAATCAGAATGCCTTTTCTTCCCTGCCCGGTTTGCTCGCTTACGCCCCCTTCGAAAATAATTTTCTCCCGCAGTAAATCATTAATAATTTCCGAGACGGTCGCTTTGGTGAGTCCGCTGATTTTGGCGATTTGCGCGCGTGATAATGGCCCCTGCTCGCGAATAATATTGAGCACGAGCGTTGCGTTCATCTGGCGTAAGGTATTGGGAACCACAGGCGTCATAATGAATACCCTTTAGTTTGCTTTCCATACTTAATCGTCAGTATTAACTGACTTCGATGTCCTTTTTTGCGTATTTATTGCCGGGAAAGGGATTGGTGTAAAGCATTTTTACGTATTTAGTTTGTATTCCATACTAATTTGGTGAATTCCGTCACAGGTTTATTTTTGCTTTTATTTTGTTATTTCATTTGTGAATGATTGGCAGGTTTGGGTTTTATTTTTTAAATATTATCATGGATTATTTAAGATTGTGTCATATATGTATTATGAATATACTTGAGACTATTGATTTGCTATTTCATTCCTTTTTCTCTGCTTTTTTTGCAATCTACCGAGAGGTTTTTTCAGGCGCGTATTGTCATCCGTGGCAGGTTGCAAATCTATCCTGGTAGTGGCATAGCTATTTAAAAAAGGCG
Organism: Citrobacter sp. MNAZ 1397; assembly: GCF_023613995.1. NCBI lineage: Bacteria > Pseudomonadati > Pseudomonadota > Gammaproteobacteria > Enterobacterales > Enterobacteriaceae > Citrobacter > Citrobacter sp. MNAZ 1397. The sequence goes on from NZ_JAKIVH010000003.1 coordinate 15,165, forward strand.
TGCAAAATGACGCCAGTCATAATAGTTTTCGGTGCCACGACGTCGGGTTGATTAAGGGTGGGGAGCGATCCTGATGAGTAAAGGTAAAATTATTGTTGCGTCAATGATGTTATTTTGTGTCCTGTGCTTTGCCGCAGTCGCTTTTTATTTCCTGGGCAACAATACGCAACCGTCAAACCAGCAACAAACCGCCGCCATACTCCAGGTTGCCGGACTGGCAACGCCAGGGAAAAGCGATGCGGTGGCGATGCAGACGCTTTTTGAACGTCGGGTTATTGCCCGTCAGGTGAATCTGGACACTGGTACGTTATTGACTGCATCGTCCAGTCAGGATGCACAACAATCCTGCGTAAACCTGGCGGCGGACCAGGATCCTGCGCAGGTGCGTCAGCGCTGTAACATCGCCGATGTTTACCTGGTGCAAAATAATGAGCATCAAATTCAACAGGTTATTATTCCTGTTTCCGGTAAAGGCGCAAAGTCGATGATGCATGCGTTCATCGCGCTGGAGACAGATGGCCGCACGGTGAAAAACCTGCTGTTTTACGAACAGAACGAAACGCCGATGCTCGGCGCGAAGGTTGAAGACCCGGACTGGCTGCGTCAGTGGCCGGGAAAAAAAGTGCTGAATGACAACGCCGAGCCCGCGCTGAAGGTGGTTCAGCAGCGTAGTGGCGATGCCGATGAATACACCGTGGACGGTATTAGCGGCGCGACCATGACGTCAGCAGGCGTAGAGAAAAGTATTAATTTCTGGCTGGGCTCCCGCGGTTACGGACATTTCCTGCAGCGGCTGGCGAAAGATAAGCAAATATTATTGAATTAACCCGATAATTTGAATCAGGCGACATTACGCCAGCAATATTGATATTGCTGGTTTTTTATTTGCCTTTATCACAATTATTTCCCCGCTACCGTTCAACAGCATCGATTAATGCCCTTGCCGTTGCCAGGCAATAAACCTGACTTACTCGTCAGGAATACAGGGTTATTTCCGGGCCATCTTCGTTATTAATTTACACAACTTGCGGCTGTTTGACAGTTTCATGATCCTGGTCATGTACAAACGACAAAAAAGACCCATGATAATCATTATCATTTGTATTTTAAACGGTATGCAAGGTGGCTATTTCCCGTTCCTTTCTGATGTTTCTGTTTGGTCTGCTCTTTAGCGCCTGCGTGTGGGCGGCAACCAACTATGCGCCGTTTATTGAAGATATTGAGCAACGCCTTGATAAAACGGCGGAACTTTATCAACAGCAAAAAGATAACGAAGCCCGGCGCGAAGTGCAGATGGCCTATTTCGAGGTATTCGAAAATCTGGAAGGCCCCATTCGTATCAACTTCTCTGCCAGCAAAAGCTATGAGATGGAAAGCACCTTCGGCGACATCCGCAAGATGATCGGTGACGGCAAACCCTTGAGCGACGTGCAGGCCAAAATCGACGGGCTGAAAAAAGCGCTGCGTGAGGTCGAGCCGGTGCTGGATGGTGGGCACAAGCTGGTTGCCGAAGAGCAGCACACGGCGCTCTCCCGTGATGATATCGCCGTCCACTGGCAGGATAGCTTCCGCACCATTGACGATTTACTGGCCCAGGCCGTTAGCGAATACCAGGCGGGCAATTTCACGGTCGCCAGTCAGCACGTCCAGCAGGCTCACTATCAGGGCTTCAAAAATTCAGAAATGGAGATGTCGGTACGGCAAAACCGCTCGGCAAAAGACGCGGCCTCCATCAACCAGCAGTTCACCGCGCTGATTGCGCTAACCGCAGAGCCTGACCATCTGAACGATGTCTCTTACCAGACCACCGCGCTGTTGCAGGACATTGAAGACCTGTTACCGGGCCTGCCGACGACCCGTGACGATCAGCCCGTTAGTGCGCCAAAACCGGCGGCCGATAATCTCCCGGCGGCAAGCGATGCGTCAGCCAATGCCGACTGGACAAGCATAGCGTCCGGCATTAATCAGAGCATCAGTGACGCCATTGTGCGCTACAAAGACGGCAATGCGCAGGATGCCATCATCGATGTCCAGGATACCTATTTCGACCGTTTTGAAGCGACCGGCATGGAGAACAAAATCGGTTCCCGTGATTCCGCGTTCAAAACCACGCTCGAAAACCATTTTACCCGCCTGGTCAGCCTGATGAAGGCCGGACAGCCGGTTGAGGCGCTAACCGCCGAAGCCACTGCGCTGCAAAACGATTTGCAAAGCGCCATCACCATGTTGGGCGAAGGGGAAGAGACCCAGTGGAGTCTGCTGATTTACAGCCTGATGATCATCGTGCGTGAGGGGCTGGAAGCGTTGCTGATTGTGGCGGCCATCGTCGCTTACATGGTGAAAAACAACCATCAGGACAAGATGCCGCTGATTCGTCAGTCGGTACTGGTGGCGCTGGCTGCCAGCGTCGTGACGGCGGTCATCTTCCAGATGCTGTTCACCAACTCCGGAGCCAGCCGCGAGCTGCTCGAAGGTTTCACCATGCTGATTGCCGTGGTGATGCTCTTCTCCATGAGCTACTGGCTGCTCTCAAAAGTGGAAGCGCGCCACTGGAAAGCCTGGCTGGAGGGCAAGTTATCTCATTCGTTAACGCGCGGTTCTCTGGTCGGCCTGTGGCTGACCTGCTTCCTGGCGGTGTATCGCGAGGGCGCGGAAACCGTGCTGTTCTACTTCGCCCTGATTGGCGATGCGAAGAATGTGGCGGGCCATATGGCCATTGGCGGCGGTTTCGTCATTGGCTGCGTGGTGCTGCTGGTGGCCTGGCTGGTGATGCGTTACACGGTCGTCAGGCTGCCGCTCAAACCCTTTTTCATGTTCACCGGCAGTTTTATGTACCTGATGGCATTCGTCTTTGCCGGGAAAGGGGTGCTGGAACTGGTGGAAGGCAAGTTGTTCCAGCCAACGTTAATTAATGGGATGCCGGAATTCGGCTGGCTGGGCATTTATCCCTATGTGGAAACGCTGTTGCCGCAGGCGGTGTTGTTGCTTGCTGCCGTGGTGGCGCTGTGGGTCATGCGCCGTCGCAACTACGTTTCGGGGGAGACAATTAAAAATAACCCGTAGCCAATTTTTAAGACGAGAGGATGAGTCATGACCATCAAGAAGACCTTGATTGCCGGTGCCGTAATGGCCGGAATTTTCACTGCACCAGCAGCGTTGGCGTTTCAGGAACACCCGGCGGGCGAGCCTGTCAAAATGAACGAAATGGAGCTGGCTGCCGTTTACCTGCAGCCTATCGACATGGAACCGCGTGGCATGGGTCTGCCGGCGGCGAAATCCGATATCCATCTGGAAGCGGACATTCACGCGACTGAGGGTAACAAAAACGGCTTCGGCGCGGGCGAATGGGTGCCGTACCTGACCATCAGCTACACCCTGGTGAATACCGATACCGGTGAAAAACAAGAAGGCACCTTCATGCCGATGGTGGCGAGCGATGGCCCGCACTACGGTGCGAACATCAAAATGATGGGCGTGGGTAACTACAAAGTGACCTACCACATTGAGCCGCCAGCAAAAGCCGGTATGCACCGTCACACCGACACCGAAACCGGAGTCGGCCGCTGGTGGAAACCGTTCGACGTTAGCTACGACTTCAAATACGTCGGCCTGAACTGATAAGGCGCAGGCGTTTGTGTCGTTTACGCGGGGTGGGCATGTGATCATCCCGCGATCTGTGTTTCCGGCGCGGCACCTTTTTGTTTCCGCCACACCCGAGTCGAAGCTATGAGTTACTTTTTCGTCACCACGCTACAGGTTTTTTTCTGCGTAGCCCTGCTATCAGGCCTGCTCTGGAGCCGTAGTCCGCTGCCCACCGTGCGTTCACTGGTGTGGACGACGCTGCCTGGGCTGATTGCCGGGCTGCTCTTCGGCCTGCTTTTTCGCGGTTCTCAGCAAATCCAACTGCTGCTGGTCTGCGGCGAAATCCTCGTGTCGTTCCTGTTTCTGCTCAGTTTCTGGTGGACACCGCATCGCCTGCGTTACCTGTGGCAGGCGGTTCTGGTACTGGGCGCGGCGCGTCACTGGGGGCTGGACCCGAACCTTGGCGGCCTCACCAGTACCCACGTGCTGAACACCGATCTGCTGCTGAACCTTACCTCGCTGGTGCTGGCGTTTGCGGTGCTGAGCCTGGTGGCGGTGCTGTGCGGCATGCTGGTCAGCCGGATGCGCTGGCTGTACTGGCCGCTGACGGTCATCGTGATGATCATGCTCTGGCTGCCGCTCAGCGGTAACCTGCTGTTGCTGCTGATGAAGCTGCAGGTGATGCCGCTGCTGAAACCGCTGTTGAGCTTCGTGGCGCGGGTGACGAACAACGCGCAAATGTATAACTGGGTCGGCGCGGGTTTACTCCTGCTGCTCGGCCTGTGCTGGTTGCCCCGCTTACGTCGCTATTTCCGCGATGTCTGGTCCACCCGCGACCCGATTGCACACCGTCTGGCCCGTGCTCAGCGTCGTAACGCGCTACGCCTGTTAATGACCACGGTCGGCTGTGCCGCCGTGGTTATGGGTAGCCAGCTGTGGTGGGACCTGGTGGCTTCGCAGCCGCCGCAACTCTCAGAAGCTCAGCCGGTGACGCTGGCCAGCGACGGCATGGTGCATCTGCCGGTTGAACAACTGCGTGACGGCAAACTGCACCGTTTCGTGTGGGTGGCGGATGACGGCAAAGCGGTGCGCTTTTTCATCATCAACCGTTATCCGGACAAATTGCGCTTCGGCGTGGTCTTCGACGCCTGCCTGCTGTGCGGCGATCAGGGCTATGTGATGGAAGGCAATCAGGTGATCTGCGTGGCCTGTGGGGTACACATTTTCATTCCCTCGATTGGCAAAGCGGGCGGCTGTAACCCGGTGCCGATCGACAACTGGCGCAACGATGAGAAAGAGCTGACCATCCCCGGCGACGCGCTGGCGGCAGGGGTGAACTACTTCTCTACGGTCATGACCATCAAGGTGACCGACCCGGTGGACAAAACGACGCTGACCAACACATCCGCCGAGTACAAATACAGCTGGGGCGGCAAAACCTGGTTCTTCGCGTCCGAAGCGAACTATAACCGCTTCCGCAATGCGCCCGAGCAGTACGCTCCCGGCGTGGCGAAGGAGGAATAGTCATGTTATGGCGAATGCTACGGCAATCCTGGGGACGTAATCTCCGGCGCAAGATGCTGGCGATCCTCACCGTTTTCCTGGCCTCCAGCCTGATTTCGGCGCTGCTGGCGGTGTCGATTGATATCGGCGACAAAATGTCGCGCGAGCTGAAATCCTACGGCGCGAACATTCTGATTGAGCCTGCCGGACAGGCGGCGCTGCCCGCGATGTTCAGCGAAAAGAGCAACCCGCTCTCCGGCCAGGATTTCCTCGACGAAGCCGAATTACCGAACATCAAAGATATCTTCTGGCGGAACAACATAGTCGGCTTTGCCCCGATGCTCGGCGGCGAGGTGACGGTCAACGGGCGTGATATTCAGGTGTCAGGAACCTTCTTTAGCCAGCCGGTGGATATCCCGGATGAAGAGGGGTACCAGACCGGGCAGCGTACGGTGAGTCCGTTCTGGCAGGTGAGCGGCGAGTGGCCGCAGGAGCCGACAGGCGACGTACCGCAAACCCTGGTGGGCCACGCGCTGGCGCGCAACAGCGGCTGGAAAGTGGGCGATACACTCACGCTGAGTGCCGGAAATCACACGCAAACCGTGGTGGTGAGCGGCATTTTATCCAGCGGCGGTGAAGAAGATAACCAACTGGTGATGCCGCTGAATGTCGTCCAGCAACTGCTGAATTTACAGGGCAAAGTGCAGGCGATTCGCGTCTCGGCCTTGACGGTGCCGGAAAACGAACTGTCGCGCCGCGCCCGTGAAAACCTCGATGCGCTGAATGCCGAAGAGTATGACCTTTGGTATTGCACCGCCTATGTCTCGTCCATCGCCCACCAACTGGAAGAGGCGATTTCCGGCGCGGAAGTGCGCCCGGTCTGGCAGGTTGCGGCCTCGGAAGGGGTGGTGATCGACAAAATCCAGCTGCTGATGGGGGTGGTGACCCTTGCCGCGCTGGCGGCTGCGGCGATGGGCATAGCCTCGCTGATGACCAGTACCATCATGGAACGCGCCAAAGAGATTGGCCTGATGAAAGCGCTGGGTGCGCGCCAGTGGCAAATCTTACTGCTGTTCTACCTGGAGGCGGCCTCCAGCGGCCTGGCGGGTGGCGCCGTGGGCTGTATTGCGGGGTGGGGGCTGGCGAAGGCCATCGGGCTGATGCTGTTTGATGCGCCGCTCAATTTCGCCTGGGTGGTGATCCCTTGCGTGCTGGTGATTGCGGTACTGATTTCACTGATTGGCACCTGGTTCCCGGCCCGGCGCATTGCCCGTCTTTATCCTGTGGAGGTGCTGTATGGCCGCTAAGCGCGACATGCTGTGGTTACTGGTGTGGCGAGCGTTGCGCCTGCGTTTGCAGCGTGTCAGCGTGGTGTTTGCCGCCCTCACCGTGGGGGCGACCATTGTCACCGCGCTCTCCGCCGTGTGGTTCGACATTAACACCAAAATGAGTGAAGAGCTGCGCACCTTCGGGGCGAACTTTTATATCGGCCCATCGCATGGCTCCAGCGTGCCGCAGCCGGAACTGCAGGCCATACTCGATAAGGCGCCGAAAGGGTTAATCCACGGCGCCAGCCCCTGGCTATACGGCATGGCGCGCACCGAGCTGGAAAAAGTGGTGATGGTCGGGGTGTGGTTTGAATCGATGCAGAAACTGGCGCCGTACTGGCAGGTTACCGGCAACTGGATTGGCGTGAGTTTTGATGACCGGAACGCGATGGTCGGCGTCAAACTGGCCGAACGCCTCAACGTGCGACCGGGCGACAGCATTACGCTGGTCGACCATAAAGAGCGCAAAAAACTGCTAGTGAAGGGCATTGTCGAGGCGGGTGACGCCACCGATAACATGCTGATTGTCAGCCTCGACGTAGCGCAAAGCTGGCTGCATCAGCCGGATAAAATCAGCCACGCGTTGTTGAGCGTCAGCAACGACGTTGGGCAGGTGGAGAGCTACGCGCAGACCTTACAGCAGCAATATCCGGATCTTGAGATTCGCCCGGTGCGTAAAGTCTCGGCCTCCGAAGGGCAGGTGCTCGATAAAATCAAAGGGCTGATGGGGCTGGTTTCCATCGTCATTCTGGCGCTTTCATCGCTGTGCGTGAACACCACGCTGATGGCGATTGTTGGCGAACGTTCCCGTGAGTTCGCGCTGCAAAAAGCCCTTGGCTCAAGCAATGGCGACATCATGCGCCAGATGGTGCTGGAAACCGGCATTATCGCGCTGGCGGCGGTGGTGACGGGCTGGATTCTGGGGTATCTGCTGGCGCAACTGCTCGGCATGACGGTATTTAATGCCGCCATTTCCCTGCGTCTGCCGGTACTACCGATCACCCTGGTGCTGTCTTTGCTGGTCGCGGTGCTCGCGGCCATTGTTCCGGTACGACGCGCAGTGAGCGTTGAACCTGCAAAAGTATTGAAAGGAGAGTAACGCCATGTCTGTCACGCATATTCCGCAGATGGCGATTGAAACCCGCCATTTATACAAGCGTTTCGGTGATATCACCGCGCTGGATGACATTAATCTGCGCATCGCCCGGGGTGAATTTGTGGCGATCATGGGCGCGTCCGGCTCCGGTAAAACCACGCTGATGAACATCCTGACCTGTCTGGATACCGCCACCGAAGGGCAGGTGATCCTTGACGGCACCGACGCCGCCGCACTGGATGAAGAGGGTCGTCGCCGTTTTCGCGCCGAGAAAATCGGCCTGGTGTTCCAGCAGTTCCACCTGATCCCGTTTCTGACGGCGCTGGAGAACGTCATGCTGGCCCAGCACTACCATAGCGTGGTGGATGAAGCCGCTGCCCGCGCCGTGCTGGCGCAGGTGGGGCTGGAGCACCGCGTGACCCACTTGCCGAGCCAGCTTTCCGGTGGTGAGCAGCAGAGGGTGTGTATTGCCCGCGCGCTGGTCAATGAGCCACCGGTGATTTTCGCCGATGAGCCGACCGGTAACCTCGATGAAGAGAACGAGCAGCGCGTGCTGGACCTGCTGACCGACCTGCACCGCCAGGGCCGCACCATCGTGATGGTGACGCACAACCCGGCGCTGGGGCAGTTTGCTGACCGCATTTTGCGTTTGCAGCACGGGAAATATCTGGGCGAGGAGAGGACACAACATGCGCTGGCTTAATGGGTTTGTTTTGCTACTGCTGGTGCTGTTGAGCGGCTGCAAAGAAGAAAAACTGGCACAGGGCGCACCCGCACCTGCGCTGGCGGCGTTTGATTTGCACGGTAAAGACGCCAGCCTCGACAGCTGGAAAGGCAAGGGGATTTACCTCAATTTCTGGTCAGCAAGCTGTGGCGGTTGTCTGGCTGAAATGGACACCCTGCAGGCGCTCAGCAAACAGTATGGCGACAACGTGGTGGTGGTGGCGGTGAACACCGACCCGGATTCCGTGGATATCCGAGCGCTGCTGGCAAAACACCAGATCACCTATCCGGTGCTGCGCGACCAGCTCAACATCACCCAGGAACGCTATCAGGTGATCGGCACGCCGACGTCGGTGATGATCGATCGCCAGGGCCGGGTACTCGACCTGCATCAGGGTGCGCGCAAGCCAGCAGCATTACAGGAAACATTTGTACAGCTGGCACGCCAGTAAGACAACGGAGATTTAGAGAACGGTTTATGGCATTTATCTGGACGGACAAAAAGTTAGGTTTTCTGCGAAAGAGCGCAGGCATCCTCACGACGAGACAAATAGCAGAGAAACTGGATACCAATATCACCGTCGTACGCAACATGGCCTATCGGCTGAACCTGCATCTGCGGGTGCCGAAATACAACGAGAAAGACCTTGAGCAAGTGCAGGCGCTGTACGACTCCCCGGAAAACCTCAGCCTGAAAGAGATCGCCAAAAAGACCGGGCTGACGCTCAGCACGCTGCACTACATTCTCTATGTCAAAAGCAACCACGCGCTCTACAACAAAACGGAGTATGTGCTGTTTGATACCGAGGACGCGGTACAGTACCGCGTACCAAAAGATGTGCTGGATCTGGAAAGCTCCAGCCTGGATAACATCGCCAGTGAGAACGATGTCCGTGAGATTTACCTTATGGACGGCACCTGTTTTTCCGCCCGCAATATCAAGCAAGAAGTGGTGATTAGCCGCACCAGGGCGTGACGGCTGGAAACAGACCCCTCTGGTTGAATACTTATTTTTCGTTTATTTTGATTATTGTTGGTTTCGATTATTTCGATTAAACTTCTTCCCATTGCAGAAGGAGGATAACTACATGACAAAATCGACCCCATTAAATCTTCCCGATACGCGTGAGAGTGAACTGGCACAACGCGGACAAAAAGAACTCGCAGCATGGCTGTCTACCCGGCTGGAAACACAGCGCATCTCAATTATTGGGGATGATGAAAAGACCCACACAATTGAATTGCCCACCAGTGCGATGACGTTGCTGATGGATATTCTTGGCGAGCTGGCATCCGGTAATGCCGTGCAGATTGTTCCCGTCCAGGCCGAGCTCACCACGCAGGAAGCGGCAAACATTCTTAATGTCTCTCGTCCCCATATGGTCAAACTGCTTGAAGAAGGGCAATTACCTTTTCACAAAACAGGTCGCCATCGCAGAGTTTTGTTTGCAGATTTAATGAACTATAAAAACAAACGGGAACATGAAAGCCTGGATGCCATGCAGGCGCTGGCCGATCAGGCGCAGGACTTAGGGATGTACTAATGAAACACTCACCTTACCCGGTGATGCTGGATGCATGTGTTTTATACCCTGCGAGGCTAAGGGATTTGCTGATGCATTTAGGGATTGCTGGTCTGTATCAACCAAAGTGGAGTCACCGTATCCATGAAGAGTGGTGCCGAAATCTATTGCAGAATCGCATCGATATCGCTCCCGCATCACTTGAACGAACGGTTGAGTTAATGAATATTGCGTTACCCGATGCCAATGTCACCGGGTACGAGTCATTGATTGCAGGTCTTGAATTGCCAGATGAAGATGACAGGCATGTTCTGGCTGCTGCGATTCGTGCCAAAGCTGAAATCATTGTCACGCTGAATCACAAAGATTTTCCTCAGGCGGTGCTCAATACCTTTGATATCGAAGCGCTCCATCCTGATGATTTCATCTCCGATCTATTCGATCTCAACCATGCTTTGGCACTCGAAGCAGTGAGACGACAACGTCAATCCCTCAGGCACCCGCCGCTCACAGTTGATGAATTTCTGGCAATGCTGCTTAAACAGGGCTTGCCCATGACGGTGAAAGCACTGGAAGGCTATCGCTACGCCATTTAAAGGCAGTGGCGGGATGCCCGCGTGATTTACTCCCTTTTCTGAGGGGGGAGGGATCCCCACAAAAAATGCGAGCACGATCGGTTCCCTCTCCCTGAGGGAGAGGGCCAGGGTGAGGGGGAGATGCCCGCGAGGCACGAAGCCTAACGGTGACGCCTCTCCCCGGATTACCGCGCGGCTTACATCACCACGCTGGCCAGCAAAATAAACAGCAGCCCGCAGATGGAGAGCAATGTCGACATTAACGTCCAGGACAATAACGTCTCCTTGGTGGTCAGGCCGAAGAAATCCTTAATCATCCAGAAGCTTGCATCATTCACGTGCGAACAGATGCAGGAACCCGCACCCGTCGCCAGGGTAATCAGCGCCAGATTGGTATGAGGATGCGCTGCCAGCAGGGGAATCACTAACCCGGCGGTGGAAATAGCGGCAACCGTGGCCGACCCCAGACAAATCCGCAGGAATGCCGCGACACCCCAGGCCATCAGAATCGGGTTAATGTCCATCCCTGACACTAGCGTGGAAATATACTGGCCCACCCCGGAATCAATCAGCACCTGCTTAAATGCACCGCCGCCGCCGATAATCAACAGCAGGCCGGCAATCCCGGCAATCGCTTTGCCACAGGAGTCCATCAGCTCCGAAATGGTTTTCCCACGACCCACACCCATGGTGTAAATCGCGAACAACAGCGAAATCAGCATGGCGATAGTGGAGTTCCCCAAAAACAGGAAGATGTTATACAGCATGCCAGGGTCACCCGCGTCTTTCGGGCGAGCCATCTGCATAATGGTCACCAGCGCCATCAAAATAACCGGTAGCATGGCGGTCAAAAAGCTAATGCCAAACCCTGGCATTTCGCTCTCGGTAAAACTCTTTGTGGCGCCGAGAGAGGCAATATTGCCCTCTTTTTTAAAGGCATCCGGAATCAATCGCTGACACACTTTATTCAGCAGCGGACCACAGAGAATAAAGGTTGGAATGCCCACGATAATGCCGTAAATCAACACAAGGCCGACATCTGCGCCATATTCACGGGCGATCACAGTCGGTCCCGGGTGCGGCGGCAGAAAACCGTGCGCAACCAGTAAACCGGACAGCATCGGCACGCACATATACATCGGCGATATTTTCGCTTCGCGGGCGATGGCGAAGATAATCGGCACCAGCAGAATCAGGCCGACTTCGAAAAAGAGCGCAATCCCGACGATAAACGCCGAACAGACTACCGCCCAGTCGAGTTTTTTCGCACCGAAATATTTCAGCATGGTCAGCGCGATACGCTGTGCGCCGCCGGCATCAGATAATAAACGCCCGAGCATCACGCCGAAGCCAAATATCAAACCTATATGGCCCAGCGTACCGCCAAGGCCGGATTCGACCGAGGTAACAACTTTATTCAGGTTCATTCCACTGGCGATGGCGACCCCGATTGAGACGATAATTAACGAAACAAAAGTATTTAATTTTATTCTTATAGTTAAAAGCAGGAGTACAGCAATACCTGCCACGACGATAAATAGTGGCATAACGTCCTCTCTTTCCAGGATACAGATGTGAGCTACCAGACTGCCTGAGCCAGGCAGTCGAATAATAAAAACTTAATAATGGGTATGACTTAACTCAGGGCTTATTAATATAGTCCTGTAGTGCTTCACTTATTTTATTAACGTCATAAATACAGCCGCGCCATGTACCGCCGCTCACGGCCTGCAACATTGCCCAGAGGCGGGTATCGTCCGGTAATTCCGGGTCAGGCATTAAATCCGGATGCGTATTCCGGGCATTTAATAAGGCAGCCGCTTCCTCACGCGATGGCAGAATACTCTCTATATCGGTTCCTAAGAAATTCACCTCCCCATGCAGTTGTTTGCAGTCAATTTTAATTTCAATAATATCTCCGGTACGTAACTTACCAATCGGCCCACCCGCCAGGGCTTCTGGCCCGACGTGACCAATACAGGCACCGGTTGAAACACCGGAGAAACGGGCATCGGTAATTAACGAGACATGTTTACCGTATGACAGATGTTTCAGCGCGCTGGTGACCTGATAGGTCTCTTCCATTCCCGTACCGGAGGGGCCCGCGCCAATAATCACCAGAATATCGCCCGCTTTAATTTTGTCGTGCTTAATATCGTAAATAGCGGCTTTTTCCGAGAGATAGACCTTCGCCGCGCCTTTATGGTAATAAACGCCCTCTTCATTAATCACCGATGCATCAATGGCCGTGGACTTAATGACCGATCCTTCCGGCGCGATATTGCCCACCGGGAAGGTAATGGTGGACGTCAGTCCGCGTTTAGCGGCCTGCTGCGGCGACATAATGACATCATCCGCTGCGACCTGTTCTTGCTTAAATAACAGCTCCTTGAAAATCTGCCGACGTTCGGACTGCTCCCACCAGTCGAGGTTTTCCTTGAGGGTATTACCGGTGACGGTCATGACATCTTCATGCAGTAAACCGAGGCTGCGCAGATGCAACATCACCTCCGGTACGCCGCCCGCCATAAAGGCATTGACCGTCGGGTGATAGACCGGGCCGTTCGGCAGTACGCTCACTAAGCGCGGCACTCGCTTGTTAATGCGGATCCAGTCTTCAACGGTGGGAATATGACAGCCCGCCTGATGGGCAATCGCCGGGATATGCAGCAGCAGGTTGGTGGAGCCGCCAAAGGCCGCGTGAACCATCATGGCATTCTCAAAGGCTTTATCGGTAAGGATATCCTTCGTGGTGATGCCCTTGTGGGTCAGTTGCAGCGCCGCGCGGGCAGAGGCTCGGGCGATTTCCTGCCACACCGGCTCGCCTGATGGCGCCAGCGCGGAGTGGGGGATAGCCAGCCCTAAGCCTTCGGCCACCACCTGAGAGGTGCCCGCCGTGCCCAGGAACTGACAGCCGCCGCCGGATGACGCGCAGGCCTGGCAACCGGCCCGGCGAGCGCCCTGTAACGACAATTCGCCATTGGCAAAACGCGCGCCGATGGTCTGCACTTTGCCGTTATCTTCGCCATGCAGCGCAGGCAGCGTCGCTCCGCCTGGGATCAGCACCGTGGCTTTATCGTGCTGAGAGGCGAGCGCCATCATGGTGGCGGGCAGTCCTTTGTCGCAGGTCGCCACGCCAATCACTGCTTTGGCATCCGGCAGGGAGCGAATCAGGCGGCGCATCACCATCGAGGCGTCGTTGCGGTAGGGTAATGAGTCGAACATGCCGGTTGTGCCCTGCGTGCGGCCATCGCACGGGTCGGAGACATAGACCGCGTAAGGCAGGGCGTTATTGTGTTTGATAACGTCAGCCGCCGCTTTCATCTGGATATCCAGCTCATAGTGGCCCTGGTGAAGCGCCAGCGCGACAGGTTTTCCGTCTGGCCCGCGAAGCCCGCCCAGCGTACTCAGTAGCAGAATGCCATCACGGTTAAGCTCGTCTGGCGACCAGCCCATCCCGGCATTCATCGTCATACCAAAAATATCGCCACTGGGTCGGTTAACAAGCATATCCGGGGTCAGAGGCAGCTCGCCTTGCGGGCCAGCGGCGTGCGTCCTGACGTGGTAAATCTCCCGGTTGTCGTTATCAAATATTTCGCGAACAGACATGGTGTTCCCCTTATTGTTTTAAAATTCCCTGAGAGGACAGGAGCGCTCTCACTTTTTCTTTTGCTTCCGTCGACGCTTCCAGGATCGGCGGCAGGCAATACGTGTTCACCGGGAGCCCCACGCACTGCATGGCATATTTGATGAGTGAGACAAACGGGGTTTCCAGCGCATAAATTGACGGCAACTGGAGCAATTTTTTGTTAAGTGTGGCGGCTGTGGCGAGGTCGTTTTCCTGCCAGGCGCGATAGATGCCGATGGATAATTCCGGCGCGAAGTTGGCGCTGGCGGTAATCGACCCGTCCCCGCCCAGCAGCAACGTGTTGAGTAAATGGTCGTCGTAGCCGCAGAAAACGGAGAAATCCGGGCGCACCGCTTTGACGGTGTTGATCATTGTGCGCAGGTGGCCGACGCTGTCGATGGTGTCTTTAATGCCAACGATGTTGTCGTTTTGCAGCACCAGGCGTTTGACGGTCTCAGGCGTTAAGTCCTGACCGGTCAGGTCGGGGAAGTTATAGATGATCACCGGCAGATTTACGCTGCGCGCGATACGGTGGTAATAATCGTCCAGGTTGCGCGGGGCGACTTTCCAGTAGTAAGGGTTAATAGCAACAATGCCATCAGCACCGCAAACTTCGGCATGCTGTGCCAGCTTCACCGCTTCGTCGGTGGAGGGAGAACCCACGCCAATCAATACCGGAACGCGCTTGTCGGCTGTGGCAACCGCCGCTTCGGCGAGCGCCATCCGCTGGCTGGTGTTCATCTGGCTGAATTCCCCGCCGGTCCCCAGATAAAACAGTCCGTCGACCCCTTTCTCAATCAGAAAATCAGCGACCGCTTTCATGGCCGTTTTATCGATATTTCCGTCGTTATCAAAGGTGCTGGAGACCGGCGGAATAATTCCCCTGAACTTTTTCATTACATCAGTTTCCTTTTCTTAGGTTTTCACTTTCACTTCGGTACCCCAGCCCATATGATATTTGCCCGGCGCACTGACGGAGCAATTCGAGATAACCATCGATCTTATTTCCTGAATACACCACCGGATCGCCCGACAGTGAGATCGCATAATTAACCCGGTTATACATATTGAATACCGGCATACTCAGACATACTGCGCCATAGGTTGATTCTTCATTGTCTATGGCCCATCCGCGTAGACGCGTTTTCTGCAATTCTTCCCAAAATAATTTTTTATCCGTAAAGGTATTTCGGGTATGGGGTGTCAGCGTGAGTGCATTTAAAAAATAATCCATCTCCTCACGGGGCTTCCAGGCGAGTAATGCCTTACCCAACGCCGTGATGTGTAATTCTAACTTCTTGCCAATCCAGCTTTTTTTCGTTGGTACGGTGTCTGGCCCTTCCACTTTATCGAGATAAATGGCGTAGCAGTCCTCGATAGCCCCTAAATGACAGACCAGCCCACTTTTTTGCGAGAGTTCCTGCATCGGGCGTTTAGTGACCTCAAAAATATTTTTTCGGTGTAACGCCTGGCAGCCAAGTTCATAGTTTTTAATGCCGAGTGAATATTGGTTGCGCTCGCTTTTGGTTAAAAAGCCGCAATCGACCATCACATTTAATAAATTCAGCAGGCTGCTCTTGGGATATTGAAATTCCCGCAGGAGCTCCATAAAACTCGCTGCACCGACATACGCTATATAGGTCAGTATTTTCTCAGCCCGAATAAGTGAATTACATCCTTTACCGCCCATAACGGCTCCTGTGTTGATGGAGAAAAGTTTATCTGTCCAGTAAAGCGGAAAATACGTCTGGTTCAACAGGCTGAACCGAGTTAGGGGCGGGAAACGTGATCTGTGACGAGGTTTTGAATAATGGATTTATTCCGCCATCCAGGGGCATTGTGCCGCTATTAAGGAGAAAACCATCACGCCACAACGGGCCATCCTCCTTTGCGAAAAATCGCGCATGGTTTTAAGTAAGAGCACCTATGCGCCTCAATGAAATGCTGAACAAAATAAGCTTGTCCTGCGGATAAACGGATGCGTTATCCGCACATAAACGCCATTTAGCTCGTTATCGTTTAGGTAAACCCTGGCACTATGACCTCCGGACCTGATGAGACTGCGGCAATCCATTGGGTAATACATCATATGCGAGGAAAAATGCGGAGCGAGGCGCGCAGGGAAAAGAAGCGCAGAACCAAATCCAGACATACGGTTTTGCCGTATCGGCATGATGTTCCGCAGATTATTGACGGTCTGGAGCAGCTCTCACAGCAGTTAAGCTATACCTTACCTGAAAGCATCATCAGTCAGATGCTTATTTCCACTGACAGCTTTCTGGCTTACGCATGGAGCCGACATCTCTTTATCGGCAAGCGGACCGCCGTATTCCCGTCGCTGGATGCTGCCCGTTATCGTCTGGGTGACAGCAGTCTCTCTTCATTGATTGTCGATATGGAAAGCCTCACCAGCAGCCGTTTTGCTGTGCTTGAGGCGCTGCGTGGGCATTGCCTGGCAAAAGACGGGCTGCGTACCTATCTGCTGGTCTCCCATCCGGACCCTCCCATGTGTGCGTTTTTCTGTGCTGCGGGGCCGTTTGAGCTACTCAAACGCAATCAGCCTGTACGTCAACTCAGAGAAGCCCTGTTAGCGCCACCTTTGCCGGAAACCCCGCCGCGTTTCTCACCCACAGAATGGCAACTCCTCACCCGGCTGGCCCAGGGGCACACATTAAAAGAAACGGCGCGTCAGCTTGGGATGCCTTATCATCGCGCGGTTTACCGAGTCACCACACTCTTACAGCGTCTTGGGCTATCCACCCGCCTGCATTTGACACAGTTGCTCCATCGATTAACGCTTGATGTAAATCATTAAGGCGGGTCAGGGGAGTTGTTACTCTCCGTGTCGACCTAAGAAACTACTTATTTCTGCGCATTTCTAGGAAATTGATTTACATTTGATTAACAATTGCAACTATTCCTGGACAGGATTTGTCTCTGAAGGTCATCCGTTTTTTTAATGTAAAAACAGGCTGTTGGTAAATAATACGTATAAAAAAAGAACGGATCCGATTAACGAACGCCAAACATTCGGGTTACAGCGTTGTTTTCCCTGTTAAAAACAAAACGGAAATCTTAAAAATGCATTTTCGTTAGGGTTTCGTTTCGAAATCAGACGGTATACTCCCCGATTTGCAGGATTTAATTTTTTTGAAAAAAGCTTTTATTTTTATAAGGCTTTTCGAATGAAGCGTCCCAGGTATAATCATCTCAACTTATTAACAAATAAGACTTATCTCAACTGCAGTACGACAAGACTATTTCCCATCTTCGCAGTCTGCGAGTGGAAATAAATCAGTCAGCATGGATGCTCACGGTTTTCCCCTGGAAGGCCCCGGCATTGAATTCTTGATTTTACATTAACCCATTCACCGCTAATGTGAATTATTGGCGTTTCGTTAAGAAAAAAGTCAGAGGCACAATATGAAACCGGCTTCCGTTATCATTCTGGATGAGCACCCTATTGTCAGAATGTCGATAGATGTGCTGCTCGCAAAAAACAAAGACGTACAGGTAGTGCTTAAAACCGACGATAGTCGTACCGCACTTGATTATATTCGTGCTAATCCCGTTGATTTGGTGATTCTGGATATTGAATTACCAAAGACAGACGGCTTTAGCCTGCTTCGCAGGATGAAAGCGATAAATGAGAAAATCAATGTTCTGTTTCTCTCTGCGAAGTCAGAATCATTTTATGCCGGGCGGGCAATCAGAGCCGGTGCGAATGGTTTTGTCAGTAAACGAAAAGATTTATGTGATATTTATAATGCTGTCGAAATGATCCTTGCGGGCTATTCTTTTTTCCCGTCCGACACCATCAACTTGATTAATCACCCGGCACGGCGAAAAGGCGAGCAGTGGGATATGCCATTGTCTAATCGGGAAGTCACGGTGTTGCGTTATCTGGCGAATGGTTTGTCGAATAAGGAAATAGCAGATCATTTGCTGCTGAGTAATAAAACGATCAGTGCACATAAATCCAATATATTTTCTAAGCTTGGCGTGCAAACGATTGTCGAGTTGATTGATTACGCGAAATCACACGAGCTTCTCTAGAAAACACGCCCGGGAGACAAGCTTCCGGGCGTGTTGTCATGCAACGGCGGTCAGTAATAATTGATCGTAAAGGTCGCCTCGGCGTTCGCCTGACCCGGCTGGGGGGTATCGGCAAGGGCGATGTAATTGGCATAAAAATGGAGCGTCGCATTCCCCTCGTCATCAATGGGCACCGGTGGGCTGGCGCTTTGCAAAGGGAGACGCTTGCGATCGCTGTCGCGCAATTCAATGGCTACTTTTTTCGCCATTTCGCTGTCGCTCAGCGCCAGGAGTGCGTTATCCGTTGCCGGCGCGCCGGAAAAAGTAATCGACGCGCTGCCCGGCGGGCAGTCGACTAGATGCAGCGTGAAAGGGACCGGCTGCGTGGTGCTCCCGGCGGTACGCAATTGCTTTGTTGGCCAGGTACCGAGCGCAACCGTTTTGTTACTGTCAGCTGCCTCGACAGCGCAGGTGAAATCCACCACATTGCCCCGAAGCTCAATATTGATTTCCCCCAGCGGCGTGATCGCCAGCGCGGCGGGGCTCAATACAAAAGGCAACAGCATCAGATAACGTTGCAGGTTTACCATCTTGCACCTCAGTCAAAATCCACGCGTAAATAGCCGCGTGCGCTGAATGGCCCTTCCGCAGGTTTGTTGCCCGTGACGCTCACCGGCCAGGCGCGAATCCCCACACTGGCCTGCGCGTTGTCATCCAGTTGAAACCTGATTTTACTGGCCAGCGTATTTGGCGTGAGTATGTTTCCACCTTCTTCAGCAATCATAAAGCCGACATCTTTGTTATCCGAAATCATCATATTATCCTGGTGATCTTCTGCCTCCAGACGCATGGAGAGGTAAGCCTGCGCGTCGATATTGGTGCACTTGATGGCCACACGCCGGGTTTGCGGTCTGGCCGTTTCCGGACGCCCGCCGGGGCCGGCGCGGCTAAACAGCGATGCGCCGATATTGCCGAAATCGAACTCCACCACCTGACCTGCGTTAATCTCACAATTTTGCGGCACTTCAATTTTACCGCTGTAACTGATGGTATAGACCGGCGTGGTCAGCGCATCGGCGGTGGTCGTTGTCACGTAAACCGTCAGCATGGTCTGGCGCGGAATCGGCACCATACTGATGAACGGTCGGGTCACTTTCAGCTTTAAAATCAGCTTCGAGTCATTCACCTGAAATGGCTTTTGGTTACTGACATTTCCATCCACCCCCATGCGGATATAATTCTGGGGAGGGTAAAAAACACCGGCGGCGGAATCGGTGATTTGCATCGCGCCCTGTAAATAGTCATTTATTCTTAGGTATTTATATCCTCCTTCGATACTTTCCGGGTCCCGTTCGCTCACGTAACTGCGGTAGGTGTAATTAACGGTGGTTCCCGCCGGACAGATGGCTTCAACGCCCACCCAGCCGGATTTGTCGGGGAGCGTAACGAT
Organism: Citrobacter sp. MNAZ 1397; assembly: GCF_023613995.1. NCBI lineage: Bacteria > Pseudomonadati > Pseudomonadota > Gammaproteobacteria > Enterobacterales > Enterobacteriaceae > Citrobacter > Citrobacter sp. MNAZ 1397. The sequence continues at coordinate 34,608 of NZ_JAKIVH010000003.1, forward strand.
TTGTCCTGGTTTATTGTTCGAACTGTTAAACGTATTCGACAAGTCATAATAAATATCGGTAGCGGCGCCTTGCCTGTTGTAGCAAATGGTGGCACTGGCGCTGCCTGATATCGCCAGCGCGGCGGCACCTATAGCCAGCATAGCGTTTCTGTTCATCGCATTATCCTTTTTGCTCACAGGTGAGGGTAGCCTGCGCCACGGCCTGCCTGAGGCTCTGTTCAGGCAATGTATAACGGGCCGTGCAGCGTGACCGGGCATCGTCGCCCCATTGCACCAGCAGTTCGCCTGCTAACGGCAAACCACTGAGGTAAATTTGCCCGTCCTCGCCCACCATACTGGTGAGGCCACTGCCTGTTTCACGCACGATGGCACCAAACGGCACCGGGCGGTCGCCCCGTTTGACGGTGAGCAGCGCGCGCACGCCAATTCGCGTATCGAAACTGGCGCGTACCAGCGCGCCCTGGGTCGGCACCACACGGCTGACGTTGTTTTCCACGTCGGTGTGGTTATCCATCGAGAGGGTATCCAGCGCGATACGGTTATAGCGATAAACGGTGGCATACGGTATTACCGCGTAGCCGCGCCAGTCGGTTTTGACGCCGGTCTGATTTTCAATGCGCACACCCCGGGCGCCGGGCGCTTTAATCAACACATTGGTCTCGCCAGGCGGTTGGCTAAAGGTCACGCCGTCCGCATGTCCGATGATGCCGCCCGCCAGTTGCCAGTTGTAATCGTGTTGATCCCGGTCGTAGTTGTAACCGAGCCCCAGCGTGCCATAAGCCGCCTGCCAGTTCGCGCTGGCACTGCCGCTGTAACCATTGATATTACTGCGCCCCTGGTTGACGCTGTAGCTGAGGTTGCGCTCTTCCAGTAACGTGCCGCCCACCCCTGTGCGCCAGTTGTTTTGCCCGTTGCTATTGCGGTTAGCACTCACGCTTGCCCAGGCGCGATCGAGCGCGCTGTCACGGTTAAAGCGCTGGCCGCTGAACACGCTAAAGGGCACGGTGAGGTTGAAGGCGACGATTTTGTCTTTGCCGCCCGTCGCCTGCGATTTATTCCAGGACCCGGTGAAGGAATAGCTCATCCCGCGCCAGCTACTGGCGTAGCCCAGTTGATACCACGTGTCGGCGTCGTGGGTGTTCCAGTAGGTTTGCTGACTGCCAGAGAGATATACCGAGCCGTAATTGCCCAGGTTTTGGGAAATGTTGGCCTGAAAGCGCCCCTTTTTGCTGTTGTAAAGGTTGTGCCAGCTCTTGAGGACCGGGGTCTTATGCCACTCGCCATCGCTGTCTTCTTCGTATTCATAACTTTCCATATTGCGATACGCGACATCGCTGAGGGTATAAAAGCCGCGTGTGGAGTAGCGATAGCCCAACAGCTGGAAGTTGGTGCCAAAACGGTTAAGGGATTTCGCATACAGAAAGCGCAAAGACTGCCCTTCGTGGGTGCTGCTGTCGGCCAGCGTGCTGCGCGCGTGGGTGACATCAAAGGAGACCGCGCCCCAGTCGCCGAGGTTTTTCCCGGCGCCCAGCACGAACGCGCTATAGCGTGATGCCAGCTGAGTGCCGGTATAGGCGGTGTAATTACCGGGCAGGCCAGCGACCAGCGTTGCCTGCCCAAAAGAAGGCTGAGATTGCTGAGTGTTGCCACTGCGGTATTTCCCTACCACTACGTCATATTTCATGCGCCCTTCACGTTGTAACAGCGGTACGGTGGAATAGGGCACGGTGTAGCGCTGCTGGCTGCCGTCTTTCTCTTCTATGGTAACGTCAAGGTCGCCGCTGGAAGAGGTGGGGCTCAGATCATTGATGGTGAAGGCCCCCGCAGAGATAAAGCTCTGATAAATAACGTATCCGTTCTGGCGAATCACCAGTTTGGCGGGGGTGCGGGCGATACCCCGTACGGTGGGGGCATAACCTTGCAGGCTATCCGGATACATGCTGTCTGATGAGGACAAGCGGGCGCCACGAAAGCCGAGGCTATCGAAGACGGTGTTATTGGTGTTGCTGTCACCCATCACCAGCTCGCTTTTCAGCGGGACGATGGCCCGTTGTACCCAGGTGCCAATGTTGCTCCAGCTTCGGGCAACGTCACCGTTGCTGTGGGAGTAACGCCATGCGCTGTCGTTGCGCAGCCGCCATGGGCCATAGTTGAGGCCACTTTGCAGGCTTAAAAAGTAGTTGTCGCTGTCGGTACCCCGGCTGCCGGTGAAGTTGTAATTGAGCAGCGCCGCGGTGATGCCCTCGTCCCACTCTTCGGGAGGAATGTAGCCGCGCGCACTGTTGTGCATCGCCGCCTGTGGGATGTTGACGTCGAGTCGCTGTGAGGCAAAGTGGTAAGTCAACGTTGCCCCCGGAATGGTCGCCGGGATATCAAGACAGTCATCCTTTGATGTCGCCAGTGCAGGGAAAGCCTGCAGGTTTACGCCTATGCGCGACAGCCATTCGCTGTTAAAGCACGGCGTGAGTCCACCGGATGCATCGGCACCGGTATGATCAGGCTTCACGACGAAACGCACATCCTGGCTGCTAAAGAACTCGTCATTACGCCAGACATCCACGCGATAAACGCCGGGGGGCTGATTGTTGCCTTTCTCAAAGCGAGACAGATCCGCGACGTTGGCGGCGTCGCTGGATAAGAAAGCCGGGTTGAAATAGCTTCCGGCGCTGCCAACTGTCGGGTACAGCGCGGCCAGTACAACCCATCGGGCACGGCATAATGAAAAGGACGCGAGCGTATTCATCATGATTCCTGTGAGGACTTAGTGCAGGCTGGCAGTGAGGTGGGGCGTGACTGCTCCATAGTCATTGACGGTCTGGAACGTGACGCCCCCCGAAAGGTTGGCGGGAAGGGCAACCTGGGCACGGTTTTTCGGCGCGACCATCACGTTGTCCAGCTTCTGGGTTCCCATTCGTACGTTGACCAGCGTGACGTAGTAAGGCGAGGGATTGGTAATAACCAGATTGTTTCCCGCGCGTGAGAACGCCAACTGTGCGGGTGCCGTTTCCGGTGACCCGGGTAATTTGGCCGGGCGCACGAACAGTTTGATGCGTGATAGCACCGCTAACTGGAGAACGTTTTTCCCCTCAAGACTGTCTTTATCTACCGACGGAATCGCTTTGACGTTCATCCAGAAAATAGATTCCCGATCGGCAGGCAGGGGCTGCCCGGCATAAATAATACGCAGGGTATGTTCGCTTTTCGGTTCGCTGACGAATAAAGGGGGCGTCACGATAAACGCTTTCTCTTTTTCGCCCTTATTATTTTCTACCCATGAGTTCACCAGGAAGCGTTCTTTTTCGCCACTGTTGGTAATTGCCAGTGATGTTTGTTGCGCGCTTGCAGGATAAATAATCCTGGTGGCTCCCAGTGAAATACCGCCGTCTGCGTAAACAGGCAATGACAGCATGGCGAAAAATAAAGCGCCAAAGGTGTTTTTTAAATAATGATTCATAGCACAAGGACTCGTTGTGGACATAAATTTGCCCCATCCCTGGGGCCGGTATTCTCCTTACGCCAACTGCCTTATTCGTATTTCATGATGAATGTGGCATCAGCATTTGCCTGACCTGGTGAAGTCGTTGCTGCAGTCGCTTTATAGCGCGCAGAAAAGTTCAGGGTGTTGGTGCCTTCGAACAGCGTGTGTGCTACGGAGGTGACAACGCCGTCAGGTTTGAGCGGGTTAGAGGCTTCGTCGAGGATCTCAATACCCACACCTTTTGCGGTAGAGGTATTCTCCGAAGAGGCAATGGCCAGCAACGAGTTGTTAACGGCATCGGCCTGGCCAGAGAAAGAAACGGCAGCGGTTTGCGCCACGCTCGGGTCACAGTCATTCAGCACGATGGTGAAGGGGATCAGTGCGGAGGTATCACCCACTTTGGTGAACATCGCGGTGCGATACTGTCCGAGTTGTACCGTCTGGTTAGCAGACTTGGTGCTGACGGAACAGGCCGCATTGATCAGCTTACCTTCAAAATGCACAGTACCACCGTTCACGGTAACCACATCGGCCTGTGCCGCACCTGCTAATAACATAAGACCTGTTGCAACGGACGCAGACATTAATTTCATATTCATCGCTTTTCCTTGAAAAAATATATAACGCCAGCACTAAGCCGGATCCATTTAAGTGATAACGACATTGCATGTATTAAAACCTTTGTCAGTAACCGGGGCTTTCTCTCTCTCCTGAGATAGTCGGTTAAGGACGGCTTATACATCGCGTTTGTGCCGTGGTTATAAATTAATCTGTCGAAAGGGCGAATAATATTCGAAATAGCTTTGAACGGACTAAGGTGTTTCTTAATTGGATATAAGAATGAACGTAGTTGATATGATTTGTGAGCGATTGTTTAGGCTGATCAAAATGACGAAGGTTAACAATTTTTAATGTTTATTATATTAGGTTGAATGAAACGATTTAATGATGGAGCCTTCGGCGCGGAGCCGCTTTTCTTCCTCATCCGGAGGGGGGCGGCGTGAGGGGGAGCATTCGGATCAACTCTCCCCGCTAAATCAGCCACCTTTCAGCAGCGACAGCACGATCTCTGGCGTCATATTTGCCTTTGCCAGCACCTGCATACTGGATTGTTGCAGGATTTGCGCCCTTGTCATCGCCGATACCTCAGCAGCGTAATCCGCATCTTCAATTCTGGAGCGGGTCGCTGCCGTGGTGGCTGCCGCATTGCCCTGCGCATTTTTTACGGACGTCAATCTGTTGGCGACGCCACCCAACTCGGTGCGGCGCGAATCAACCTGACTAATCGCGTTATCAATGGCGGCCAGCGGATTTTCCGGGTGGCGTAAGCGGATCTCTGCCCCTGTTTCCCACACGCTAAGTGTAGTGAAATTAGTGGACGCATCGGTACTGGAGCCCAGCGCTGTTCTGTAATAAATCTGCACCGCGCCAACGCCGTTAAGCGTTTTCAAATAAAATGTGTTCGTCAGATCATTTTGCAGCGCCAGTGTGGCGGTCTTTGCACCATAGGTGGTGCTGGCGGGCAGGTCCATATAGTACTTGCCGTCGCTATCCAGGCGAAGTGCGTCATTAAATGTGTTTCCATCCGCATCGGTATATGTCACGTCCACTTTCGCGGGGTCCAGAGTCACATGCGAACGCCCGCTGACACTGGTCACAGCGGTAAAACCATTTTGACTGGTGCTGCTGGTGGCTATGACGTGTAATGCGGTAGTGGTCCCGTCCGTCGTGGCGTTTACCGTGGCCGGGTAGTAACGAAAACTCCCGCTGCCATCGCTCATTTCCATCATGTACTGGCTGCCTGATTTCACCAGCCTGCCTGACACCGTGCTGCCATTGGCATCGGTAAACGTGGTTGCCGTCGTGCTGGTGTCTATGGCTGGCGTGGTGGTGACCTGCGCTGGCAGCGTCGCAAAGTCAGTATCCAGCAGGCCGCTGGTGCTGGTCATGGTTGCGGTTACCGCGCCGGATGTGCCAAAACTCAAGGTCGCTGGATAATAAAAATCATCCTGCTCAATGTAGTACTGCCCGTTGGCGTGAGTCAGTGTGGTGCCGCTTAACGTTGTGCCAGTAGTATCTACCATCGTGAGGGGCGTTATAGCGCGGGCAGGTATCTGGCTGACATCGCTATAGAGCTTGGTTGCGCTGCTTGCCGAAACAGACACGGTGCCGGTGCCGGTCTGCGTATACCAGTCCGCCGACACGCTCGCCGGAAGAAATACGGCGTTGCCGTTGGTATCCGTTCCCTGAATATAATACTGGCTGTTGGCCGTGCTTCTGACCAACTGAGGCGACGTTATGCCCGCAGCGGTATAGCTCACCGTGACCGAGCTGCTGTTAAGAGAAATATTATAGGCCGTGCTGGTATAGCCGTTTGTATCCACAACATTATTGCTGATGCCGCTGATCACGAGGTCTTTCAGGCCAATTTCAGCAACGCTCATGCCCGGCGCAGAGAGATTAAGGTCGATTTTCTGGTTGTCGTTCGCACCCACCTGAAAGCCGACTTTACCCGCGCTGCCGTTTAAAAGTGAAATACCATTAAATTGAGACGTGCGATTAATTTCGTCGATGGCCTTCAGGTTGAGGTTGATTTCCGCCTGAATAGCATCGGAATCCGTTTGTGAGTAAGTACCATTCAGCCCCTGCACCGTTAATTCACGGATGCGCTGCAACCGGTTATTCACTTCATTCAACGCGCTTTCAGCGGTATCAATCATCGATAAAGCATCGCCGGCATTGTCACTGGCACTGTTAATGCGCATCCCTGAGGAGAGACGACGAATGGCCGTTTCCAGCGCGGATGAGCTTTTGGCGGACTGCTTTTGGACATTTAGCGCTGAGACGTTAGTTTTTAGACTAATCATTACCTTGCTCACAAATATTCCCTGGCATTCATTATCGGCATGGCCGCATTTTCTTTAGGGAGATAATTTCCGTTAAGTCAGCTTGATGTGAAAGGTAAGGTGTTTTTGACTGGTGCAGGCGTCGCAGACGTTTATATGTGAAATATTGTGCTGTAAAATTTTTTTAAACTGGAATTTAAATCGATAAAATTCCGCAGACTACGAAATAAGGTAGGTTGGGGAAGTTATTGATTGATGAGGTTGTGCCTCAGGACGATTAACACCGATTAGCGACCCGGAGTTTACCCAATCACAAACGCAAAAAAGCCCCCGAAGGGGCCTGAAGGGTTGTCTTTGAGGGCGAAACCGGCCGCCTTGCGGCGACCTGTCCGGCAGCTCCCTCTGCGACCATCCGGTCTTATTTGCTCAGTTCAGCGGTCATGTGAACAACGTTGTTCACGGTCGCTTCGGTAATTTTGTAAGACGCGCCTTCCTGCTGTGCCTGTGCGGCGATTTTTGCTTCTGCGCCGTCAATGGTGGAGGCGCTGGCGCTCACGCTCTGGGCGAAAGCACCGAAGGACATCATGGAGAGAGCGGCAACTGCAACGAAAGTTTTGATGGATTTCATGGTCGTATTCCTTAAGTTATTTGTTCAGGATAGGGCGTGTTGCCCTGATGTGATGAATAATAGATCGACCATCGGGTGATGAAAATCTAAACTATTTGCCGATAACGTTCAAAAAAATAGAACATAATTTGAACGTGTTTGTGGGGGATGAATGCGGGGTGTTTGTAGCCCGGATAAGGCGTTTTACGCCGCATCCGGGAAGGAACCTGGCGGCGCGGTACTTGCCGGGTTAAATGCTATTTCCCGGCCTTTGTTTCCCATTTGACCAATCCCGTAATATCTTTTTCACCCTCAGCCTCTTTCAGGCGACGTTGCTGCTCGGCAAATTGAACATATTCAGCCTGTGCTTTTTCGTCAGCGGCCTTCTTACTGACAGAACCCGCATCCTTTAACACCTCACGGTCGTTAAATTGCAGAAACTGATCCAACTTTATCTGCCAGTCATGCAGGAAAACCTGTTTGCGTCGGCGGGCCTGGTCTTCGGCAAAATCCAGCCACATATTGACCACACGATTGAGTTCGCCGATCTCTTCAGGACTGAGATAATTTTTGGCTACCGTAACATCGCTTTTGCGCACTTCTTCACTTTTGTAACTGGTCAACCCCATATGCGGTTTACTGGCGTTAGCGCGTTGGTTGATGAGTTCCGCCGCAGTACGGCCGGTGCAGGCAAAATGCAGTTTGTTCTGGATGGTTTGAAAAAAAAGCGTGGTCTCTTTGAGCGAAGGTTGGTAGTCAGCGGCAAGGGCAAAGATCTCACGAACCCGTAAATAAACCCTGCGTTCACTGGCGCGGATATCGCGGATGCGTTCGAGCATCTCATCGAAATAATCAGGAACAGCTGAAGAACCCACGGGTGGATTTTTCAAACGCTCATCATCCATCACGAAACCTTTCACAAGGTATTCCTGAAGCGTTTGCGTTGCCCACTGGCGGAATTGCGTGCCTCGAATGGAACGGACGCGGTAGCCGACGGCGAGAATTAGCGGCAAACTAAAGAATTGAACATTATATGTTTTTCCATCGACGGCAGTTGTTCGGTAAAACCGAACAACTGAATTTTCGTCCAACTCTGCGTCGTCGAAGATATTCTTTATATGCCCACTGATAGTGGATTTGGCTTTGCCATACAGGTCGCAAATCATTGCCTGAGAAAGCCAAAGAGTATCGTTCTCGAAGCGACATTCAATACGCACTTTCCCGTCGCCGCTGGTAAACATTAAGAATTCACCTGCGGGGGATTGGGTTAATTCTCCATTTGTCATGCCACCTCCGAATCGCGAGCCGAATCTATCAAGTATGCCAGAAACACAGCCTGCGGTTCATTAGGTGAACAACTGATATGGGCATAACACCTATTGGCCGACAAGATACCAGCGCCGCCATCCGGGAACCCAGCGGCGTAATATTTACCGGATTACAAACGCAAAAAAGCCCCCGAAACGCGTAGCCCGGATAAGGCGTTTACGCCGCATCCGGGAACCCGACGGTGCAATATTTACCGAATTACAAACGCAAAAAAGCCCCCGAAGGGGCCTGAAGGGTTGTCTTTGAGGGCGAAACCGGCCGCCTTGCGGCGACCTTTCCGGCAGCTCCCTCTGCGACCATCCGGTCTTATTTGCTCAGTTCAGCGGTCATATGAACAACGTTGTTCACGGTCGCTTCGGTAATTTTGTAAGACGCGCCTTCCTGATGGGCCTGTGCGGCGATTTTTGCTTCTGCACCGTCAATGGTGGAGGCGCTGGCGGTCACGCTCTGGGCGAAAGCACCGAAGGACATCATGGAGAGAGCGGCAACTGCAACGAAAGTTTTGATGGATTTCATGGTCGTATTCCTTAAGTTATTTTGTTCGGGATAGGGCGTGTTGCCCTGATGTGATAAATAATAGACCGACCATCGGGTGATGAAAATCTAAACTATTTGCCGATAATATTCAAAAAAATAGAATATGATTTGAACGGTATTTGCGGGCGCTGGATGCAGGGGAAAGGGGGAAAACCACGTCGCTCCTCTCGGGCACTGAAACCCCGGTGTCGCTGCGCTTACCGGGGCTACGCACACACTTTCACTCTGCCAGCGGGCCCATTTCCCAGCCTTGATGCACCGACGAACGCGATGCGCACCACCCCAGCGGCAGGGCGGCGAGTTGCTCTATCGTCGGGTCGTGCTCAACAATACTCTGCAAACTCACCAGGCAGGCATCATTGATATCCACGGCTTCTGGCTGGGCGGTGTGAAACTGCCAGCATCCATCATCGCTATCGTGCGTGACATAGACGATGGCATCACCGTGGGTGAAAATACTCTTTCTGGCAATCACTGCAACATTCGGCGGATCGTTAAATTTCCATGCGGGAGTGTTTGTATTGCTCATCGCGCTTTTCCTTTCTTATCTGGAAATCTTCCCGAACATGTACGTTCGCCTTACAGGTTGGGGCACACCATGCGTCTCTCGCGTGCGCCGCATCCGGGAACCCGGCGGTGCAATATTTACGGGATTACAAACGCAAAAAAGCCCCCGAAGGGGCCTGAAGGGTTGTCTTTGAGGGCGAAACCGGCCGCCTTGCGGCGACCTGTCCGGCAGCTCCCTCTGCGACCATCCGGTCTTATTTGCTCAGTTCAGCGGTCATGTGAACAACGTTGTTCACGGTCGCTTCGGTAATTTTGTAAGACGCGCCTTCCTGCTGTGCCTGTGCGGCGATTTTTGCTTCTGCGCCGTCAATGGTGGAGGCGCTGGCGCTCACGCTCTGTGCGAAAGCACCGAAGGACATCATGGAAAGAGCGGCAACTGCAACGAAAGTTTTGATGGATTTCATGGTCGTATTCCTTAAGTTATTTTGTTCGGAGTAGGGCGTTCTGCCCTGATGTGATAAATAATAGACCGACCATCGGGTGATGAAAATCTAAACTATTTGCCGATAATATTCAAAAAAATAGAATATGATTTGAACGGTATTTGCGGGCGCTGGATGCAGGGGAAAGGGGGAAAACCACGTCGCTCCTCTCGGGCACTGAAACCCCGGTGTCGCTGCGCTTACCGGGGCTACGGTGTAGCCCGGATAAGGCGTTTTACGCCGCATCCGGGAATTCAGCGGCGCGATGCTTTTGTTACTGCTTACCCACAGATGCACTGCCAGTGTTATGGGTTTGCGTATTCGAGGATTTCTTCGCCCATCAGCGTGCAGTCATTAAGGAAGATAAACCGCATCCGATATTTGCCTTTATAGATATTTCCCCATACCTGCAATACATCGAAATATTGTGATGTGTTTTGCGGGTTTTGGCGTTTTGCCAGCGGGATGACATGGTCATCAATTTCCGCCCTGTCATCATTATCACGATAAAAGGCCAGCAGTTTTTTGGCTTCTGAAATGGCCTGTGGCTTACAGGTCTCGGCAGACTTTTTCTCAGCGGCGAATGACTGGAAAGATATTGCGAATAATAAAGATGCGACGAGGGCGATAACTGGTTTCATTCTGAAGCGACCTTTTAACACATAAATGAGGGGAGCTTGTCGTCAGCCACACAGGGTTAATAAGGTTACTCTATTTATAGACGTAAAAAAGCAGGCGTAGCCCGGATAAGGCGCGTGCGCCGCATCCGGGAACCCGGCGGTGCAATATTTACGGGATTACAAACGCAAAAAAGCCCCCGAAGGGGCCTGAAGGGTTGTCTTTGAGGGCGAAACCGGCCGCCTTACGGCGACCTGTCCGGCAGCTCCCTCTGCGACCATCCGGTCTTATTTGCTCAGTTCAGCGGTCATGTGAACAACGTTGTTCACGGTCGCTTCGGTAATTTTGTAAGACGCGCCTTCCTGCTGTGCCTGTGCGGCGATTTTGGCTTCTGCACCGTCAATGGTGGAGGCGCTGGCGCTCACGCTCTGGGCGAAAGCACCGAAGGACATCATGGAGAGAGCGGCAACTGCAACGAAAGTTTTGATGGATTTCATGGTCGTATTCCTTAAGTTATTTTGTTCGTGATAGGGCGTGTTGCCCTGATGTGATGAATAATAGACCGACCATCGGGTGATGAAAATCTAAACTATTTGCCGATAACGTTCAAAAAAATAGAACATGTTTTGAGCATGTTTGTGGGCGCGGATGCAGAGATAGGGAGAAAGGTGTGCCGCCTCTATTGGGCACTGAAACCCCGGTGTCGCTGCGCTAACCGGGGCTACGGTGTAGCCCGGATAAGGCGTTTTACGCCGCATCCGGGGTGATTCGACTTCACGCTGCCGCAAGCGCGCCTTTAATTTCCTTCAACGCTCGCTTCGCCTGCTTTAACTCTTCTGACAGCATTTGTTCTTTGTCGCTATCGGTCATCAGCACAATACAACCGTCCATCACCTTTACGCTCACCTGACGTCCGGTGTCGAACCCCGCTTCACGCAGCCACTTGCCGGAAAGCGTTAAACTCGGCGTGCTGGTGTCGCCATGATGCGGGCGATATCCCACAATTAACTGGCGTTCGGTTCCAGCAGGCGTAAAGTCCAGGTTAGAATGCAAATCAGCCATAATCAACTCCTTGATAGTTGGTGAGGTTAGACGCTCCGGTGGTGTTGCTGCACCGTTGGAGCGTTGATTGAATAGGTGGTTAGGTGGCCTCCTATGTGAACCAGATTAAATAAATAGGTGGCCTCATGTCAATCATATCGCGCGAAAAAAAACCAAAAGGCGGCGGTCAGTCACCGCAGTTCAAAATGCGTATTGATCCGGCATTGAAGGCGCAGTTGGATGCCGCAGCGGCAGAAGAAGGGGTAAGCCTCGCCAGTTGGTTAAAAGAACTGGCGAGGGAGGCATTGCGGGGTAGGGGAGTGGAGCCAAAGGGATAAATTGATTTGATGATTTTTATTTTTTAAGGATATTTTTGATAAAATCACGAGCAGTCTGAGCTTGCAAATTATTAGGTTCAACTTGTAACCAAAAGTTTACCTTACCTAAGAGTGAGTGAAGATAGTTCGGATCCCGAATCTTTATTTGATTGATATGCGAAATATATCCATATTTCATAATGAAATGGATTTCATTCTTTAGTTTTCTTTTGAATTCTCTGGGGACTTTAATATGCTCACTGCTAACTGATATACCGGTAACAATTTTCTTATTAGAGTTGATTAGTAAAGCTGTTTTTTCTGGATTAATTTTTAAACCATAGCTATCAATTATTTCTTTAACTAAATCTGAAAAATCACTAGGAATGTAATCTCCAGAGAGTGTTAAGTCATCTGCATAACGAGTATATCTCAAATGATATTTTTCACAAAGCCTTGATATTCTTTCATCTAATTTAACTAATAGCAAATTAGATAGGTAAGGACTAGTCGCTGCACCTTGTGCCAAAAATCCGTCATAGCAACAAATAGTGGCAAGATAAAATGAGACGTTATTGGCATATCCTAATTGTTGGAAGAATTTTATTACCCAATTTATTGGTATTGACGGAAAGAAATTGGCAAGATCCATTTTAAGCAAACATTTTTGATTAGTATGAATTCGAGCATTTGTAATAATAGATCTTTGAGAGGTAAACCCATGACATGCTTCATGTACAGCATTGCATTTCAGAATGTTATTATAAATCCACTTCTGACATTGTAATAATGATGGATAAGGTGCTACTATTTCTCGAATTCCACCTCTTTTCTTAAGGATGGAAAATTTTCTGTAAAAACTATGCGTTGAATTTATTATTTTGTCGAGAGTAATTTCATCTATGCCTATTAAATGCGCTAGATGTTGTTTTTCAAATATGATAGGGGAATTGGTTTTTTTTAGCTTGAGAATATAAGGGATGTATGCAGATATTAAACTTTCAGAAATCCCTCTATCACGAAAAAAAACTAACCATGAGGATATATCGTCTTGCCTTAATGATTTTTTCATAAGAGATGGCTTACAGAAGATACCTTCAATACTTTAGCCAGTGGATAGGAGCAGCAAAATTTTGCGGGAACGCGAAAATTTGCTGATTCTATCCGAATAACAAAATCGAGCAGCGAAAGACTTCGCTGTGAGATTTTATTATTGCCCCCGCAACAATTGCTAAACCTAGCAATTGTTGTGGACTGGGTTAACCCGGACCTAATCATGAGAGCGACTCCACTCTATCATACTAGCTTCTGTAAGCCACAATTTAATTTCCCACTATTGATATTATTTGTCAATGCCATTTTTTAAATTTATGTCTAAAAGCCTAACGCTTGGGACATATTTATAGTCTTTTTCAAGTTTGAATCCTAACATTGATTCAGGTACTGAACGCCATTTTTTACACTTACTATAAATCAAGTTGTGATTTTTAAGTATAAAGTCATGGCCATCAGGTGTCAGTATTATAAGCATTCCATCAAATCGAATTAGTTGTTTTTTTTCGAGGTTTTTGGTAATGGAGTTAAATTCTTGAAAAGAAATTCGGATCCTGCGATAAACCGAGAAGCCGTCAAGTTTATTTTGGCTGGCTGAAAAAAGCGTGCTTAGGATTTCCATTTCAATATTATCGTGCTCATTGTTTTTCATGCATCCCCCATCGCTCTCAGTAATAATGTTTTGCGGATTTTTTTTGTTTTGTACTCAGCCCACCAAAATATTGGGAAAACACTGTTTGGTAAGTTTGTGTTTGATCTATAATATAAAGACTCTGCTTTTCCGTAACCCAAGCTTGGCATTTCTCTGTTATTGTAATCACGCGATAATATATCTTCAAGTTTAAGCATTAAATCAATTTTTGATTGAACCTCTACTTCGTCATAATGTTGTGATATACCTTTTTTTAATATTAATTTTGAAGTGACATCCACCCCTGCTTCTAGGATGTTATTTAATCCGAATTCTGTTGAGGCTAACACCTTAATTTTAATTGTATAATCAGATATAGATGCGTTTGCAAACTGCTCCCTAATGGTTTTTACGCGACCCAACACAGTTTGGCCAGTGCCAATAAATTCATCAACAATAATTATATCTTTAAGTGGGGCATGTTTTTTAAAAGTCTTAAGTGCATGCAAGGCGTCATTAACAAATTTATGTTTTGTCCAATTTTGTTCTTGAAGCAATAACTTCAAAGAATAAATAATTGCCTGTCCACTATCAGCATCTGAACCTACGCTCATTGCTGAAATTAACGTAGATTGCTCAAATAAGTTAGGCTCTGTCACTATTTCGAGAGCAATTTCACGCATTAACAATTGATATCTATCATTGTCTAAGTATTCGAACCGATTAATAAGCTCAATTACTAACTCCCGAGTTAAATCATCATCACATTCATCAAATAGAAGATGTTCAACCAAATCGGTTTTATTGCTGAGCCAAGGCTGTTTTTGAATTAACGACATTATTATGTTGAATGATTTTCTGTTCATTATAATAAAATTGTCTTATAAACAACACATTAAGGTAGTTTATATAATAAGTTTATATTTGTACATTTTTTTATCGTTTAACTGGAATGTTTTACTGTCTTTTGGGGGGTAGTAAATTCTCATACTAAATAGAACGGGAGGTTTTGTACTGGCGGAAGATCACAGGAGTCGAACCTGCCCGGGATCGCTGGCGACCCCATCTGGATTTGAAGTCCAGCCGCCTCACCGGAGACGACGATCTTCCGCGCCTCGATTGCTACATGGAGGCGGGGCGCATTATAGCCACTTTCAACCATTTACCACATCCCCCATCACACTTTTTTCTCGGTCTGCTGTCCGCATTTCAGTACGTTTCAGTTAAATCCTAATTTATTCCGTGACTTAGTAATAATCCCCTCTTTAGCGCAACCGCGATCACAGAAAAGAAGAAACGTAATTTGATAACCAGAAAACGCAATTCCGGCGCAAAAGGCGATGGTTTACAACCACTGTAACCGGTCTCAGTGCAACTTTTGAGCGCTAAGGAATCAACATGAACTCGCATATCATTTCCGTGAAAGAAAAAATTGGCTACGGCATGGGCGATGCCGCCAGCCATATTATCTTCGACAACGTCATGCTCTATATGATGTTCTTCTATACTGACATCTTCGGCATTCCCGCCGGGTTTGTCGGCACCATGTTCCTGCTGGCGCGCGCCCTCGACGCCATCTCCGACCCCTGCATGGGCCTGATTGCCGACCGAACGCGCAGCCGCTGGGGGAAATTCCGCCCGTGGATTTTGTTCGGTGCCATCCCGTTTGGCCTCGTCTGCGTCCTGGCCTACAGCACGCCGGACCTCAGCCACAGCGGCAAACTGATTTATGCCGCCGTCACCTACACACTGCTCACTTTGCTTTACACCGTGGTCAATATTCCTTACTGCGCGCTGGGCGGCGTCATCACCGACGACCCGAAACAGCGCATCTCCCTGCAATCCTGGCGCTTCGTGCTGGCGACGGCGGGCGGCATGCTCTCCACCGTGCTGATGATGCCACTGGTCAACCTGATTGGCGGCGACGACAAAGCGTTTGGCTTCCAGGGCGGCATTGCGGTGCTCTCGGTAGTTGCCTTTATGATGCTGGCGTTCTGCTTTTTTACCACCAAAGAGCGCATCCAGGTGCCGCCGAGCACCACGCCGATGCGTGAAGATCTGCGCGACATCTGGCAAAACGACCAGTGGCGTATCGTCGGGTTACTCACCATCCTCAATATCCTCGCCGTCTGCGTACGTGGCGGCGCGATGATGTACTACTGCACCTGGATTATGGGTTCCGCGGGCATCTTCACTCTGTTCCTCACCACCTACTGCGTGGGCAACCTGATTGGCTCCGCGCTGGCCAAACCGCTTACCGACTGGAAATGCAAAGTCAGCGTCTTCTGGTGGACCAACGCCGCGCTGGCGGTGGTCAGCCTGGCGATGTTCTTCGTGCCGGTGGCCGCCAACATCACCATGTTCATCTTTATCTTCGTGATTGGCGTACTGCACCAGCTGGTGACGCCAATCCAGTGGGTGATGATGTCCGACACCGTCGACTACGGCGAATGGCGCAACGGTAAACGCCTCACCGGTATCAGC
Organism: Citrobacter sp. MNAZ 1397; assembly: GCF_023613995.1. NCBI lineage: Bacteria > Pseudomonadati > Pseudomonadota > Gammaproteobacteria > Enterobacterales > Enterobacteriaceae > Citrobacter > Citrobacter sp. MNAZ 1397. Next base: position 50,538 of record NZ_JAKIVH010000003.1, read on the forward strand.
TTTGCGGGCACGCTGTTCGTACTCAAACTGGGCCTTGCACTGGGTGGTGCGCTGATCGGCTGGATGCTGGCAGGCGGCGGTTATAACGCGGCGGCCAGCAGCCAGAACAGCGCCACCATCAGCATCATCATTGCCCTGTTCACCATCGTACCGGCCATCTGCTACCTGCTGAGCGCCATTATCGCCAAACGCTTTTACACCCTGAAAACCCCGTTCCTCGTCAAGATGATGGCGGAACTGGCGCAGGGTGCGCGTCGCAACGAGCAGGAGTTTGAAGGCCTGTCAGCGAACAAAGAATTTCAAAACTAAGAGGACGTTGTTATGAAAATCAGTGATGGAAACTGGCTTATTCAGCCTGGGCTGAACCTCATCCACCCCATTCAGGTGTTCGACGTGGAACAACAGGGGAACGAGATGGTGGTTTATGCTGCGCCGCGCGATGTGCGTGAGCGCACCTGGCAGCTGGACACGCCGCTTTTCACTCTGCGTTTCTTCTCGCCGCAGGAAGGTGTGGTGGGCGTGCGCATTGAGCACTTCCAGGGGGCGCTGGATAACGGCCCGCACTATCCGCTCAACGTCCTGAGCGATGTAAAAGTTGAGATGCAAAACACCACTGAATTTGCCGAACTGAAAAGCGGCAACCTGAGCGTGCGGGTGACGAAAGGTGAATTCTGGTCGCTGGACTTCCTGCGCAACGGCGTGCGCATTACCGGTAGCCAGGTGAAAAACAACGGCTACGTGCAGGATGGCAACACCGCGCGCAACTATATGTTCGAGCGCCTGGACCTCGGCGTCGGCGAAACGGTGTATGGCCTGGGCGAGCGCTTTACCGCGCTGGTGCGTAACGGCCAGACGGTGGACACCTGGAACCGCGACGGCGGCACCAGCACCGAGCAGTCGTACAAAAACATCCCGTTCTACCTGACCAACCGCGGCTATGGCGTGCTGGTGAACCACCCGGAAAACGTGTCGTTTGAGGTGGGGTCCGAGAAGGTCTCCAAAGTGCAGTTCAGCGTGGAGGGCGAGTACCTGGAGTACTTCGTGATCGACGGCCCGACGCCGAAAGAGGTGCTCAACCGCTATACGCAGTTTACCGGGCGTCCGGCGCTGCCGCCTGCGTGGTCGTTCGGGTTGTGGCTCACTACGTCATTTACCACCAACTACGACGAAGCGACGGTGAACAGCTTTATCGACGGCATGGCGGAACGCAACCTGCCGCTGCACGTCTTCCACTTCGACTGCTTCTGGATGAAGGCCTTCCAGTGGTGTGATTTTGAATGGGATCCAGTCACCTTCCCGGACCCGGAAGGGATGATCCGCCGCCTGAAAGCCAAAGGGCTGAAAGTCTGCGTCTGGATTAACCCCTATATCGGCCAGAAATCGCCGGTGTTTAAAGAGCTGAAAGAGAAGGGCTATCTGCTCAAACGCCCGGATGGCTCCCTGTGGCAGTGGGATAAATGGCAGCCGGGGCTGGCGATTTACGACTTCACCAACCCGGACGCCTGTAAATGGTATGCCGACAAGCTGAAAGGGCTGGTAGATATCGGCGTCGACTGCTTTAAAACCGACTTCGGCGAGCGCATCCCGACTGATGTGGTGTGGCATGATGGTGCCTGCCCGCAGAAAATGCACAACCATTATGCGTACATCTACAACGAACTGGTGTGGAACGTGCTCAAAGAAACGGTGGGGGAGAAAGAGGCGGTGCTGTTTGCCCGTTCGGCCTCCGTTGGCGCGCAGCAGTTCCCGGTGCACTGGGGGGGCGACTGCTACGCCAACTACGAATCGATGGCGGAAAGCCTGCGCGGCGGGCTGTCGATTGGCCTGTCCGGGTTCGGTTTCTGGAGCCACGATATTGGCGGCTTCGAAAATACCGCGCCTGCGCATGTGTATAAACGCTGGTGCGCGTTCGGGCTGCTCTCCAGCCACAGCCGCCTGCACGGCAGCAAATCCTACCGCGTGCCGTGGGCGTACGATGACGAGTCCTGCGACGTGGTGCGCCATTTCACCGAACTGAAATGCCGGATGATGCCGTATCTCTATCGCCAGGCGGCGCTGGCCAACGAGTGCGGCACGCCGATGCTGCGCGCCATGATGCTGGAGTTCCCGGATGACCCGGCCTGCGACTATCTCGACAGGCAGTATATGTTGGGCGATAGCGTGATGGTGGCGCCGGTATTCAGTGAGTCAGGCGATGTGCAGTTTTATCTGCCGGAAGGGCGCTGGACGCATCTGTGGCATAACGAAGAAATACAGGGCAGCCGCTGGCATAAGCAGGTTCACGATATGCAAAGCCTGCCGGTGTATGTGCGTGGCAATACGCTGCTGGCGCTGGGCAATAACAGCCAGAGGCCGGATTACGCGTGGCATGTGGGCACCGCCTTCCAGCTGTTTGCGCTCGACGACAGGCAGCGCGCCGTTTGTCAGTTGCCTGCGACCGATGGCTCGGTGGTCTTTACGCTGACGGCGACGCGTTCTGACAACGTTATTACCGTGAAGGGGCACGGCGAGGCCCGTAACTGGACGCTGTGTCTGCGCAATGTACCGCAGGTGCATGGGGTAGAGGGGGGGTCACAGGCCGGTAGCGAAGGGGGCGTGGTAGTGACGCCAGCGGGCGGTGAGCTGGTGATTACGTTGTAGGGTGGTCTTGGGTTAGGGAGCGGCTATGTCCCCCTCACCCTAACCCTCTCCCTCAAGGGAGAGGGGACCGATCGAGCAGGTCGGGACACTGTGCCCTTCCCCCTCACCCTTTTAGGGAGGGGCCGGGGTGAGGGTCATTGGCCGCGCCGCTGCTGAACTCCCGGCAGCGGCGCAAACGCCTTTTCCGGGCTACGGTTCGTGCGTTGGGGGGCTGGCCGGTAGCCCTGGTAAGCGCAGCGCCACCGGGGTTTTTGTACCTGACACGAGCAACGCCAGACATCCACAAAAGAATTATCCGATTTAAAATTTTTATCCTCCCCATATTTGCGAGCGCTATCACGTTAATTATCGCGAAAAGTGTGATCTGCGCTGTAAATATCTCTGAGATCCCGCTTGTTGTCTTATTTTTTGTCCGGAAGGCAGGACACGATTTAGTATTGTCGTTATTTCAATGCCCTTTTATATTTATCATCACGGATTGCAAGCGGAGCTTACCTGTTTTAGAGCTTCATCATTATTTTTAATCTGTGTAAGGGTAAATAATGCAAATGATTACCTCGCGACAAAACAGATTATTGAAATTCCTTCTCCCGCGAAGGGAATTTATCACTTTATTAAAAATTGCTGAATATTTAAATGTTTCGGAAAAAACCATTCAGCGGGATTTACGCATCCTCGAACCGTGGCTGGCAGAATGGAATATTGGCATCAATAAACGTGCCGGTGCTGGGGTCATGCTCAGTGCAGATAATATTACAGACCTGTTGCACCTCGACCAGTTGCTTGGTACCGAAGCCGATGATACCGATGGCATGATGAACAATTCCCGGCGCGTGAAAATCGCGTCGCAATTATTAAGCGAAACGCCACATGAAACGTCCATCAGTAAATTATCGGAACGCTATTTTATTAGCAGCGCTTCGATTGTGAATGACCTGAAGGTGATTGAGTCGTGGATTGCCCCGCTGGGATTGACATTAATACGCAGCCAGAGCGGAACGCATATTGAAGGCAGCGAAAGCAGCGTGCGTCAGGCAATGGCTTCGTTAATTAATGGCGTTATTAATCATAACGAACCTGGCAGCGTGATCTATTCCCGCCTCGATCCGGGCAGTTATAACGCACTGGTTCATTACTTTGGTGAAGAAGACGTTTTATTCGTTCAGTCCTTATTACAAGAGATGGAAAACGATCTCTGCTGGTCATTGGGTGAACCTTATTACGTTAATATTTTCACCCATATTTTAATCATGATGTACCGCATTACGCGGGGCAATGCGTTGCCAAAAAAAGACGACAACGCCAGTGCCTTTGATGAAAACATCTTTGCTGTTGCCAGCCGTATGATCCAGCGGATTGAGCAACGCATCGTCCACCCGCTACCGGAAGACGAAGTCTGGTTTATTTATCAGTACATTATCTCTTCCGGCGTGGTCATTGAAGAGCATAACGACGTCAGCGTGATTGGCCATATGCACTCCAGCGACGAGGCCCGGTTGCTTACCCACCGGCTTATCGCCACCTTCGCCGATATGGTCGACAGCGACTTTAGTCAGGACATCGCGCTGTACGACGGATTGCTGATTCATATTAAACCATTGATTAACAGGCTCAATTACCAGATTCGTATCCGCAATCCGCTGCTCGATGATATCAAAGGCGAATTGCAGGACGTCTGGCGGCTGACCCAGTGTGCGGTGAACCGGGTGTTCAGCGGCTGGGGCGATCAGGCGGTATCGGAAGATGAAATCGGTTATCTGACCGTGCATTTCCAGGCGGCGATGGAACGACAGATTGCTCGCAAGCGCGTACTGCTGGTCTGTTCGACGGGTATCGGCACCTCGCATCTGTTGAAAAGCCGCATTCTGCGCGCCTTCCCGGACTGGACCATCGTTGGCGTGGTCTCTGCGGGGAGCCTGCCGTTCGTACTGACGGACGATATTGAACTGGTTGTCTCGACGATCAATCTGCCGGCCATTGCTCTGCCAGTGGTATACGTCACCGCCTTTTTTAATGATGCCGATATTAAGCGCGTGACGGAAACGGTGATTACGGAAAAATTGCATCGTGCGACGTCTTTGGTCGTCGAACATTAATATCTGAATCCATGAGGTATGTTTAATGGACATAACAAAAATCCTGAATACGAATCGCGTTATTTTAGATATGAAAGCTACGAACAAAACGGAGGCGATTGAGGAATTAACCGACCTTTTGCAAAAAGATGGCGCAATTAGTTGCCGGGAAACATTTATTCAGGATGTCTGGCAACGTGAATCAGAAGGGTCGACCGGTTTCGAAAATCATATCGCGATACCTCATGGTAAATCCTCGGCGGTGGTCAATACCACCCTGGCGATTGGACGCACACGTCACGATATTCCCTGGGAAACCCTGGATGGCAGTAATGTGCGCTGCATTATTTTATTTGCTGTACGGCTTGAAGATCAAAACACGACGCATATTCGTCTGCTTTCTCAGGTGGCGGGTGCGCTGGCGGATGAAGAGATCATCGAGCAATTACTGGAAGAGAGCAGTCCACAAAAGATTATTGACTTGTTTAGTCAATATGCCGAATCCGATGTTTGCTAAATAAAAAGTGGAGCATGTTATGAATATTGTTTGTGTTGCTGCCTGTACGGCGGGTATTGCACATACGTATATTGCCCGCGAGAAGTTAATTAAAGGCGCGAAAGCGCTTGGGCATAATATTAAAGTTGAAACTCAGGGCACTATCGGTACTGAAAATGAGTTACTGGCGGAAGATATTTCCGCAGCCGACGTCGTTATTCTTGCGGTCGATGTCAAAATAAAAGGAGAAGAGCGCTTCATTAATAAACGCATCGTGCGAGTTAAAACCGAGATTGTCATTAAATCACCCGTTCAGTTTCTTGAAAAGGTCGAAAAATCATTAGCTAATGCGTGATCCTTATCTGGAGGTCACATGAGTGAAAATAAAGTTCCTGTTTCGCAGGAAATAAAAAAACATCTTTTGACGGGCATCTCGTGGATGATTCCGTTAATTGTGGCCGCAGGGATTTGTATTGCCCTCGGCCAGGTACTCGGCGGCACAAACGTTGGAGAAAAAACGGGCACCATCCCCTGGATGCTCAATCAGATTGGCGGCTGGGGAATGGGGTTGATTGTCCCTCTGATCAGCGCCGCTATTGCTTACTCCATTGCTGACCGTCCCGGATTCGCGCCGGGCCTGATTGTTGGCTTTGTCTGTGGGCAAATTCATACCGGGTTTATCGGCGGGATGCTGGGTGGGTTCCTGGTGGGCTACACCGTTCTGCTGCTTAAACACTACATTCGCCTGCCGAAATCCATGCAGGGTCTGATGCCCATCATGGTGCTACCTGTCCTGAGCACCATTATCGGCGGCCTGCTGATGATGACGCTGATCGGCAAACCTATCGCCTGGTTGCAGGAAGCGCTGATCCACATGCTGGAGTCGATGCAGGGCGGCTCGCGTTTCCTGATGGGGGCGATTCTTGGCGCGATGGCAACGTTCGACTTCGGCGGCCCGGTGAACAAAACCATGTCGCTGTTTGCCGATGGTCTGCTGGTCAGCGGCGTCTACGGGCCGGAAGCGGTGAAGTTTGTTGGCTCCATCATTCCCCCGTTCGGCATCACCCTCTCTTTCCTGCTGACGCGTCACAAATACACCCGCGCTGAACGCGAAGCGCTGAAAGCGGCTTTCCCGATGGGGATCTGCATGATTACCGAAGGGGTTATCCCGATTGCGGCGCGTGACCTGCTGCGTGTGGTCGGCTCCTGCGTGGTGGCCTCGGCGGTTGCCGGCGGCCTGATCATGGTGTGGGGTGTGGAAAGTCCTGTTCCGCACGGTGGCATGTTTGTGGTTCCGCTGTTTACCCATCCGCTGCTGTTCTGCCTGGCGTTGGGGATCGGCACGGTTATCTGCGGTGTGATGCTGTCGCTGTGGAAGAAACCGGTGACCGAACGTGATGAAGAGTTTGACGAGCTCAGTGATAAGAAACTGAAAGACGAAGAGATCACCTTCACCCTGGAATAAACGGAGACCCTATGTTTGCCGATATGAAAAGCATGGTGACCAAAGCCTGGCGTGAACACTATGCGCTGCTGGCCATCAACTGTATGAACCTCGAAAGCGCCCGCGCAGCGGTGCGGGTTGCCGAGAAACACCGCGCGCCAATTATCCTGAACCTGTATCAGGGGCATCTGGCGCATTTCCCGCCATCGGTTGCCGTGGCGGTGGTGAAAGCGCTGGCTGACGAAGCCACGGTGCCGGTCACGCTGGCCCTCGACCACGGGAAAGATCCGGTGCGTATTCGCCAGGCATTTCGCGCCGGGTTCAGTGGGCTGATGATTGACGCCTCTGCCTTCCCGCTGGAAGAGAACGTCCGCCAGACCCGCGCGGTGGTTGAACTGGCCGCCAGTGCCGGGCTGTGTGTGGAAGGGGAGCTGGGCCATCTGGCCGATGCGCCGCGCTATGACCACGCCACCAATGCGGATCTGATGACCCAGGCTGCTGACGTTGAACCGTTTATTGCGCAGACCGGGATTGACCTGCTGGCGGTTTCCGTCGGGACCGCACACGGCATGTACGCCCCCGGCATCACGCCTGCTATCGATTTTCAGCGCCTGGAAGAGGTGGCCCGCAAATCGACGGTTCCCCTGGCGTTGCACGGCGGCAGCGGAACCCCGTTTGACCAGATGCAGTGTTGCCCGTCCTTTGGCGTCGCCAAAATTAACGTCGGCGCGGCGGTGTTCGAAGCCGGGAAAGCCGCGCTGCTGCATACCCTGTGTCATGACAGCTCTCTGGAGCTGGTGGACGCGCTGATCGCCATGGAACAGGCCAGCGAGGACGCCATAATCCCGTATCTACAGGCCAGCGGCGCTATCGGCAAAGCCTGATTCTTTTTTCTGTTACGCCTTCTATGCCTCTGCAACGACGCACCGGCAGGGCTTGCTACACCCTGAAACTGGAGAATTAACATGTTAATTTCGATGAAAGAGTTACTGAAACCCACCCGCCAGCACGGTTTCGCCATTGGTGCGTTCAACGTGGCGGATAGCTGCTTTATCCGCGCGGTGGTGGAAGAAGCGGAAGCCACCAACACGCCTGCGATTATCTCCATCCACCCCAGCGAACACGATTTTGTCGGGGACAGCTTTTTCGGCTATGTCCGCGATATCACGATGCGCAGCCCGGTGCCGTTCACCCTGCATCTGGATCACGGCGCGTCGGTCGAGCATGTACTGCGGGCGATTCAGTGTGGATTTACCTCGGTGATGATTGACGGCTCGCTGCTGCCCTATGAAGAGAACGTGGCGCTGACCAAAGAGGTGGTGCGCCTGGCGCATGCGGTGGGTGTTTCGGTGGAAGGTGAGCTTGGCACCATCGGCCAGACGGGGACCTCTGTGGAGGGTGGGGTGTCGGAAGTGACCTACACCGACCCGGCACAGGCGGAGGATTTTATTGCCCGCACCGGGGCCGATACTCTGGCCGTGGCGATCGGTACGGCGCACGGTATCTATCCGAAAGGGATGCAGCCGAAGCTGCAAATGAACATTCTGCGCGATATTGCGGGGCGTCTGGATATTCCGCTGGTACTGCACGGAGGGTCGGCGAACCCGGATGCGGAAATTGCCGAGTCCGTGACCCTGGGCGTGGGCAAAATCAACATCTCCAGCGACATGAAGTACGCCTACTTCCAGAAAGTGCGTGAGATCCTTGCCCGCGAAACCTGGTGGGATCCGAACGTGATCTATCCGGATGCGATCAGCGCCGCGCGCGATGTGATCCGCCACAAAATGAAACTGTTTGGATCGACCGGGAAAGCCTCGCTCTACTAAGGCCATCGAGGCGGGTTCGCCCGCCTCTTTCGCAATAAGGAAAGGGACATGTACTACCTGGGGCTGGATATCGGCGGCACAAAAATCGCGACGGTGGTGATGGATGCGCAGGGGCGGGAGTTGGCCCGTTACCGCTGTCCGACGCAAAAAGCGAGTTATCCGCAGTTTGTGGAATCGGTGGTCGCCTTTATCGATCAGATTCGCCATGACATACAACAGCCGATGATGACGGGGATTGCCCTGCCGGGCAGCGTCTCGCCGCTGAACGGGCTGATTAAGAACTCGAATATTCAGGTGATCAATGGCCGCCCATTGCAGACGGATCTCCGGCAGTTGCTGGGGCAGACGGTGGTGATGGCGAACGATGGCAACTGCTTTGCCTTGTCGGAAGCCTGCGACGGTGCGGGGCAGCAGCATGAGGTGGTGTTTGGCATCACGCTCGGTACTGGCTGCGGCGGCGGGATAGCCATTCACCGCCAGCCGTTCGTTGGCGCGTGGGGGAATGCCGCCGAGTGCGGGCATATCACCCTGCCAGGCTACAGCGAACAGCACGATGGGCCGCCAGTGCGCTGCTACTGCGGTAAAGATAACTGCGTGGAGTCGTTTGTCTCCGGGACGGGGTTGAGCGAGCGCTATCAGCAGCTTAACGGGCAGCATCTTACGGGCGATGCGATTGTGGCGCTGGCGCAGCAAGGGGAACCCGATGCCGTGCGGCAGGTGAGGCGGTTTCGCCAGCAGCTTGCCCGCACGCTGGCGACGGTGGTGAATCTTCTCGACCCCGGTGTGATTGTGATTGGCGGCGGGCTGTCGAACGCGGCGTTGCTTATCACGGACCTCGCCGATGAAGTGGCGCCTTTCGTTTTTACCGATCATTTTTCCACCCCCATCGTGAAAGCCCATCACGGTGACAGCAGCGGCATGCGCGGCGCTGCCTGGCTTGCCATTCGAAGCGGGAGAATCTAATGAGACGTTCACACATTAATTATGCCATTGATAAAGCCCATGCCATCGCCGAGACGTTTCGCGTGTGCCTGCCGACGTTTGCATTCTTTACCGCCGATGCCTGGCGGCAGCAGCCGCTGGCGGAGTGGAGCGAAGTGCTGGACCTGCAGCTGGGTTGGGATATCACCGATTTTGGCCGGGGTGATTTCAGTAAAACGGGCCTGACGCTGCTGACGTTGCGTAACGGCGCGCTGAATTCAGCTATATACCCCAAACCGTATGCCGAAAAGATGCTGCAAATTCAGCAGGAGCAGGAGACGCCGTGGCATTTTCATACCCATAAGATGGAAGACATTCTGAACCGGGGCGGCGGCGATTTATGTATGCAGCTCGGCTGGGCGACAGAGGAGGCGTTGTTTGACGAGCGGCGCACGGTAGAGGTGAGCGTGGACGGGCGGCGTCGTTCGTTTAAGCCCGGCGAGACGCTGGTGTTAAAACCGGGTCAGGGAGTGTGCCTGCCGCCGCGTCTGTATCACCGTTTCTGGGCCGAGAAAGCGTTTGTGCTCGGCTGGGAGATTTCGATGGTCAATGACGACAAGCGCGATAACCATTTTCTCGAACCCGGCGGGCGTTTCCCGGCCATTGATGAGGATGTGCCCGTGAAGTGGTTGTTATGCCATGAGTATGGGCGTTTGAATGTGGCGTGATGTTCCCGGATGCGCGGCGCGTTTTTCTCCCTTTTCCCGAGGGGGGAAATGTGGCTCTGGTGGTCATTCCGTTCACCTTATGTTCTGTGCTTTTCTGTCGCGACAGAACCCGTGAACGTGCCAGGGTGGCTCACCGCCACCACCCTGGCGACCCGGGCTCCCGGCCAGGAAAATCGCCGCTGGCGCGGTCCATGATGCTTATGTCGTCTGACTTTCGGGTCGGGGACCAGCCTGCGTCCTTGCAGGCTATCCCCTCCGCCCGCTTCCCTGCGGGCGGCCCCGGTCAGCCGTCAACGCCTCATCGATTTTCAGCCGGACCCTGTCATCGCTGTCACTGTTTCGTTCTCATTACGCGGTGTCATCGCTGTAAGACGTAATATGACTGGGATTTCTCAGCCCTCGGGGAGAGGGACGGGGTGAGGGGATTTCCGGATACGGTTGGTAGCCCCGGTAAGCGCAGCGCCACCGGGGAAAATGGGTTACGGCGCTGGCTGTGTCGTGGTTGGCGTCGGAACAGGCGCCGACGCGGGCGCAACACCTTCACCACCGGACACCACGCCGTTGCGCATCGTCTGTTTCACCTGGTGTTGCTGGGCATTGACGGCAGAAAGCTCGCCATCAACCGTTGGTTTTAACGGCGCATCGGCCTGAATGCGGCCCGTGGCGCTCACTTGCAGATTACCGTCGCCGCTAATGGGCAATGCTGGCCATCCCCATTGTTCCAGCACATTCACCGGTACGCCGCGACCGTTCAGGCTGACTTTGACGGTGCGGTCCGGCGTCTGCCCCACGACGGCGGTTGCCTCCAGCATCCCTTTTTCGGTAAAGGCGCTCAGCTCAGTAATGTTTACTGAACTGCCGTTGGCGCTCAACCCCAGTGACGGCCTGCGCACATCCACCCGGTTAAAGGTTGCGGCGGCGGCATTGAGCTTCACATCGCCATTCCACACCCCCCATTTGTGGTCGCGCGCCAGCTGTACGTTAGTGCCGTAGCCATCCAGTGAGGTTAACTGCCACGGGAATGCCGGGTCGATATCAATCACCAGGTTGCGACTGGCGCTGAACTTGGTCAGCGTGACGCTGTTGAGCCAGTCGGGCAGGGTATCCATCCACAGCTGTTTCCAGTTGGCGGGCAGCGTATATTCGAGCCCGACGATGGCCGCATCGTTTAGCACCAGCGCTTTACCGCTGCGCGTCCAGTAGCCGGATGTGCGCACCATTCCGTTTTCCCAGCGGGTAGTGAACTGCTGCATCGCGATACCCGCCGGGGTAAATTCGGCGTTCACAATCGGGTCATAGAAATGCAACGAACCGTAGATAAATTCATTGGCGTTCATCGATAGCTGACCGTCATCCGTATGCCAGTCGCCTTTGGTCAGCGTCAGGTTGCGCAGCGTCAGGTCCAGGTCTGCAATCGCCCATTCTGGCCCTTGCAGGCGCGCATCGGTCACATCCAGTCGCCCGATTTGTAGCGACGGCAGGGTGGTGAGCGGTGCAAAAAAATCTTTCAGCGATTTGTCGCTCTGCAGGCGAATATCGGTCAGCCGCAGGTTATCCACCACCCAGCCGCCATCCGCATCGCGTCGCGCATTGCCGGTCAGCGAACCACGCGCCATATCTGCGCCGATGGTCGTTAACGTGACCGTGCCTTTATCGAGACTCCCCTGAATTAAAACATTGTTGGCAGGGACGCCGTTAAGGGTCATCGAGCCGGCGCTCATCTGGATTTGCGCCTGCGTGCCGAGCACATTGCCCTCGACCGGCTGCCATGGGATCACGGCGCCAGTGACGCGTTGCGCACTCAGATCCCAGCCAGTCGCCGGGCTGTTAAAGGCCATATTGCTCAGTTGCAGACGGTCAGCCTGGAAAGGGAGCGGCGCGGTAGCCGGGGAGAGATTTAGCGTGCCGTCCTGCAGCAAAATAGTATCGGTGTGCAGTGGATCGGTGAACTGGCGGCTACTCAGACCGATATCAACGGCTTTGGCGACCAGCGTAGCGGGCTGCCCTTTGCGACCAAAATTAACGTTGCGTAACAGCACATGGGAAGGCGAGGAAAGCTGGTGGTCAATAGCATCAACGGCGAGGTGATATTGACTCTTTTCGTTTACCCAGTTACTGACCTGCGTTGCGCCCCAGTGGGTCTGCAGCAGGAAATAACAGGCCACTATCGCCAGCAGCAGGACGACAATGACGAAAATTAGCAGCTTTCCAATAAATTTCATGATCTTCCACCCTCGTAAGCCCGTACAGGAGTTATGCACGATTTATGCGCATTCCTCAAGGCACGAATGGTGAAAGAGCGTTACAGAGGCAACGGAATTCATCCGCTGCCTCTGCTGGAATTACGGCTTATCGGCAGGGAAAACCAGGTTCAGTACGATAGCGGTGATGCCACCCGCAGCGATACCGGAAGTGAGCAGATTTTTCAGCCAGTCAGGGGCGAATTGCAGAATCATCGGCTGCTGGGACACGCCCAGGCCAACGGCCAGCGACAGAGCGATGATCATGATCGCGCGGCGGTTCAGCGGCTCGCGGGAAACGATACGCACGCCAGAAGCGGCAATGGTACCGAACATCACCAGCGTCGCTCCGCCCAGTACCGGCTCAGGCAACTGCTGAACGAACGCAGCCACGGCCGGGAACAGGCCCATCACCATCAGCATGACGGCAACGAAGAAACCCACATAACGACTGGCGACGCCCGTCAACTGGATCACGCCGTTGTTCTGGCCGAAACAGGAGTTCGGGAAGGTGTTAAACACCGCAGAGACAAAGGAGTTCAGACCGTTTGCCAGAACTCCGCCTTTCAGGCGATTCATGTACACCGGGCCGGAAACCGGCTGCTCAGAGACGTCTGACGTTGCGGTGATATCGCCGATGGTTTCCAGCGAGGTGATCATAAACACCAGCATCAGCGGCAGCAGCAGGCTCCAGTCGATGCTCAGGCCGTAATACAGCGGCGTGGGGATCATAATGGCGCTGGACGGCGCGTTATAAGCCGGGAGCATACCCATCATCATGGCGACGAGATAGCCGACCGCCATCGCAATCACCAGGGAGGCGATTCGCAGGTACGGGTTACGCTGGCGGTTCAACAGGATGATGATGGCAAGGACAATGCCTGCCAGCAGCAGGTTTTTCGGCGCGCCGAAGGTATGGTTCGCCATCGCGCCAAAGCCACCACCCACGGACGTCAGGCCAACCTGAATCAGCGACAGGCCGATGATCATAACCACCACACCGGAGACCAATGGGGTGATGATGCGGCGGGCGAACGGCAGAATGCGGGAGATAACCATCTCGGTGCAGCTTGCCAGCATCAGGGAGCCGAACAGGGCGGCCATCATTGTCGGCACATCGGCACCGCCGGTTTTCAGTGCGGTACCACCCATGATCAGCGGCGCAACGAAGTTAAAGCTGGTGCCCTGAATAGACAGCAGGCCGGAACCGACCGGACCCCAGGCTTTTATCTGGATGATGGATGCGACGCCGGAGGCGAACAGCGACATGCTGATGATGTGCTGCGTATCCTGAGCCGGTAGACCCAGCGCCTGGCAAATCAGCAGGCCTGGCGTGATAACGCCAACAAACATCGCTAACAGGTGCTGTAGCGCGGCAAAAATAGTTTGCGCCAGCGGTGGGCGGTCTTCAAGGCGGTAGATCAGCTCACTGGGCTGGGTATGCGCAACCGTTTGCGCATTTTCGGACTCGATGGTGTTGACAGACATCGCAAACAATCCCCTGATGGAAAAGCGGAGATTCTATCGGACTGTTTGGTAAAAGCAAACGGTTGCTAAACAATAAAACGTACTTTTATAAAGAATGTTGAGAGCGACAAATTGGGTTCTAAAGCCTACGGATTTTGGTTGATCCGGGTATTTAACGCTCTGCAGGATTTGCGCAATGCTAAAATCATCGGCAATCGCGCATGAAAATTAAAAGTTAGGGATTGATATGAAAGGAAAAATACTGCTCGCGCTGACCTTTTTCTCCGCCGGGTGTCTTGCTGACGAATACGATCTGCACAGTTGCCGTAATGGTTATTTTCCCACCTGGCCAGGCGTGTTCAACCAGGCAACAGTGAAAGCCGACGGCGATGCAAAAGTGCATTTTTATCGTGACGATGAGGGATGCCCAGGGCAAGGCAACGCCTGCGCAACAAAACCGTATCTGGTGGCGGGCAATACGGTGCTGGTGGCGCAGGAAGTGCCGGGCTGGAGCTGCGTCTGGTACTCAGGTAAAAAGCATGAGTTTGTCGGCTGGATGTCTACCGCAAATCTGGAAAAACAGCCGGTACACAGCGCAACGCTTGCCGAATGGACCGGTAAATGGCGAGCCGAAGTGGGTGACAATGAAATTCACATCACCTCTGTCGGGAAAGGACAGCTGAATGTCGACGGCCAGGCGACCTGGTATGGCGGGAAAGATTCGCAAGGGTATGACATTGTCCACACCGGCGATCTCGATGAAACCATAACGCCACAGGGGAATGCGCTGCATTGGGGAAACCCGAAAGAGGAATACACCTGTAGCGGGACGGCGCAACTGGTCAATGGCAATTTAATTGTCCATGATAGCGGCTATTGCGGTGGCATGAACGTCAGTTTTGATAACGTCTATCACAAACAGTGATCAGGCGTTTGAATAACGCTCTGTTTCCGGCATCCAGCGCTCAATAAGGGCTGCGGCCTGCTGAGGATAGCGTTCGTGAATATGACGGGCGATGCGCTGCACTTCCGGGATCATCGCCTGGTCACGCAGCAAATCGGCCACTTTGAACTCGGCATTCCCGGTCTGGCGGGTGCCGAGCAGCTCGCCGGGACCGCGAATCTCCAGATCTTTTTGCGCAATCACAAACCCGTCGTTACTGTCGCGCAGCACCTGCAGGCGTTTTTGCGCGGTTTTCGACAACGGCGATTTGTAGAGCAGTACGCAGTGCGAGGCTACCGCGCCACGTCCGACGCGACCGCGCAACTGGTGAAGTTGCGCAAGGCCCAGACGCTCCGGGTTTTCGATAATCATCAGACTGGCATTAGGCACATCCACGCCCACTTCGATCACGGTTGTCGCTACCAGAAGGTGCATGTCGCCCTGCTTGAAAGCCTGCATCACTGTCTGTTTTTCCGCCGGCTTCATGCGACCATGAACCAGGCCGATGTTCAGCTCCGGCAGCGCCAGCTTTAACTCTTCCCATGTGGCTTCCGCTGCCTGGGCTTCCAGCAGGTCAGACTCTTCAATCAGCGTACAGACCCAGTAGGCCTGGCGACCTTCCCCGGTACAAGCGTTGCGCACGCGATCGATAATTTCGCTGCGTCGGGTATCCGGGATGGCGACGGTGGTCACAGGCGTTCGGCCCGGCGGGAGTTCGTCGATAACTGAGGTGTCGAGATCGGCATACGCGGTCATCGCCAGGGTACGTGGAATCGGCGTTGCGGTCATGATCAACTGATGGGGATGGAAACCCTGCTGCTGGCCTTTCTCCCACAGTGCCAGACGCTGATGGACGCCGAAGCGGTGCTGTTCGTCTATAATCACCAGCGCGAGGCCGTTAAACTGCACCTGCTCCTGAAAGATAGCGTGTGTGCCGACGATCATTTGTACCTGACCGCAGGCAATCGCGTCCTGCTGGGCCTGGCGCGCCTTGCCTTTTTGTTTACCCGCCAGCCAGCCCACCTCCACACCGAGCGGGGCAAACCAGTTGCGGAAATTATTGGCATGTTGTTCAGCCAGCAGCTCGGTCGGCGCCATTAATGCCACCTGGTTGCCGTTAGCAATCGCCCGCAAGGCTGCCAGCGCCGCGACCAGGGTTTTCCCCGAGCCCACATCACCCTGCACAAGGCGCATCATCGGCACATCGAGCGCCATGTCACGTTCAATTTCTGCCACCACGCGTGCCTGAGCGCCGGTAGGTTTGAACGGCAACGAGGCCAGCAGGGCATTTTTCAGCGTATCCTGAGGATTCAGCGGCTTTGCGTGATAACGCTGCGCCCCGGCACGCAACGCCAGCATGCTGAGGTTGTGTGCCAGTAACTCTTCCAGGATTAAACGTCTTTGCGCCGGGTGTTGCCCGGTTTCCAGCTCGGCGAGCTGTAACGTCGGCGGCGGGCGATGCAGGGTGCGCAAGGCTTCCGGCAGTGTCATTAGCCCCTGTGCCAGCTCTGGCGGCAGCAGTTCAGTAATCGCGCAAGTGGCAAGCAGATCCAGCGCCTGATCGGTGAGCTTGCGTAACGTCGCCTGTTTTATCCCTTCGGTTGTCGGATAAACCGGCGTTAAGGTTTCCTGTAATTCCGGCGTGCTGAGATCGCCCTGCACGCGGTATTCCGGGTGAATCATCTCTGCGCCGTATTTCCCGCGCTTTGCTTCACCGTAGGCCAGCACACGACGCCCGGTCGCGAGGCTGTTTTTCATCGCCGCGTTGAAGTTGAAAAAGCGCATGGTCAGAATGCCGGAACCGTCGCTTATCTGGCAGGTCATCATCCGACGCCCGCCAAAGGTGATATTGCAGTTCAGCACTTCGCCTTCGACCGTGGCGTAAATGCCCGGCAGCAGGTCGGCAATGGGGTAGAGTTGGGTGCGATCTTCGTAGCGTAAAGGCAGGTGCAGCAGTAAATCCTGAACCGTATGCAGGCCAATTTTGGCAAGTTTGTTGGCTTGCGCCGCGCCAACGCCGGTAAGAGTATTGAGGGGGACAGCATCCAACAGGCGACCTTGCATAGGCGTTATCTCGCTGCCTGCATGGTAGCCCACCAGCCTTCGTCGGCATCCACTTCGCCGCGTTCATTGACGCGGGGATACGGCAGACCTTTGCGTTTGGCGACGCGCGCCAGTACCGGATAACCGCCTTCAAACAGCCGACGCTGCTGCTCTTCGTCGGGCAGCATGCTGTTTTCGCGCAGGTACATACCGGCGTTTTGCCGTTGGCGCTGGGCTTCATAGAGGATCAGCGCAGAGGCAACGGAGACATTCAGTGACTGCACCATGCCGATCATCGGGATGATGATGTCCTGATCCGCCAGATCTAATGCTTCCTGGCTGATCCCGGTTTTCTCCTGCCCCATCAAAATACAGGTGGGACGGGTGTAGTCGATCTCGCGAAAATCAACGGCTTTGTCTGAGAGATGTGTCGCCAGTATCTGCATTCCCGCCGCTTTCAATTGGGAAACGGCGTCGCCGATGGTTGGGTGGGTTTTCACTTCCACCCAACTGTTGCTGCCCGCCGCGGATGACAGCATGGTATGCATGCGACGGCTCGGCCAGACGGCGTGAACTTCATGTACGCCGACAGCGTCTGCGGTGCGGATAATAGCGGAGACGTTATGCGGTTTATGGACCTGCTCCATGCAGACGGTCAGGTCCGGTTGACGTCTGGCCAGCATCTCGCGGATTCGCGCATAACGTTGTGCATTCATATCCACTTCATCCTTCACATTGCCCCTTTAATCGCTGCGGATGACTCGGCCCATCCCTGTGCCTCGCCCCTTACGGGGCCGCTGCAAGCCGCGTTCAAATCCGCTCCCGGCAGATTTGTCATTCGGTTGCCGCGTTTTTCGGCTTGCCGCCTCACCCTTTCAGGGCCAGCGCAAGCGCTGTTCAAAACGCTAAAGCGTTTGTGAAGCAATTCGAATGCTTTTGAGTCAACACTAGTTGCGGTTACGGGTGACTTTAATCACATCCGGCATGACGCGGATTTTACGCATGATGTTCGCCAGATGGACGCGATCGCGTGACGTCAGACGGATAAAGGCGCTGTAAACGCGACCGTCTTTTTCTTCCGTGTTCAGGCTCTGAATGTTGGAAGATGCGGTGTTGATTGCCGCAGTCAGATTCGCCAGCGCGCCCTGATGGTTGAACATATCCACCTTGATTTCGGTGATAAATTCCTGCGCGGTGTCCTTGTCCCACTCAACGGCCATAAACTTCTCTGGCTCTTTCTGGTAGCCACGGATGTTACGGCAAGATTCATGGTGGATAACCAGCCCTTTGCCAGGGCTAACGTGCGCCACAATCGGGTCGCCGGGAATCGGACGGCAGCACTTCGCGAAAGTAATCAACACACCGTCCGCACCTTTGATCGGCAAATGACCGCCGCTGGCACTCGTGGCGGTACTGGTGCTTTGCGTTGTCGCCACCGCTTCGCCCTGCTGCAGGTTCTTCGCCACCACCACGCTCATGGCGTTGCCGAGACCGATTTCTGCCAGCAGATCGTCAAGCGAGGCGAGCTTCATACGGTCCAGCTCGCGCTGGATATGTTCTTGCGGAATTTCCGCCAGTTTACGGCTTCCACCTAGTGCGTGATTGAGCAGACGGCGGCCAAGGCTTACCGAGTCATCACGCTTGAGGTTTTTCAGCAACTGGCGAATTTTGGCGCGGGCTTTGGAGCTCACGACAAAGTTAAGCCATGCCGCATTCGGGCGTGCGCCCGGTGCGGTAATGATTTCTACGGTCTGGCCGCTGGAAAGCGACTGCGACAGGGGATACGGCTGCCTGTCGACGCGTGCGCCCACACAAGCGTGGCCGATGTCGGTGTGTACCGCATAGGCAAAGTCGACCGGGGTCGCGCCTGCCGGCAGTTCCACGATGCGGCCTTCCGGGGTGAAAACATAAATCTCATCCGGGAAGAGATCAGATTTAACGCTCTCGATAAATTCAAACGAGCTGCCTGCGCTCTGTTGCAGTTCGAGCAGGCTTTGCATCCAGCGCTGGGCGCGGATTTGCGCGGTGGTGCTGGTTTCGCCATGCTCTTTGTAGGCCCAGTGCGCCGCGACCCCCATTTCCGCCATCTGGTCCATATCTTCGGTGCGAATTTGCACTTCAACCGGGACGCCATGGGGACCGATCATCGAGGTGTGCAGAGACTGATAGCCGTTCGCTTTTGGAATGGCAATATAGTCTTTAACGCGACCTGGACGCGGTTTGTAGAGGCTGTGCATCTGGCCCAGCACGCGATAGCAGGTGTCAGCATCATGGACGATTACGCGGAAGGCGTAGATATCCATAATTGAATGAAAACGTTGCTCTTTGAGCACCATCTTGCAATAGATGGAGTACAGATGTTTTTCGCGACCGCTGACGCGACACGGAATGCCCGCTTCCTGCAAACGCCCTTCGATTTCAGAAAGGATCTTCTGAATCATCTCTTTACGGTTACCGCGCGCGGCTTTTACCACTTCTTTAATGACGCGATAACGGTTTGGGTACAACGCTTCAAAGCCCAGCTCTTCAAGCTCGGTTTTGATGTGATGGATACCTAAACGGTGCGCCAGCGGGCTGTAAATTTCGAGGGTTTCACGGGCGATGCGACGACGTTTATCCGGGCGAAGAGAGCCCAACGTGCGCATGTTGTGAGTACGGTCGGCGAGTTTGATGAGAATGACGCGGATATCCTGCACCATCGCCATAATCATCTTGCGAAAGTTTTCGGCCTGCGCTTCTTTCTTGTCGCGGAACTTGAGCTTATCAAGCTTTGACACCCCTTCCACCAGTTCGGCAACGCTTTTGCCAAACAGCTGTTCCATGTCCTGGTAGGTTGCGGGGGTATCTTCAATCACGTCATGCAGCAGCGCGGCCATCAGCGTTTCGTGGTCGAGTTTCATCTCGGCCAGGATACAGGCTACGGCAACCGGGTGCGTGATATAGGGTTCACCACTTGAACGTGTCTGGCCCTCGTGAGCGTCACGTGCAACGAGATACGCCTGCCGAAGACGCTTAATCTGGTCTTCCGGCAGGTAGTTTTGAATCAGTTGATTCAGACTTTCAAACAGATACAAGGGCGACCCGCTTATTGATTAACGACGACCTTCAGCAATAGCGGTAACGGCTTGTAATTCAGCGGCTTCCTGCTCTTGCTGTTCCTGGCGCTCACGTACGTCGAGGATCTGGTTGTTGATCAGACCTTCTTCGATTTCGCGCAGCGCGATAACGGTGGTTTTATCGTTTTCTTCCGGTACCAGCGGATCCTTTCCGCCTACCTGCATCTGACGAGCGCGACGCGCGGCGACCAGTACCAGGTCAAAACGGTTACCAATTTTCTCTACAGCGTCCTGAACAGTTACGCGTGCCATATTTAAAATGCTCCACAGATGGTGATGGACTGGGCATGATACTGAATGTGAGTTCAGTCTGCCAACAGTTTGCTGATTAAAGCGTCATGTCGCTGCATCTGGCGGCCCATACGCAGACGTTCGGCGCGAATGATGGTTTTGAGGTCACCCAGGGCGGTATCGAAATCATCATTCACAATAAGGTAATCATACTCTGCGTAATGGCTCATTTCCGCAACTGCTTGCGCCATGCGCTTTGCGATAACGTCTTCGCTGTCCTGACCGCGACCGCGCAGACGTCTGTCCAGCTCGATTTTTGACGGCGGCAAAATAAAGATGCTGCGCGCCTGCGGCATTCTCATGCGGATTTGCTGCGCGCCCTGCCAGTCAATATCCAGGAATACATCTACGCCCGTTTTAAGAACTTGCTCAATCGTAGCGCGCGATGTGCCGTAATAATTGCCAAATACCTCGGCGTGTTCAAGGAAGGCGTCATCGTCAATCATCGCTTTAAATTCGGCATGATTAACGAAGAAATAGTGTTCACCGTGCACTTCACCCGGACGCGGCGCGCGCGTGGTGTGTGAAACAGAAACCTGGGTGTCATACAACGGTTGGGTTTTTAATAAAGCCTGGATGAGGCTTGATTTACCCGCGCCACTGGGGGCGGAAACAATATAAAGCGTGCCTTGAGCCATGAGAGTCTTTTGTATGTGAATTGCGAAAGGAAACTTACATACGTGCCTATTATACACAACGGCGCAACGTGACGTAGCCCTCGTCACACTTTTTACTGTGGATAATGGTGTTTTGCGCGCCTTTTCCCTGATTTGCCACCTTTTTTCTGCAAACGGTGAAAAACGCCGGAACCTGCCTCGCAAACCCTATGTTTTCGCCTCGAAAACCTATTCCCGTCGCGATATACCCGCAGCATTCAGCTAAGGAGATGGCGAAATGTGGATCAGGATATTTATGATGATCGGCGCGGTGGTATGGAGCGCATGCAGTTACGCGGCTTGCCCGGTATGGACGCCTGCGCGGGCAGAGCAAGAGATTGCACTGCTGGAAAAACAGATGGCGCAATGGAATGAGGATTACTGGCTACAGGGCGCGAGCGCCGTGAGCGACGATGTTTACGATAATCTCAACGCCCAGCTTGCGAACTGGCGGCGCTGTTTTGGGCAGGAGGCTGCTTATGATGCGCCAGTGTTATCCGGCGGTACAGTGAGGCACCCGGTCGCGCATACAGGGGTCGATAAACTGCGTAATAAAGAAGCGCTACAGATATGGATGGCGGGTAAAACAGCGCTTTGGGCACAACCGAAAGTGGATGGGGTGGCGGTCACACTGGTCTATCGCCACGGCACCCTTGAACGGGTGATCAGCCGGGGAAATGGGCTGGTGGGGGAAGACTGGACGGAGAACGCCCGTCGTATTCCCGCTTTACCGCAAAACGTTACGGGCGCACTGGCAAACAGCGTTTTACAGGGCGAGTTGTTTTTAAAGCGCGAGGGCCACATCCAAAAGCAGATGGGCGGGATGAACGCCAGGGCCAAAGTGGCGGGCGCCATGATGCGGCGAGGCGGGGCGGATGTGTTGAACGATATTGCCGTCTTTGTCTGGAGCTGGCCGGATGGGCCACAAACGTTAACCCAACGCCTGCAAATATTAACGCAGGCCGGGTTTGACTGGGTGGAGCGCTACAGTGTGCCCGTCAGCAATATCAGCGAGGTGGAAACCCTCCGCGAGCGCTGGTTTACTACTGCACTGCCTTTCGTGACGGATGGTGTGGTGGTGCGTAGTGCTCAGGAACCGGACGGAAAACAGTGGAGTCCGGGGCAAGGTGCCTGGGTTGCGGCATGGAAATATCCGCCGGTCGAACATGTCGCCGAAGTGAAAAACATCCGCTTTACCGTCGGGCGTACCGGGAAAATAGCCGTGGTTGCCCAACTTGAACCGATAAAGCTGGATGATAAACGTGTGCAGCGGGTCAACATTGGTTCCGTACGGCGTTGGCAGGAACTGGATATCGCGCCTGGCGATCGCGTACGGGTAAGTCTTGCAGGGCAAGGGATACCGCGCATTGATGATGTGGTCTGGCGCGGGCAGGTTCGCGATAAACCGCAACCGCCAGCCCCGGTTTTCACGCCGCTCACCTGTTTTTATGCCTCGTCGGAGTGCCAGGAGCAATTTCTGGCCCGTCTGACGTGGCTGAGTTCAAAGCAGGCGCTGGACATTGACGGCCTGGGGGAGGCGGGATGGCGGGTATTGCATCAGGCACATCGCTTTGAACATCTCTTTTCCTGGCTGGCGCTGACCAAAACACAATTGCAGGAAACCGTCGGAATAACGCCTGCAAGAGGGCTGCAACTTTGGCATCGTTTTGAGCTGGCGCGCGACCGTCCGTTTGTGCGCTGGATTTATGCAATGGGTCTGCCTTTAACAAAGTCGGCAATTCGGGCCGCCGGAGATACCCACTGGCAGCAGATGCAGGACCGAAGTAGCCAGGCGTGGCAGCGCCTGCCGGGCATCGGTACCGAGAAGGCCCGCCAGATCATGGCATTTATTCAGGATCCGGTGATTCAGACGCTGGCGGCGTGGCTGGGTGAACATGGCATCGTCGTTTTTTAGCGCCGCGTCTGCGGAGGTATCCTTCTCCGTAATCGTCAGCATCGGAATCGCCGGGTTTGACTATCCATCTGATGATAAAAGGCTGGTCACGATTTACATCGCAGGCGCCACGTGCGTAACCATATGGCAACGCATCAAAAATGAGAAAGTCTGCCTGAGCTAAACCGACGGGCCATGTAGCTCAATGAATCCTTTCTCAATGTCGTACCTGAGATGTTTGGTTAACGAAAATTGCGGGTCATTCTTATCAAATTTTAGGGTGACCATCTCCTGGTACGCTTCAACGGTCATCCCATCATAAATATGCTGGTTGATGTTGTAGCCGGAGCAGTTGGTACGATTAGAGGTGCCCCGTCGCCAGGACTTACCCACTATCCTGATGATGAAATGATGGCATTCGGACAAATTGTGGCTGCGGATATTTGTGGCGTTAATGATAGTCATATTCTGCCTCGTGAGTGTCCCACGCATTGACTTTAAGGACATGATCCCGTGGCACCTGATGCGATGGTGCCCTGGAGAATGGCGTATTTTTTGTGTATTGCCGAATCACTGGCAAGTGTCACATTGTTCAGGGTGGTCACAATCGGATTGCTGTCGCTGTCTCCCTGAAATGTCAGCGTACCTGCCGTAAGCACTTTGACCTGATCAAACGTAATATCACGAAAAACGGGAAGGTTGTCTCCCTGTGCTTTCGGCTCATAGCGCGTGTCCAGAACAATCGGGTTTTTCACGTTTTCCATGCAGATATGGCGATAGGTAACTGCGGTGACCAGGCCTCCACGCGAACGATCGCTTTTAATGCGCAGCCCGTTGGTTGTGCCGTTCAGCGTAAGAAGGTTGACGTCCACGTCACTCACGCCTTTATTGACCTCGCTACCAATGGACATGCCGTGTCCGGAACCAAATCGGTTATCCACAATAGAGATATGGGACGTGCTGGCATTCCCGGCCTTAATGGCCACATTATCATCCCCGGTGCCGATCACGCTGTGGGTGAGCGTCACATTCGTCGACCCCATAGGGTCAAAACCATCCGTATTGCGCGCAAAAGCGGGGGTGTCGATAGTGATCCCCCACAGCGTCAGCCCGTTACTGCGGTTGCCCACTATATGGAAATTTGGCGCGTTTTTAAGGGTTACCTGGTACAGCGTGATATCGCTGGAATTATCAATTTGGATCAAACGAGGCGCATTCTGTTTGCTGTCGCTTTTTTGCGCCTCCTTTGCCAGTTGCCACCAGGTCTGGTTTCGCCCGGCCATGACCGCGCCACCCTGGCCATCAATTGTCCCCTGCCCATAAATCCCATTGCCGACCGCATTTTTAATCCAGATAAATGGCTTACAGCCCTTCCCGGAATTATCCAGCGTGCCGCAGGTCTGTTTGCCGGTGTCGAAACGGGCCGGGTTAGCGGCAGCTCTCAGCGTTGCTCCTTTATCGATCGCCAGGCTTACGCCCGATGGCACGCTGAGCGGGCCGCTGTAGAAAGTGTCTGTGTTTTCAGATGCGGCCAGATGCACTGTTTTTCCGCGAGCGCAGGTATTGAGTGCCGTCTGGATGGCCTGCGTTGCATCGTCTGTTCCGCTGGCATAGAGCGTCTGACAGGGCGGCGGTGGGACGGGCTCTGTGACGGTGCGCGTGTCCCCGGCTTGTACCCCGAAGGCGCTAAGCATCAACAGGGGTGCGGCCAGATAGTATGTACGGGTATGAAGTGGTCGCGAGGATGAAAACATAAAAAGCCCGGACAGGTGGAACCCTGAAAATCACAATACCGGGAGCGATGCCGAACTGTAAAGCGGTGCCGTAAGGTAGGTCTTAAAAATAAAAAAGCCCGCAACGGGCGGGCTTTCAGGGTACTGGCGCACGATTACTCGATATTCTGAATCTGTTCGCGCATCTGCTCAATCAACACTTTCAGCTCAATGGCGGAATTGGTGACATCGGCATTAATGGATTTAGACGCCAGGGTGTTCGACTCACGGTTGAACTCCTGCATCATAAAGTCGAGACGGCGACCCACAGCCTCTTTCTTCTTGAGGATGTTCCAGGTTTCTTTGACGTGTGCGTCCAGACGATCCAGCTCTTCGGCAACGTCAATGCGCTGCGCCATGAGCACCAGCTCTTGTTCAAGGCGATTATTTTCGAGTTGAACCTGCGCATCTTCCAGTTTGGCAACCAGGCGGTCACGTTGCCACTGCAGGATTTCCGGCATCTGCGCACGGACTTTTTTCACTTCGGTGCTCACGCCTTCAAGGCGCTGCTCAATCAACGCTTTCAGCGCCTGGCCCTCGGTTTCACGGGAAACGATAAAGTCATCCAGCGCGCCATCAAGTGCTGACAGAATTTCGGCGGCAATCGCATCCAGATCCTGCTCCTGAGCGGCCATAACACCCGGCCAGCGCAGAATATCCACCGGGTTGATTTCGCCTTCATCGCTCTGCATTTTGACCCAGTTGGCGGCGTTCACCAGCTGCTTTGCCAGTTTTTCGTTGAGAATCAGCTCGCCTTGCGCGCTGGCATCAGGTTCAAAACGTAAATTACATTCGATTTTCCCGCGAGTCAGACGCGCACGGATGCGCTCGCGAACCACGGGTTCCAGGCTACGAAATTGTTCCGGCAGACGGAAGTAAGTTTCAAGATAACGCTGGTTTACCGAGCGCAGTTCCCAGGAGGCAGAGCCCCAGCTACCCTTGATTTCACGCCGGGCGTAGGCGGTCATACTGCGGATCATAGACGTTCCCGTTTTTTAAGGAGAGATGCGGGGATTATAGCTTTCACGGGCTTATCAGGATAGGAATAACCTCGGTAAGCCAGTATAATGCGCAGCCACATTCGTAACAGCCGGAGAAATCATCATGCGTCCAGCAGGCCGTAGCACCACCGAGGTGCGTCCCGTCACCCTGACTCGCCACTATACAAAACACGCAGAAGGCTCCGTGCTGGTTGAATTCGGTGATACTAAAGTGCTGTGCACCGCCACCCTTGAAGAGGGGGTACCGCGTTTTCTGAAAGGTCAGGGCCAGGGCTGGATTACCGCTGAATATGGCATGCTGCCACGCTCTACCCACACCCGTAATGCGCGCGAAGCGGCGAAGGGTAAACAGGGCGGGCGCACCATGGAAATTCAACGCCTTATCGCCCGTGCGCTGCGTGCGGCCGTCGACTTAACCGCGCTGGGTGAATACACCATCACCCTGGACTGCGACGTGATTCAGGCCGATGGCGGCACCCGTACTGCTTCCATCACCGGTGCATGCGTTGCGCTGGCCGATGCGTTGAACGCGCTGGTAAGCGCAGGCAAACTGAAAGCGAACCCGATGAAAGGGCTGGTGGCTGCGGTTTCTGTCGGCATCGTCAATGGCGAAGCGGTTTGCGATCTGGAATACGTTGAAGACTCCGCAGCGGAAACCGACATGAACGTAGTGATGACCGAAGATGGCCGCATCATTGAAGTTCAGGGGACCGCCGAGGGCGAACCGTTCACTCATGAGGAACTCCTGACCTTGCTGGCGTTGGCCCGAGGGGGAATCGAATCGATTATCGCGACGCAGAAAGCGGCGTTGGAAAACTAGTTTTTAAGGCGACTGAGAAGTCGCCTTTTTTTTGTCCGTTAAAAAGAAAGAGCCTAATGAGGCTGGTTCTAAGATGAGGAGCGAATCCATGAAACAGTATCAGCGTGAGTTTATTGAGTTTGCGCTTAACAAACAGGTACTCAAGTTTGGCGAGTTCACCCTGAAATCCGGGCGTAAAAGCCCCTATTTCTTTAACGCCGGCCTGTTTAATACCGGGCGCGACCTGGCGTTGTTGGGCCGTTTTTACGCCGAAGCGCTGGTGGATTCGAAAATTGATTTCGACCTGCTGTTTGGTCCGGCCTACAAAGGTATCCCTATTGCGACCACCACAGCGGTCGCACTGGCTGAGCACCATGAGCGTGACGTACCGTATTGCTTTAACCGCAAAGAGGCCAAAGACCACGGCGAAGGCGGTACGCTGGTGGGAAGCGCATTGCAGGGCCGCGTCATGCTGGTGGATGATGTGATCACGGCTGGTACGGCAATTCGCGAGTCCATGGAGATCATCAAGGCGCACGGTGCGACGCTGGCTGGCGTGCTGATCTCTCTTGATCGTCAGGAGCGTGGACGTGCGGATATTTCCGCGATCCAGGAAGTTGAACGCGACTACGGTTGCAAAGTGATTTCAATTGTCACCCTGAAAGAGCTGATTGCTTATCTGGAAGAGAAGCCGGAGATGGCTGACCATCTGGCTGCGGTACGGGCATACCGGAAAGAGTTCGGCGTTTGATAGTATTCCCGGTGGCGCCGCGCTTATCGGGGATACATCGATAAAGTTGCCCGGATAAGGCGGTTAACCGCCATCCGGGATAACTTATCGTTTACTGCAACTGCGCCGCCAGCAATGGCCAGCGTGCTTCAAACTCATCGGTCGGGCTGTATTTGAACTCGCTACGCACATAGCGTGACAGCATTCCTTCACAAAACGATAGCAACTGACTTGCCAGCAGCGTTTCGTCAGTGACGTAGCCTTCACCTTCACGCATCTTCTTTTCGCGCAGTACCTGACGAATCTGGGATTCGATACGCTCAAAAAGCTGATTGATACGCCCCTGTAAGCGATCCTGTTCAAACATCAGCGCATGACCAGTAAGAATGCGGGTCAGCCCAGGATTACGCTCACCAAACCCCAGAATCAATTGCACGATCAGACGCAGGCGCGCTGTGGTGTCCTTTTCATCTTTCATGATCAGGTTAATGCGTGTAATCAGGCTATCTTCGATAAACTCAATGAGGCTATCGAACATGCGTGTCTTGCTAGGGAAATGTCGGTACAAAGCGGCCTCGGAGACGCCAACAGACGCCGCCAGTTTTGCCGTAGTGATGCGTTGACTTCCATCGCTGGATTCAAGCATCAGTGCCAGAGACTGAAGTATTTCTTCGCGACGATTCCTTTTCGCGGTTTGTTTTTCTGCCATGTTGCAAAATACCCCTGAAATAAGCGCTTATCAGGCGAACATCCACGCGGCGGCCGCAAACCGGCGTTTGCGGAAATGTTATGGCGTTATGTCGCCGCAGGATGCGTTAAATGGGCTGCTTATTTACGCCCGGAGTGACCGAAGCCACCTTCACCACGATCTGTGGCGTCAAACTCTTCAACCAGATTAAATTCAGCCTGAACGACCGGAACAAAGACCATTTGCGCGATGCGCTCACCGGGTTCAATGGTAAAGCTGTCCTGACCACGGTTCCAGACGGATACCATTAATTGCCCCTGATAGTCAGAGTCAATAAGCCCCACCAGATTACCCAGCACAATACCATGCTTATGACCGAGGCCAGAACGCGGCAGAATCACTGCGGCAAGCGACGGATCGGCAATATGAATCGCCAGACCGGTTGGCAGCAGAGTGGTAGCGCCCGGCGCCAGCTCTACGGCGTCATCGAGACAGGCTCGCAGATCAAGGCCGGCAGAACCGGCGGTGGCGTAAGTAGGCAGTGGAAACTGCTTACCTACGCGCGGGTCCAGAATCTTAACGTCGATTTTTTTCATCATAACGGGTAACGATCTCGTCCAGTAATAAGTGGCCTAACTCTTCCTTGCTCTTTAGCGGTAAATGTTTATCGCCATCCTGCCAGAAAAGATGTAAAGCGTTATTGTCGCTATTAAATCCTTGATCTGATTGCGAAACGTCATTGGCACAAATCAGGTCAAGGTTTTTGCGGGCACGTTTTTGCCGGGCATATTCTTCCACATTATTTGTTTCGGCGGCAAACCCAACGACATAGGGGCGATGCTCGGTCAATGCGGCGACACCGGCGACAATATCCGGGTTTTTGACCATTTTTATTGTTAATTCATCGCCTTGTTTTTTGATTTTTTCGTCGGCAATGGCGGCGGCGCGATAATCCGCAACGGCGGCACAGCCAATAAAAATATGCTGCTGCTGAGCGAGGCCCTGCACGGCGGCCTCCATTTCCAGCGCGGTGGTCACGTCAATCCGTTTTACCCAGGCTGGCGTTGCCAGCGACACCGGGCCTGATACCAGTGTCACGTTAGCGCCACGACGGGCGGCCGCCGCAGCGATGGCAAAGCCCATCTTACCGGAACTGTGGTTCGTAATATAACGCACCGGGTCCAGCGGCTCACGGGTTGGACCGGCGGTAATCATGATATTCAGATGTTGCAGATCGTTGACAGGCGAGAAATGCGCAGCGGCGAGATCAACGATGGTCAGCGGATCCAGCATCCGGCCCGGTCCGATGTCCCCGCAGGCCTGGCTGCCGCTATCGGGGCCCCACAATAACAGCCCGCGCGAGGCCAGCACCTCTAAATTGTGCTGCGTGGCGGCGGCGCGATACATCTGCTGGTTCATGGCGGGCACAACCGCAACCGGAGAAGGCGTGGCAAGACAAATCGTCGACACCAGGTCATTGGCCATACCCGCAGCAACGCGCGCGATTAAATCGGCGGTGGCGGGGGCGAGAATCACCAGGTCGGCCCATTTACCCAGCTCAATATGGCCCATTGCGGCTTCGGCAGCCGGGTCGAGCAGGCTGTCGGAAACCGGGTAGCCTGAAACGGCCTGCAGGCTCAGCGGCGTAATAAAGGCTTTCGCCGCTTCGGTCATCGCTACGCGCACATCGGCGCCCCGATCGCGCAGACGACGCACCAGTTCAGGCGCTTTATAAGCCGCGATACCGCCGCTTATGCCGAGAACGATTTTTTTACCCGCCAGACTCATCATGACTCTTTCCTGTTGGATTTCACCAGAAGGCGGGCATTTTATCACAATCCTGTTGTTGTCGTGCTTTTGCCCGTCGTGCTCTTTGCGAGGTATTACGCAAGCGTGGCGATCCCGTGTCGATGCGCCTTTTCGCTTGTGGCAGCATGGTGCGTAAAAGGGAGGATGTGACATGGAAACGGTTTTTTTACCCCCATTACCCAGAGAAAAAATGATGAGTGCGGGTATCGAGTCGCTGACAGATATCGAACTACTGGCGCTGTTTTTACGCACTGGCACGCGGGGGAAATCAGTGATGACGCTTTCCCGCGACTTGCTGCAGCACTTCGGTTCACTCTACGGGCTGCTCTCGGCGGACTACAAAGATTTTGCCAGGGTTAACGGCATTGGGGTGGCGAAATACGCGCAACTGAAAGGGATTGCCGAACTTGCGCGGCGTTACTACAGCGTACGGCTACTGGAAGAAACATCATTACTAAGCCCGGAGATGACCCGGGAATTTCTGCAAAGCCAACTGACAGGCGAAGAGCGCGAGATCTTTATGGCGATCTTTCTCGACAACCAAAACCGGGTGTTGAAGCATTGCCGTCTTTTTTCCGGCACCATTAATCAAGTGGAAGTGCATCCGCGCGAGATTGTCCGCGAGGCGATTAAAGTGAATGCCGCCGCCGTGATCCTTGCACATAATCATCCTTCGGGTAGCGCTGAACCCAGCAAAGCGGATAGAATCATCACCGAAAGGGTGGTGAAGTGCTGTCAGTTTATGGATATTCGTGTGCTCGATCATCTGGTGATAGGCCGTGGAGAGTACGTTTCGTTCGCAGAACGGGGCTGGATTTAGACCTCTTTGGGCGATCCATCGGGATCTTTGTCTGTTCGGGACTTGAGCACATCGCCGACTCAGCGTATACTACGCCACCTTTGAGAATCTCGGGTTTGGCAATTGGGCCTGGCTACACGAGTTCGCTTAGAACCGTCAGACCAGGCTGTGAAAGCCTGACGAGGCGCCAATACCCCATACGAAGCTCGAGCTAATTTGATTTTTGGAGAATAGACATGTCCCGAGTCTGCCAAGTTACTGGCAAGCGTCCGGTGACCGGTAACAACCGTTCCCACGCACTGAACGCGACTAAACGCCGTTTCCTGCCGAACCTGCACTCTCACCGTTTCTGGGTTGAGAGCGAGAAGCGTTTTGTCACCCTGCGCGTATCTGCTAAAGGTATGCGTGTAATCGATAAGAAAGGCATCGATACAGTTCTGTCTGAACTGCGTGCCCGTGGCGAAAAGTACTAAGTACTTAGAGGAAATAAATCATGGCTAAAGGTATTCGTGAGAAAATCAAGCTGGTTTCTTCTGCTGGTACTGGTCACTTCTATACCACCACGAAGAACAAACGTACTAAGCCGGAAAAACTGGAACTGAAAAAATTCGATCCAGTTGTCCGTCAGCACGTTCTTTACAAAGAAGCAAAAATTAAATAATTTGCGCTTTATTTGTACGAAAACCTCGCTTCGGCGGGGTTTTTTGCATTTTGCCCTTCGTAGTTTGAGCCGCAGGCGCGTCAGCTTCGTGCGCTCCCCCTGGTCACTTACTCAGGTAAGCACCCGCGATTCACTTCTTGCCGCCTTCCTGTGACGCAAACTACATTGGGGAAATAAGGAGAAATAGCCATGCCAGAATTACCCGAGGTAGAAACCAGCCGTCGCGGCATTGAACCGCATCTGGTTGGCGCCAAAATTCTTCATGCCATCGTCCGTAACGGGCGCCTTCGCTGGCCTGTCTCGGATGAAATTCATCGCCTGAGTGACAAACCGGTCCTCAGCGTGCAGCGCCGTGCCAAATACCTGCTGCTGGAGTTGCCGGACGGCTGGATAATTATCCATCTGGGTATGTCCGGCAGCCTGCGTATCCTCAGCGAAGAGCTCCCGGCGGAAAAGCACGATCACGTCGACCTGGTGATGAGCAACGGTAAAGTCCTCCGCTACACCGATCCTCGACGGTTTGGGGCCTGGCTGTGGACGAAAGCGCTGGAAGGCCACAATGTTCTGGCGCATCTGGGGCCGGAACCGTTAAGCGAGACGTTTAACGCCGATTACCTGCAACAGAAATGCGCGAAGAAGAAAACCGCCATCAAACCCTGGCTGATGGACAACAAGCTGGTGGTGGGGGTGGGTAATATCTACGCCAGCGAATCGCTGTTTGCCGCCGGGATCCATCCTGACCGACTGGCCTCGTCGCTGTCACGCGAGGAGTGTGAACTGCTGGTGCGGGTGATTAAAGCGGTACTGCTGCGCTCGATTGAGCAGGGCGGCACCACGCTGAAAGACTTTCTGCAAAGCGATGGCAAGCCCGGGTATTTTGCGCAGGAATTGCAGGTCTATGGACGTAAAGGTGAACCGTGCCGGGTATGTGGTACGCCGATTATCGCGTCGAAGCATGCACAGCGCGCGACCTTTTATTGCCGTCAGTGCCAGAAGTAAAGTGCGGTGGTTGCGTTTATCCCGGCTCGCGTTGCGCTTAGTCGGGCTCCTGGTTTCCAGCCGTCTGTGGACAGGTAGCCCGGACAAGGCGCGTCAAGCGCCGCCTGCGGGAAGAGCATCCTGCAGCTTTTTCAGCAGCGCCTGATGCACGTTAGCGGGCAGAAAATGCGTGACATCACCGGTATGGCGCGCCACCTCTTTTACCAGCGTGGACGAAATAAACGACCACTCTTTTGATGGCATCAGAAATACGCTTTCCAGGTCAGGCATCAGATGGCGATTCATGTGCGCCAGTTGCATCTCATATTCAAAATCCGCCACCGCACGCAGACCACGAATCAAAATGTTCGCCTGTTGAGCCCGCGCAAAATTGGCCATCAGATCGCTAAAGCCTGTCACCGTGACGTTAGGAATATGTCTGGTCGCTTCCTGAGCCAGCGCCACGCGCTCATCGAGCGTAAACATCGGTTTTTTGCTTGGGCTGGCGGCAATCGCCAGTACCACCTGATCGAACATGGTGGCGGCGCGGGTCACGATATCAATATGCCCGTTGGTAATGGGATCAAACGTACCGGGATAAATCGCTTTTGTGCTCATCGCTTACGTTTTCTCGCTGTAACCGTGGTTTAGCGCCCACAGTTCGGTGTATTTGTTGAAAGTATACTGCGCATTGACCACCGCGAGCAGCCAGCCTTGTTTGCCATCCAGCACGCCGCCGCGTAATAGCAGCGTTTTCAGAAACGCCCCCAGCGTATGGGTGAAAATACCCGTCAGCGATGCCTTCTTACCCTTCTGATGTCGCTCCTGCGCCCAGGCGGTGGCGTAATTCAGTTGTTTGCGCTGAAAGCTGGCGAAATCACGGCAGGTCAAATGTAGCAGGTCGCCTTTCAACTCGATAACTTTTGCACCCTGGGTGTCCAGTGATTCATGTACAAGACTGGCGTTGTACTGGTAGCGTTCTCGGGGATAGAGTCGCGTCACCCGGTCCGGGTACCAGCCGCTGTGACGCATAAAACGGCCAAGGAAAAAGTTACGGCGGGCGATGCTGTAAACCGCATCCGGCTGTGGAGCGGCAAGCACGGTACGTATTGACTGCGCCAGTTCCGGTGTGACCCGTTCATCGGTGTCAATCATTAAGATATAGTCACCGCTGGCCAGGCGTTGCGCCTTCTGGCGCTGAATGCCATAGCCCTGCCAGTCGGTATCGGTGAAGACTTTTACGCCCGCCGCGCGCGCCACTTCAGGCGTTGCATCCTCGCTGCCGGAATCGAGCAAAATAATTTCATCGGCCCATGCAACGGACGCTAAGCAATCTGGCAGCAGGTCTGCCGCGTTTTTGGCGATCATGACCACCGACAGGCGTTGAGACATTAATGGCTCCGCTGAGGCAAATACGGTTGCAGGAGTTGCAGCAGACGCGTCAGCGCACCCTGGTTCTGATGCAGGACTTCAACGGCGTGGCGACCACACCACAGACGGTAATCTTCGTCCGTCAGCAAGGTCGAGACCTCTTTAACCAGCGAGTCGGCATCGGTGACGGTGATCAGGCCGTCAGCCGCCTGCAGGCGCGCGCAGATATCTTTGAAGTTGAATGTGTGTGGCCCCATCAGCACAGGAATAGCATGTGCCGCTGGCTCCAGCGGGTTATGACCGCCGCGCTCGACCAGACTACCGCCGACAAAGGCCATATCAGCAATACCGTAAAGCAGCATTAGCTCGCCCATGGTATCGCCAATGACAACCTGGGTGCTGCCGGAAGGAATTTCACCTGAGCTTCGCATGATGAAACTAAAGCCGCCTTTGCGCACCATCTCGCGCGCATCAGGGAAACGTTCCGGATGACGTGGCACCAGGATCAGCAGTAAATCCGGAAAAGTCTCCAGCAACTTACGATGTGCCTGCAGGATAATGGTCTCTTCGCCGTCGTGGGTGCTGGTAGCAATCCACACTTTGCGGCGAGGCGCCCACTGGCGCCGCAGTGTTATGGCTTTGGCCGCTAATTCCGGGGTGACGGAAATATCAAATTTCAGGCTGCCGGTAACGGCAAGTTGGCCGCGTTTCAGGCCCAACTGCATAAAACGATCGCCATCTTCCTGGGTTTGCGCAGCAATCAGCGTGATTCTGCTGAGCAGACGACGCATAAATCGGCCCAGCTTGCCGTAGCCTTTGGCCGAACGTTCCGACAGGCGCGCATTGGCGATCACCAGCGGAATTTTGCGACGGTTCAGCGCGGCAATCATATTTGGCCACAGTTCGGTTTCCATCACGATCACCAGCTTCGGGCGGACCGTATCGAGAAAACGACCCATTGCGCAGGGCAGATCGTAAGGGAGATAGACGTGATGAACATCTTTGCCAAAGGCCGACATTACACGCTCTGAGCCCGTCGGAGTCATGGTGGTGACGGTTATGGGCAGCGTGGGGTAGCGGTGGCGCAATGCGCGTACCAGCGGAATGGCCGCCAGCGTTTCGCCAACGGAGACGGAATGCAGCAAAATACCGTCCGGCTTCACTTTATTACGGCAAAAGCCATAGCGTTCAGCCCAGCGTTTACGATAAGCCGGAGCCTTGCGGCTGCGAAGCAAAAGCCGCAGCCACACCAGAGGCTGAATTAAGTAGAGCAGGATGGTATACAACAATTCCAAGCGATTATCCGTTTTTTGAGTTTCGGCGGGCAAATTCTAAGCATTTAGCCCGCTTAAAGCTATATCTTTGGCGCATTGATACTGAACCAGCGTTATAGCGAGAATGCGGCACACGCTATGCGACATCGCGGTATTTTTTAATCCGGAAATAACGGCGCCCCAGACGCCAGCGTAAACGCAATGAGCTGGCATTGGTCCAAATCAGCCGCCAGATTCCGCGATCGAAAAACTCACTGATGATAATACGTTTTTTCGCTTCATCTTTCATTTCATCGAATGTGTGAATAATGCCAAGCCCCTCTTTGGCTATTTGCCAGCGACAGGCGGAGATGTTGCGCGCCTTGTCCGGGTAACGTTTATTGATGGCGTCCAGCATCTCCAGAATTTTCATGTAATGGCGCGCTGAGCGCATCAGCGTATCGTCATTGTCCGGCTTGTGCGACACCGATTCTGAGTGAATGTAGTAATCATAAAAGGTTTCACTGGTGTACTGCACACGCTCCGCTGCCAGCAGTACCTCTGTGGTCCAGGGAATATCCTGATGACGTAGCCCCGGTTCGAAATGAAAATTATGTTGGGTAATAAATTCCCGACGATAGATATTCAGCCACGTGACATGCAGAAATTTGCGCGAGTCGAGCGCGGTTTTCAACCAGACGTGGCCCGGCAATACTGGCGTTGAAGATAAACGCTCAGGCGGGAAAATAGGGTGGCTTTCACGTTTCTTTTCGTAAACATAGCGGCCATTACAGGTGGCAACGTCAAGATTGCCCTTTTCCGCCATATCCAGCAGCGTGCGGAACATCCCCGGGTAGAGCTTATCGTCAATGTCGGGGAAGGTCAGGTATTTGCCTTTTGCAACGGCAAGGCCGGAATTTCGCGCGACGGAAACGCCCTGGTTTTCCTGTTGAATCAGCGTGACGTTTTGCATTCTGTCGCGCCAGGCATCGATCACGGCCAGGCTGTTATCGGTCGAACCGTCGTTTACCAGGATCAGTTCATAGCTTTCCAGTTGCTGTTGTTCAATGCATTCAAAAAACTGTGGAAGGAATTTCCCGCCGTTATACACCGCGACCACGATGCTCAGTAAAGGGTTTTGACTCATAAAAGATCCGGTATCGGTAAGGGGCCAGTTAGTCTTTGCTTAGCTGGCGGTATTGCTGACAGATTGTCTCCACGCTGAATTTTTCCAGCGCAGCCTGCTCAATAATCGGCGGATTAGTGTAAATGCTTTGCATCGCCTGAGCCAGCGCAGGGCTATTGAGGTCTGCAAGCCCTTTTGCCAGCGGGCCCGTCAGGATTTCGGGGATGCCGCCCGGGCAGCGGGTACTGGCAACGGGCGTGCCCAGAATCAGCGCTTCAATGACCACATTGCCCAGCCCTTCGCTATCGGAGCTGAGCACCAGCATTCGCGCCTGTTTCATCCATGAATGTGGGTTGCTCTGAAAGCCTTTAAACAGCACGCGGTCGGCAACGCCCAGTTTTTCAGCCAGCGCGCGCAAACGCTGTTCCTGCTCTGGTTTGCCCTGGCCAAGCAACACTAACGGCGCGGTGATGTGACTTAGCGCATAGGCTTCAATCAGGCGGTCCTGGCGTTTTCCAGGATGCAGGCGCCCGACGTGGATGATGTAATCCTGGCCGGCCATCTCGAAGGGGACGTCGGCACTTGCGCGGATCGCGGCAATATCAAAGGGGTTATAGATGGTTTTCAGCTGTGCAGGCTGGATGGCGAACTGTTCGACCAGGTCCTGCCCGACGGCGCTGGAGACGCTGACGATATTGCGCCCCTGGTAAACGCGTTTAATTTTCTGCTGTTTCAGCCAGCGGTCAAAGCCGGTCCGGTGACCGAGATAAGAGGTTGAAAACACGCCATGCAAACAGAACCACAGGTTATGCGAGCGCAGCGTTTTACTGCGCGACACAATGCGATCGGTTTTATGCAGGTTAGATAACACCAGATCGAAACGACCCGAGCGCTCGGCATCGACGACCGCAGCGTCAAGCTGGCGCGCGCGACGAGAAATCTCCGTCAGCTTACGCCAGGGCTTGCGACATTTATCGGCGATAACCCGGTAATCGAGCCCCTCAGGCAGAGGATATTCGCAGACGTCGCGCAGTGAAAAAAGTGATACTTCATCCCCCCGGCGTAAAAACGTCTCTGCAAGCGTCAAAACGACTTTCTCGGCGCCGCCGCCCGGTAATCCATCAATGATAAACAGTATGCGCATGGTCATTTCACCAGCTTCTGGTAAAGGGCAAGTAATTGCGTCGACAGACGCTCAGCGGTGCAGGACAAAATGCGTTCTCGGGCATGCTGCCCTTCACTGGAGCCTGATGCGCGTGCGGGGAGTGCCATAACGGCGTCCTGCAAGGCGGGAATATCCAGCGCATCGCACACATAGCCATTCTGCCCCTGAACAATGAATTCCTGGCCGCCGCAGCCGGTCGTGGTGATAACCGGCAAACCACAAGCCATTGCTTCCAGAATCACATTGGGGAACGGATCGTAAAGGGTTGGCAAAAGCAGGCCATCCGCCATTTGATAGAACGGTAGCGTCTCTGTTTGCATGCCAAAGAAGTGCACCCGACTGGCACAATTCAGCGATACCGCCAGAGATTCGTAGCGACGCTGATCTTTATCCTTGCCCACGACGAAAAGGTGGCGATCCGTGGGGGCGATAGCGCGAATGGCAGCATCCAGACCCTTACGCTCGAAGCCCGAACCGACATAGACCAGGCCGGTTGCCTGTAGCGGAATCCCGTGCTGTTGGCGCAGCGTCGCGAAGGTCTCTTCATCCGGCGGTGTGAAACGCTGGTTATCGATGGCGTTGTAAATCACATGGATTTTGTCTGCCGGCAGGCCGAAATCCGCAATGATCTCCTGCTTTATCATCTCGGCATTGCAAATGACACCGCGCAGATGGTCATGCTGATACATCTCACGTTCAGCATTCATGACATAGCGGTGATAGCGGTCAGCGAACAACAAGGCTTGTTTCCAGCCCGGCAGAATACGCGCACGTTGCTCCAGCCAGCGGCGGTGCACGCCGTCCCCGGCGCGATACAAATCGCAGCCCGGAATGCGCTCATGGCTTTGCACAAGGTCGAACTGTTTGCTTTCCCAGAGCGCTCTTGCGGCGTTAGCGAACCCGCGTTCGCGGCTGATGCGTCCCCATTTTCTGGGGTTACAGACATGAATATGCCAGTCCGGTTTTACCGGCCCCTGCCACTCGCGGGTGATAACATTCAGTTCGAGATGACTGCTATCGAGCGCTTCCAGCGCGCGGGAGACAAAACGTTCCGCGCCGCCATCGGGGCGGTATTTTTGCCTTACCAGTGCCAGGCGAAATTTGCTCATGCTAAAACCCTTCTTGCCGCGGCGATAACGTCTTCCTCAGGAATCAAATTCAGGTAACGTTCATCCGTACGGGTATCAATGGCATCAGGATCGGGAAGCGGGCCGTAGTCCCCTGCCCAAATGACTTCGCCCTGAGCCTGCCATGGACGCCAGAAGGTCAGTTTAGAGGGGCCAAACAGGGCAACCAGCGGCGTATTAAGCGCGGCGGCCATATGCATCGGTACGGAATCGACCCCAATGAACAGCCGGGCGTGGTCAATCAGCGCACCGAGCTGACGCAGCGTCAGTTTCCCGGCCAGCGAGACCAGGCGCGCATCCTGGCAGCCTGCGATAATGGTATCAACCATCTGCTTCTCTTTGGCATCCGGGCCAGAGGTGAGGACAACGGTGTAGCCGTCAGCCGAGAGCGCGTTAATCACCGCGCTCATGCGATCCTCTCGCCAGCATTTAAAGAACCAGCGTGAGGTGGGTTGCACAACGATATAGCCACCGGTTAAGCCTTCTGGCAACAATGCCTTGCAGGCCTGCCAGTCTGCTTCGCTATAGCCCATTTTGGCCGGGGCAGTTTGTACCTCTATACCCAATGGCGCAAGGATGGAGAGATTTTGCTGGACCGTATGCAGGCTGTTATGGGCCTGCGTGGAGGCCAGGTCCGTATGGCAAAAGCGCCAAAAGGGGTGGCGGCGTTTCGGGAAATCAAAACCAATGCGACGAGGTGCGCCAGTAAAGCGGGTGACGATGGCGCTGCGCCATTGATCGGCCAGGTTCAGTACCAGGTCGTAGTGTTGCTTACGTAAAGTCCGTAGCAGCCCCCACTCCATGGCGATCAGATGGCGCTGCCCCTGCTTTTTCCATTTCCGGTCAATGCCGTAAATGCGATGGATATCGGTGTTGGCAGCGAGCATATCCCGCGTCTCTTCATACAGCAAAACGTCGATTTTTGCGTCAGGATAGCGCTGGCGAAGTGTCTGGATCACGGGCGTAATCAGCAGCATATCGCCATGATGGCGTAGCTTTATCACTAAAATGCGCGCAGGCATTGTGCTGTTGAAAGGGCGGGTTTCGGGCGTCATACGGTCTTCTTAATCCGATTACAAGCCTCTGATTCTAGGTTATCAGATGCATTGAGAGAAGCGTTGTATTGCTCTACCATGACCGGATAACTAAGCCTGAGGACAAAGACGTGCAGAAACCGGCATTTCTTATCACGATCGATACAGAGGGTGACAACCTCTGGCAAAAAAATGACAGTATCACCACAGAAAATGCGAAATATTTGCCGCGTTTTCAGGCTGTGTGTGAAAAGTATGGTTTTAAACCGGTCTATCTTACGAACTACGAAATGGCCATCGACCCGTTTTTTATCGAGTTTGGTCAGGACGTGATTTCCCGGGGCACGGCAGAAATCGGTATGCATTTGCATGCCTGGAATAGCCCGCCAGAGACGCCGCTGACCGATAACGACTGGCGCTATAAACCCTACCTTATTGAGTATTCCGACGCGCTGATGCGGGAAAAGGTCGATTTTATGACCAAACTCCTGCAGGACACCTTCCAGACCAAAATGCGCAGCCATCGTGCCGGTCGCTGGGCCTTTGATGAACGTTATGCGCGTCTGCTGGTTGAATATGGCTACGAAGTGGACTGCTCCGTCACGCCAAAAGTGAACTGGAAAACCGCGAAAGGGGCGCCGCAGGGGACCGGGGGCACGGATTATCGCCATTTCCCGCTACAGGCCTATTTTCTTGATGAAAACGACATCAGTAAGCCCGGCAACTCGTCGCTGCTTGAGGTGCCAATGAGCATCCAGTTCAAGCACTCGGCGCTGATGAACAGCATTAAACAGGGTTATGACAAACTGCGCGGTAAATTGCGTTCGCCTTCTGTCCATTGGCTACGACCAATGGGCGGCAACGTTGATACCATGCAGCGTGTTGTGGAGCAGACGCTGGCGCAGGGCAATGACTACGTTGAGTACATGCTGCACTCGTCCGAATATATGCCGGGTGGTAGCCCGACATTTAAGAATGAACAGGATATCGAGCGTCTGTATGATGACCTTGAATCTTTCTTTACATGGTTGCAGCCGCGCGTTAAGGGCATGACCCTGGCGGACTACTATCAGCAAAAAATTGTACAGCGCTAAACAGATAAGTTGAGTTGGTAACGATGGGTGCCCTTAAGCAATTCACACGCAAAAAGAACGCGTTTTTCCGTAGCATTAAATTTGCGTTGATCAATCGCCGCTATCGGCATAAAGCGGCGCGTGCGCCCTTTAATCCGCATTCGGTGAAACATCTATTGTTACTGCGCCTCGATGACAAGATTGGCGATATGGTGGTGACAACAGGTTGTGCCCGCGCGCTGGCAGAAAAAGGTTATCGGGTTTCAGTCCTGACGGGGCCGATGTGTCAGCAACTTTTGGCGGGCGCGGACTATCTGGAAAACGTTCACCTCTATAAACCGCGCATGTCGCTTGCGGCATTACAGGCCGAGCGGTTTGATGCCGTTATTGATTTTGATGATGTGAATACCTACGAGCGTTTTAAGTTGTTGTCAGAACTGAACGTAGGTTGCGTCATTGGCTACAACAAAGAGCAGTACAAGCTTTTTGATCACACTATCCCTTTCTTTGATGCCACAAAGCACATTTCCGCACGCTATCAGCAGGTATTGAATTTGTTCGGTATTGCGGCTGACCACTACACCTACCATGTCGCGGGAGACGCACACGAACGGGAGAAGGTGGCACAATTGCTGGCAACCGAAGCACCGCAAACCTGCTTTGTGGCGATCAATCCTTTTACGGGTTCCGAGGATAAGGATTTTTCTCGCGAGCAGGTCGTCAGCATTGTTGAGCATCTTAACGCGCTGCCTTATCCCACCCGGGCGGTAATAATTGGCCAGAGCGCAAAAGTCAGTCAGCTCAATATAGATAATGCCCTGTTTCTTAAGGACAGTACGATCAATACTGCGGTAGAAATCGTTCGTCGGGTTGATCTGGTGATCACGCCGGATACCTCAATTGTGCATATTGCTCGTGCGCTCGATAAACCGCTCATCGCCGTTTATAACCAGCGTAAGCTCAAAGATACGGGGTTGCCGGGGTATAAAATCTGGGCACCACACTATGAAAAGGCGACGCAGCTTATTTGCTCAACAGACGATATTTCGGCGATGCCGATGGTGGAATTGCTGCAAACTATCGATATCCGCCTCGATGAGATTTGCCATCCAGTAGCAAAAGCGATGTAATCAAAAATAAAGGCCCGCAATGCGGGCTTTTATCGTTTAGAAGGTATAAAACAGATTCTTTGGTTTACTGTGACTGATGACAACCGCCAATGGCAGCCAGAATAAAATCCAGGATTCTCTTGGGTTACTGATAATAAACATCCCCTGCGAGGACATAAATATCAGCGCAAAGATGAACAGCGCGGCCTCATAACGTTTGTCTTTGACATACTTGCCAATCGCAAAAGCCAGTCCACAGAAGATAATCATCAGCAGAATGAAGAAACCCAGAATGCCACCTTTCAGTAAGGTGCCAAGGTAGACACTGTGCGTCGTGGTAATATGCTCGCCGCTGTAATTTATAAAATCCAGATCGAAAGTAAAACCACGACCAAGCCACCAGTGAGAGGACACTTCCTGTAACGTATGGTGCCAGATACTCAAGCGCAGCCCACTCTGCGTGCTGAGCGCCTCGAAGCGCCCCACCAGTAAATCGCCCGCCGGGGTAAAGAAGAATAAGGCCGCGAAGACGATAATAAGTACCGCGCCGATAGTCAGATTGCGTCTTGTCAGTAAATGAAGATGCAGTGTGAAGAGAAAGGCGATAAAGAGCGAAATAATGGGACCACGGCTTTGTGTTAGCAGCATCATAAACAGCAAAATGACGATGGGAATCCAGTACAACGGCTGTTTCTGCTCCTTCATGAGTATCCCTGAGAGCAAGATGCCCACGCCGCAATAACCTGCTAAATCAATAACATTTGCCGGGCCGGGATTGCTGAGCGAGACCTGACGGAGCGTGAGTACCAGCGAGTAGTCGGTTATCAGTGTGTACACTGACAGAACGGTAATCCCCGCCACCACACTTAACAACGCAATGTGTCTGCTTTTTGGATTTTCCAGCAGGCTGCTCAGAATAAGCACGTAGAAAAAAAGATAGGTGCCATGGGTCAGTGTGGAATTGAAACGCGGTGGCTCGCTTCCCCAGAAATTGCTCAGCGCGAAATAAATCATAAAAACTATCATCGCAAGCAGTATCAGCCCCTTACCACGACAGTTTTGTACCAGCATGCTCAGATTTTGACGGCTTAATAACGACAGTACAAACAAAGCTAACGTGATATGGAAAAGATTATTAGTGCGGGTTGACATACAAAAGATGGCACTAAAAAAAAGAAACAAATAAAAGAAAACCGGATAAGCGTTTTTGGAATGCTTAGCGATTGTTGAAGTAATCATCAAAAGATACCTTAGTAAAAACTGCATCAGGTACTGCGCTGTCTAAAGAAAAGTTCACGACTGTGCTTTTATTCTCTTTCATTATGCGTGAAGCATGAGCGAAAGACGGCATAACAAGATTGTCGATTTTTGTTTCCAGATAGGATGGCAGCTTATTTTCTGCGGTCTCATAAAAACGCGGTTGGTGGAAGTTATTCATATCCAGGCCACTAATGAGAATAGTGTTGAATCCCATAAAGGTTAAAATCTGCAATGCCCAGTACACCACGGTCCCCGCATCAAAAATACCCAACCGGATATCGGTACTAAAACAGATATCGTTGCGCTTCTCGCAAAACCGCATCGGCGAATTGCCGTTATAGGCTTCCCATTTTTGGTCGTGCGGAACTTTTGGCTGATAAATTTTATAGCAAGCGTCTTCAATCAGGGCTAAACGGCATTTGAGCTCTGCTGCGTGGCGATCGAGAATTTTGGCGATACCGTGCATGGTGGTAAACAGCAGGATACTGCTATCGGCAATAATGGCGCGGATGATATCGCTTCTTTTGTCAAAAAACTCCATATCTACAATCACATAGAGTGAAAAATCCACATCCAGCGACAGGGAATAGGCGCCGTTAACGCCCATCACCGGGATATCTTTTGGCAGTTTTTTGAAATCAATGCCTCGGGTTGACGGGCCAGTGGCTGTCAGTAAAACCTCCCCCTGCGCACTCCCTTTCAGCCCGCTGAGCGACACCAGAGGAACCGGGAAGCCTTTATAATTCAGTGAGCTAATCTCACCGCTCTTCGCCCGCTGGATTTTGGTCCACGGCCAGAGATTTTCGTTATGGCGGAAGCTTCGCGGGCGCGTATAACGATAGATTTGCTTAAAAAGTGAACCCATTACACCCCTGCCTGGCTTTTAAGATGTGCATAAACGCGTGCGGCGGAAATATCGTCCGTGCGGTTTCCGGTTTCCGGGCGCAGGCTGTGCTGGTTTTTACCGTAACCCCCGATCAACCCTGGATCCGTTGGTCCGTAGAGCGTCACATTCGGGCGATCCAGTGCCGCCGTCAAATGACTCAGACCGGTATCGACGGAAACCACAAACCTCGCCCCGGCCAGCACCTGAGCGACATTTTCCAGGCTCATGCGTGGCAGGACATCCACGAAATCATAGCCCTCGGCAAGGCGTTTTGCCCGCGCTTCTTCATGCGGCGCACCCCAGGGTAACTTAATCCGCAAACCGCTGTTAGCCAGCAGGCCAAGCAGCTCACGCCAGTGGCTCTCAGGCCAGTGCTTATCATCACGCGTTGTGGCATGTAAAAAGACGGCATATGGCGTCTTGAGGCCACTACTGCTGGGAAAATGGCGGGCAATGGCGTAATCGCCCTGAATTTGTGGTTTGTCGTAACCCAGGCTTTTTGCGAACAGTTCACGGGTGCGCTCCACCGCATGCTGCTGCTTTGCGATGTGATGGCGGCGATTGTAGAACAGGCTCGCCAGCGGCTCACGCGCGGTTTGCCAGTCCATACCATGTTTAATGCCGTGGGCAAGACGCGTCACCAGCGCGGCGCTTTTTACCAGCCCCTGAGCATCGATGATAGCGTCGTAGTATTCGGCCTGCACGGCGTGGCGAAATGCATGACGCTCTGCTTTCACGGGCGCAGAAAACCACGCTTTACGCCAGCGGCGAATCGCCACGGGAATCACCCGGTCAACCGCATCATGCCATGAGGGGATTTGCGCAAAGTTTTCTTCAACAACCCAGTCAAAGTGAATACCAGGAATCGCCTGTACCGCGTCGGTTAACGCAGGCAGGGTATGCAGCACATCACCCATTGAAGAGGTTT
Organism: Citrobacter sp. MNAZ 1397; assembly: GCF_023613995.1. NCBI lineage: Bacteria > Pseudomonadati > Pseudomonadota > Gammaproteobacteria > Enterobacterales > Enterobacteriaceae > Citrobacter > Citrobacter sp. MNAZ 1397. The sequence continues at coordinate 94,887 of NZ_JAKIVH010000003.1, forward strand.
TAACGATAAGAACCCGCATTCGCTATCCTTCTTCATTCAACAACAGCGTGTTTAGCTCGCTCAGTACCTGCTGTGGGGTAATGTCGATCAGGCTCTGGTGATAGCCTTCGGCCGCATCGCCTTTGCGTACTTTGTGATAGCCGGTAATCAGGCGAATCACCCGTGCTTTGTGCGATAGCGGCGGGGTGAAATCCGGACTGCTGGGTCCATAAAGCGCGACCAGCGGGCGATTAAGTGCCGCGGCAACATGCATCAGGCCTGAGTCATTGCTGACGACCGCTTTACAGGAGGCGAGAAGAATGACCGCCTGCTCCAGTTGGGTTTCCCCGGCCAGATTGCGGCACCAGGCCTGCTGTTCAACGCTGAGTGTCGCGAGAATTTGATTGCCTGCGTCGTGATCTTTCGCCGAGCCAAACAGCACAATCTGAAAGCCTTCATCGATCAGCTGTTTTGCCAGTTCCGCATAGTGATAGTGTGGCCAGCGTTTGGCCGGGCCAAACTCAGCGCCGGGGCAAAAACCAATCAATGGACGCTCTGCTGAGAGGCCAAAGGCAGCGCAGGTCTGGGCTTTTTCGCCCTCATTCACCTGCAACTGCGGCCACAGTAGCGGCTGCGGCAAATCTTTCGCCGACGCCATCACGCCTTTATCGTAGGCCAGTGCCACATAGCGTTCGACCATCAGCGGCCAGGCCTGCTTGTCTAAAACGCGAACATCGTTCAGTAAGCCGTAGCGCATTTCGCCGCGCCAGCCGGTACGGCGAGGCACTCGGGCAAAGAAGGGTACCAGAGCCGATTTAAAGGAATTCGGCAGGACATATGCCCTGTCATAGCGTTTTTCGCGCAGGCTGTGACCCAGCCTACGGCGTTCGCCAAGTTCCAGCGCCCCGTGGCCGAGCGGCATCGGGATCGCCTCGTTGACTTCCGGCATCCGCGATAACAGCGGACGGCACCACGCAGGTGCCATCACGTCGATTATCGCCTGGGGATAGCGCGCCTTGAGCGTGCGATAGAGACTTTGCGACATCATCATGTCGCCCACCCATGACGGGCCTATCACCAAAATTTTCATTCACTTCATCCTTCAAGCTGTCTCTGCGTTGGCTGCCTTTGTTCACCCCAGTCACAGCGTTATTCTATGCTCCCGGGGACTCACTCAGTTGCCGCCTTGATACCGCTTTAATGATTTTATGAATGGGTGCCGTTATCGCGGTTCAGCCAGGCCATATATTCCGTTACGCCTTCGGCAACGGTTTTGAACGGCTTGTCATAGCCCGCGGCACGCAGGTTGGTTAAATCAGCCTGGGTGAATGCCTGATAGCGACCTTTCAGTTTATCCGGGAACGGAATGTATTCGATGCTGCCTTTTTTGTGGAACGCCAGCGTGGCATCGGCCACGGCCTGGAACGATTCCGCACGACCCGTGCCGAGGTTGAAAATGCCGGATACGCCGTTTTCCCAGAACCACAGGTTGACTGCCGCCACATCGCCTACATAGACGAAGTCGCGCTTGAAGCTGTCGCTGCCTTCAAACAGTTTCGGGCTTTCACCATTATTCAATTGGGTGTTGAGGTGGAACGCCACGCTCGCCATGCTGCCTTTGTGACCTTCGCGCGGACCGTAGACATTGAAATAGCGGAAACCGACAACCGGAGAGTTCGCTTCCGGCAGGATCTGACGGACATATTCATCGAAGAGGAATTTGGAGTAACCGTAGACGTTCAGCGGTTTCTCATATTCGCGGGATTCGATAAAGTCGCTAGTGCGTCCGCCGTAGGTAGCCGCAGAAGAGGCATACAGGAACGGAATTTCACGCTCCAGGCAGTAGTGCAGCACCTCTTTGGAGTACTGATAGTTGTTATCCATCATGTACTTGCCATCCCACTCGGTGGTGGACGAGCAGGCGCCTTCGTGGAAAATAGCCTCGATATCGCCGAATTCTTCACCCGCCATAATCTGGATAAGGAAGTCTTCTTTGTCCATGTAATCGGCAATATCCAGATCCACCAGGTTCGCAAACTTGGTGCCGTCTTTCAGATTGTCCACCACCAGAATGTCGGTGATGCCTTTATCATTCAGGGCTTTAACGATATTGCTGCCAATAAAACCCGCGCCGCCGGTAACGATAATCATAACTATGACCTTTGAATTGTGGAGCTCCGAGACTATCTCAGACACTAATGATTCTTATCATACCATCTCATTGCCAGCCCGACAGCCATTGACGGACAGGGCATAATCTTACACGTGATTTATGCTACAAAATGTGCAACAGGTGATGCGTCATCTCGTATCAACGTATAGCTTTGGGTAATATGTGCCGAAATTTGCCCAGTCTGGAGAATTGCGATGCGTGGGGATTTTTACAAGCAGTTAACGAGCGACCTGGAGACCGCACGTGCGGAAGGGTTGTTTAAAGAAGAACGCATTATCACGTCGGCCCAGCAGACTGATATCACCGTGGCGAATGGAAGCCATGTCATTAACTTCTGCGCCAATAACTACCTGGGGCTGGCCAACCATCCTGAATTGATTGCCGCCGCGAAAGCGGGGATGGACAGCCACGGGTTCGGTATGGCCTCTGTACGTTTTATCTGCGGCACGCAGGACAGCCACAAGCAGCTTGAAAAGAAACTCGCTGAGTTCCTCGGTATGGAGGATGCGATCCTGTATTCCTCCTGTTTCGATGCCAACGGCGGTCTGTTCGAAACTCTGCTGGGCGCGGAGGATGCGATTATTTCCGATGCGCTGAACCATGCATCGATCATTGACGGCGTACGTTTGTGTAAAGCGAAGCGTTTCCGCTATGCCAATAACGACATGCAGGAGCTGGAAGCGCGTCTGAAAGAGGCTCGCGAAGCCGGCGCTCGCCATGTCCTGATTGCCACCGATGGCGTCTTCTCGATGGACGGTGTGATTGCCAACCTGAAAGGGGTCTGCGACCTGGCGGACAAGTACGATGCGCTGGTCATGGTCGATGATTCCCACGCGGTGGGGTTTGTCGGCGATAACGGTCGTGGCTCGCACGAGTACTGCGACGTCATGGGCCGTGTGGACATCATCACCGGTACGCTGGGTAAAGCACTCGGCGGCGCGTCTGGCGGTTATACCGCAGCGCGTAAAGAAGTCGTCGAGTGGCTGCGTCAGCGCTCACGCCCGTATCTGTTCTCCAACTCGCTGGCGCCAGCGATTGTCGCTGCCTCCATTAAGGTGCTGGAGATGGTGGAAGCGGGGAGCGCGCTGCGCGACCGTCTGTGGTCTAACGCACGTCTGTTCCGTGAAAAAATGAGTGCGGCAGGTTTTACCCTGGCAGGCGCCGATCACGCCATCATTCCGGTGATGCTGGGGGATGCGGTGGTGGCACAGAACTTTGCCCGCGAGTTGCAAAAAGAGGGGATTTACGTGACCGGCTTCTTCTTCCCGGTAGTGCCAAAAGGCCAGGCACGTATTCGTACCCAAATGTCTGCCGCTCATACCCCTGAGCAAATCGAACGTGCGGTGGATGCCTTTACCCGCATCGGTAAACAACTGGGCGTCATCGCCTGAGGACGTAAGATGAAAGCGCTATCAAAGCTGAAAGCGGAAGAAGGCATCTGGATGACCGATGTGCCGGCTCCGGAAATCGGCCATAACGACCTGCTGATTAAAATTCGCAAAACCGCTATTTGCGGTACCGATGTGCATATCTATAACTGGGATGAATGGTCGCAAAAAACGATCCCAGTACCGATGGTGGTCGGGCACGAGTACGTTGGCGAAGTGGTTGGCATCGGCCAGGAAGTGAAAGGTTTTAAAATCGGCGACCGCGTTTCCGGTGAAGGCCACATTACCTGCGGTCATTGTCGTAACTGCCGCGCGGGTCGTACGCACCTGTGCCGCAATACCGTGGGTGTCGGCGTCAACCGCCCGGGCTGTTTTGCCGAATATCTGGTTATTCCCGCGTTCAACGCGTTCAAAATTCCGGACAACATTTCCGACGATCTGGCCTCTATTTTCGATCCGTTCGGCAATGCGGTGCACACCGCGCTCTCCTTCGACCTGGTCGGGGAAGACGTGCTGGTCTCCGGCGCTGGCCCGATTGGCATTATGGCGGCGGCGGTGGCAAAACACGTTGGCGCGCGCCATGTGGTTATCACTGACGTGAATGAATACCGTCTGGAGCTGGCGCGTAAAATGGGCGTTACCCGCGCAGTGAACGTGGCGAAAGAGAACCTGTCCGATGTGATGGCCGAGCTGGGAATGACAGAAGGTTTTGATGTCGGGCTGGAAATGTCCGGTGCGCCGCCAGCCTTCCGTACCATGCTCGATACCATGAACCACGGCGGTCGTATTGCGATGCTCGGTATTCCGCCGTCTGATATGGCAATCGACTGGAATAAAGTTATCTTCAAGGGTCTCTTTATTAAAGGTATCTATGGTCGTGAAATGTTTGAGACCTGGTACAAAATGGCGGCATTAATTCAGTCCGGACTGGATTTGTCCCCTATTATCACTCACCGTTTCGGCATTGATGACTTCCAGAAAGGATTTGATGCGATGCGTTCTGGACAGTCTGGTAAGGTAATCCTTAGCTGGAACTAAAAATAAAGACGCCTGCGGGCGTCTTTCTCTTATCCCTTCCTGTTTTCACCTTTCAATCGCACAAAAGGCACAATTTCCGTAACAGTGTTCTACATTAGAAAGTAAAGTTCGTTGACGATCCGTTTAACCTTTTCAGTGCGGCTAATTATGTTCAAACTTTCGGTGTGTCTGTTAACCTGCAATTCCGCTCGCTTATTACGGGATGTGCTCCCGCCACTGCTTAAAATCGCGGATGATTTTGTGGTTCTGGATTCCGGCAGTACAGACGCGACGCTGGATATTTGTCGGGAATATGATCTTCATGTTCATTATCATCCATATGCGATGCATGGCGCGCAGATGAACCACGCAACCAGCCTGGCTGCGTATGACTGGGTGCTCTGTATGGACAGTGATGAAATTCTTGATGAGCAGACGGTAAATTTTATTCTGCAGCTAAAAGCCGGTGAGGAGCCGAGTGCCGATCAGGCGTGGCGTTTGCCGCGTGACTGGTATGTGCTGGGCGAACAAACTCGCACGATATATCCTATATCTTCACCTGATTTCCCTGTGCGCTTATATAATCGCCGCAAGGCGCGGTTTAACAATCGTGCCGTCGATGATCAGGTGGAAGGTTATTCGACATCGACAAAAATACCGGGGCATGTGCGCCACGATACGTTTTATTCACTGCATGAAGTATTCAGCAAACTTAATAGCTACACCACGAGGCTGGTGAAATATCAGAAAATCCGTCCATCAATTGGACGTGGAATTATCAGCGCCATCGGTGCGTTTTTTAAATGGTATTTATTTAGTGGCGCGTGGCGAAACGGCAAAGTGGGCGCGGTGACGGGTTTATATGCCACCTTGTACAGTTTTCTTAAATATTTCAAGGCCTGGTATGCCCACAATGGCCACAACGATGAAAAAAACGTTGTGGCAGAAGAAAAGAAAAACACCCGCACAGTTTAGGGGTGTTTTTTCCCCCAGCCTTGCCATTCATTCGTGACATATTTCATCAGCGTACTTTCACTAATGCTGTCCTTCACAACCGTAAAGAAACGGCTGGCATAGACGGGCTCTGGTTTATGTGGCGCTTTGCACAACTTCACGCCCCGGAATGGGTTACGCGGTGGCTGATTATGTGGCAACGCCTGGCCCGGCGTTGAGCTATCTGTCTGCGGTTCATTCAGCAGGCTTCCCGCGCGAACCAGGGTGATATCCGCAGGCAGGTTGTAGAGCATCTGCTGCAGTACGCGCACCGTTGTCGGATGCGGGTGGCCGATAGCAATCGCAGAACCGCTACGGCGCGCCAGATCGACGGCTCGATTAAACTGATAGCGAATGTCGCTCTCGTTTTGCGTGTCATCAAGAAACACTTTGCGTTTAATAACCTTCACGCCGGTACCGCTCGCGGCGCGCATCGCCTGGCTGTTGCCGATGGTCATGCTGTCCAGAAAGTAGAGATCATAATGCCCCAGAACCTGCATCACCTTCTGCATACCAAACAGGCTGGAAGTCATGGCACTGCCCATATGGTTGTTTAACCCGGTCGCATAGGGCACTTTACTGACCGCATCGCTAATGATGCGCTCAATCTCCGCGCTGCTCATATCCGGGCGCAGGGTATCTTTTTCCAGCGGCTGTTTGCTTAAGGGGGCCATAGGCAGGTGGATTAGCACCTCATGCCCGGCGTTATGGGCTTTGGTAGCCATCTCTTTTGCGTGCGGCGCGTTTGGCAGCACGGCAACGGTGACTGCCGCAGGCATGGCGATAACCTGATTTTCGGTCTGTGGGCGATAGCCGAAATCATCGACAACAATGGCGAGTTTGCCGGCAAACGCTGGCACGGAAAAAGCCAGCATGCTGGCAACGACAACAACAACGCGACGAAATTGAAGCAAAACTTATCTTCCCAACCACGGCTGTGGATTGACCGCCTGACCCTGGCGGCGAATTTCGAAATAAAGTGAAGGTCTACCCTGACCGCCACTGCTCCCGACAAGGGCTATCGGCTGACCGGCGCGGACTTGCGCGCCTACGCTCACCAGCGCGCTCTGGTTGTAGCCGTACAAGCTCATATCGCCCTTGCCGTGTTCAACCACGACCACCAGGCCATATCCCTGCAGCCAGTCGGCGAGGATCACCCGCCCGTCGGCCACGGCTTTGACTTCGCTACCCTCAGACGCGCCGATAACAATCCCTTTCCAACGTAGCTCACCCTGCAGCTGTTCGCCATAGCGATGTAGCAACGGACCGCGAACGGGCCAGAAAGCCTGGCCGGATGGCGCACCCAGTCCACCAGTACGGGACATCAGTGAACGTTCGCCTTCGGTCGGTTTGTAGGTGGTGCCTTTACGGGATGCATCTTGTTGTTTTTCACGTACGGCCTGCGCTTCGCGAGCTTCACGCTCGGCGCGCGCTTTGGCGGCGGCTTCGGCACGGGCCAGTCGATCGCGCAAGCGGGATTCGTTCGCGCGCAGTTCGCCTAACTGTTGCTGCCCTTCCTGGATAGATGACTCCAGCCCGGCGAGCGTTTTCTTACGCTCGCTGAGCGCTTGTTCCAGCTTCGCCTGCTGTGCTTTTTGTTCGTACATCAGCGTTTGCTGCTGGCTCTGCTTTTCTTCCAGCTCCGCCTTCTGCGTGGCAACCTCTTCGCGCGTTTGCTTGAGTTGCGCGATAGTCTCCTGCCGGGCCTGATTGAGATAGCCAAAATAGGCCTGCAGGCGTTGCCCGCGTTGGGTTTCTTCGCCACTGAGAATCAACTGAACGCCAGTATGTTGGCCCTGGCGGAACGCGGCATCCAGCTGGGCGGCCAGATTATGCTCTTGCGTCGCTTTCTGTTTTTCCAGTTTGGCAATCGATGCGTTCATGGCATCAATTTGCTTATTGAGCTGGGCGAGGGTGTTCTGTGTTTCGCGCAGTTGCCGCGTGGCTGCGGAGATGGCGACTTCCTGCGCTTTGAGTTGCGCAAGCAGGCCGGAACGCTGCTGTTGCTGCTGGCGTACGTCGCGTTCTTTTGCGGCGATATCCGCCTGAATGGATTTTAACTGGTCGCGGTCATCCGCGTGGGCAGAAAAGGCGCACAACAATGCGCCAGCGCTAAAAGCGCTGGCGCAAAGCAAAGGCCTGACTGCGGCCAATGTGACAGAAAAAATCGCCTTTCCCCTCATGGGGAGCGATTATTCCACGATGAACAGCGGCTTACCAGTCATCTCTTTCGGGATTTCCATGCCCATCAGGGTCAACATGGTCGGTGCGATATCGGAAAGTTTGCCACCTTCGACAGCTTTCAGCGCTTTATCGCCAACGTAAATCAGCGGGACTGGCAGGTTAGTATGGGCAGTGTGCGCCTGGCCGGTTGCCGGGTCACGCATCTGCTCAGCGTTACCGTGGTCGGCGGTGATCAGCAGCTGACCCCCAACGGATTCCACCGCTTTGGTTACCTGCTCAATACAGTGATCCAGCGCTTCAACCGCTTTGATTGCCGCTTCCATCACACCGGTGTGACCGACCATGTCGCCGTTCGGGTAGTTACAAATGATGGTGTCGTACTTACCGCTGGTGATAGCGCCAACCAGTTTTTCTGTCAGCTCTGCGGAGCTCATTTCTGGCTGCAGATCGTATGTTGCCACTTTCGGAGAGTTAATCAGAATACGGTCTTCGCCGGGGAACGGCTCTTCAACACCGCCGTTAAAGAAGAACGTCACGTGAGCATATTTTTCCGTTTCAGAGATACGCAACTGAGTTTTGTCTTTCTTCGCCATCCATTCGCCGAAGGTATTCGCCAGGGAGGCTGGCGGGTATGCAACGGCGGTTTTGATGTCTGCGGCATATTCGGTCAGCATGACAAAATCGAGGTTCACCACTTTTTTCCGGGCGAAACCGTCGAAATCGCTGTTAACGAATGCGCGGGTGATTTCGCGCGCGCGGTCTGCACGGAAGTTCATGAAAATCAGCGTATCGCCGTTTTCCATTGCCGCATCGGCTTGACCTTCAGCGCGGATCACGGTGGCTTTCACAAATTCATCGTTTTCGTCGCGCGCATAGGCCGCAGCCAGGCCTTCAACGGCGCTGGCAAACTGGAATTCGCCTTTTGCCAGTGTCATCAGGTCATAAGCTTGTTCTACGCGGTCCCAACGATTGTCGCGGTCCATAGCGTAGTAACGACCAATGATGGATGCCACACGGCCTTTGCCCAGCGCGGCGAATTTGTCTTCAAAACGTTTCAGTGAGGACTCAGCGCTACGCGGCGGCGTATCGCGACCATCCAGGAACGCGTGCAGGTAGATTTTTTCCGCGCCGCGCTCAGCGGCCAGCTCGACCATGGCCAGGATGTGGTCTTCATGGCTGTGAACGCCGCCGGCAGACAGCAGGCCCATGATATGAACGGCTTTGCCCGCAGCAACGGCTTTATCAACCGCGCCTGCCAGCACCGGATTGCTGAAAAAAGTGCGTTCTTTGATTTCAACATCCAGACGGGTCAAATCCTGATACACGATGCGGCCTGCACCCAGGTTGACGTGCCCCACTTCGGAGTTACCCATCTGGCGGTCTGGCAGACCGACTTCCAGACCAGAAGCGTCAATCAGAGTATGCGGGCGTTTGGCCCACAAGGCGTCCATAACGGGAGTTTTTGCGCTGTAAATTGCGTTATCCTGCTGCTCTTCGCGATAGCCATAGCCATCCAGGATCACCAGTACCATAGGTTTTTTAGAAACCGACATTGCGACAACCTCATGCTCAAAGACGAAAAATTTGCGTAATTTTACTACAGCTGAATCGATAAAATAGCCGCAGAAGATCAAAGAATACCGCCGCAGGCGGTGAGGATTTCGCGGCGTTGATGATTTTTTTTCGTAACAGTCCGCAGAAAATGCATTCCATTACGCTCGCTGGCTGTATTTGCTACACCGCACAGGTATACTCCTTTCCTGGTTTTTACTCACTGATTCGGGAGCTGTTACCCCCCATGCAAGAAATTATGCAATTTGTTAGTCGCCACCCCGTACTTTGCCTCGCCTGGGTTGTATTACTGGGGGCGGTGCTGTTCATGACGTTCAAAAGTTTCGCATCGAAAGTGAAAGTGATCACCCGCGGTGAAGCGACACGTCTGATCAACAAAGAAGATGCTGTTGTCGTGGACTTGCGCCAGCGCGATGATTTCCGAAAAGGTCATATCGCAGGCTCCGTGAATTTGCTGCCAACCGAAATCAAGGCCAATAATGTAGGTGAGCTTGAGAAACACAAAAGCAAACCGGTTATCGTCGTGGACGGCTCCGGGATGCAGGCTCAGGAACCTGCAAACGCGCTGATCAAGGCCGGTTTTGAGCAAGTTTTCGTGCTCAAAGAAGGCATCGCAGGCTGGAGCGGCGAGAATCTTCCGCTGGTACGCGGCAAGTAATATTCAGAGGAACAGTCATGGCCAATATTGAGATCTACACCAAAGCAACCTGCCCGTTTTGCCATCGCGCAAAAGCGCTGCTGAGCAGCAAAGGCGTTTCTTTTGAAGAACTGCCGATCGATGGCGACGCGGTTAAACGCGAAGAGATGATTAAACGTAGTGGCCGTACGACGGTACCGCAGATTTTTATTGATGCACAGCACATTGGCGGCTGTGATGATTTATATGCGCTGGACGCGCGCGGTGGGCTCGATCCGCTGTTGCGTTAATGCATAGACGAAGTGATTCACGTTGCGTCAAGGCCGACAAACAGAGGCAGCCTGAAGAATAAAGCGTATTAAGGACAACACTTAAGGGTTTTAGACATGTCTGAACAAAACAACACGGAAATGACTTTCCAGATTCAACGCATCTACACTAAAGATATCTCTTTCGAAGCACCGAATGCTCCACACGTGTTTCAGAAAGACTGGCAGCCGGAAGTGAAACTGGATCTGGATACTGCATCCACTCAGCTGGCTGAAGGCGTTTATGAAGTGGTACTGCGTGTTACCGTTACCGCTTCCCTGGGCGAAGAAACGGGCTTCCTGTGCGAAGTACAGCAAGGTGGTATCTTCTCCATTGACGGTATCGATGGTAATCAGCTGGCGCATTGCCTCGGTGCGTATTGCCCGAACATTCTGTTCCCTTACGCGCGTGAGTGCATCACCAGCCTGGTTTCCCGCGGTACTTTCCCGCAACTGAACCTTGCGCCGGTGAACTTTGATGCGCTGTTCATGAACTATCTGCAGCAGCAGGCTGGCGAAGGTGCTGAACAACATCAGGATGCCTGATGAACGCACGCAATGCTGAAATGACTGTGATCGGTGCCGGCTCTTACGGCACCGCTCTTGCCATCACACTGGCAAGAAATGGCCACCAGGTTGTTCTCTGGGGCCATGACCCGAAACATATTGCGACCTTACAGCATGACCGCTGTAACGCCGCTTTCCTTCCTGATGTGCCTTTTCCTGATACGCTTGCGTTGGAGAGCGATCTCGCTTCCGCTCTGGCGGCCAGCCGTAACATTCTCGTAGTCGTACCAAGCCATGTGTTTGGCGATGTTTTACAACAGATTAAACCGCTGATGCGTAGCGATGCGCGCATTGTCTGGGCCACCAAAGGTCTGGAAGCCGAGACGGGACGCCTGTTGCAGGACGTCGCGCGTGAAGTGCTGGGCGATGCGATTCCTCTGGCGGTTATCTCCGGCCCGACCTTCGCGAAGGAGCTGGCGGCAGGTCTGCCAACGGCGATTTCTCTGGCATCGACTGACCCGGTATTTGCCGAGGATCTCCAGCAATTGCTGCACTGTGGTAAAAGCTTCCGCGTCTATAGCAATCCGGATTTTGTCGGTGTGCAGCTTGGTGGTGCGGTGAAAAACGTCATTGCCATTGGCGCAGGGATGTCGGACGGCATCGGTTTTGGCGCTAACGCCCGAACGGCGCTTATCACCCGCGGTTTGACCGAAATGTCGCGTCTGGGAACGGCGCTGGGCGCCGATCCTGCCACCTTTATGGGTATGGCGGGGTTAGGGGACCTGGTGCTGACCTGTACCGATAACCAGTCGCGCAACCGTCGTTTTGGTATGGCGCTGGGGCAGGGAATGGACGTGCAAACGGCACAAGACCAGATTGGTCAGGTCGTTGAAGGCTACCGCAATACCAAAGAAGTTCGCGCTCTGGCGCATCGGTTTGGTGTCGAAATGCCAATAACCGAGGAAATTTATCAGGTATTGTATTGCGGAAAAAATGCGCGCGAGGCAGCATTGACCTTATTAGGTCGCGCGCGCAAGGACGAGCGCAGCAGTATTTAGCATGCACTTCATCCTTCGCGTTGCCTCTTTGTTGGCTTCCGCTGCGTCCCGGGTCACTGACTTATGTAGGTGCCCGGGGATTCCAGCCTCGCCGTCGCGACGCAGCAAGAATGATTTTGTGTTTATGTCCTCAGCCAGTTAAGCAGTGACTGGCTGAACTTATTACGTCTGGAGTAAGCAATGCCGTGTGAAGAACTGGATATCGTCTGGAATAATATTAAAGCCGAAGCCCGGGCGCTGGCGGACTGTGAGCCGATGCTGGCCAGTTTTTACCACGCAACGTTACTCAAGCATGAAAACCTGGGCAGCGCGCTGAGCTATATGCTGGCAAACAAGCTGGCGTCACCCATTATGCCTGCCATCGCCATTCGTGAAGTGGTGGAAGAAGCCTACGCGGCTGACCCGGAGATGATCGCTTCCGCGGCCTGCGATATTCAGGCGGTGCGTACCCGCGACCCGGCGGTGGATAAATACTCCACGCCGCTGTTGTATTTGAAAGGCTTTCACGCGCTACAGGCTTACCGCATTGGCCACTGGTTGTGGAACCAGGGACGCCGCGCGCTGGCCATTTTCCTGCAAAATCAGGTCTCAGTATCGTTCCAGGTTGATATCCACCCAGCGGCCAAAATCGGACGCGGCATCATGCTCGACCATGCCACAGGCATTGTGGTGGGTGAAACCGCGGTCATTGAAGACGATGTGTCGATTCTACAATCAGTGACGCTGGGCGGTACTGGCAAAACCAGCGGCGATCGTCACCCGAAAATTCGTGAAGGGGTAATGATTGGCGCCGGGGCGAAGATCCTCGGCAACATCGAAGTGGGGCGCGGCGCGAAAATCGGCGCAGGCTCCGTGGTGTTGCAACCTGTGCCGCCGCATACCACTGCCGCAGGCGTTCCGGCGCGCATTGTCGGCAAGCCGGAATCTGACAAACCCGCGATGGATATGGATCAGCATTTTAATGGGATTAACCACGGGTTTGAGTACGGTGACGGGATTTGATTTAGTGCCCGGAGGCGATGCTACGCATCTGTCCGGGCTACAAAGCCGAGCGCTTTCTGGTAGCCCGCACAGGCGCTACGCGCGCCTCCGGGAGAACGCTGATTCAGCTCCGCAGTACCGCGCCAGGGTATCCCAGCTGGCGCCAGGCTTCATACACCACCACCGATACCGCATTAGACAAGTTCATGCTGCGGCTGTCCGGCATCATCGGAATACGGATTTTTTGCTGCGGCGGTAAGACGTCCAGGATTGATGCCGGTAATCCGCGCGTTTCCGGGCCAAACATCAGAAAGTCCCCGTCCTGATAGTTCACCGCACTGTGCGCTGGCGTCCCTTTGGTGGTGAGAGCAAACAGACGTTCCGGCTGTTCAGACTCGACAAAGGCTGCGTAATCATGATGGCGCTTTACGGCGGCAAACTCATGATAATCCAGCCCGGCACGGCGCAGGCGTTTATCATCCCAGGTAAAACCCATGGGTTCGATGATATGCAGGCGAAAGCCCGTATTGGCGCATAAGCGGATGATGTTCCCGGTATTCGGTGGGATTTCTGGTTCGAATAAAACGATGTTTAACATGCTGCCCCCTTGATAGCGGGGGCAGGATAGCAGAATTTTTTCTGACCCTCACCCTAACCCTCTCCCGGAAGGAGAGGGGACTTTTCCTCTGCCCGGTGTGAAACTGGGTGTTTTTTCTCCCTCTCCCTGTGGGGACTTTTCCTCTGCCCGGTGTGAAACTGGGTGTTTTTTCTCCCTCTCCCTGTGGGGACTTTTCCTCTGCCCGGTGTGAGACTGGGTGTTTTTTCTCCCTCCCCCTGTGGGAACTTTTCCTCTGCCCGGTGTGAAATTGGGTATTTTTTCTCCCTCTCCCTGTGGGGACTTTTCCTCTGCCCGGTGTGAGACTGGGTGTTTTTTCTCCCTCTCCCTGTGGGAACTTTTCCTCTGCCCGGTGTGAAATTGGGTGTTTTTTCTCCCTCTCCCTGTGGGAGAGGGCCGGGGTGAGGGCATCAGACAGCTCTTACTTACGCTGCATCCCCCTGCGACAACGGTGCCAGCGCCGCAGGAACCTTAGCCAGCTCCTGCACCAGCGCGTCTTTACTGATCTCACTGATGGATTTTGCCCCGGTCAGTGTCATCGCTACCCGCATCTCTTTTTCGATTAAGTTCAGCAGATTAGCGACACCGGCGCGGCCATGCGTCGCCAGTGCGTAGAGATACGCACGCCCCAGCAGCACCGTGTCTGCGCCCAGCGCAATCATCCGCACGACATCCAGCCCGTTGCGAATGCCGCTGTCCGCCAGAATCGCGATATCGCCTTTTACCGCATCGGCAATGGCGGGCAAAGCACGGGCGGAAGAGAGCACGCCATCGAGCTGACGCCCGCCGTGGTTTGATACCACAATCCCGTCTGCGCCAAAGCGTACCGCGTCACGCGCATCTTCTGGATCAAGGATCCCCTTGATCACCATCGGGCCATCCCAAAATTCACGGATCCACTCAAGGTCTTTCCAGGAAATGGAGGGATCAAAATTATTCGCCAGCCAGCCAATGTAATCTTCCAGCCCTGTCGGCTTCCCCAGATAGGTGGAGATATTCCCCAGATCGTGCGGACGACCGTTGAGTCCCACATCCCACGCCCATTGAGGATGTGTCACTGCCTGCCAGTAGCGGCGCAATGCGGCGTTTTGTCCACTCATGCCGGAATGAGCGTCGCGGTATCGCGCCCCAGGTGTGGGCATATCAACGGTAAAGACCAGCGTGGAACACCCCGCCGCTTTGGCACGCTCCAGCGCGTTGCGCATAAAGCCGCGATCGCGCAGGACGTATAACTGAAACCACATCGGACGTTTGATAGTTGGCGCTACTTCTTCAATCGGGCAGACAGAAACGGTCGACAAGGTGAACGGAATGCCTTTGTCGTCCGCCGCCCCTGCAGCCTGGACTTCCCCCCGGCGCGCATACATGCCGCACAGCCCCACCGGTGCAAGTGCTACCGGCATACTCAGTTTCTCGCCAAAAAGGGTGGTTTCCGTGCTCAGCGCTGACATGTTCTTCAGCACCCGCTGGCGCAGGGCAACCTGACCCAAATCCTCCACGTTTCGACGCAACGTGTACTCCGCGTAAGCACCACCGTCGATGTAGTGGAAGAGGAAAGGGGGCAGAATGCGTTGGGCGGCAGCGCGGTAGTCGCTGGCGGCGGAAATGATCATGCTTTATCTCCAGAAGGAAGCGTGGGTCGTTCGTCGGGCAGGCGGGTAATGCGCGCACGGCGAGCCTGGTCTTCATCAAATTGACGAATCGTAGTGTGAACAAAACCAAGGTGCGCCATCATCGCTTCGCGGGCGCTCCCGGCATCTCCGGCAAAAATGGCGTCCATAATTTCACGGTGCTGCCCGGTGAGTTGCGTAAAGACCGGAGGAACCTGGTACATGCGCTGGCGGCTCTGTTTCACCGAGCTTTGCAGCAAATCGAAAAAGCCGCGCATGGTCTGTAGCAGCACAAGGTTATGCGAGGCTTCGGCAATTGAGAGGTGAAAGCGCACATCGGCCTGCGAGGCGAGATCCGGATCATCTACAAGAGTGGCCTCAAAGCAGAGACGGATTTTCTCCTTCTCGATAGGGGTCGCCCGTAGCGCCGCATGCCAGGCGGTACTCCCCTCAATAGCATGGCGTGCTTCGAGGATATCGAAGCTGTAATCCGGATCATCTTCGAGCAGCGTTTTTAACGGCTGGACGATGTTGTGTTCCGACCATGCTTCATGCTGCCATCGCACGAATGTGCCACCGCCATGACGACTCAGCAAAACGCCTTCGCTGATGAGTTTGGCGATGGCTTCGCGCAGAGAGTTACGCGACACGCCAAGCTGCAGGGCGAGCTGACGTTCAGACGGTATTCGCATACCGGCCTCCAGCCCTCTGTCGCGGATGAGTGTTCGGATTCGCCGTGCAACATCCTCAGAAAGACGCTCTGCTATCGCTGTCATGGTGTGCCCCATTACCTGTGTGCGTGGAAAAGTGGTACTGCCAGTCAGCGGCAGCGCTTTACCCTGTACATTAGGTTAATCGGGTGTTTTGTAATGGCAATGTTAATTTTATGTGATTTTGCGGGGTGTGAACTGACACGCATTAACGTGTAAAGTGGTAGGGCCACTTGAAGTCCATTCCATCAGGCTATCTTGCGTACTAGTTTGAACCTGGGCAGTGCTCAAACAAGACGCAGAGTGTTTTGAACGTCCGCAGGGCGGTCCCGTCGGGATAAGCGAAGCACAAAATCCTCACCTACTACGTGTACGCTCCGGTTTTTCCGCCCTGTCCAGGCTTAAACTTTCTACGCTGATTACGCCAGATGGGATGGATTTTAACGGAAAAAAGGCTCCCCTTCGGTTAAGAAGGGGAAACGGGATTAAAACTCGCTCTTCGCGAAGCCTGTCATCTCTTTGAGGCCCATTTCGCGGCCCAGCGCGGTCATCGGGTGCACAACCACAATGCCTCGCACGCTTTTTTTCAGCTTACCCAGATCGGCCTGTTCTTTTTTGGTGATGGCGCGCTTGAACGGCATGCTCACCAGCTTTTGTGCTTCTTTGCTGAGTTTCTGGCTGTACTGACCACGCAGACGTTCGATTTCAGCTTCGATCGTCTCTTTTTCTTTCTCCAGCTCCGCGTATTTTTCGGCGGATTCCACCAGCGACAAACCAGCCTGCTGGTGACGGATAGCGTCCAGACGATCGCTCAGGCGTTTAATTTCGTTCTTTTCAACTTCTTTCATAGGAATGTGTTTCTGTTGATTAAAATATAAGGATACCGCATTGCGGCGAACAACCCCAGAAAAGCACGGAAACACTAAAAGTATCCCGCATGCAGGTCCATCTTTGTTTTACGGTTGGGCGAAAAGGAGAGGAGAAAATGGCTAAATTAGGTGACTACACCCCACAAATCATCGATAAAGCGATTGATTTTATCGCTTCAAGCCAGGCGTTCCGTGAATACCTGGCGCATCAGCGTAAGCAAGACCGTGTTCCTGACGATATTCCGACAGATAAAGTCGAGATGTACCGGGAACGGCTGGAATATTATCGCCAGCTTTACCGGCCTGCGTGTGTTCATGAAGAAGAGACAGAGTAAACCGGCTGATAAACCTGGCGAGCTTATTTCTGAAATGCTTTTTTCAGGCTGATTCGGGAAATCAGCTCAGTCAGGGAAAGCACCATCGTTGAACGAACGACCTGCTGGTAACGTTGTTTTTGCATAGCGAACAGGTCGGGGTCGCTGGTATCAAAGGGCGGCGTTGCAGGCAGCGCCGCCACGCAGTGCAGTTCGCCAAACGGCCCCAGGATTTCATCATCCGTGAAAGCGTATTCTGTGCCGTCGTGATTCAGTTCTTCACGTAACGCCATCAACAATTCCGCATCTTCATACTCATGCCGACTGATTACACCCAGCCCATAAATCAATTTTAAGCGCACGGACAAATTGCCCAGCGGTCCATCTCCGTCAAGCAACGGCTCTACAGCGTATTTCACTGCATAGTCGTCTTTGCGGAAGACCTGAAGCACCAGGATATTTACCGCCTCGGTCAACAACTCGACGGCGGCAATCAGAAAGCTTCGTACGGTTTTGCCAGCATTCAGACGCTCGAGCACACGGTTTTCGAAAGCCTGTGTTAGTTCCATTATTGCCTGCATATCTGACAATCTTGTTAACAGGCGCGGGATGTCCCGCGCCAAACTCGGCATCATGCCTTTGCGTTGTATGCGTTAACAGCTTCGGCTACCACCTCGCTTGCTGCGTCCAGACCGGAGATCTGTACCAGCGCGGCCTGTGGGCCTTTTTCTTCAATTAAGGTCGCTAATTCCTGCGCCTGTGGATCTTGTTCACTGCGGTAATGCATGGCAGCGGCGATACCTTTTACCAGGTTCGCGTGCGGTAAACCATATTCCAGCGTGCCGAGCAGCGGCTTGATCAGACGATCGCCTGCGCTCAGTTTACGCAGCGGCTGACGGCCTACGCGCTCAACATCATCTTTCAGGTATGGGTTCTCAAAACGACCAAGGATTTTTTCGATATACGCGGCGTGTTTGGCAGCATCGAAGCCGTAGCGCTTGATCAGAACCGCGCCACTCTCTTCCATTGCGCCTTTCACCACTGCACGGATGCTGTCATCCAGGATGGCGTCGCGAATGGTCTGATGACCGGTCTGTTGTCCAAGGTACGCGGTTATAGCATGCCCGGTGTTTAACGTGAAGAGCTTGCGCTCAACAAACGCCATCAGATTGTCGGTTAATTCCATGCCCGGGATGTTTGGCAGGTCGCCAACAAACTGGGTTTTGTCGACAATCCACTCGCTAAAGGTTTCTACGGTCACTTCCAGCGGATCGTTTGTGGCAGATTCAGAAGGCGGAACAATGCGGTCTACTGCGGAATCCACGAAGCCGACATGGGCTTCAACCCACGTTTTATCTTCTGCTGCCAGCGCGTTGAACACATGGCCTTTTAGCTGAGAAGTGCCGCGCACCATGTTCTCACAGGCGATGATATTCAGCGGCGCCTCTACACCCTGCGCTTTACGTTTTGCCAGGCCTTTGGCGATGGCCGGCGCGATACGCTCCAGAACAACCGGACCAACGGCAGTCGTCACCAGATCGACAGAGGCAATCAGCTCAACGACTTCGTCGCCGACGCTGCTCACCGCGTTAACGCCGGACACGGTGTCAACCTGCTCGTTTTCACCAACAACATGGACCTGATAGCTATGACGGGCATTAAGGGCGTCGAGAACCACCTGATTAACATCGGCGAATGTCAGCGTAATTCCCGCGTCAGCCAGCAGTTTGCCGATGAAGCCACGTCCGATATTACCTGCGCCAAAATGTAATGCTTTCATAGAATTAACCTTAATCAATGTTTTTACCCAAGAGGGCTGGGGTGAGGAACCACGTGAAATTCTCCTCACCCTAACCCTCTCCCCAAAGGGAGAGGAAAGGGGCTTGCCCGAATGCGCTTCTCTTTATTCGGGCTATGCGTCTGCGTTTCGCCAGCCGGATAAGGCGGAGCCGCATCCGGGGCCAGGGTTACGCTTTCAGCAACGCCAGTACTTCTTCAACGCTGTTGGTATTTGCCAGACGCTCGATAACGGTTTCATCATCCAGTGCGTTGGTCAGGCTGGTAATCACCTGAATGTGCTCATTGTTACGAGCGGCAATACCGATAACCAGACGGGCAATATCATCCTCTTCTTCACCGAAACGGACGCCTTGCGGGTACTGGCAGAATACTACGCCGGTTTTCAGCACGCGATCTTTCGCTTCAACGGTGCCGTGCGGTACGGCGATGGACTCACCCAGGTAAGTCGGGGTCAGTTTTTCGCGTTCCAGCATCGCCTCAACGTATTCCGGCTGAACATAACCGCCTTTTACCAGTTGCTCACCGGCAAAACGGATAGCTTCTTCTTTGTTGCTTGCAGTACGGCCCAGGAACACGTTTTCTGCACCCAGCTTGAACAGGTTGCTGTCGCCAGCGTCAAAGCTATCCTGCAAGCTGGTCTGAACCTTTACGCTGTTGTCCACGTGGCGCTGTGCGGCAACCAGGCGTTCAGTCAGATTGGTATACAGGCCGCTGTCCAGGAAGTTGGTCAGCGAAATGTGCTGTGCCTGAGGAGCCTGACGCATAGCGCGCTCGGTCAGGTCACGGTGCGTAATCACCAGGTCAACATCAGACGGCAGGCTATTGATAGCGCTGTTGGTCACAGAGATGTTGGTCAGACCGGCATCCTGGACTTTCTTACGCAGCACACCGGCACCCATTGCGCTGGAGCCCATACCGGCATCACACGCAACGATGATTTTACGAACGTGGCTCAGGTCGTTAGTCACGTCGCCAGCAGCCAGCGGGGTAGCGCCTTTAGACTGTGCTTTCATGTCCTGTACACGACGGGTAGCCGCTTCGATATCTTCCTCTTCTTCTTTAACTTTGCTGGTTTTCAGCAGGATAGATGCGATAACGAAGGAGACGAGCAGCGCCGCGAAAATAGCCACGAGGTTCGCGAAGTAAGTTCCTTTCGGCGTCATTGCCAGCACGGCCAGGATAGAACCCGGAGAAGCCGGAGAGACCAGACCGCCGTTCAGCACGCTCAGCGTGAACACGCCAGTCATACCGCCGAGGATTACAGCCAGCAGCAGACGTGGGTTCATCAGCACATACGGGAAGTAAATTTCGTGGATACCGCCCAGGAAGTGGATGATAGCTGCGCCGCCAGCAGACTGACGAGCACTACCACGACCGAAGAACATGTACGCCAGCAGCACGCCCATCCCCGGACCCGGGTTTGCTTCGATCAGGAAGAAGATAGACTTGCCGAGATCATGAGACTGCTGAATACCCAGCGGTGAGAAGATACCGTGGTTGATGGCGTTATTGAGGAACAGGATTTTCGCCGGTTCAACAAAGATGGACGCCAGCGGCAGCATGTCGTGCGCCACCATGAAGTTAACGCCAGCAGCCAGGCCTTTAGACAGGACTTCAACCGCAGGGCCGATACCTTTAAACGCCAGCAGCGCCAGGATCATACCGATGATGCCAGCGGAGAAGTTATTCACCAGCATTTCGAAACCGGATTTGATCTTACCGTCTACCGCGGCGTCGAATTTCTTGATGCACAGGCCGCCCAGAGGACCGGCAACCATTGCACCCAGGAACATCGGCATATCCGCACCAACGATAACACCCATGGTGGTGATTGCACCCACCACGCCACCACGATCGCCACCCACCAGACGACCACCGGTGAAACCGATCAGCAGCGGCAGCAGGAAAGTAATCATTGGGCCGACGAGTTTCGCCAGCGTTTCGTTTGGTAACCATCCTGTAGGAATAAACAATGCGGTAATAATACCCCACGCGATAAACGCGCCGATATTTGGCATTACCATGTTGCTGAGGAAGCGACCAAAGCTTTGCACTCTGATCTTGATATCGGATGACATAAAACACCCCTTCTTATGTTTGCTATCTCACAGGCCGGAAGCCCGAGGTTTTGTTGTTAACGTGGCGGCAGAGGTAGCCGGACCCATGATCTGTGCTGCGAAATCTCGCACCGAATTGATGAACTGTCCAGATAGCGCCAATTTGTGTGATTAAGATCACGTTAATGCAGGGGGTATACCATCCAATGAAGTGATCTTGGTCACAAAAAGAATGTGTAAAAAAAGAACAAAGGCTAAAAATTAACCGCCAACCGCCTGTTAATGTGATGTTAATCACAATTGTTGGCTGTGAGTTTGTTTCTTGTTTGTGATCTAAATCACAAGATATTTTCGCCAGGAGTTTTCCGAGTGTGATCCCTCGCAAACTGTGGTTTTTCCGGTCCCCTGCCTCTGTAATTCCCTTTCATTTTTCACGCTGTTTCGAAAGCAAGACGCAATGCAATAGAGTCAGAGCAGTTTTCACATTTATGAAATGGTCTGCGCGCGCTTTGGTCTGGTAGTACATACTTAATGTTTTGTTGGCGAAGCGGAGAAAGCAATGAAACTTATCGGCAGCTATACCAGCCCTTTTGTACGAAAAATATCGGTCATCCTGCTGGAGAAGGGCATCACCTTCGAGTTTGTGAATGAACAGCCTTACAACGCGATTAACGGTGTGGCGCATTACAATCCGTTGGGAAAAGTACCGGCCCTGGTAACCGATGAGGGTGAAGTGTGGTACGACTCGCCGATCATTGCCGAATATATCGACCTGTTGGGCATCGCTCCGGCTATGCTGCCTGCCGATCCTAAAGCCGCGCTGAAAATTCGTCAGATTGAAGCACTGGCGGACGGGATCATGGATGCGGCGCTGGTTTCCGTACGCGAGCAGGCACGTCCGGTTGCTCAGCAATCAGAAACGGAACTCTTACGCCAGCGCGAAAAAATCAATCGGGGCCTCGATACCCTGGAAAGCTATATCAACGAAGGGGCATTGCGCATTGATGAGATGAACCTTGCCACTATTGCCATTGCCTGCGCCATTAGCTATCTCAATTTTCGCCGTGTCTCGCCCGGCTGGTGTGTTGATCGACCGCAATTGGTCAAAATGGTGGAAAATCTCTTTCAGCGTGAAAGCTTTGCGCGCACAGAACCACCAAAGGATTGACGCCCGTTCTGTCAGGCTGAATCAAGTCGCTGTACAATCCCTCCATGTCGAATCCCTCTCCTGTCGGGAGGGGGCCACTCTCAGCCAGGCCATTTCATGACAACGGAAAATCACTCGCTTTACAGCCAGATCCCCTCAACCGATCGCCTGTTACGTGATGAGGCGTTCACTCTGTTACTCACCGAATTTGGGCACAACCGTGTGGCGCAGACGCTGCGCCAGTTGCAGGATGAAGCCCGTGATGGCATCCGCCAGCGTCAGGCATTGCCCGTCTGGTGTAATGACTGGGCACAGGCAACGTATCAGCGCTTGTTAGATGAAAATGCCAGCGCGCTGCGTCCGGTCATCAACCTGACAGGCACCGTGCTGCACACCAATCTGGGGCGGGCATTGCAGGCGGAAGCGGCGATAGAGGCGGTCGCACAGGCGATGCGTTCTCCCGTAACGCTGGAGTATTCGCTGGATGATGCCGGACGCGGGCATCGCGATCAGGCGTTGGCCGATATCCTGTGTCGCCTGACAGGCGCGGAGGATGCCTGCATCGTCAATAACAATGCCGCGGCGGTGCTTCTGATGCTGGCGGCTACGGGCAGCGGCAAAGAAGTGGTGGTCTCCCGTGGTGAGCTGGTGGAAATCGGCGGCGCGTTTCGTATTCCGGATGTCATGCGCCAGGCGGGCTGTTTTCTGCATGAAGTCGGCACCACCAATCGCACGCATGTTAAAGATTATCGCGAGGCGGTGAATGACAATACCGCGTTGTTGATGAAGGTGCACACCAGCAACTATCACATTGAAGGCTTTACCAAAACGGTAGACGAAACTGAGCTGGTGGCGCTGGGTGATGAGCTGAATGTCCCGGTGATTGCGGATTTGGGTAGCGGCTCGCTGGTGGATTTACGTCTCTATGGTTTGCCAAAAGAGCCCATGCCGCAGGAACTGATTGCGGCCGGAGTGAGCCTGGTGAGTTTTTCCGGCGATAAACTGCTTGGCGGTCCGCAGGCTGGCATTATCGTAGGAAAAAAAGCGCTGATTGAAAAGTTGCAGCGCCACCCGCTCAAGCGGGCGTTACGGGCAGATAAAATGACCCTGGCGGCACTGGAAGCGACGCTACGTCTGTATCTGCACCCGGAAAAGTTGCGGGACAATTTACCGACCCTGCGTTTACTCACCCGCAATCCGGGCGAGATTCGCCAGCAAGCGTTGCGGCTTGCCGGGGTGCTGGCCGACCATTACGATGCGTTTGACCTGAGTGTAGAGGATTGTTTCTCGCAAATCGGCAGTGGTTCCCTGCCGGTGGACAGGCTACCCAGCGCCGCGCTGACCTTTACCCCGCGTGACGGCAGCGGGCGTCGTCTGGAAGCGCTCGCGGCAACATGGCGTAACCTGCCAGAGCCGGTGTTGGGGCGGATCGCTGATGGCCGCTTATGGCTCGATTTACGCTGTCTTGAGAATGAACCCCGATTTCTGGAGATGTTGTTGAAATGATTATTGCCACCGCCGGGCATGTCGACCACGGCAAAACGACATTATTGCAGGCGATTACCGGCGTGAACGCTGACCGTTTGCCGGAAGAGAAAGCGCGCGGTATGACCATCGATCTTGGCTATGCCTACTGGCCGCAGCCGGATGGCCGCGTGCCGGGCTTCATTGATGTGCCGGGACACGAGAAATTTCTGTCCAATATGCTGGCAGGCGTAGGCGGTATTGACCATGCGCTGCTGGTGGTGGCCTGTGATGATGGGGTGATGGCGCAGACCCGCGAGCATCTGGCTATTTTGCAACTGACCGGCAACCCGGCGCTGACCGTCGCGCTGACCAAAGCCGACAGAGTGGATGCGGCGCGTATTGATGCGGTACGGCAGGACGTGCTGGCGACGTTAAATGACTTTGGCTGGGAAGAAGCGGCGCTCTTTGTGACGGCGGCAACCGAAGCGCGCGGCATTGACGAACTGCGCGCGCATCTGCTGCAACTGCCTGCGCGCGCGCATCCGCAGCATCAACGTTTTCGTCTGGCGCTCGACCGGGCGTTTACGGTGAAAGGGGCGGGGCTGGTGGTCACCGGAACCGCGCTGTCGGGGGAAGTGCGCGTGGGCGATACGCTATGGTTGACCGGGGTAAATAAGCCGATGCGTGTTCGTGGTCTGCATGCGCAGAATCAACAGGCCGACAGGGCGCATGCCGGGCAACGCATTGCCCTGAATATCGCCGGCGATGCGGAAAAAGACGATGTGACCCGTGGGGACTGGCTGCTTTCCGTCACGCCACCCGAACCTTCGGAGCGTGTCATTGTGGCGCTGCAAACCCATACGCCGTTGACGCAGTGGCAACCGTTGCATATTCACCATGCCGCGAGCCATATCACCGGGCGCGTATCGCTGCTGGATAACAACCTGGCGGAGCTGGTGCTCGATACGCCGTTATGGCTGGCAGATAACGACAGGCTGGTGCTGCGCGACATTTCCGCGCGTGAAACGCTGGCGGGCGCCCGCGTGGTAGCGTTGCGCCCACCGCGTCGCGGCAAGCGCAAACCGGAGTATCAGCAGTGGATTGGCGCGCTGGCGGCCACGGAAAGCGATGCGCAGGCGCTGGCCGTGCATCTTCAGCGTGGGGCGGTGAACCTTCCGGCATTTGCCTGGGCGCGGCAGTTGAGCGAGGCCGGGCTTGAGGCATTGCTGAAAGAACCGGGCTTTATCCGTGCGGGAGATAATCTGCTCAGTGCGCCCGTGGCCGCAGGCTGGCAGCGTAAATTGCTTGCGACGCTTGCGCA
Source organism: Citrobacter sp. MNAZ 1397 (assembly GCF_023613995.1). NCBI lineage: Bacteria > Pseudomonadati > Pseudomonadota > Gammaproteobacteria > Enterobacterales > Enterobacteriaceae > Citrobacter > Citrobacter sp. MNAZ 1397. The sequence continues at coordinate 119,595 of NZ_JAKIVH010000003.1, forward strand.
GTATCACGATCAGCATGCGGATGAACCCGGACCTGGCCGCGAGCGTTTACGCCGTATGGCGCTGCCGATGGAAGATGAAGCGCTGGTGCTGACGCTGATTGAACAGATGCGCGCCAGCGGTGAGATCCACAGTCATCACGGCTGGCTGCATCTGCCGGATCACAAAGCGGGCTTTACCGATGAACAGGCCGCCATCTGGCAACGTGCCGAGCCGCTGTTTGGTGATGAACCCTGGTGGGTACGTGATCTAGCGCGCGAAACGGGCGCGGATGAGCAGGTGATGCGCAGTGTGTTGCGCCAGGCGGCACAACAAGGGCTGATAACGGCGATCGTCAAAGATCGTTATTACCGCAACGATCGGATTGTCGCGTTCGCCAGTATGATCCGCGACCGCGATCCGATTCACGGTTCTACCAGCGCGGCAGATTTCCGCGACACCCTCAACGTCGGGCGCAAGCTCGCTATTCAGATTCTGGAGTACTTTGACCGCATCGGTTTCACCCGCCGTCGCGGCAATGACCACATTTTGCGCGATAAAGCGTTGTTTACGAAATAGCCTGGTTCCCCGGTGGCGCTGCGCTTACCGGGGCTACGTGGTGTAGCCCGGATAAGGCGTTTGCGCCGCCATCCGGGAGCAGCAGCAGAGCACAAAACCCGCCACCGCCTTAACCTTACTGGCTGTTTTTGCGCACCTCTTCCCAGACGACATCCCTTCCCGATGACCGACATTGTTCTCTGCGCTAGTGTGATCCTTGTGCCAGCATTCGTGTGTATAGTGTGTATAATCAAAAGCGGGAGTAAGGATTGTGGCCAGCGCAGAGGTGATGGTTACCTTGAGAAAGTAGGGATGGGTCCATATCCGAACAAAGGGAAGCCACCACCAGTTCAGCCATCCCCAACGAACTGGGCTGGTGACGGTTCCCCATCCACGAAAAGACATAAAACCAGGTACGCTGGCGCAAATCTGGCGTCAGGCGGGTATTAAACCATAACGCAGGAGCCAGACATGTTTTATCCGGCCTACATTCATGCTGATGCCGACGGCAGTGCCAGCGGTTTTTTCCCGGATGTTCCCGGGTGCTATTTTGCGGGTGACACGCTGAATGACGCATTTCGGGATGCACAAAGTGCATTGATGGCCCATTTTGAGACGCTCTGTGAAATGGGGGAGGCGTTACCCGGCGCGCGTGGGGTGGAACATCATCTTGAGGCGCAGCCTGACGATTTCACCGACGGGCAGTGGCTGCTGGTGGACATCAACATGAACCAGTTTGATGGTCGCGCTGAGCGCATAAATATTACGCTGCCCCGCCGGTTACTGACTAAAATTGATACGTTTGTTCGCGACCATCCCCAGTTCAGTAATCGAAGCGCCTTCTTAGCCGAAGCGGCGCGTAGGGCATTAACGCGCGAGCAAATATGACCCGTTGCCCGTAGTCTGCTAGCATAGCGGCCTGCAACTACTCAGAGATAACACCGTGACCGCCTTTTCAACCTTAAATGCTTTGCCCGCTGAACTCCTCGCCAACCTTGATGAGCTGGGTTATCACTCCATGACCCCGGTCCAGGCGGCGGCATTGCCGGCGATCCTTGAAGGCAAAGACGTGCGCGTACAGGCGCAGACCGGCAGCGGCAAAACCGCCGCATTTGGCTTAGGCTTGCTGCAGCACATTGATGCCAGCCAGTTTGTGACCCAATCTCTGGTACTTTGCCCGACGCGCGAGCTGGCCGATCAGGTCGCCAAAGAGCTTCGTCGTCTGGCGCGTTATCTGCCCAATATTAAGATTCTGACTTTATGCGGCGGCGTGCCGTTTGGCGCACAGCGCGATTCGCTCCAGCATGCGCCGCATATCATCGTCGCCACGCCGGGCCGTCTGCTTGATCATCTGGAAAAAGCCACCGTCAGCCTGGACGCTCTGAAAACGCTGGTGCTGGACGAAGCCGATCGCATGCTTGATATGGGCTTTAGCGACGCCATTGACGCCATTCTGCGCCACGCGCCGGAACGTCGTCAGACGCTGCTGTTTTCCGCCACCTGGCCTGCGGCGATTGCGGCAATCAGCACCCGCTTCCAGCGCGACCCGCAGACCATCGAAATCGACGCGGTCGACGCCTTACCGGCGGTGGAACAGCACTTCTATGAAGTCTCGCGCCGGGAAAAAATTCCGTTGCTGTTGAGTTTGTTAAGCAAACATCAGCCGGCCTCCTGCGTGGTGTTCTGTAACACTAAAAAAGATTGCCAGGAAGTGTGCGATGCCCTGAATGAACGTAACCAGAGCGCGCTGGCGCTGCATGGCGATATGGAACAACGCGACCGCGACCAGACGCTGGTGCGCTTTGCCAACGGCAGCAGCCGTGTGCTGGTGGCTACCGACGTCGCCGCGCGCGGGCTGGACATCAAAGCGCTGGAAATGGTGATCAACTACGAACTCTCCTGGGACCCGGAAGTGCACGTACACCGTATTGGCCGTACCGCGCGTGCCGGGCAGAGCGGCATGGCGTTGAGTCTGTGCGCACCTGAAGAAGCCCAGCGTGCGGCGATTCTCGGTGAGATGCTGGCGATTTCGCTCGACTGGCAATCCCCGGTTATCAGCAACAACATCAAGCCGCTGGAAGCCGATATGGCGACGCTGTGTATTGATGGCGGGAAGAAAGCCAAAATGCGCCCGGGCGATATTCTGGGCGCCCTGACCGGTGATATTGGGCTGGATGGCGCAGATATCGGCAAGATCGATATGCACCCGATGCATGCCTATGTTGCGGTGCGTCAGTCCGTAGCAAAACAGGCCTGGAAGCAGCTCCAGCAAGGCAAAATCAAAGGCAAAGCCTGCCGGGTGCGTCTGCTTAAATAAAACCCGGCATCCCCGGTAGCGGGGCGACAGCATGGCGGTAGCCCGGATAAGCACAGCGCATCCGGGACATCCAAACCCCTGTCGCTTCGCCTTACCTTTCCTCGTTAACCCAAATCCGCATCTCCCCTTCGCCACGGTTCGCCCAGGAGAACCACGGAATAAAGGTCAGCGTCTGCGCCTGGCGTTCGCCGGGCGTTTTGTCATACCGCCACAGCGCCTGTTGCCCCGCATCCGCCGCCGTTTGTTTATAGCCCTGTGCCTGAATCAGCATTTTATGGGCGAAAATCCCCTTGCCCTCAAAAACGGTGAATGCCGCCTGCGGTGAGAGCCACAGGTTATGCAGCTCTTCCCCATTGTCCGCCTGCTCCAGGCAGTAGACCAGCGGCCCGCGCTGAATCGCCACTTTGCCCGCCACATGGCGCAGCAGCGGATTGCCATACACCCGACGTACCGGCATTGGCAGGGTGAGCGTCAGGGTATCCCCCTCCTGCCAGCGACGCTGAATGTGCAAATAACCTTTGCGGATGTCTTTCACGACGTCCGTACCGTTCAGTGAAACCTGCGGATTATCGCACCAGTCCGGCAGACGCAGGGCCAGCGTGTGGTCAATCGCCTGCGGTGACTCAATGGTAAGGGTAACCTGCTCCTGCCACGGATAGTTACCGCTGATACGCAGCCGCAGCGCCTGGTCTCCCACCGGGATCTCCACGCTGTTACCAATGTAGAGATTGATATAGAGCGCATCCTCGCGCGGCGTGTAGAGATAATGGCCGAGCGAGGTGAGTACGCGGGCGATATTCGGCGGACAGCAGGCACAGCCAAACCAGCGCTGACGCACAGGTTTCACATGGTCATAGATATGATTGAATTTCAGCGATTTTGGGTGTACTTCCAGTGGGTTAACGTAGAAGAAATGCTTCCCATCCAGCGCCATCCCGCCGAGCACCGTATTGTAAAGCGCACGCTCCATCACGTCGGCGTACTGACTGTCGGCCTCCATCTCCAGCATTCGGCGGGCGAACATCATCAGCCCAATCGAGGCGCAGCTTTCGGCATACACCGTGTCGTTGGGCAGGTCGTAATCGCTGCTGAACGCCTCGCCGCTGCTCTGCGAGCCGATGCCGCCGGTGATATATAACTGGCGCTGCGCCATATTGTTCCACAGACGCAGGCAATCCTGACGCTTGCCTTCATCCTGGCTTAAGCGCGCCAGATGGGCCACACCGGTCATCAGGTAGACGAAGCGTACCGCGTGGCCGATGGCGGTCTGCTGTTCGGCCAGCGGCTGATGCGCCTGGCTGTAAGCTTTGTCTTTGACCATCCAGGCCGGGCCATAGGTGTTCCAGTAAGAGGTTTTGCCGCGCTTTTCATACTCAGCATCGTAAAAATGCGGCCGGGTGCCGCGCTGTTCGACAAAGTAGTTCACCAACGCCATATAGCGCGGCTCCTGCGTCACTTCGTACAGGCGCATCAACGCCAGCTCGATTTCCGGGTGGCCGGGGTAGCCGTGCAACTGCTGTTCGCCGGGTCCAAACACCGTATCGATATGATCTGCCAGGCGGCAGACGACATCGAGCAGGCGGCGCTTGCCGGTACCCTGGAAGTACGCCACGCCCGCTTCAATCATGTGCCCGGCGCAATAGAGCTCATGGCATTCGGCCAGGTTAGTCCAGCGATCCTGCGGTGCTTTGACCGTGAAATAGGTATTGAGGTAGCCGTCGTCACATTGGGCCGCGGCGACCAGTTCGATCACCTCATCGGCGGTCTTCTCCAGTTCCGCATCCGGCTTCTGGCAGAGCGACCATGCCACCGCTTCCAGCCATTTGGCAACGTCGCTGTCCTGAAAGACCATGCCGTAAAACTCGCCCTCCTGCAGCCCGGCGGCGATACGAAAGTTTTCAATCGCATGGCTGGGGTCGGCTTCGGCGATACGGTCATTCAGCGCGTCCCACTGGTAGGGAATGACAACCTCGCGCACCAGTTGTTGGTACTGGCCGAGAAACGCATCGCTGACTTTCAGTTTGTGCAGATCGACTTCCATTACAGACTCCTTAAGACTGAACATGACGCTGGCGCAGATCGGTAGCAATACGCGCCATCATGGGATTGTTGAGCTTGCAGACGCGGATGGTGAACGCCAGCAGCAAATGGAACAGGGCGGGCAGCAGTGTCTCCATTGCAGTGATGCCTTGTAACGAGGCCGGGGTCTGATTTCCTGCGCCTGGCTGGTAGGCGACGAAAATAAACACCAGGCTGATGATGACGGCGCTGGAGGCCCACGCGAGCTTGATGCAGAAGAGGTTAAAGGCGAAGTTCATGCCGGATGAACGCACGCCGGTCTTCCACTCGCCGTAATCATCGGCGAAAGCCATCAGTGAGAAGTGCAGCGGCAGGGTAAAGCCGAGGATGACGCCGTTGCCCAGAATCACCGCCAGCCACAGGGTTTGCCAGGCCGGCCCGGTGGGCAGGAACCACATCATTACTGACAGCGTGGCCAGCACCAGGTTGGTGGAGTAATAGAGTTTCACCGTGTCCAGTCGCTTCGATAGCGGGTTCACCAACACCGAGCCGAGAATCGAGGCAAAGGTCACCATGGTGAAAAACAGCGAGGTATAACCAGTGCTGCCCTGCAGTACATAGGTGATAAAGTACATGTAGCCGCCGCCGCGAATATTGAACACATTGATCAGCAGGAATGACATCAGCAGCATCAGTAACAACTGGTCGTTTTTGCGCAGCCCCGCCATATGTTCACGCAGGGTGAATTTGCCCATCGTTGACAGCGGCACCCGTTCGCGCACCCAGAAGAAACAACACAGGAACATCACCACGGCAATCGCGCACAGTACGCCGACACCGAGTTGGTAACCCTGCGCGGCATTGCCTTTACCCAGCGTGGAGACCAGCCACGGCAAGCCGACAGAGACCAGAAAGCCCGCCACGCCGCACAGCACAAAACGCCAGGACTGGCAGGAAATCACTTCGCTGTGACGCGTGGTCATCGTATTGATAAGCGCGCAATAGGGCACGTTGATGGCGGTATAACCGACGGAAAGTAAAAGATAAGTGCCAAACGCCCAGGCAATTTTCACGTTCATACTGGCATCGGGTACGGTGAAGGTCAGTACGCCGATAATGCCGACAGGCAGGGCAATCCACAGTTGCCAGGGGCGAAAGCGACCCCAGCGGCTTTGGGTGCGGTCGGCAATGATCCCCATTACCGGATCAGAGATGGCGTCAAAAACACGTAAGGCCATAAACAGCGTACCGACCAGCGCCGGGGTTAAGCCAAAAATATCGGTATAAAAAAAGGTCAGAAAATTCATGATTAAGCAGGTTATTACCGTTCCGCCTGCATCGCCCAACCCATAGCCTATTTTTTCACGTACGGATAATTTATCGTCCAGCGCCTTTTGCGCTGAATCGGTATTGGAAATTAATGTTGAAGTCATGGAAAACGCCTCACGGATATTCCAAAAGTAACCCGCTTATTTGCAGATTTTGTTTTGTAGTTTGCAAAGTACGTTATTTATTTTGCATTGAATTCACCACACAACAAGGGAAGGGAAAAGTACAAAAAGGTGACGATTCCGACCTGATGCGTAAAGTGTGATTTTGATCCGGAACAAGGCTTATATTTCGTTAATAATCAAAAACAAAATGCAGTGTTATTGTTCATATGTAGCGAGAATTGACATATTTATGCTTCAATTATCCATAACATTTCCGCTCCGTGTACAAAATGGCGGCTTATTTATCTCTCGCGGTGTGGGGAGCCATCCATCACGTACACTGCATTCCTGGGAGGTGATTTTCGTCGAAAAGGGGACATTAGCGATCCGCGAAGAAGATAAACTCTTTACGGTTAATGCCGGCGAAACGCTTTTACTCTGGCCGCAGCGACGACACGTTGGTGTAGGGGAATTTCCGGCAGATCTTAAATTTTACTGGCTGCATTTTGAATTAACGGCGGCGGCGGAAAAAACAGGACAAAACAGTGTGCTTATGTTGCCACAACATACTGCATTAAATGATCCGCAATATATGACAGCGTTATTTCGCCAGTTTTTACATGAGCAGGAAAATGTCCATCGCAGCGTGGCGATGGAATGTATTTTACTGCTGATTTTGCAACAAATATCGGCCTCGGCGCAAAGTGAGCGCGCCGTGGATAATCCGGGAATGGCGCTCGCCTGGAAAGCCCGGCAGATGATTGGCACGCAGTTTCATCTGCCGATTTCAGCCTCGACGCTGGCGAAGGAGCTGCACTGTAACGCCGACTACCTGGGCCGGGTGTACCGGCGCGCTTTTCGCCTGACGTTGACCGAAGCCATTCATCGCCAGCGGGTGCGGGCGGCCGAAAAATTGCTGATCAGCGATTCGTTGTCGTTAAAAGAGGTGGCGGGGCAGTGCGGGTTCCACGATGTGGGCTATTTCCGGCAGGTATTTCGCAAGCATACCGGACTGACGCCCGCCGCCTGGAAGCGGCGGTATTGCAAGGAGCATATTAATTCGGGGTGAGTGTGCGGAACCGTGTGGTCTGATGCCCTCACCCCGGCCCTCTCCCACGGGGAGAGGGAGAAAACCCGTCCTCCTCGTCTTTTAGATAGAGGGAGAAAACGTAATATCGCGCTCAATGGGTTCCCTCTCCCGTGGGGAGAGGGAGAAAATCCGTCCTCCTCGTCTTTTAGAGAGAGGGAGAAAACGTAATATCGCGCTCAATGAGTTCCCTCTCCCGTGGGGAGAGGGTTAGGGTGAGGGGCCCAGACCGCAGAGGACTACTGCCCGTAATAGGCATTCGCCCCGTGCTTACGCAGATAGTGTTTATCCAGCAGTTCAGACTGCATATCCGGCAGCTGTGGTGCCAGTTGGCGGGAGAACAGACCCATATAGGCGCACTCTTCCAGCACCACCGCATTATGCACCGCGTCATGCGCGTTTTTGCCCCATGCAAACGGACCGTGGGAGTGCACCAGCACGGCCGGAACCTGCATTGGGTTCAGGTCGCGCGCTTCAAACGTCTTGATGATCACTTCCCCGGTTTCGTACTCATACTCGCCGTTGATTTCCTCGGTCGTCATCAGGCGCGTGCACGGAATGGTGCCGTAGAAGTAGTCCGCGTGCGTCGTGCCCCAGGCAGGCAGATCCAGCCCCGCCTGCGACCAGATCGTCGCGTGGCGGGAGTGGGTATGCACAATGCCGCCAATTTCCGGGAAGCGACGATACAGCGCCAGGTGCGTTGGCGTATCAGAAGAGGGCTTTTTGCTGCCGTCCACGATCTTGCCGCTGGCGATATCCACCACCACCATGTCGTCGGCTTTCATCACCTCGTACTCCACGCCCGAGGGTTTAATCACCATCAGTTTGCGGCTTTCATCGACTGCGCTGACATTACCCCAGGTAAAGGTGACAAGCCCGTGGGCGGGTAGCGCCAGATTGGCCGCCAGCACCTCGGCTTTCAGTTGCTCTAACATATGAATCCTCCTTCCTGCATACGGGCTTCAATCCAGCGACGGGCCTGGATGATCTCCAGCACCGGCTCTTTGGCTTTTTCGGTCCACATCTCAATCAGAAATGCGCCGCGATAATTCAGGCTCTGCAATGTGCTGAATACGTTGACGAAATCCACACAGCCTTCGCCAAACGGCACGTCGCGGAACTGGCCGGGGCTGGTTTCGGTGACGGGTTGCGTGTCTTTCAGGTGGATGGCAGCGATACGGTCGATGCCGAGCGCCAGCTCTGCCGGTACGTCGTTACCCCACGCGCTGAGGTTGCCCACGTCCGGATAGACGGTGAACCACGGCGAGGCGAGCATCTCGTCCCATTTTTTCCATTTGGTAATGGAGTTCATAAACGCGGTGTCCATGATCTCCACCGCCAGCATCACCTGCGCCCCTGCCGCCTGCTCAACGGCCCATGCCAGCCCTTCGGCGAAACGCTGCTGAGTGCCTGCGTCATGCTCTTCGTAATAGACGTCGTAACCCGCAAGCTGAATAGTGCGGATACCTAAATCGCGCGCCAGTTTGATGGCTTTGCTCATGATGTCGCGGGCGCGTTCACGCACGGCTTCATCGCGGCTGCCGAACGGGAAACGGCGATGGGCGGAAAGACACATCGACGGAATCGATACATTGGTTTCCAGCATCGCTTCCACTAACGAGGCGCGCTGGGCGGTGGTCCATTCGAGTCGCGAGAGTCGCTCGTCGGTTTCGTCGACGGACATTTCCACGAAGTCGAATCCGCAGCTTTTAGCCAGAACCAGACGCTCCGGCCAGGATAAGTCTTTCGGTAACGCTTTTTCATAAATACCTAACGGATGGTTGCGCATGGTTACGCTCCCCAGATGTCGCGAATGCGTGCGTGGAATTCTTCGGCGACCTGCTGCGGATTCGCCGCGCCAGACAGCGCGCGTCCGGCAATGAACGCCTTCACATTGATCTCTTTGAACAACGGCAAATCGGCAGGGGTGATGCCGCCGGTGATGGAAAGTTCCAGACCGATGTCGGACAGCGCTTTCATGCGCGCCAGGTCCGCTTCGCCCCACTGCTGGCCGCTCGCCTGGGCGTCACGACCACGGTGGTAAATCGCCTGACGCACGCCGGTGTTGTACCAGTCGCGGGCATCATCGAAAGTCCAGTTACCAAACAGCTCAATCTGAATTTCTCCCCCGCGTGCGGCGGCGACGGCATGGCCTTTTTCGATGGTGGCGAGCGGGGCAGCGCAGATGATGGTCATCCAGTTTGCACCCGCTTCCAGCGCTTGCCGGGCAAGCGTTTCACCGGCATCGGCCACTTTCCAGTCGGCAACGATGGTTTTCTCCGGGCACTGGGCGCGTAAAGCACGCACGGCGTGCAGCCCTTCGCTGAGGCAGAGAATGGTGCCCGCTTCCACGATGTCGACGTGGTCTTTTAACAACGCCACGTCACGCTGGGCGGCGGCAAGGTCGGTGTGGTCGAGCGCCAGTTGCAGTAATGGTCGGCTCATAAAGAGTGCTCCTTAATACGGGCGTGAAAGCCCTGAAGTGCTTCAATTAAAATTTGGTAACGGTGATATTTGCGCTGGTAAGCGGCATGAGCGTTCATGTCCGGCGTCAGGGTGTGCATCGCGTAATTAAGCGTCTGCTGGGCATCGCTAAAGTTCTGATAGATGCCGGTGCCGACCAGCGCGGCGATGGCTGCGCCAAAACAGCCGGTCTCTTCCACCTGGGGGAGTTCAACGGGCAGGCCGCTGACATCCGCCAGCATCTGCATCCACACCCTGGAATGGGCGGGGCCGCCGGTGACACGCAGGGCGCGCACGTCGGTAAAACGCTCACGCATGCGGTTGAGGTGCGTCATATGGCTGAACACCACCCCTTCGTAGACCGCCTGTAATAAATGCGCGCGGGTGTGCAGCGCCTGCATGCCATAAAAGCCGCTCGTCATGTCGAGCCCGGCGTTGCTGCCATACAGGAAAGGTAAGAAGAAGACGTCACTACCCGCTTTCGGCAGGCTGTCGACGAGTTGGTTGATCTCGTCAAAGCTGATGTCGCCCCACTGGGTGGTTAGCCATTCCAGATTGCCGGAAGAGGTGGGGCTGGCTTCGTGCACAATGTACTGGCCGTCATTGACATAGCGGCCATACACATAAGGGTGTGCTTCGTTGTCGCGCAGCCCTTTGGCGATACCGCTGGTCACCGCCCAGGTGCCCATCACGGCATTGAGCGTGTATTCGTCTTCCAGACCGGCGCAAATCGCGGTGGAAACCACATCAAACAGACCGCCCACAACGGGAGTTCCCGCTGCGAGACCGGTAATGGCGGCTGCCTGAGCGGTGATTTCCCCGCTGATCTCGGCTGAACCCACAATCGGCGGCAACGCGGGGTCTATCTCGCTAATGCCCAGCCATTGCGTCAGGCAGGGGTCATACTGCCCGGTGGTCATATGGTAGAGATTCGATTCGGAAATATTGCTCTCTTCGCACCCTTTCACGCCGGTCAAACACCAGCGCAGGTAATCGTGGCCCATCATCACGCAACCGATCTGTGCGTAACGTTGCGGCTCGTTTTCTTTTACCCAGCGCAGCAGCGAGGCCGGGTGCCCGGTCCACAGGGTCTGGCGCGTTAACGGGTAGAGTTTTTGCGGAATGCCATCCTGCTGCCAGCGCTTGACGATTTCCATGGCGCGGCGGTCGGAAGAGAGGATCGCGCTACCCAGAGGCTGGTCATTTTTATCGAGCAAAAATAATCCTTTGCCCTGAGCGGAAATGCCCACGCCCTGAATGTTTTCACCGCCAACGCCGGTCCGTTGCAACAGGCGGGAGATGGTCGCTGCACAGTGCTGCCACAGTTCCGCCATGTCACGCTCCGCCCAGCCGGGTTGCGGGCTGAGGGTGCGCACGGACTGGCGCTCAATGGCAAATTCTTTACCCTGGCTGTTATACAGTCCTGCTTTCAGATAAGTACCGCCACAATCGATACCCAGCCAGAAGGTCTCTTTTTCACTCATCTTTTTATCCTGGTGTACGCCCTCTCCGCGTGGGAGAGGGCAGGGGTGAGGGCATCAGACCGCACCGGGTTTACTCCCTCTCCCTGTGGGAGAGGGCAGGGTGAGGGCATCAGGCCGCACCGGGTTTACTCCCTCTCCCTGTGGGAGAGGGCAGGGGTGAGGGCATCAGGCCGCACCGGGTTTACTCCCTCTCCCTGTGGGAGAGGGCAGGGTGAGGGCATCAGGCCGCACGTTTGGTCGCATTAACCGCACCCACAGACGACGCTTTGGCGTCACACTTCGCAGGCAGCAGCAGCGCCATCAGCGCGGCAATCGCCAGAGACACCGCCAGGCAGTAGACGCCCGCATCTTTGCTGTACATGGTGATCAGTACCCCCACGGCATACGGACCGCAGAAGCCGCCCAGGTTGCCCAGGGCGTTAATCACGCCGCGTGCGCCGCCGGCCATTTCCGCGCTGAACAGACGTGCAGGAATGGTCCAGAACACCCCGGCTGCGGATTGCAGGAAGAAGCCGCAGCCGACCAGGGCGGCATATGACAGCCAGATGCTCTCTTTCAGGGTGACGGAGAGGAACATGCAGGTGGCGAAGCCAATCAGCGGCAGGGAGACGAACAGTTTGCGTTTACCGGTACGGTCGGACAGAGAAGAGAACAGGAACATCCCGGCGATTGCGCCGACATAAGGCAGAATGGCAAGCATCCCAACCTGGCCCATGCTGGTGTGGGTCAACTCTTTGAGGATGGTAGGCAGCCACAGGGTATAGCCATAAATCCCGGTCTGATAGAAGAAGTTCAGCGCAATTAACTGCCACATGGTGCGGTCAGATAACACCGCGCCCAGCGAGGCATTGACCACGGTTTTACCCGCAATCGCCCGCTGCTCGGCGGCCAGGGTTTCCACCAGATATTTCTTCTCGGCCTCAGAAATCCAGCGCGCTTCCTGCGGACGGTCATAAACGGTCAGCGCCCACAGCACCAGTACGACCAGTGACAGCAGACCTTCGATGATGAACAGCCAGCGCCAGTCGAGTGCGGTAATAATCCAGCCGGAGAGCGGAGCGGTGATGATCCCGGCAATCGGCACGAACATAATGACGATGGCATTTGCACGACCACGTTCAGCATCCGGGAACCAGTTGCTGATCATGGTGAGCACCACAGGCAGCATGCCGCCTTCCGCCACACCGAGCAGGAAACGCAGTGCCAGCAATTGATATTGGTTGGTGACAATGCCGGTCAGGACAGAGATGACCGCCCAGGCGACCAGTGACCAGCCGATGAATTTTTTCCCGCTGCCGTGTACGGCGATTTTCCCGCCCGGTACCTGCAAAAAAAGGTAACCAAGGAAGAAAATACCGCCAGCCAGACCGGCCATAGTGGCGGAAATACCTAATTCTTTATCCATACCGCCAGGCATGGCAAAGGCGATATTCACGCGGTCCATATAGGAAATAATACACGCGATAAGAATAGGGGGAATAATTCTTAACCAACGTTGGCGCGGAATATCCACAGATGTAGCGTAAGAGGAAGTGTTCATATTAATCTCTCGTTAAAAGTAACTGGCCTTGCGATTAAAGTGACGCTTTATATTTATTGTCTGGATTTGTTTAACGCGTGAATGCCATCGCGTAATATGGCTATGCGATGATTCGCATCAGCATTAGCATCAATTTCCAGTAACTTAATACCGGCAAACTGTAATTTTGCTGTGTCAGCCACATTAAATAATTCTTTAGCACTTTCTACCGTGAGCAGGCTTTCCGGGCAGAAAGGGGCGAAAGGCGTGTGCAGGTCAGTCCATTCACCATACGGCCCTTCGGTGGCGGTGCCGGAGAACATCAGCGCCCCCAGTTTGCCTGCGGCTTTCACCACCTGAGTATGTTCCAGCGGCAGGGCGGTGTTACGCCCTTCAATCGCAGAACGCGCCCAGTTAATGCACACATCAATGTTGTAACCGGCGAGGGTTTCCAGCACGTTTTCCAGCGGCAGAAAACCTTTGCGCGGGGCGGGTTTGTTCATGGCATCGCAGTGTTCCAGTACGAGCGAGCATGACCAGTCCCAGCTGGCGATTTCTTTGATGGAGCGGGCAAACGCCTCGGTTGCCTGCGCCACATCAGCGTTACCGCCCAACGGTGCAGCCTGCAGCTCCAGCGAAATCACCTTGTTGGCGAAACGCTGGTTTACTGCATTGATTTTATTCAGCAAATGACGATGGAACTCGACGCATGCCCGACGTTGCTCTTCATCGCTGGAGGCCAGGCCGAAGGCCAGATTGCCGCCGCTGCGACGACGCATGGTCTCCGGGATGGCAGTGACCACAATCTGCCACTCGCCCGGCGTGTGCCGGAACAACCACTCATCGCCGTAGGCATGCAGATTCTCATGGCACGGCTGTTCCAGGCCGCGAATGTGCGGCGTATCCGCGAGTAAACGCCAGAATTCCTTCTCTTCCTGTTCGCTTTTTTGGTGAAACGAAGGCGCACAGGGGTATGCGCCGATAATATAACCGGCGTCATTCGTTTTCATGTTTCGCTCCTCTTATTTATCGGGTATCGATAAATAAACAACGGATTAATTCAGTGCGGAAACCGCAACTTTAACGACTATTTTTCTGATCGCTGTTTCTCTGTGTTTATTACAGGCAGGACGATGGACATCCTGCGGGAAAAATATGGCGTAATTACCCGGCACCATTTCAATCAGTGATTCATTTTCACTGTCGTGGTAGAAAATAATATCGCGCTGCTCAAGCAGTTCTTCGCTCACCACGTTATTGCCAGTATCAATGGCGACACCAATTTGTTCTTCGCCGGAATATAAATATTGAATATCCAGATAACGGCGATGCACTTCCGGGCGCAGCTCATCGTGAGGGCGAGTGGTCAAATCGAGGATCTGCGCGTAAATGGTGCGCCCCTCAATTTCCACCACGCCCGGCTCCAGCTTGCTGAAATCCGTGGTACGCAGGAACGCCAGCGCCTTTTCAATCGCTGCTGGATACCGGCAAGCGTTGGGTTGAGAAATATGTCCATAAATCATGATGATAATCCTTACAGCGACTTGATTTTCGCCCACACGCTGTCGTCAACGGTGATACCGTTGCGGCGGTTTTCTTCCAGCAGACGCGTAAATTCATGGCCCGGCAGACGCACAGGGACATTTTCATCGGCACGTTCGGCGGTCGTGATGTAGTCCATGATGCGTTGCAGCTTGGCATCGCGGGTGGCGCCATCGATCAGTTTGTCCACTTCAATGGCGATAAAGACCTGCGAAATGTTGAACTCGTCGCTGTTGTCTTCGGTGACGGCGGCCACAGAGGAGCCATCGGACAGCAGGGTGGCGATCATATCCAGCACTATGGAGAGGCCCGAGCCTTTCCAGTAACCCATTGGCAGAATGCGGCGGTTTTTCTCAATCGGCGCCGGGTCTTTAGTCAGCTTGCCTTCGTCGTCAAAGCCCCCCTCAACCGGCAGCTGGCGGCCCGCCAGGCGGTTCACTTCCAGCATGCCGTAGGAGAACATCGACATGGACATATCCACCATGGTGATCGGCGTGGACGGAATGGCAACGATCAGCGGGTTGGTCCCGATACGGCACTCTTTCGCACCCCACGGCGGCATAACGGCGATGGAGTTGGTCCAGCAAATGCCGATATAGCCTTTCTCCGCTGCCTGCCAGCCGTAGCTGCCGCCGCGCATCCAGTGGTTAGCGTTACGTACCGCCACCAGGCCGATACCGTGGTCGGAGGCCAGTTCAATCGCGCGGTCCATCATCTTTTTCGCGGTCAGGTTGCCGATGGAACGCTGGGCATCCCACTGTTCAATCGCCCCCAGCGACGTGATGCGTTTTGGCAGCGCATCCGGGATGATGTCGCCGTTTTCCAGTTGCTGGATAAAGCGCGGGAAACGGTTTACGCCGTGTGAATAGACCCCTGACTCGGTGGTGCGGGCAAACATCTCCGCACAGGCATCGGCGGTTTCTGCCGCCACGCCGCGCGCCAGCAGGACACGGTTAAACTCATTTTTAAGGTCAGAAAAACTCAATAACATACGCTTTCTCCATCACATCTTCGTTTTGCATAATGGAATGTCATTCCACTAAACTATGTTGGGTTGTAAAAACGCGCCGGCAGGGCCGGTGCGTTTCGGTATTAATCCTGTTTATCCCTGAATACGGGAGGGGGCGATGGTCACCCGGTAAAGCGATGTGGTCGCGGTAATAAACAGCGTATTTCCGTCAGGCCCGCCAAACGTGCAATTAGAGACGCGCTCAGGGACGGGGATCGTTTCCAGCAACGTCCCCTGCGGCGAGAAAATCAAAACGCCGGTCTCGCAACTGCAGAAAATATTCCCCGCCGGGTCAACGCAAAAGCCGTCCGGAATACCCGGCGCGACCTGGGTGACCACGTGAGAAAATACCGCGCTTTCGCCGTCGAGACGGTAAGCGCGAATTTCCCGGCGACCCTGCGTGGGGAAATCGATAATCGACATATCCGCCACATACAGCCATTTATCATCCGGCGAGAAGGCCAGCCCGTTGGGGCGCTGGGTATCGCTGATGACGATCGTCGCCCGGTTGCCTGCCTCATCAAAACGGTAGACGTAGCAGCCGATCACCTGGCTTGCCGCGCGATAGCCCTCTTCGTCGCCGACGATGCCGTAGGGCGGGTCGGTGAACCAAATCGACCCGTCCTGGCGCACTGCGATATCGTTAGGCGAGTTGAAGCGCAGTCCGTCGATTTTATCCACCAGCAGGGTGTGATTGCCCTGCTTATCCGTCCGGCTGATACCGCGTCGACCGTGTTCGCAGGTCAACAAACGCCCTTCATTATCCAGCGCGTTGCCGTTGGCAAAGTGGGATTCGGCGCGAAACACGCTGACGCCGCTTTGCGCATTCCAGCGGTACATCTTGTTGCCCTTCACATCGCTGAAAATCACGCTCTGCTGTTCTGCCAGCCAGACCGGGCCTTCCGCCCAGATGGCCGGAGAACAGAGGCGTTCAAAACTGCCCGCGACGGCTAACATCTCACTTCACTCCCCAGATAGCTTTGTAGTGATCGCGATACTGATTGCCGGGGTCGAATTCGTTGTTCTGACCGCCATCGGCGCTGATGTTCTCTTTGGTGACCAGGTGCGCCGGGGTGACGTAGCCAGACGGTTGTTTGCCGGCGAAGGCACGGTTGAATTCATCCAGTAACTGCCAGCCGTGCAGTTTCAGCGGCTCCGGCACGGTCGCGACTTGTGCCTTGCCGTCGCGTACGCGCTGGTAGGCGGTGACGGAACCATCGCCTGCCGAGATGTTGTATGGCGGTTTGCCATCCGTGCCTTTACCCGCGGTTTGCAGGGCCGGGGCCATAAAATCAAAATACAGGTCGTTGATAGCCAGTGAGTATTCGAACTTATCGCCATATTTTTGCATCAGGCTGTAGGTCATGCCCGGCATGCGGTTAGAGGTGTCGGCAAGCGGAGTATCGATAAATTCCACTACCTGGCAGCCGCTGCACTGCTCAATCACTTTCTTCATCGCGTTGGCTTTATCCAGGGCGATTTGGTAGAGCGAGTCGGTGAAAATCAGCACCTTAGCGGTGCCGTTGGATTTCGCGACAGCGTAGAGCGCCGCCATGCGTGACACTTCGTTAGAGTCCGAGGTCACGTTGTAGAAAATGTTGTAGGCCGGCACCGGGCCCGGTGTCGGAACGGCGTGCCATGCGGTCAGCACGATGCCCTCTTTCACCGCTTTTTTCAGCGGGATTTTGGCGACGTTTGGGTTCCAGCCACCAATCACAATACCGTCCGGTTTGCGGGCAATTGCCTGGTTCAGCGCCGCCAGTTGGTCTTTCACCGAACCCGCGCCATCCAGCACGTCGAGTTGCCAGCCCGCGATTTTCGCCGCTTCTTCCAGCCCCTCTTTCACCCCCAGCACGCCGCCGTTTTTCATGTCTGACGCGATGAAGATAATCTTTTTGTTCGGCTGTAACGCCGGGCCCTGCGTTGGGCCATCCCACACGGTGACAGGCGCGGTCGCTTTGGCAATGGCTGCCTGTGCCTGCTGAACATAGCTGTCATCGGCCAGGGCGAAACCGCTTGCCATCATCAACCCGGCAGCCAGACAGCATTGAACTATTTTGTTATACATTTTCAGTTCCTTACGCGAGAGTCATTGGGTAACAGAGGAGCCCGGTGCGGTCGTTTGAGCACGCTGCACCAGTTTTTTATTTAATGCCCGGCGGCGCTGTGCATAACCGGCCAGGGTAATCGACAACAGGAGCGTCGCACCGTTAAACAGCGGCTCGACCCAGAATGCGCCGCCGAACTGCTGAATCCCGGCGATACCAATCGCCAGTACCGCAATCCCGACCACTGTGCCCCAAACGTTCACGCGCCCCGGACGAATAGTGGTACTGCCAAGGAACGCCCCCACAAGGGCAGGCAGAAGATAGTCCATACCGACGCTGGCCTGGCCGACGCCCTGCTCGGCGGCAATGATCACCCCGGTAAACCCGGTTAAGGTGCTGGAGGCGATAAACGCGCCGATGGTGTAACGGTTAACGGCGATCCCGTTGAGCGCCGCCGCGACCGGGTTACCGCCCACTGCGTACATACAGCGACCAATCGGGGTGTGTTCGGTGATGATCCACAGCACCACGGCGGCAAACAGGACATAAAAAGCCACCACCGGAATGCCAAACAGGTCTGAGTGGTGTAGGGCAATAAAGGCGTCCGGTAAATCGCCGACAATCTGCCGTCCGCCGGAGTGCCAGAGTGCGATGGCGTAGAGCACGGTGCCGGAACCGAGCGTGGCCACGAAGCTATCGATGTCGGCGAGCGCCACCAGAATGCCGTTCAGCAGGCCATACAACGCGGAGAGCACCAGCACGATCGCCACGGCTACCGGCCAGGAAAAGCCATATTCCACCTGCAACGTGATGGCGAGGATGTGCCAGAGCACGATGCCAAAGCCGACGTTAAGGTCGATTTTCCCGACGATCATCGGGATAGTTGCCGCCAGCGCCAGCAGAGCTATTTTCGATTTACTGTCGAGAATGGCCTGTAAGGTCAGCAGTGAAGCGAATGAAGGTGTCGTCAGCGAAAAAACGATAACCAGCACCACACAGATCACGGGCAGACCGTAACGGGTGGTTAATTGTCCAAGCCAGGCGGCGGCGCCATGTTCATGAAGTGATACGCGTGATTCCAGGGCCGTCGATTTCATTGATGTTTTAGCCATAACTAACGCACTCCGACTTAATGTAGTGTGCCGCTGCCGGACGCCAGTTCGAGCAACCTGGCGAACGTGACATCCTGGTTGAGAAGCTCGCCGACAATCTGCCCGCGGTTAAACACCAGCGCCCGGTTGCAGATATGCGCCACCTCTTCCAGGTCATTGGAGATGACCAGAATGGCTACGCCGTTTTGCAGCGCCTGATTGAGCAGGTCGTAGATTTCCGCACGCGCGCCCACATCGACGCCCGCGGACGGGTCTTCCAGAATGAGCAGTGGGGCATTCAGTGAAAGCCAGCGCGCCATCACAACCTTTTGTTGGTTACCGCCTGACAGTGCGCTGATTTCAATGTTGATTTGCGCTGGCCGGACATCGAACTGGCGGATTTTCTCCCAGCTCATCGGCGCTTCGCTTTTTTCGTTATAGCGGGACAGTGGGGCGTGACCGTGTTTACACGGGTTCATAAATAAGTTTTCACGCACCATCATGCCCGGCATCAGACTTTCATGAAGGCGATCGCCTGCGACAAAAGAGACGCCCGCAGACATCGCCTCCCCTGGTGTTGTCGCCGTAAACGGCACGCCATTTAATGTTATTTGCCCGCTTTCCTGTGTACGGCAGGCAAACAGCAAACGTCCAATCTCTTCCTGCCCGGCACCGCGTAGACCGGCGAGCGCCACCATCTCACCGGCACGCAGCTCGAATGAAACGGGTCCGGTATCACCCACTTTGACGTTGTCCATCTTTAACAGCACCGGCGCATCCTTACCGGGTAAGGCCTGGCGCTGGTCGTCACGCAGACTTTCGCCAACAATCAGCTCGACCAGACCACGCAGGGTGTAGTGGTCGATATCACCACCGCCTGCATAGCAACCATCGCGCATGGCGCAAACGGAGTCGGCCATCTCCATCACCTCATCCAGACGGTGGGTGATATAAATCATGCCGACCTGTTTTTCCCGCAGGATGTTCATCACCCGGAACAGGTGGCGAACATCGTCCGCAGGAAGGGAAGCCGTCGGCTCATCGAGCACCAGCACCGAGGCATCTACTGCCACCGCGCGGGCTATTGCCAGCAGGGACTTTTCAGTACGGGAGAGGTCGAACACACGGTCATCCGGGTCAAGCTGAATGCCGATATCTTCCAGCGCTTTTTGCGCCTGGCGGCGTGTTGCCGCCCAGTCGATCAGCCCAAAGCGACGGGGAAACCCCATCACCAGCGCCATGTTTTCCGCGACAGTCATCCACTCCACCAGACCTAAGTCTTGATGGATAAAGGCGATAGGTTGTTCGTTGCCCTGGCGCAGCGCGGCGGCAGAATCCACCGGTTCACCGCGAAACAGGATTTCGCCGCCGTCGCGGGAATAGACGCCGGCCAGCACCTTAATCAGCGTGGATTTGCCCGCACCGTTCTCCCCCAGCAGTGCCACAACCTTGCCCGGATAGATATCCAGGCTGACGTTGTTGACCGCCACATTTCCCCCAAAGCGCTTAACGATATGGCGCATGGATAACAACGGAGATAACACTGCTGCTTCTGCCATTTAAGGTGACCTCCCACCGAGGGAAAGAGAACGTTGTGCAACCTGTAAATTTCACTATGCGAAATCTGATTTCAAATATAGCGATCATGATTTGACAAATCAATTGCTGGATATATTTTTGAAATGTAATAAAATCAATAAATTACAAAATTTCTGTTCAGATCGTGAAGTGAAACACACTTTGCGCTACCATCAGGTCGCCACAAAAAGGAGGCGGAAGCGATGAACACCAAAGAGAGTGAAAACACGCAGGAGAAAGAGAGGCCGGCAGGAAGCCAGAGCTTGTTTCGCGGTTTGATGTTGATAGAGATACTGAGCAATTACCCGAACGGTTGTCCGCTGGCGCATTTGTCCGAACTGGCGGGGCTGAATAAAAGTACCGTGCACCGATTACTGCAGGGGCTGCAATCCTGCGGCTACGTTACCCCCGCGCCCGCTGCCGGGAGCTACCGCTTAACCACAAAATTTATCGCCGTCGGCCAAAAAGCGCTGACGTCGCTGAATATCATCCACGTTGCCGCGCCGCATCTGGAAGCGCTGAACCTGGCGACCGGGGAAACCATCAATTTCTCCAGCCGCGAAGACGATCACGCCATCCTGATTTACAAACTGGAACCGACGACGGGCATGTTGCGTACGCGCGCCTATATTGGCCAGCATATGCCGCTGTACTGCTCGGCGATGGGGAAAATCTATATGGCCTTCGGACAGCCCGACTATGTGAAAGAGTACTGGGAGACGCATCAGGAGCAGATTCAACCGCTGACGCGTAATACCATTACCGGCCTGCCTGCGATGTATGATGAACTGGCGCAGATCCGTGAAACCAGTATGGCAATGGACCGGGAAGAGAATGAGCTGGGCGTCTCCTGTATTGCCGTACCGGTGTTTGATATTCATCATCGCGTGCCTTACGCCATCTCTATTTCGCTTTCTACATCACGCCTGAAACAGATTGGTGAGAAAAACCTGCTCAAACCGCTGCGCGATACGGCACAGGCTATCTCTAACGAGCTGGGATTTACGCTGCGCGTGTAGGCAGAAGGCCAGATGTGCTCGGGCAAATGAACGATTTACCCGCTTTCACCATCGGGATCAAAGCGAAGACGGTTCGTTCTCTGGCACTCTGAGCGGAATTTTTCTGTATCAGGGGTGTGGAGAATGAACCGTTTTATACTTGCGGATTCGACCAAATGTATCGGCTGTCGTACCTGTGAAGTCGCCTGTGTAGTCTCACACCAGCAGGATCAGGACTGCGCAGCGATCTCCCCGAAAACCTTCAGCGCGCGTATTCGCGTCATAAAAACCGGCACGTTTTCTACGGCGGTCACCTGTCGTCACTGCGAAGATGCCCCTTGTGCCAATGTTTGCCCGTCCGGGGCTATCAGTCGGGTCAATGGCGCGGTGTATGTGGAGCAGGCTTTGTGCATCGGTTGTAAGAGCTGCATGCTGGCCTGCCCGTTCGGCGCCATGCAAGTGACAATGGAAAAGGGCCAGGTAGAAGCGCAAAAATGCGATTTGTGTCTGCACCGCGAAGCCGGACCTGCCTGCGTGGAAGCCTGCCCGACTAACGCGCTATCCTGTGTTGATCCCATCAGGCTGCGACAAAACCGCCTCAACAGTTATTTAGCGTAACACATTGACGTTTCGGGTTAAGAGAGGCAGGCAGGTGAGCCCTCATCAGGAGGGCCGTGTTATCTGTTACGCGTGCTCGCGCCAGGCGATTTCAATTTCCTCGGCGAGGATTTTCACCCCGGCTTCGATTTTTTCCGGGTCTGGCACATAGTTCATGCGCATACACTGGTGCGTATGCGGCCATGGCTTATCAAGTCCCGGGAAGAAATAGTTGCCGGGAACCATTAACACGCCGCGCTTTTTCAGTCGCTGGTACAGCAGCTCGGTGGTGATCGGCAGGTCTTTAAACCACAACCAGAGGAATATCGCTCCTTCCGGCTTGTGAATCAGACAGCGTTCTTCCGGCAGGTAACGACGAATAATCGCGATCGTTTCCTGCACGCGCTGGTAGTAAAACGGCTTAATCACGGTTTCCGACAGGCGCAGCAGATCGTTACGCTTAATCATTTCACACATCATCGCCGGGCCAATACCGCCTGGTGCGAGACTGATAATGCCGTTCATATTTCGGATGGCGGAAATCACTTTGTCGTTGGCGATGATAATACCGCAACGACTTCCCGGCAGGCCCAGCTTCGACAGGCTCATGCAGAGAATAATATTCGGATTCCATAAAGGCCGGGCTTCGCTAAAAATAATGCCCGGGAAGGGGACGCCATAGGCGTTATCAATCACCAGCGGAATGCCGTGCTGATTGGCCAGGGCATCCAGTTTGATCAGCTCTTCATCGGTAATGACGTTCCCGGTTGGGTTGGTCGGGCGTGATACGCAGATCATCCCGGTCTCTTCACCGATATGCAGGTGTTCGAAATCAACATGGTATTTGAACTGGCCGTCCGGCAGCAGTTCGATGTTCGGGCGCGCGGAGACAAACAGATCTTCTTCCAGCCCGGAATCGGCATAGCCAATATACTCAGGCGCTAATGGAAACAGTACTTTACTGGTACTTCCGTCGGCACGGCGGCCAGCAAACAGATTGAATAAGTAGAAAAACGCGCTTTGGCTGCCGTTTGTCAGTGCAATATTTTGTGGTTCAATGTCCCAGCCCAGTTCATCGCGCAGCATGTTTGCCAGCGCCGTCAACAGCTCTGTCTTCCCTTGCGGACCATCGTAGTTACACAGCGCATCAGTCGCTTTACCGTTTTCGACCATTTCTGCCAGCAGGCTATGGAAGTAGTCGGTCATCGCCGGAATTTGCGCCGGATTACCGCCGCCAAGCATGATGGCGCCGGGAGTGCGCAGGCCATCGTTAAGGTCTTCCATCAGGCGGGTGATGCCTGCGTGACGGGTAAATTTGTCGCCGAAAAGTGAAAATGTCATAGCTGATGTTCTGTCGGGCCGATTTTAAAAATGGCTAACCATAGCGCTACATACCCTGCTGTGCAAATCGGATGAGATGGGGTGTGGTGACGTTTTATTTTGTTGATTTATGATTTGGTGGGATTTTATATTGTTGGGTGAGTCTGTCTGACCGCCGGGTTTGCGGCCTGTCCCGGATGCGGCGTAAACGCCTTATCCGGGCTACGACTGGCTGGCAATCAATGGCTTTGGTAGCCCCGGTAAGCGCGGCTCCACCGGGGAATGTCGCGGATGCGGCGCAAACGCCTTATCCGGGCTACGACTGGCGGGCAACCAATGGCTTTGGTAGCCCCGGTAAGCGCAGCGCCACCGGGGAATGTCCCGGATGCGGCGCAAACGCCTTATCCGGGCTACGACTGGTCTGGCAATCATTGGCTTTGGTGGCCCCGGTAAGCGCAGCGCCACCGGGGAATGTCCCGGATGCGGCGTAAACGCCTTATCCGGGCTACGACTGGCTGGCAATCAATGGCTTTGGTAGCCCCGGTAAGCGCAGCGCCACCGGGGAATATCCCGGATGCGGCGCAAACGCCTTATCCGGGCTACGACTGGCGGGCAATCAATGGCTTTGGTAGCCCCGGTAAGCGCAGCGCCACCGGGGAATGTCCCGGATGCGGCCCGGGAAGAGACTCAGTGATTCCCCGCCCAGACCACCATCACTTTGTCGCCGTTATGCTCGCGAACGAAGCCGTATCCTTGCGGCAGGCTAAGTGTTGTTTGCTTACCTGCGCCCAGGGCCGGGTGACGGGCGCGGAACTGTCCCAGCGTTTGCCAGTGTTGCAGGGTTTGCGCCGCCTTGCCGTTGATGTCCTGCCAGTTCATGTCTGAACGCGTTCCTTGTAGCGGGTCAGAGCCGGTCGGCCCGAAAGGCCGGCTGGTTTCATCGCCATAAAAAATCTGTACCGCCCCTGGTGCCAGTATCAGCAACTCTGCCGCTTCCTGCCCCCCCTCGCGAAACAGGCGGGTGTCATGAGATGAGAGGTAACTCAGCGCGTTGAACCCCTGCAGCTTCTCCGCCATCTGCTGCCAGACGAGATCCATATTAGCCAGACATTTCACCGCGCCTGCGGCCTGTTCCTGATAATCAAAATTGATCATCGCATCAAAGCCATGGTTGTAATAATCGCTGCGCATGACGCCGTGCCCCCAGGACTCTCCGGTCATCCAGAACGGCGCATCGTCGAGCTTTTTCTGCGGGTTCGCTTTTTTCCATTCGGCCAGCGCATCGGTGGCCTGGGTTTTAAGCTGCTGCCAGGCGGCAAGTTCGACATGTTTGGCGGTATCGACCCTGAAACCGTCGATGCCGTAATCACGCACCCACTGACTTAGCCAGTGGGTCAGATAATCCCGCGGCGTGTAACCGGGGATTTCACGTGCGGCGGTATCAGGTTTATGGCGATAAAAGTTCGGCAATCCTGACGGCGTGGTGGATTCAGTTTTTAAATCCGGCAGGAAGGCCAGCGACATGGTCAGGTCATCGAAGCCGGGGTTGTCGTAGTCGCCAATGTCGGTACGGATCCATTTTTTACCCCACCAGTTTTCCCAGGCGGCTTTGTCGCTGAAATTAATAAAGTCGTTAAAGCTGTGCCAGCTTTGCCCTGGTCCTGGTCGCCAGTCGGTCCAGCGATCGCCGAGCACTTTTTTGCGCTCTGCCCCCTCAACATAGAGCGCGCCGAACTGATACTCCTGCATATCCGCCAGCGTGGCGTAGCCCGTGTGGTTCATGACCACGTCAAAGAGGATGCGAATCCCGCGTTTGTGGGCTTCATCCACCAGGGTGTGCAAATCCGCTTCGCTGCCCATATTGGCGTCCAGACGGGTCCAGTCCTGCGTGTAGTAGCCATGGTAGGCGTAATGCGGAAAATCGCCTTTTGTTCCACCGCCCACCCAACCGTGGATCTGCTCAAGCGGTGAGCTAATCCACAGCGCGTTGACGCCGAGTTGTTGCAGGTAGTCCAGTTTGCTGGTGAGCCCTTTCAGATCGCCGCCGTGAAACGTGCCAATCTCCTGCATCCCATCTTTGTGGCGTCCGTAGCTGTTGTCGTTTGACGGATCGCCGTTGACGAAGCGGTCAGTCAGCACGAAATAGACCGTCGCGTTTTGCCAGCTAAAAGGGGCTGGAGCGGTGGTTTCGGCCCGTTCGAGCAGCAGCAGACCGCCGCTGCCATTAGCCGGTTGCAGCGTTATCTTGCCGTTTTGCACTATCGCCGTTTTCTGGCTGTAGAAATCGCGCACCATGGTCCCTTCCGGGAAGGTCTTGCTGACGTCGAGCGTCAGGGCTTTACCGTCCCAGATGGGGCACTGGCGCACCACGTTAACCGCCTGAGTTGCGGCTTCGCTTTTCACCGACAGCATCAGCGTTGGCGTGCCGGAGCGGGTATCGAGTTGAATCTGGTATTGCCCTTCACGGAAAACGCGCCACTGAGGGGCATCGCCAGTGCAGGGTTTCAGGGAGAGCATCTGGTTGAGTTTGATGTCGGCGGCAGGCTGCCAGCACTGCTGATCGTTGTGCAGGGTCAGCGGATACGCCCCTTTCTGCAATGTGCTGCTGCTGCGCCAGACCCCGGTGCCATCATCTGAAAAGGCAGAGAGACCAGGAGCCGACCAGTTGGCGCTGGCGAGGGCCGGTATAAGCAGGAGAAAAAGGGCACTGTATTTCATCTGAACCTTCCCGTGGCATCCGTTTTGACTATTGTGCCACTGGCGCAGCGCGGGCAACTCATCCTGTTCGGGTAATCGCCAGGGTGGAGAGCGCCGGGTGAGTGATCGTGCGCAAATTTTGCGCAGAATTTGCGATAACCGCCACAAATCTCTGCTGTTGTTTTCGTTACCTGACAGGTTTGAGATGACAGGCTTTCGGAATTGGATTATTTCTGTACGTGCCCTGAAGCGCTATTTTTGATATGATTTGAGATTCAGCTCTCAAAATTGTGTAAAAAATAAGGTGTTGGAATGTTTATATCCGACCAGGAGACTTAATGATATCGACTCCCTTACGACGAATAGGGGCTACGATACTCATGTTACTCACCGTGGCATTTTCAGGTGAGGTGCTTGCGCAGACGCACAGCAAAACAGCGAGTCACAAAGCCCCAATCTCAAAGACGACCGGTAAAAAACAGGCAATCAGTAAACAAGAGTATTCTCGCAATAGTGTAAATAGCAGTTCACTTCCTGACTTGCGAAAATACCCTTCCGGAGCACCAAGAAAGAAAGCGTTTCTCCGGACGGTCATGCCTTACATTACCAGTCAAAATGCAGCGATTACCGCTGACCGTAACTGGCTGATGACACGTCAATATAGCCAACAATGGTCGACGGCTGACCGTACACGCTTAAAGGATATCGCCAAACGCTACAAAGTGAGCTGGTCTGGCAATACCCGCCGTATTCCGTGGAATGCGTTGATGGAGCGCGTGGACATCATCCCGGACAGCATGGTCGCCACCATGGCAGCGGCAGAAAGCGGCTGGGGTACGTCGAAACTGGCGCGTACCAACAACAACCTCTTCGGTATGAAATGCGGGAAAGGCAGTTGTAAAAATGGCCCAGGCAAAGTGAAAGGGTATTCGCACTTTGAATCGGTGAAAGAGTCTGTGGACGCCTATGTGGTGAATCTGAACACCCACCCGGCTTATGCCTCTTTCCGCAAGTCGCGCGCACAGTTGCGTAAAGCGGACCAGGAAGTAACAGCCAGCAACATGATCCACAAGCTGAAGGGTTATTCCACCAAAGGCAAGAGTTACAACAACTATCTGTTTGCCATGTATCAGGATAACCAGCAGCTCATCGCCTCGCACATGTAATCGCATAAACGCCTTCCTGTCGGAAGGCGTTTTTCTTTTCTGAATACCACGTTAAATCAGTGTCTCACCGTAGCGTTCACGGTAATCCTTCGGCGTGCTGTCGTACTCTTTGCGAAACACCGAATAGAAATATTGCAGGGATGGGTAGCCGCACATCTGCGAAATTTCATTGATGGAAAGGGAGGTGGAAACCAACAGACTGCGTGCTTTTTCCAGTTTTTCGGCGTGGATCACCGCATGGATGGTTTCGCCCACTTCCTCTTTAAAGCGCTTTTCCAGATTCGAACGTGAAATCCCGACGGCATCCAACACCTGCTCTACCTTGATTCCCTTACAGGCGTGATTACGAATGTAATGCATCGCCTGAATGACCGCCGGGTCATTCAGGGAGCGGTAATCCGTTGAGCGCCGCGCCACCACGCGTACCGGTGGAACCAGCAGGCGCTGTAGCGGCATGGGTTCGTTGTCTAACAGGCGATGCAGCAGTTTCGCCGCCTGGTAGCCCATCTGTCGGGTCCCCTGGGCAACCGATGAGAGCGCCACGCGGGACAGGTAGCGGGTCAGCTCTTCATTGTCGATACCAATCACGCAGAGTTTCTCGGGTACCGGAATATGCAGATGGTCACACACCTGGAGCACATGGCGGGCGCGGGCGTCGGTCACGGCGATAATGCCCGTCTGCGGCGGCAGCGTTTGCAGCCAGTCTGCCAGCCGATTTTGTGCGTGCTGCCAGTTCTCCGGCGCGGTGGTGAGCCCCTGATAGACTACGCCGCGATATTTCTCCTGTGCGACCAACTGGCAAAAAGCATGCTCTCGCTCAACGGCCCAACGTTTACCACTGGAGGCGGGCAGACCATAAAAGGCAAAGCGGTGCACCCCTTTCTCTTTAAGATGCAGAAAGGCCTGCTCGACCAGGGCAAAGTTATCGGTAGCAATGTAATGCACCGGCGGGTAGTTTTCCGGCGCGTGATAGGAGCCGCCGACGCCGACAATCGGAACGTCAACATCGGCCAGCAGGCGCTCAATTTCAGGATCGTCATAGTCGGCAATGACGCCATCGCCAAGCCACTCTTTGATGTTTTCGATGCGGGTGCGGAAATCTTCTTCGATGAAAATATCCCACTCAGATTGTGACGCCTGCAAATATTCGCCAACCCCTTCAACCACCTGGCGGTCATAGGCTTTGTTGGCATTGAATAACAACGTAATGCGGTGGCGTTTCTCGAACATATCGGTTCCGTCGCTGGTTAATCATTAATTCTGATTATCATATTCGGCACACTACCGGAGAAAAATCTTCCGGCAGTGTGATCGCTCCTGGTTTACGCCCGACGTTTGGTGGCGGAATCCATCCACACCGCCAACAGCAAAATGGCCCCTTTAACGATGTACTGCCAGAATGTGGGCACATCCATCATGCTCATGCCGTTATCCAGTGACGCCATGATAAATGCCCCCATCACTGCCCCCGCCACGCTACCAATCCCACCTGCGAGGCTGGTGCCGCCGATAACGCAGGCGGCGATAGCGTCCAGTTCGGCAATATTACCCGCCGAGGGGGAACCCGCACCGAGACGTGAGCTGAGAATCAACCCGGCAATCGCTACCATCAAGCCGTTGATGGCGAATACCGCGAGCTTGGTGCGCTCCACATTGATCCCGGACAGGCGCGCCGCCTCAAGGTTACCCCCGATAGCATAGATGCGACGGCCAAACGCGGTGCGCGTGGCCATAAACATCCCCGCCAGCAGCAGAAAGACAAGCAGCAATACTGGCGTCGGGACACCGCGATAATCGTTAAGCAGCCAAATGGCGCCGAGTACCAGCACGGCGATGAGCGACTGGCGACCCACGACGGCGGTGGAGGCGGTGGTGGTCAGCCCCATCGCCTGGCGGCGCAGCCGTCCACGCCACTGCCACAGGATGAAGGCGACAAGCCCCAGCGCACCTACGCCGAAACCTACGCCATCAGGCAGATAGCTTTGCCCGATTTGCGACATGGCGGCGCTGGTGGGCGAGACGGTCGTGCCGTTGGTGATGCCTATCAACACACCGCGAAACGCCAGCATCCCCGCAAGGGTGACGATAAACGACGGCACTTTACGATAGGCGACCCACCAGCCATTCCAGGCACCCAACAGTAAACCCATTACCAGCGTGACCACAATGGTCAGCGGTAAAGGCCAGCCCAGCCAGACGTCGAAAATCGCCGCCGCACCGCCCAGCAGGCCCATCATCGAACCCACGGAGAGGTCGATTTCCGCTGAAATAATGACGAACACCATGCCTACCGCCAGGATGCCGGTGATGGCCGTCTGGCGCAGCAGGTTTGAGACATTACGTGCGCTCAGGTAAGCGCCGTCGGTCATCCAGGTAAAGAACATCATGATCACGGCGATGGCCGCAATCATAACAAAGACCTGTAGATTCAGGGACTTCAACCCTGTGAAGGCACCCGGTACCGGGGCGGATAGTTTCATTTCAGACGGGTTGCTTTTCGACATGATGTTCGCTCCTCAGCGCCGCTTCCATGACCTGCTCCTGGGTCAGTTGATGATTAATTAGGTCGGCTTTTAGCTTGCCTTCATGCATCACCAGTACCCGATCGCTGAGCCCCAGCACTTCGGGCAATTCGGAAGAGATGACAATAACGGCAATCCCCTGCTGTACCAGTTGATTGATTAATTTGTAAATTTCGTACTTCGCGCCGATATCAATCCCGCGCGTCGGTTCGTCGAGGATCAGAATGCGCGGGTTGAGCAGCAGGCAGCGGGCAAGAATGGCTTTTTGCTGATTCCCGCCGCTCAGGCGACCAATCGCCAGATCGGGGGAGGAGGTTTTCACTTTCAGACGTTGCAGCGACTGCAAAATGCAGTGCTGCTCTGCTGCATCGTCCAGGCTACTCAGTGTGCCGGAAAACTGGTCCAGCGCCGCGAGGGTAATATTTTTGCCGACGGCCATCACAGGGACGATGCCATCTTTTTTGCGGTCTTCCGGCACCATCGCGATACCGCTGGCGATGGCCTGCTGGCAGTTATGGATGTGTACCTGCTTGCCATCAAGGAAGATATTGCCTTCCCAGCGTCCCGGCCAGACGCCAAACAGGCACTGCACCGCTTCGGTACGTCCTGCCCCCACCAGCCCGGCAATACCCAAAATTTCGCCACGTTTAAGGGAGAAGGAGACGTCATTGACCCGTTTGATGTGCTTATTGACCGGGTGCCAGGCGGTTAAATGTTCGACGCGTAAGATCTCATCGCCGGTGGTGTGGGGTTCATTGGGGTAGAGAGCCGTGAGTTCGCGACCCACCATCATGGTGATGATGTCGTCTTCGCTCATGCCTGTGGCATCGCGTGTGCCGATATGCTGACCATCGCGGATCACGCAGATGATGTCAGAGATGGCCTTCACCTCGTTAAGTTTGTGCGAGATATAAATACAGGCGATCCCGTGGTTTTGCAGGTCGCGAATAATATCCAGCAAGACGGCCGTTTCTTGTTCGGTGAGCGAGGCGGTCGGTTCGTCAAGAATAAGCAGACGGACCTGTTTATTCAGCGCCTTGGCGATTTCTACCAGTTGCTGTTGCCCAAGCCCAAGATCGCCGACACGGGTATTAGGGGAAATCGTCAGACTGACCTGAGCGAGCAACTTTTCACAGCGCAGCGTCATGGTGTCGTAATCCATCACGCCATGATGGGTGATTTCGGTACCGAGAAAGATGTTTTCCAGTACTGTCAGATGCTTAACCAGCGCCAGCTCCTGATGAATTATCGCAATGCCTTTACGCTCGGTATCACGGATATGGCCGGCCTGCAGGGTTTCGCCAGCAAAGATAATTTCGCCGTCATAGGTGCCCCAGGGATAAATGCCGCACAGTACTTTCATCAGCGTGGATTTGCCGGAGCCATTTTCACCGCAAAGAGATAATACTTCGCCTGCATTGAGCCGCAGACTCACATTATCAATGGCCTTGACCGCGCCAAAGGCCTTGGTGATGTTCTTCATTTCAAGTAAATAAGGCATAACTGCTCCACGTAATTCGAGGTATTCACAGTGCCTGAAGACATGTTCCGGCGTGCCTCCTGTCGGGAGACACGCCGCGAGGCTTAGAGCTGATCTTTCTTATGGAACCCGTCTTTGATGACCGTGGCGTCGATGTTGTCTTTGGTGACTTCAATCGGCGTCAACAGACGGGCGGGGACATCTTTCAGACCGTTATTGAGGGAGGAATCCGCTTTCGGCTGTTTGCCATTACCGAGCTCAACGGCGATCTCTGCGGCAGTGTTAGCCAACTGGGTGATGGGTTTATAGACCGTCATAGTCTGGCTACCATTCATCAGGCGTTTAATCCCGGCGAGGTCGGCGTCCTGGCCTGAAATGACCACTTTGCCAGCCAGACCCTGGGCGCTAAGCGCCTGAATTGCACCGCCTGCGGTAGCATCGTTAGACGCCACGACAGCGTCGATTTTGTTGTTGTTCGCCGTGAGGGCGTTTTCCATGATTTTCAGCGCATTTTCAGGCAGCCAGCCGTCAACCCACTGATCGCCGACAATTTTAATTTTGCCGCTATCAATATAAGGTTTTAATACTTTCATCTGGCCTGCGCGGAATAATTTGGCGTTATTATCAACGGGCGAGCCACCCATCAAAAAGTAATTGCCCTGAGGCACTTTGCTGACCAGGCTTTGCGCCTGCAATTCACCAACCTTTTCATTATCGAAGGAAATATAAAAATCAATGTCGGCATTATTGATCATACGATCATAAGCCAACACTTTAATCCCTTCTTGTTTGGCTTCTTTTACAACATTACTTAATACCTGACCGTTGTAGGGAATAATAACCAGAACATCAACGCCGCGGTTGATCATATTTTCAATTTGCGACATCTGGGTTTCTTCATTACCGTTAGCCGACTGGACAAAAACCGTGGCACCCAGCGATTCGGCTTTTTTCACAAAAATATCACGGTCTTTCTGCCAGCGTTCGAGGCGTAAGTCATCAATCGCCATACCGATTTTTACTTCTTTTGCGTGACCGGCCATGCTGGCAAGCAGCAAAGAAGCACACAAAGTAAGGCAAAGGTTCTTTATCTTCATAATAGTAATACCTTTTTGTAGGGTGACGAAGCGAGATAAAAGAAACATGCACTGCGATGAACGTTGCAAATTCTTAACGCGTAAACGGTGGCTGGCAATTGCTGGTTTTTATCCCGGCGTTATGTTTTTTGGTTTATTTGTGGAATTTTGACCGTGATCTGATTTTAAAATAAGCGGAAACGGTTTTGCAGGTGGCAACAATTAACACAACGGTTCTCTTATGACTTATTTTGCGAGATGGCGCACATTTGCGCATTCTCTTAATGTCAGTGTGAAATAACGTAATTGAGCAAGGCGAGGAGAGAATCCAGTATTACCTGGAAAATGAATCTTTGCCGACACCTGATTATGGAGCTCATTATGCATGCTTATTTCGACCAGCTCGAACGTGTTCGTTATGAAGGCCCGAAAACAACCAATCCTTTAGCGTTTCGTCATTACAACCCGGACGAGTTAGTGCTGGGTAAGCGAATGGAAGATCACCTGCGCTTTGCCGCCTGCTACTGGCATACCTTCTGCTGGAACGGTGCTGACATGTTTGGTGTGGGTTCATTCGACAGACCATGGCAACAGCCGGGCGACGCGCTGGCGCTGGCAGAGCGCAAAGCGGATGTGGCGTTTGAGTTTTTCCACAAACTGAATGTGCCGTACTACTGCTTCCACGATGTCGATGTCTCGCCGGAAGGCGCCTCGCTAAAAGAGTACCTGAATAACTTTGCCCACATGGTGGATGTGCTGGCGCAAAAACAGCAGCAGAGCGGCGTGAAACTGCTGTGGGGTACCGCCAACTGCTTTACTAACCCGCGCTATGGTGCTGGCGCTGCCACTAACCCGGACCCAGAGGTGTTTAGCTGGGCGGCCACTCAGGTGGTGACCGCGATGAATGCAACTCACCAGTTGGGTGGCGAAAACTACGTGCTGTGGGGTGGACGTGAAGGGTATGAAACCCTGCTCAATACCGATCTGCGTCAGGAGCGCGAGCAGATTGGCCGCTTCATGCAGATGGTTGTCGAACACAAACATAAAATCGGCTTCCGCGGCACGCTGTTGATTGAACCAAAACCACAGGAACCGACGAAGCATCAATATGATTATGATGTGGCAACGGTGTACGGCTTCCTCAAACAGTTCGGCCTGGAAAAAGAGATTAAAGTGAACATCGAGGCGAACCACGCCACGCTTGCAGGCCACTCTTTCCACCATGAAATTGCCTCTGCTATCGCGCTGGGTATCTTCGGTTCGGTCGATGCCAACCGCGGTGACGCGCAACTGGGCTGGGATACGGACCAGTTCCCGAACAGCGTGGAAGAGAATGCGCTGGTGATGTATGAAATCATCAAAGCGGGCGGCTTTACCACCGGCGGTCTGAACTTTGACGCCAAAGTGCGTCGCCAGAGCACCGACAAATACGATCTGTTCTATGGCCATATTGGGGCAATGGACACCATGGCGCTGGCGCTGAAAGTGGCCGCGCGGATGAGTGAAGACGGCGAGCTGGATAAACGCGTCGCGAAACGCTATGCCGGCTGGAATGGTGAACTTGGCCAGCAAATTCTGCAGGGTCAGCTAACGCTTGCTGAACTGGCGAAGTACGCTGAACAGCAAAACCTGGCGCCACGCCATCAGAGCGGACATCAGGAACTGCTGGAAAATCTGGTTAACCATTACCTGTTCGACAAGTAACCGAGGCTGGCCTGTATTCGGGCCTGCACACCGACCCGGCCCGGTACGCATAGCGTTGCCGGGCAGGTTTTTTTAAGGAGCCATCTATGTATATCGGGATTGATCTTGGCACATCAGGGGTAAAAGCAATTTTGCTCAGTGAGCAGGGCACCGTACTGGCCTCACAAACGGAAAAGCTAACGGTGTCGCGCCCGCACCCTTTGTGGTCGGAGCAGGACCCGCTGCACTGGTGGCAGGCCACGGACCGGGCGATTCGCGCTCTCGGTGAACAGCATTCACTACAACAAGTGAAGGCCATTGGCCTGGCCGGGCAGATGCATGGCGCCACGCTGCTCGATAACGAAAATCAGGTACTGCGTCCGGCGATTCTGTGGAATGACGGGCGCTGTGCCGAAGAGTGCGCGTTGCTGGAAGCGCAGGTAAAAAACTCACGGTCGATAACCGGCAACCTGATGATGCCGGGGTTCACCGCGCCAAAATTACTCTGGGTGAAGCGTCACGAACCTGACGTGTTTGCTCGCGTGGCGAAGGTCCTGCTGCCGAAAGATTATCTGCGCTGGCAAATGACCGGACAGTACGCCAGCGATATGTCGGACTCCGCAGGTACGATGTGGCTGGATGTGGCAAAACGCGACTGGAGCGACGAGATGCTCGCCGCCTGCGCGCTGACCCGCGATCATATGCCGGCCTTGTTCGAAGGCAGTGATATCACAGGCACCTTATTGCCGGAGGTGGCGGAGCGCTGGGGAATGGCGCAGGTTGCTGTCGTCGCGGGCGGCGGCGATAACGCGGCGGGAGCCGTGGGCGTTGGCATGGCGGACGCCGGGCAGGCGATGCTTTCCCTGGGAACGTCCGGCGTCTATTTTGCGGTCAGCGAAGGTTTTCTCAGCAATCCTGAAAGCGCGGTACACAGCTTTTGCCATGCGCTACCAGGACGCTGGCATCTTATGTCGGTCATGTTGAGCGCCGCCTCTTGTCTGGACTGGGCCGCTAAGCTGACCGGGCTGGATTCTGTACAGGCGCTGATTGCCGCGGCGGAACAGGCGGATGACAACGCGGGCGATCTCTGGTTCTTACCCTATCTTTCCGGCGAGCGTACGCCGCATAACAATCCGGAAGCCAAAGGTGTGTTCTTCGGCCTGACCCATCAGCACGGACCGAATGAACTGGCAAAATCGGTGCTGGAAGGGGTGGGTTATGCACTGGCCGACGGGATGGATGTGGTGCACGCCTGCGGCGTGAAACCGCAAAGTATCACGCTTATCGGCGGTGGGGCGCGCAGCTGCTACTGGCGACAAATGCTGGCGGACATCAGCGGGCAGCAGCTTGATTACCGCACGGGGGGAGATGTCGGCCCGGCTTTAGGTGCGGCCCGTCTGGCGCAAATTGCCGCCAACCCGGATGTCCCGGCGACCAGCCTGTTACCTCAACTGCCGATTGAACAGCAGCATCTGCCCGATGCCGCACGCCATGCATTGTACCAACCGCGCCGTGAAACCTTCCGCCGTATCTATCAGCAGCTTTTACCGTTGATGTCGTAACGTCTGCGTCCTCCCCGCCTTTGCGGGGAGGATGTTCGTCTGTAATCATCCTGATGATGTCCTTTTTTGGTCTTAGCACCTTGCTTGCTCCTTGCCAGAATAGCCTTACACCCACTGTGTAAGGAGTCCCAAAATGTCACGTACCGCTCTTATCAATATTGATACTCAAATCTCTTTCCTGCATCGCGACAGCTGGCAGGAGGACAATTTCCCCGCCTTTCGCGACGCCATGCTGACCCTGATTGCTGGTTGTATTGCGCGTGATGTCCCGGTAGTGGATATTTTTCATGTCGCTGATGGCGGTCCGTTCGCGCTGGAAAGTGGTTATGTTGCGCCAATGGACTTCTTGCAACATCAGCCTGCGGTGGTCTTCTATAAGCATGTGCATAATGCTTTTACGGATACCGGGCTGGATCACTGGTTGCGTAAAAGTGACATTAACCATGTGATTATTTGCGGAATGCGCACCGAACAGTGCTGTGAAACGACCGCCCGCGTAGCGTCAGATCTTGGCTACAGAGTGACTTTTGTCAGTGAGGCGACGTTAACCTTCCCGATGACGCATAAAGGTATTACGCTGGACTGCGACGCATTGCGTCATCGTACGGAAACGGTGCTGGAAGGCCGTTTCGCCACCGTGAAAACTGTTAGTGAA
Organism: Citrobacter sp. MNAZ 1397; assembly: GCF_023613995.1. NCBI lineage: Bacteria > Pseudomonadati > Pseudomonadota > Gammaproteobacteria > Enterobacterales > Enterobacteriaceae > Citrobacter > Citrobacter sp. MNAZ 1397. The sequence continues at coordinate 155,476 of NZ_JAKIVH010000003.1, forward strand.
ACACTGGAATCCCTATGACCACCGATGTCTGGTTCGTCATGTTACCGGGCGTGCTGGCGTTGGACATGACCGGCCCGGCAGAAACCTTCTCTCTGGCGGGTGAGGCCTTTCGCCTGCATTACATTGGACCGGACGCTGAGGTGTCGACCTCTATCGGACTGACGATGGGGAATATTGCGCCGTTGCCGGACAGCCTGCCGGAAGGCAGCCTGCTGGTATTGCCTGGCGTTCATCAGTCCGCTCACTATTTTGCCACGCCCCAGGCTGATACTGTCCGCCACTGGCTGATGCGTCTGCAACCGTTGATCCACAGCCAGAAGGTGCTGCTGATGTGTGTCTGTTCCGGTTCGCTACTGGCGGCAAAAGCGGGGCTGATGACGGGGATTCAGTGCACTACGCATCATGATGTCATTGCGCGTCTGAGGGCGGCGGCGCCCGCCGCACTGGTCAAAGAGAATCGGATTTTCATTGAAGACCGGGGGATCTGGACCAGCGCTGGCATCACCTCCGGTATTGATCTGACGCTGCATATCATTCATCGGCTGTGTGGGCCGGAAACGGCGCTGGCGGTGGCGCGCGAGATGGTGGTCTGGTTCCGTCGCTCCGGCGATGACCCGCAGCTCTCGCCGTGGCTGCGCTATCGCAATCACCTTCACCCTGCGGTTCACCGCGCACAAGATGCTCTTAGCGCCGAACCGCAAAAAACCTGGCAACTGGTGGATATTGCTGAGCAGGCGCACGTGAGCCCACGACATTTAACACGTCTGTTCCAGCAACATCTGGGTATCAGTGTGCGTGATTATCTGGAACAACTGCGTCTGGCGGTGGCCGAGCAGTGGCTATTACAAGGGCGGGGTATGGAGCAGGCCGCGATGGCCGCCGGATTTTCTTCTCCCCGCCAGCTGCACCGTGCGCGTCAGCGCGCCGCCGGGTAATGTCGCTATTGGCGTTTTCTGAAAAATGGCCCTCTCCCTCCCGCTTCGCCCCTGTGCCTTTACTATGGGTTACCAAAAAACGGAGGGTATTATTGATGGAAAAAAACGCAGCACATGTTTCTCCCGCGTTCAATATCGTGTCGTGGGTGGCCCTGATGGGAGGCGTGGCGTCTTATCTGGTGGGCTTGTGGAATGCTGAGATGCAACTGAATGAACGGGGTTATTACTTTGCGGTGCTGCTGCTTGGCCTTTTTGCCGCCGCCTCCTATCAAAAAACGATCAGAGACCGTTATGAAGGCATTCCCACCACGCAGGTTTATTACTTTATGTGCCTGATGACCTTCATCATTTCAATCGGCTTACTGCTTGTCGGACTGTGGAATGCGACATTGCTACTCAGTGAGAAAGGGTTTTACGGTCTGGCCTTCTTTCTTAGTCTGTTTGGTATTGTCGCCGTGCAAAAAAATGTCCGTGATGGCTGGGATAAAACCGAGCCGGAAGTCGTGCCCCCTGAGGTGCAGGAATAATTCATCGCCCGGCGCTGACGGCCGGGCTGCTTTTTAGCTCACATACCGCCGTGTATCAATGCGTTGCAGCAGTATCGACAATCCCAGACTGATGAGCAGCGTTGCGGTAAAAATCCACAGGATATCGAGCACTGGCCAGGCCTGAATTTCGACGCCACGGGTTCGCAGCGCATGAATGATCAGGGCATGAAAACCGTAGATTCCCAGTGAGTGGCGGGAAATGATGGCTAATCCCGGTAGCGCCCGCGTACTGAGGGTGTTTTTCACCAGAGTGAACAGGGACATGGCACAGATAAACACCAGCGGGCCACAATAGACATACCAGGTGTCGGCGAAGTTTCCCCGCCATCTCAGTTCATGCAGGGTACCGCGAGAAATGGCAAACGCGGCGACGACAAAAACAATCGCGCTCAGCACCGTAAGCGATTTTTTCTGCGTATCCATCATCCCTAATGCCCGGCCCAGCATGCCATACAACACGTAATAGAACGTGTCGCCATTGATATACAGGTTGATGGGTAACCATTCGAAATGGCCGATTTTTTGCGTCACCGTATTGGGGTTGGCAATAATGCCAATGACAACTATCAGCGCCAGCAGCATCTTCCCGCTCACCTCTTTGACCTGGATGAGCGGCGAGACGAGATAGATAACGATAATCGCAAAGAAAAACCACAGATGATAAAACACCGGTTTTTGTAGCAGGTTTCGGAGCGATAACTCGCCGTTAATCGAGGTAAAAAAGACAATATAGAGAAACGCGAGCGTACTGTAGAACAGCAAACATAAACCGATCCGCAAGAAATGACGCGGTTGGGCGCTGCGTTCGCCAAAAAAGAGATAACCCGAGATCATAAAAAAGAGCGGCACGCTGACGCGAGAAGCGGAATTAAGGAGATTGGCGACCCCCCAGTCGACGGTACTTACGCTGGCTGCGTTAGTCACGTACCAGGCGGTGGTATGGATCATCACCACCATCAAACAGGCGATCCCTCGCAGATTATCAATCCAGTATATTTTCGACGACATCTGTTCCTCAATTTTCCCGTTAAATACCCTCTGACTTACGATTTAAGGCACTTTCTTTCTGGATAAATCCGAGTTTTTCTTGCCTGTACTTGTGATGTTCCGGCAGTTTTGCAAAATTCATTGCTTCGCACTCCTGACTTCTAAAAATAACAGCAGCTTAGCCTGGCGGTAAAAAAATGATGATCAAAAGTATGGTGTCAGCTCTGTTGTTCCTGCTGGTGGCCGGATGCAGCGCGCCACAAGAAATACCTGCGCAACGTGCGCAAAAAGCGAAAGTGAGCCCGGCGCACTCCCTCGAAATGGAACAACTCTGCAAGCAATCTGCGGCGCACCGCTACAATACCGATTCGCAAGATATCGCAGTGACCAGCTTCGAACAGTTTCAGAGTAGCTATGAAATGCGTGGCGTTACCCCCCGGAAGGAAGGTTTTGTCTGCTCTTTTGACCCGGAAGGCCAGTTTTTGCATCTCTCGATGCGCTAGTTCTTCAATTTTCCATAAACAGACCCGTTTCATACTGTATATCTTCCGGTCAGCGGGTATACTGGCCCCTTCCTTTAAATCCACACGTATCCAGCACGAAATCATATGCAAAAGTTTGATACCAGGACCTTCCAGGGCCTGATCCTGACCTTACAGGATTACTGGGCTCGTCAGGGCTGCACCATTGTTCAACCTCTGGACATGGAAGTTGGCGCCGGCACATCTCACCCAATGACCTGCCTGCGTGCATTGGGGCCAGAACCGATGGCGACTGCCTACGTGCAGCCTTCCCGTCGTCCAACCGATGGCCGCTATGGCGAAAACCCGAACCGTTTACAGCACTACTATCAGTTCCAGGTGGTGATTAAACCGTCTCCGGACAACATCCAGGAGCTGTACCTCGGGTCTCTGAAAGAGCTGGGTATGGATCCGACCATCCACGATATCCGTTTCGTGGAAGACAACTGGGAAAACCCGACGCTGGGTGCCTGGGGCCTGGGTTGGGAAGTGTGGCTGAACGGCATGGAAGTGACGCAGTTCACCTACTTCCAGCAGGTCGGTGGTCTGGAATGTAAGCCGGTTACCGGTGAGATCACCTACGGCTTAGAACGTCTGGCGATGTATATTCAGGGCGTAGACAGCGTTTACGACCTGGTCTGGAGCGACGGCCCGCTGGGTAAAACCACTTACGGCGACGTGTTCCATCAGAACGAAGTGGAACAGTCCACCTACAACTTCGAATACGCGGATGTCGACTTCCTGTTCTCCTGCTTCGAGCAGTATGAGAAAGAAGCCCAGCAGTTACTGGCGCTGGAAAACCCGCTGCCGCTGCCTGCATATGAACGTATTCTGAAAGCCGCTCATAGCTTCAACCTGCTGGATGCGCGTAAAGCCATTTCCGTCACCGAGCGTCAGCGCTACATTCTGCGCATTCGCACGCTGACCAAAGCAGTGGCAGAAGCCTATTACGCTTCCCGTGAAGCCCTTGGCTTTCCGATGTGCAACAAGAATAAATAAGAGGCGGCCATGTCTGAGAAAACTTTCCTGGTGGAAATTGGCACCGAAGAGCTGCCACCAAAAGCCCTGCGCAGCCTGGCTGAATCTTTTGCTGCGAACGTGACCGCTGAGCTGGATAACGCTGGCCTGGCGCACGGTAAAATCGAATGGTTTGCCGCGCCGCGCCGTCTGGCGCTGAAAGTGGCGAATCTGGCGGCTTCTCAGCCTGACCGTGAGGTTGAAAAACGCGGTCCGGCGATTGCTCAGGCGTTCGACGCCGAAGGCAAACCAAGCAAAGCGGCAGAAGGCTGGGCGCGTGGCTGCGGTATCACCGTCGATCAGGCTGAGCGTCTGACCACTGACAAAGGTGAATGGCTGCTGTATCGCGCGCATGTGAAAGGCGAGAGCGTCGAGGCACTGCTGCCAGACATGATCGCCACCTCGCTGGCGAAGCTGCCGATCCCGAAACTGATGCGCTGGGGCGCGTCTGACGTCCACTTCGTGCGTCCGGTTCACACCGTGACCCTGCTGCTGGGTGACAAAGTCATTCCCGCCACTATCCTCGGCATCCAGTCCGATCGCGTGATTCGCGGTCACCGCTTTATGGGCGAGCCGGAGTTCACTATCGACAATGCCGATCAGTATCCTCAGATCCTGCTTGAGCGCGGCAAAGTTGTGGCTGATTACGAAGCGCGTAAAGCCAAAATCAAAGCAGACGCTGAAGAAGCAGCGCGTAAAATTGGCGGCAACGCTGACCTGAGCGATAGTCTGCTGGAAGAAGTGACCTCGCTGGTGGAATGGCCGGTAGTACTGACGGCGAAATTCGAAGAGAAATTCCTCGCGGTGCCTGCCGAAGCGCTGGTCTACACCATGAAGGGCGACCAGAAGTACTTCCCGGTGTATGACAACGCGGGCAAGCTGCTGCCGAACTTTATCTTTGTGGCCAATATTGAGTCGAAAGATCCGGTACAAATCATCTCCGGTAATGAGAAGGTCGTTCGTCCGCGTCTGGCAGACGCCGAGTTCTTCTTCAACACCGACCGTAAAAAACGTCTGGAAGACAACCTGCCGCGCCTGCAAACCGTGCTGTTCCAGCAACAGCTGGGTACGCTGCGCGACAAAACTGACCGTATTCAGGCCCTGGCGGGCTGGATTGCCGCTCAGATTGGCGCTGACGTGAATCACGCGACCCGCGCGGGTCTGCTGTCTAAGTGCGACCTGATGACCAATATGGTCTTCGAGTTCACCGACACGCAGGGCGTTATGGGCATGCACTACGCGCGTCATGACGGCGAAGCGGAAGATGTTGCCGTTGCGCTGAATGAGCAGTATCAGCCGCGTTTTGCCGGTGATGACCTGCCGTCTAACCCTGTCGCCTGCGCGCTGGCGATTGCTGACAAGATGGACACCCTTGCCGGTATCTTCGGTATCGGTCAGCATCCGAAAGGCGATAAAGACCCGTTTGCGCTGCGTCGTGCCGCACTGGGCGTGCTGCGTATCATCGTTGAGAAGAACCTTAACCTGGATCTGCAAACGCTGACCGAAGAAGCGGTGCGTCTGTACGGCGACAAGCTGACCAACGCGAAAGTGGTTGATGACGTTATCGACTTTATGCTCGGTCGTTTCCGTGCCTGGTATCAGGACGAAGGCTACACCGTCGACACCATCCAGGCCGTGCTGGCGCGTCGTCCGACCCGTCCGGCAGATTTCGACGCACGCATGAAGGCGGTATCTCACTTCCGTACGCTGGAAGAGGCCTCTGCGCTGGCGGCGGCCAACAAGCGCGTCTCTAATATTCTGGCGAAATCTGACGAGACACTGAACGACATCGTGCATGCGTCCGTACTCAAAGAAGCGGCAGAGATCAAACTGGCGGGCAATCTGGTCGTTCTGCGCGACAAGCTGCAGCCGTACTTTGCCGAAGGCCGTTATCAGGAAGCGCTGGTGGAACTGGCATCCCTGCGTGAGCCGGTGGATGAGTTCTTCGAAAACGTGATGGTGAATGCGGAAGATAAAGACGTTCGTCTGAACCGTCTGACGCTGCTGTCAAAACTGCGCGAGTTGTTCCTGCAGGTTGCGGATATTTCCCTGCTGCAGTAAGTGCGTAGCCGATAACGAAAGACCTGCCTTCGGGCAGGTTTTTTTATGCCCCGAGATATTGCTCAGAACAGTCCTTCTGCGGCCTTCATGCTGGAGAGGGGCTATTTTCACGTGTGCCGATAAATTGCGGTATCAAACTAAACATATATTCTTTAGTGGACGGCGCTGCACGTTTCACGCTGGGGAAGAGGGAATGGCCGTCTGCTGTTTACATGGATTGTATTGCTTGGTTCAGCGGTGGCTGCGCTGTTTGCTAACGATGGTGCGGCCCTGATTTTGACACCGACAGTGATTGCCACGCTGATTATGCTGCATTTGCGGGGTGGGATTTTCAAAAACATTACCCTTGAAATCCCGCCTGCGATACGGCTATCCTTTGTCCCGACGAATCCCTCGTCTCACTGAGGCCGACTGAAAATGGATAAACACACCTGCTGATTTCGAATCCTTGCTTTGCGCATATCGCGAGCAGGGGATGTATTGATTTCATTCAGGAGTGCTTATGGCTCAGTATGCCCAATCCCCTTCATTTATTTTGCATCAGGTCACCTGTCAGTTTGCGACGGGCGTGACGCTTTTTGGCCCGATTTCTCTTTCGCTCGAACCCGCGTTGTGCGGCCTGGTCGGGCGCAACGGCTGTGGTAAAACCCGCTTACTGCGTCTTCTGGCGGGGGTGGATCTCCCTGCATCCGGACATATCGAACGTTTTGGTTCTGTGGCCTACGTTGCTCAACAGCACACCGTATCCCCCTCGACAACGCTGGCTGAATTGCTGGGTTATGACGCGGTTTTTGCCGCGCGTCGACGTATCGAATCGGGTGATTACCTGCCGGAAGATCTTGAACGTCTGGAGGGCTTTTGGGATCTGGAGGAGCGCCTGACGGCGGCTTTTCTGGATGCCGATCTGCCTCCGTTCATCCCGGCGCGGCCTGCGGCAGAATTGAGCGGCGGCGAACGGATACGCGCGCTGCTGTGCGCCGCGTTGATGACAGACGCCGATTACCTGCTGCTTGATGAACCGACCAACCATCTCGACAGGAAAGGTCGGGAATGGTTTTATGCGCGACTTTCCCGTCGGCAGGGAGGGACGCTGGTCGCCAGCCACGACCGGGAATTGCTGTCCCTGATGCCGCGTATTCTCGAATTATCTCCTGCCGGGTTACGGAGCTTCGGCGGCAACTACGCAGACTACCAACGCCAACGCGAAGCTGAACAACAGGCGGCTTACGCCGCGCTGGAGCATGCGGCCACCGAGCGGCGTCGAACCCGACAGCGCCTGCAAAAAGAGCATGATGCAAGCCAGCGACGTTCAGCCCAGACCTTGCGTACTGTCGATACGCTCAACATCGCCTCGTTCGAGCGGGTGAAATACAAAGGGGCAGCGAAGGAGCGAACAGGCACGCTACGTCGACAACATCGTGAACAGAATGAGGCGCTGAATGCCGCAGTTGCACAAGCGCGGGAGAGGGTTGAAGAAGATGCGCCAGTCATGTTTACCCTGCCGGGCAGCCAGGTGGCCGAGGGGAAACAGGTGCTGGTAATGGACAATCTGGTCCTGCCCTATGGCGCGCCGTCTCCCCTCAACTGGCGAATGGACGGGCCGATGCGTGTAGCGATCCGTGGGCCAAACGGTTGTGGAAAATCGACCCTGCTGCGCGTCATGCTCGGAGAAGAAAAACCGCTGGCTGGTGCGTGTCAGGTATCCGTCGCGACGGCATATCTCGACCAGCATCTGTCGCGGCTGGATCTTTCCCTTTCGGTTCTGGCGCACCTTAACGCCGGCGATACGCCGCTGGCGGAGGGGGTACTGCGAACCCGACTGGCGCAGTTGCACCTCGGGGCCGAAAAAGTGACGTTGCCGCTGGCGGCATTAAGCGGTGGTGAGCGTCTGAAAGCGGCGCTGGCCTGCGTACTCTGGCGTCGTGAGGCGACACAGCTGCTCTTGCTTGATGAACCCACCAACCACCTTGATTTGACCTCGACACAGGCGATTGAACTGGCGCTATCGACCTTTCCGGGCGCCATAGTGGTGGTTTCACATGATGAGGCCTTTCTGCAGGCGTTAAATTTAACGCACCAGATAGAGTGGCGAGGAGAAAAATGGCACTGTGAAAGGAAGTAAGAGGGTATTGACCCCCGTCGTTGCGGGGGTTTTGACAGTCATGCTTATTCCATTAACTGTTTACTGAGCATCGGATTTGAATGGATCAGGCGCATCAGTTTCATTTCGGTTGCTGAAGGGCGAACACGTTTTGATTCCCATTCCTGAACCATTGCTACGCTAACACCCATTGCGCGTGCAAAATCATCGATTTTTAACCCAGTGCCACGTCGTAATTGTTCAAACTCATTGAAATAATTAGGCTTTTGGGTCAGGGTAACCGCTTGCGCTACATCTTTTTTAAAGACAATCTGTTCCAGACTGCTCAGCAGCTCAAACATCGGATCTTTATATTCCATTGAGAACTCCTCTAAAAACACACAGCGGATAGTGATACAGCACCAGTAAGAATAGTCGCTAAAACCGCTGGCGTGGGGCAGCGACAAGGATATATCGCGAATAAAAAGGCCTTTCATGCTTTTGAGATGCATATTCAAACGTTTCGCTGAACGTTAATTGCTTGATTACGCAAGCCCAGGAATAAATACGTATTTTTTTGTAAATCGTTAGCAAAAAATCGCATGACGAGACGGCGTGAGGTTTGCCTCGTCGTTAATAAGAAAGCATGGAAAAGGGTATCCTGAGACGCCGACCTGGACTATCCTTGTAAGCCGTCAGGCACGCGTGTTTCGTTGTGCGCATTTTTGGGTGAAAGGAGTATTAAAATGGCGACAGGTAAGTCCTGCTCTCGCTGGTTTGCGCCTCTTGCGGCGTTGTTAATGGTAGTTGGCCTGAGTGGGTGTTTTGATAAAGAAGGCGATCAGCGTAAGGCATTTATCGATTTCCTGCAAAATACGGCGATGCGTAGCAGTGAACGTCTTCCCGCGCTGACGGCTGACCAGAAAAAACAATTTGGCCCCTTCGTCTCTGATTACGCCATTCTGTATGGTTATTCCCAGCAGGTGAATCAGGCGATGGATTCTGGTCTGCGTCCGGTGGTAGATAGCGTAAACGCGATTCGCGTACCGCAGGATTATATGACCCAGCGTGAGCCGCTGCGTCAGGCAAATGGTTCTCTCGGCGTGCTGAGTCAGCAATTGCAGAATGCGAAAGTGCAGGCAGATACAGCCCATGCCGGCCTGAAACAGGCGGATGACCTGAAACCGGTCTTCGAGCAGGTGTATTCGAAAGTGGTTACCGCGCCGGCTAACGCGCTGCAACCGCTGATCCCGGCGGCACAGATCTTCACGCAACAGCTGGTACAGGTGGGTGATTTTATTGCTCAGCAGGGTACGCAGGTGAGCTTTGTTGCCAACGGCATCCAGTTCCCGACCTCACAGCAGGCCAGCCAGTATAATGCGCTGATTGGGCCGCTGGCGTCTCAGCATCAGGCGTTTACGCAGGCCTGGACTGCCACGGTGAATGCGACGCAGTAAGCCTGGGATCCCTGAAAAAAAAGAGGCGACATAATCGCCTCTTTTTTGTTTTTGTTGGGGGACTTACTTGATAACCTGCGGATTAACGCAGTTTTTCTCGACGTTGCCATTCAGCGCATCAATGAGATTATCCACCGCGCAGGCGGCCATACCGTAGCGCGTTTCGTGGGTGGCAGAACCAATATGCGGCAGCGCCACCACGTTGGGTAACGTCAGCAGAGGGGAGTCCACTGGCAACGGTTCCTTCTCAAACACATCCAGACCGGCCGCATGAATCTCACCTTTTTTCAGCGCCTCAACGAGGGCTTTCTCATCGACAACCGGGCCGCGACCCGCATTCACAAAAATCGCTGAGGATTTCATGATGGCGAACTTCTCAGCGTTGATCAGGTGATGCGTTTCCTGGGTATATGGCAGGACGAGAACCACATAGTCAGACTCTTTAAGCAGCGTATCGAGATCGCAGTAGCGGGCCTGGAACCGGCTCTCCGCTTCCTGATGCTGGCGGCGCGCATTATAGAGAATCGGCATACCGAAACCAAAGTGCGCGCGCTGCGCAAGCGCCAGACCGATGCGTCCCATGCCTACGATGCCAAGCGTTTTGTGGTGTACGTCAACGCCAAACCAGTCAGGACCAATGCTCTTCGTCCATTCGCCTTTCTTCACTCGTTCCGCCACTTCCACCACCCGACGTGCGGAACTCAGCACCAGCGCCATGATGGTATCGGCCACGGTTTCGGTCAGCACGGCCGGGGTGTGCATCAGCAGAATCTTTTTCGCGTTCAGCGCGTCCACATCAAAGGTGTCGTAACCCACTGAAATGGTTGATGCGGCACGCAGTTTCGGCATCTTTGCCAGCAGTGAAGCGTCCACCTTTTCACTGGAACCCAGCAGGCCTTCGGCACTGGCGAACGCATCGGCGTGTTGCTCCACCGTTTCCGGTCGCAGGTTGGCCACCTGTGTGACGGTGAAATGCGCTTCCAGGCGACGTTTCAGATCATCAGGCAATGCTTTGTACAGGATGATGGACGGCTTCATGGGTTCTCCCTCGTTAAGATTCAGGCGTGACGAGCGCCAGCTGGATACGTTTTATTGTTAGCAGGCTTAACAATTAAAGTAAGCCACACGGATGCAAAAAGTGCCACCCCCATAAAAATGTACGAGGCTGCCGGGCTGCCTGTGGCGCCATTGAGGTAGCCAACGAACCAGGAGCCGAAGAAAGAACCGAGCGCGCCCATACTGTTGATAAGCGCCATGGCGCCACCCGCAACGTTACGCGGCAGCATCTCCGGAATAATGGCAAAGAACGGGCCGTAGGGGGCGTACATGGCTGCACCGGCGATCACCAGCAGGGTATAAGAGGCCCAGAAGTGGTTTGCGCCGACAGCCCAGGATCCGATAAAGGCGAAGCCGCCAATCAGCAACAGTGGCCAGACAAACAGCTTACGATTTTGCAGTTTATCCGACGCCCAGGAGGCCAGAATCATCGCAATGGTCGCGGCCAGATACGGGACAGATGAAAGCCAGCCTACTTCGACCATACCGAGGTTGGCCCCGCCGTTGCGGATGATGGAAGGCAGCCACAGTACAAAACCGTAAACGCCAATACTCCAGGCAAAATATTGCATACACAGCAGAATAACGTTACGGGAACGGAAGGCTTCGCCGTAATTACGTACCGCTTTGATACCTTGCTGTTCCTGATCTAACTGTGTTTGCAGGGCAGATTTTTCGTCCTCTGACAGCCAGCCAACTTGAGTCGGTTTGTCACGGACCAGCATCCACCAGGCAAAGGCCCAGATGATGGCGGGAACCCCTTCGATGATGAACATTTCGCGCCAGCCGAGCGCCTGAATCAAATATCCTGAGACCACAGACATCCACAACACGGTGACCGGGTTACCGAGGATCAGGAAGGTGTTGGCGCGTGAGCGTTCCGATTTGGTAAACCAACTGCTGATATAGATCAGCATGGCGGGCATGACCGCGGCCTCTACCACGCCGAGAATAAAGCGAATGGCGGCGAGCATGGGGATATTGGTGACCATCCCGGTCAGTGACGCACAGCCACCCCACAGAATCAGGCAGACAAAAATCAGTTTGCGAACACTGCGGCGCTCCGCATAAATCGCGCCGGGGATCTGGAAGAAGAAATAGCCCAGAAAGAACAGCGCCCCGAGAAGGGAAGAGACCCCTTTGGTAATACCTAAGTCGTCGTTGATCCCGGCGGCTGAGGCGAAACTAAAGTTCGCCCGGTCGAGGTAGGCCAGACTGTAAGTGATGAAAACAATCGGCATGATGTAAAGCCAGCGTTTTGCTGCATTTGTCGAGCTTTTCATAATGTTGCCTCTATGGTTGAGGTTTGCGCCGCCTGTTTGTAGGGTCCAGGGGGGCTTTGTTTTTTTGTGAGGAGCTTTCCCCCTCACCCTAACCCTCTCCCTCGAGGGAGAGGGGATCAGTGCTGCGATGTATTTCTCCCTCTCCCGCCGGGAGAGGGCTGGGGTGAGGGGGGAATTACTCGCCCAACTCTTCCCGAGTAGGCAGTCCCTCGCTATCCCCTAATACCTGGATGGCAAGCGAGCCAATCTTATTGCCGCGCCGTACGGCCTGGTGCATTGTCTTACCTTCCAGCAGAGCGCTAATCACCCCGACGGCGAAACCATCCCCTGCACCGACGGTATCGACCACGTTATCCACTTTTACCGGGGCGACCGCGCCTTGTTCGCCACTGGCGGTTTTGTACCAGGCGCCATCCGGACCGGTTTTGATCACCACCGCTTTTACGCCACGCTGCAGATAAAAATCAGCGATACCTTCCGGCGACTGCTGTCCGGTCAGGATCACGCCTTCTTTCAACCCCGGTAACACCCAGTCGGCCTGGAAAGCGAGGCGGTTAAGTTTCTCTACCATCTCCGCTTCGCTTTTCCACAGTACCGGGCGCAGATTCGGGTCGAAGGAAATGGTCTTACCCTGTGCTTTCATTGCCGCTGCCGCATGTTCCAGTAGTTCATACGATGTCGCAGAGAGCGCGGCCGCAACGCCGCTCAAATGCAAGTGGCGCGCTTCGTTGAATGCCGCGGCGTGAAAATCCTCCGTTGAAAGGTGGCTGGCCGCCGATCCTTTGCGGAAATACTCTACAATGGGATCGGTTCCATTTTCGGCTTTCGATTTAAGCTGATAGCCCGTTGCGTAGCGCCCATCGACAGTGACACCGCGAGTGTCAATATTCTCTTTTTTCAGCGAGTTAAGAACAAAACGTCCAAAACTGTCATCGCCTACGCGGCTGATCCAGCAGACATTCATCCCCAGTCGCGCCAGGCCTGTAGCCACATTCAGCTCCGCGCCCGCAACGCGCTTCACAAAATGTTCTGCATCGGCAAGCTCGCCGGTTTCTGTGGCGACAAACATGGCCATGGCTTCGCCAATCGTGATGACATCAAGCGAGTTAGGCATGGCGTTACTCCTCACGTAACAAATCGACGTAGTGACGGGTGACGGCGGTCAGGTCGTCGCCTTCAAGTGGAAACTCAATCCCGCGCGGGGCATCGGGCGGCAGCTGGTTTAACAGGGCAAGCCAGCGTTCATCGGCTTTATCCGGCGCCACGGCGCGATAATTCTCATGGTGTGGGATGGCTGCCTTCACATGAATATAGCTCACCGCAGGGGCCAGAAGATGAGCAGCCGCTTCCGGCGACTCGCCGACCCATACCCAGTTGCCGGTGTCGAAGGTGAGCGTCACCGGTAGCGCCATGACAGAGTAGGCGGCTTTAAAACGCTGCATGGGCGCCAGTTGCCCGCATTCGGTCTGGTCGTTTTCCACCACCAACGCCATTCCGCTCTCGTCGAGCCAGCCACGTAAGGTTTCCAGCACGTCTTTACGCTGATAATGACCGAGTGAGACTTTGAGCCACAGCGCCTTGAGCGTGCGCGCTTCTTCAAGCAGAGCAGGCAGGTGCGGGTTCAGGGAGCCATCTTCCAGGCACAAGGCTTGTGGCGCCGAGTAGCAGGCCAGTAAACGGTGGGCTTCGATGGTGGCAGCAAGCGTTGGCAGGCTGCTCAATTCTTTATCGCTTAACAGTTCGCGGCGTATCTCCACGCCGTCTGCGCCTGCGTTGGCAATCAGCGGCAGGACGGCGCACTGGCCGCCCATCGCGTTAATTTGTTCGCTGCCATAGGCGGCGGTGACAACGATGATTTTTCTTTTCATCTTCCGGCTTCCCAGGAGTTAAAGACAATTTGCTTGTCTTTAACGCTAGATGGAACCGGTTCCAAAGAAAAGCGCGGTGCATCGAATTTATGATCGTCATCACGAAGGTTAATTATCGCGCAGTTGAACCGCGCACGATGAGCTCCCCGGAAAAGACCCGCTCGCGGACGGTATCGCTATTGCCTTCGATACGCTCAACGACTTGTTCTACAGCGGCATAGCCGATTTGCCAGGTCGGCTGTTTGAGAGTGGTGATGCCCACACCGGCCAGCTCAGCCCATTCCAGCTCATCAAAGCCAAGCAGGCCGATATCGCTACCCCAGTGCAGACCGATACGTTTTAATGAGCGGGCGACCTGCAGCGTCAGTGCGCCGTTGGCGGAAATAACGGCTTTACGCATCCCGCGATGGCTGGCGTGAAACTGGCGTAGCACGTTATCAATCTGGCTGCTTTCATGCAGCGGCGTTTCGGCGTTTTCGGCCACCGTGCCGGGGTAGCGGGCAAGCGTTGCGCGAAAGGCGTCCAGGCGTTCCCGGCGCGTATTCACCGTTCCCAGCGGTTCGCTCAGAAACAGCAACGCTTCAAAGCCCTGTTCAATCAGGTGCTCGGTGGCGGTGGTGGCGGCCTGGGTATTGTCTAACCCTACGACATCACAGGCAAAATCGGGGATCTTGCGGTCAATCAGCACCATGGGCAGAGAAGATTGCTGCAGCCGGTTGAGCCCCTCTTCGCGCATCCCGACGGCGTTCACCACGATGCCCTCCACCTGATAGCTACGCAGCAGGTCCAGGTAGTGCAGCTCCTGATCGACTTCGTTGTTGGTATTACAAACCAGCGGGGTGAAGCCCTTTTCCCGACAGGCTGCCTCAATACCGCTCAGCACATGCACGGAATAGGGGTTGGTGATATCCGCGATAATCAGGCCAATCAGGCGGGTACGACCATGCTTGAGATTGCGCGCCATCAGGCTGGGACGGTAATCGAGTTCGGCAATGGCATGTTCGATCCGCGCCAGCAATGCATCCGACAGAAGATGTTTTTCACCGTTCAGATAGCGTGAAATGCTGGTTTTGCCCGTTTTTGCCGCTTTCGCGACATCGCTTATCGTCGGGCGCGTCGTTTTCGCCATAAGTGCTTCCCTCGCGGTAGTTGTGAGACCACACGATAGCGCGAAAATCCGCACTGGCAAGGGGGAACATACCGCTTATCGCCTTCTGCGTGGCTATCATGCCGTTTAATTCTTTGCCAATTCGCCGCGCGTGTGGATGATAGAGCGCGACATTGATTATTTCACAAGACAGCGAGATGACGCTGTCGCCACCTGCATGCATCAGGAGCGCGCTTTGGCAAACTCTGCAGTTAAAACAGTTCTTACGGCAGCCCACTGGGGGCCGATGTTGGTTGAAACCGACGGCGAAACGGTGCTCTCTTCACGCGGGGCGCTTCCCACCAATCACCCTAACTCTCTGCAAACGGTGGTGCGCGACCAGGTCCACAGTAAAACCCGCGTCCGTTTCCCGATGGTACGTAAAGGCTTCCTGGCGTCTCCGGACAGCCCGCAGGGCGTTCGCGGAGAGGATGAGTTTGTCCGCGTCTCCTGGGATGATGCGCTTGCCCTCATCCATCAGCAGCACAAACGGATTCGTGAGGCGCATGGTCCGGCATCCATTTTCGCCGGATCTTACGGCTGGCGGTCGAACGGTGTGCTGCATAAAGCGGCGACACTGTTGCAGCGTTATATGAGCCTTGCCGGTGGCTATACCGGCCATCTGGGGGACTACTCTACCGGCGCGGCGCAGGCGATCATGCCGTATGTGGTCGGCGGCAACGAGGTGTATCAACAACAAACCAGCTGGCCGTTAGTCCTGGAGCACACCGATGTGGTGGTGCTGTGGAGCGCTAACCCACTAAACACGCTGAAAATCGCGTGGAACGCCTCCGATGAGCAGGGTATCGGCTATTTCGATGCTTTACGCAAAAGCGGCAAACGTCTGATCTGCATCGATCCGATGCGATCGGAGACGGTCGATTTCTTTGGCGAGAGCGTGGAGTGGTTAGCGCCGCATATGGGCACTGATGTGGCGATGATGCTCGGTATCGCCCATACACTGGTGGAAAATGGCTGGCAGGATGAGGCTTTCCTCGCGCGCTGCACGGAAGGCTATAGCGTCTTTGCTGACTACCTGACCGGGAAAAGCGACGGCGTGGCGAAAACGGCAGAGTGGGCGGCGGATATTTGCGGTATTCCGGCGGCGAAAATTCGCGAACTGGCAAAACTTTTCCACGAAAATACCACCATGCTGATGTCCGGCTGGGGAATGCAGCGCCAGCAGTTTGGCGAGCAGAAACACTGGATGCTGGTGACGCTGGCGGCGATGCTGGGCCAGATTGGCATCCCCGGCGGCGGTTTTGGCCTGTCGTATCATTTTGCCAATGGCGGTAACCCCACGCGCCGGGCGGCGGTACTGGCATCCATGCAGGGTTGCGTTAAAGACGGTATTGAGGCGGTCGAAAAAATCCCCGTGGCGCGCATTATTGAAGCGCTGGAAAAACCGGGAGCGTTCTATCAGCACAATGGTATGGATCGACACTTCCCGGAGATTAAGTTTATCTGGTGGGCAGGCGGTGCCAACTTTACCCACCATCAGGACACTAACCGGCTGATTCGCGCCTGGCAGAAGCCGGAACTGGTCGTCATTTCCGAGTGTTTCTGGACCGCCGCCGCAAAGCACGCGGATATCGTACTGCCTGCCACCACATCGTTTGAACGTAACGATATGACCATGACGGGCGATTACAGCAACCAGCATCTGGTGCCGATGAAGCGTGTGGTTCCCCCGCGCGATGAAGCGCGTGACGATTTCGAGGTGTTCGCCGATCTCAGCGAGCTTTGGGAGCCGGGCGGACGCGAGCGCTTTACAGAAGGGAAGAGCGATCTGGCGTGGCTGGAAACCTTCTACGACATCGCCCGACAGCGCGGCGCGAGCCAGCAGGTTACGTTGCCGCCGTTTGCCGAGTTCTGGGAAGCGAATGCCCTGATTGAAATGCCAGAAAGCGAAGAGAATGCCCGCTTTGTACGCTTCGCTGATTTCCGTCGTGACCCGCAGGCGCATCCGCTCAAAACCGACAGTGGCAAAATTGAAATCTACTCGGCGCGCATTGCCGGTTTTGGTTATGCCGACTGCCCGCCGCATCCAATGTGGCTTGAGCCGGATGAATGGCATGGCAACGCCCGACCGGAACAGTTGCAGCTTCTTTCCGCTCACCCTGCGCATCGTCTGCACAGCCAGCTTAACTATTCGTCACTTCGCGAGCAGTATGCAGTGGCGGGGCGTGAACCGGTGACGCTGCATCCGCGCGACGCGAAAGCGCGCGGTATTGCTGATGGCGATCTGGTCCGCGTCTGGAACCAACGCGGACAGGTGCTGGCTGGCGCGGTGGTCAGCGAAGGGATCAAACCCGGCGTGATTTGTATCCACCAGGGCGCATGGCCGGACCTTGAGCGCACCGAAGGGGGGATCTGTAAAAACGGCGCGGTTAATGTGCTGACAAAAGATCTCCCCAGCTCAAAGCTGGGGAATGGCTGTGCGGGGAATACCGCACTGGTATGGATGGAAAAATACAGCGGTCCGGCGCTTACGCTGACGGCGTTTGACCCGCCTGCCAGTTCATGATCCAGGTCGGGTGCTGCGTCTCTTCCTGCCAGGCGCTGTCTTCTATGCGAAAGCCCTGCGCGTGATAGAACTTCACCGCCCGCTCGTTTTTCTGATACACCTCCAGGCTTAAGGCATTAAAGCGCTGCTTGACGTGGTCAAGCAGCGCGGTGCCGATCCCTTTGCGTAGCGCCTTCGGGCTGACGAACAATGCCCCGATATACTGTGAATCCATCACGCTGACAAAACCGTATAGCTTACCTTCTTCCTCCCAGACCCAGGTACGGGCCGACGGGAGGTAAACTTCGCGCACCAGCATCTCGCTGTCTTGCCAGTACGTTTGCGCAATAAACGGGTGCGCGTAGGTGGTGCTTTCAAGCCACAGGCGCAACAGAGGAGATAAATCTTTACTGTGCCACTCGCGGATCATGCCGGCCTCCGGGATGACAGAAACAGTCTGTAATATGGTCATTAACCAAACCGCAGGCTTGCATAAAGGAGTAGCAGATGGTGGTGCCGACAAATTTGAAGCCGCGTTTCTTTAACGCTTTTGAAAGCGCGTCGGAGGCGGGCGTTGAGGTGGGGATATCACCGAGTGCGGCGGCCTGGGTAATTTGCGGTTCGTTATCGACAAACGACCAGACAAACGGGGCAAAAGGTTCGCCATTTTGCTCCATGGCAAGCCAGGCGCGGGCGTTGCCGATAATCGCCTCAATTTTGCCGCGATGGCGAATAATCCCGGCATCCAGCACCAGGCGCTCGACATCATCCGGCCCCATCGCGGCCACTTTTTCAGGATCGAACTGATGGAAGGCATTACGGTAGTTTTCGCGTTTTTTAAGCACCGTAATCCATGATAAACCGGCCTGTTGTCCTTCAAGACAGATCATTTCAAACAGCTTTTTACCGTCCATTTGCGGGACACCCCATTCTTCATCGTGATAAGCCAGATAAAGCGGGTCTTGAGTCACCCAACCACAACGCTGCATATCCTTCTCCGTTGCTGATGTTGATCAAAATTATGTATGTTGCAGGCTTGACGTGCCTGCGAAAAAGATAATAGTTAGGTAAGGGATATCTACCCTCGCCTTTGCCCAACAAAAACGATAACAATTACGCCGGTTTGGCTCTTTTGTGGAGTCGCATTGATGAAAATTAAATACAGTGGCCGTTTGATAGCGGTAGTGCCTGCTTGTCTGCTTTTCAGCCATTCGGCATTTGCCTGGCAACAAGAATATATCGCGATCGATTCGCAAAATAATATGCCGCAACGCTATACATGGGATAGCGATCACCAGCCGCGTTATAACGATATCCTGGAAGAACGCATTCGCTCAGCGCAGAGTGGGCCTGGCGTTGCCTTTAATCTGCCAGATAAAACGCCGATGGATGCCGTCAGTACAATGAGTATTGGCCTGAATATTCCATTATCAACGAATGTGATGACCGGGCCGGTGGCAGTATGGCATTACGACGGTTCAACGACGTCAATGTACAATGAATTTGGCGACAGCGCGACTTCACCGCAATATAGCGATCCGCTCTGGCACGCAACCATCAGTTCACTGGGATGGCGCGTGGATAGCCATATGGGTGACTTTCGTCCATGGGCGCAAATTAGTTACAACCAACAGTTCGGTGAAAACGTCTGGAAATCGCAATCCGGGCTGAGCCGTCTGACCGCCGCGAACCAGTACGGCAACTGGCTCGATGTGTCCGTCGGCGCCGATATGCTGCTTAATCAACATTTTGCCGCTTATGCTTCCATGTCACAGTCGGAAAACTGGATAACCGGGCCAAATTACCTCTATAGCATGGGGGTTAGCGCGCGTTTTTAAGAACATCTAATACAAAATGATCACAATTAAGAAACAATAAGCACGCGCCCTGCATTGATAGTATGTACTAACTTACCCGATAAATTGTGGCGACTCCGTTTTCCGTAATGTCATTCATTCCTGCCTGAATGCATTTCATTCCCCGCTTACTGCATTTCATGCCTTTTTAGCCCTGGCATGAAATGCGCTTCGTTATGGTTGTCAGCAGTGAATTCCCTTAATTTCCTCTGCAGGACAACTGCCATGAATACATCATCCTTGAATCGCACACGCTGGCTCACGCTGGCTGGCACCATCATCACACAATTTGCGTTGGGATCTGTTTATACCTGGAGCCTGTTTAATAGTGCGCTGGCAGATAAGCTGGGCGAGCCGGTAAGTCAGGTTGCGTTTTCATTTGGTCTGTTAAGCCTCGGGCTGGCGTTATCCTCCTCTGTGGCCGGGAAACTGCAAGAACGTTTTGGCGTGAAACGCGTGACCATAGCCTCTGGCGTTCTGCTGGGAATCGGCTTCTTCCTGACTGCTCACGCCAGCAGCCTGACCATGCTGTGGCTGAGCGCGGGCGTGCTTGTGGGTCTCGCAGATGGCGCCGGATACCTGCTTACCCTTTCCAACTGTGTGAAATGGTTCCCGGAGCGTAAAGGACTGATTTCTGCTTTCTCCATCGGGGCTTATGGCCTGGGCAGTCTGGGTTTTAAATTCATCGATAGCCACCTGCTGGCCACCGTTGGCCTGGAACAGACTTTCATGATCTGGGGAGCGATGACGCTGGTGATGATTGTTTGCGGCGCGATGCTGATGACTGACGCGCCGCAACAGAAAACAACCACGGTCAATGGCGTGGTGGAAAATGATTTCACGCTGGCGCAGTCCATGCGTAAACCACAATACTGGATGCTGGCGGTGATGTTCCTGACCGCCTGTATGAGTGGTTTGTATGTGATTGGGGTAGCGAAAGACATTGCCCAGGGCATGGTGCATCTGGACGTGGCAACGGCCGCTAATGCGGTAACGGTTATCTCTATTGCGAATCTGAGCGGCCGTCTGGTGCTGGGCATTCTGTCCGACAAAATCGCCCGTATTCGTGTTATTACGATTGGCCAGGTGATTTCACTGGTTGGGATGGCAGCCCTGCTGTTTGCGCCACTGAATGCGGTTTCCTTTTTCGCAGCGATTGCCTGCGTGGCCTTCAACTTCGGCGGCACCATTACCGTATTCCCGTCGCTGGTCAGCGAATTCTTTGGTCTGAATAACCTGGCGAAAAACTACGGTGTGATTTACTTAGGTTTTGGTATCGGCAGTATTTGCGGTTCGATTATCGCTTCGCTGTTTGGCGGCTTCTATGTCACCTTCTGCGTCATTTTCGCTCTGCTGATTGTCTCACTGGCACTGTCCACGACCATCCGTCAACCGCAGCGCAGCGTTTATAAACCGGCGCACGCCTGATTCCTTCCTGTCTTCGAAAACGCCGCCGTCAGGCGGCTTTTTTATTACCCTTATGTGCCCCTTTACCGGGACTCTCTTTGGTAGCGGCTATTCTTAATAGCAGGTCTTCCAACAGAAGGAGTCGCGTATGTCATTAGAAAAAGTCGTGTATCGGGCGAAGGCGAAAGCCACCGGAGGCCGCGATGGCAGAGCTGTCTCGTCCGATGGCGTTCTGGATGTAAAACTGGGCGTGCCAAAAGAGATGGGCGGCGCCGGTGGGGAGGTGACGAACCCGGAGCAACTGTTCGCCGCCGGGTATTCCGCCTGTTTTCTCGGGGCGCTAAAACATGTCGCGTCGGTGGAAAAACAGCGCCTACCGCAAGAGGCTTATATTGAAGGTACAGTCGGTATTGGGCCTTTGCCGACCGGGTTTGGTATTGAAGCCCAACTGGATATTCACCTGCCGGGAATGGATCATCAGATAGCGCAGGAACTGGTGAAAAAAGCCCATATAGTTTGCCCTTATTCCAACGCTACCCGCGGCAATATTGACGTTAAACTGAACGTGATCACCGCCTGAATACTATTCATGGGGTGATTAACCTATTTCCGGTTATATATTTTTGTAAATGTATGACCGGATCACAACTCAGACAGACACTTTTTCTCACCCTTGTGGTCTACTTATCCGCGCTTAAGAAGTTCCTCAATTAACTTCCCTTGCGTTTAATGCCCGATCGGCGCTGCTATGCGCGCTGAACGGTGCTGTTTTCCCTTTTTCCAGGGTTGCTTGCATGAGTTATATAAAAACGATGACTCAGCAGAAACTGAGTTTTCTGTTGGCGTTGTATATTGGCTTGTTTATGAATAGCGCAGTTTTCTACCGTCGGTTTGATGGTTATGCGCAAGCGTTCACCGTCTGGAAAGGACTCTCTGCGGTTGTCGAACTGGTTGCCACTGTCCTGGCGACTTTCTTTTTATTACGTGTGCTCTCATTATTCGGACGCCGTGCCTGGCGTGTACTGGCATCGCTGGTGGTGCTGTTTTCAGCAGCGGCCAGCTATTACATGACTTTCCTGAATGTGGTGATTGGCTATGGCATTATCGCTTCGGTGATGACCACTGACATCGATCTCTCCAAAGAGGTGGTGGGCTGGCAACTCTTTGCCTGGGTGGCGATTGTCAGCGTGATGCCGTTGTTGTCTATCTGGAATAACCGCTGTCGCTATACCCTGTTACGTCAGTTGCGTACCCGTGGTCACCGTATGCAGAGTGTGGCGCTGGTGGTGATGGCCGCGCTGCTGGTTTGGGGGCCAATCCGCCTGCTGGATCTGCAGCAAAAGGAAGAAGAACGGACCTCAGGCGTGGACATGCCGAGCTATGGCGGCGTGGTCGCGAACTCCTATCTGCCTTCCAACTGGCTTTCTGCGCTGGGTTTGTACGCCTGGGCGCAGGTGGACGAGTCGTCGGATCATCGCTCCTTGTTCAACCCGGCGGCGAAATTCAGCTATGTCGCGCCGGACGACATCAATGACACTTATGTGGTGTTTATCATCGGTGAAACAACCCGCTGGGATCACATGGGGTTACTCGGTTACTCGCGTAATACCACGCCTAAGCTTGCACAGGAGAAGAACCTGGTCGCTTTCCGGGGTTACTCATGTGATACCGCCACCAAGCTGTCGTTGCGTTGTATGTTTGTACGTGAAGGCGGGGCGGAGGATAATCCCCAGCGCACGATAAAAGAGCAGAACGTCTTCTCCGTGCTCAAACAGATGGGCTTCTCTTCCGATCTGTATGCGATGCAAAGCGAGATGTGGTTTTACAGCAACACAATGGCAGACAACATTGCCTATCGTGAACAGATTGGTGCGGAACCGCGGAACCGGGGTAAGAACGTTGACGATATGCTGTTAATTGATGAGTTACACCATTCGCTCGATAGCAACAAGCAGGGCAAGCATCTCATTATCCTGCATACCAAAGGTTCGCACTTCAACTATACCCAGCGTTATCCGCGTAGCTTTGCACAGTGGACGCCGGAGTGTGTTGGGGTGGACGATAAATGCAGTAAAGAAGAGTTGATTAATTCGTACGATAACTCTGTCACCTATGTGGACTATTTTATCGACAGCGTGATCGACAAACTGCGCGATAAAAAAGCCATCATCTTCTATGCGGCAGACCACGGTGAGTCGATTAATGAGAAGGAACATTTGCACGGTACGCCGCGTAAGATGGCGCCGCCGGAGCAGTTCCGCGTACCGATGATGGTGTGGATGTCAGACAAATATCTGCAAAACCCGGATAAGGCAAAGATGTTTGCGCAGCTGAAACAACAAGCGGATATGAAGGTGCCGCGCCGGCATGTTGAACTGTACGACACCATTATGGGTTGCCTGGGATATACCTCGCCAAACGGCGGGATAAATGAAAATAACAACTGGTGCCATCTACCTTCCGACAAGGTAAATTGAGGCACTGGCGGCTTTCTCGCCAGTCAGTTGGCTTTTTTACATTAAGGGATTGACGGTCGGGGTGTGTGGCAGTAAGATGCGCCCCGCATTCGGTGATTGGCGCAGCCTGGTAGCGCACTTCGTTCGGGACGAAGGGGTCGGAGGTTCGAATCCTCTATCACCGACCAAATTCGAAAAGCCTGCTCAACGAGCAGGCTTTTTTGCATCTGGGGTTTTGTAGCCCTGGCAAGCAAAGCGCCGCCGGGGGGAAAATGCGGCTCTGGTGGTCATTCCGTTCACCTGATGTTCTCTGCTTTTCTATAGCGACAGAACCCGTGAACGTGCCAGGGCGGCTCACCGCCGCCACCCTGGCGACCCGGGCTCCCGGCCAGGAAAATCGCCGCTGGCGCGGTCCATGAGGCTTATGTCGTCTGACTGTCAGGTCGGGGACCAGCCTGCGTCCTTGCAGGCTATCCCCTCCGCCCGCTTCCCTGCGGGCGGCCCCGGTCAGCCGTCAACGCCTCATCGATTTTCAGCCGGACCCTGTCATCGCTGTAAAACGAAATATTACTGGGGATCCCTCTCCCTCAAGGGAGAGGGGGAAAGTTAGTGTTCGCCTGGTGTTTTGTATGGCGGCAGATATCCGCCATTTTATGCTGGCGCGCACCGAATCTTCTCTCCTCACTCCCTGGAGAGACGGTTAGGGGAAAACCATCCGCTTCTGTTACCGTTCCATAACCTTATTTCACCCTGCCGCGTCACGGTTTTGTGACATAATCCATTGTATTTTTTTATATATAGTTCGATCTTTTTTCGCGTTGCTTATGGATAGGGTTAGCATTTTACGCTGTGCGTTTTAACGTTCGCGGTATTAATCGCTCATATATTCAGCATTCTGCAAGAAATTTTTCATAATCTGCTCAAACGTTAAACACCAACCTCAGATGATTCTCAAGCTTATTATTCTGCTCAAAACGGCATAGCACAAATTTACCTGCTGAAAATAGCGGCTTGAAGTTTTTTTTAACTTTGTTTGTTGATTCTCATCAACGATGTAAATCCCCGTTACCTGTATTGACGTTTTGACATTCTATTGACAGATTGTAGGGCATGAGGGGCATTTCATGGAGAATCTGCACTGCAACTCAGTCAATCTCGTGAAAGGATTTCCCGTCTCTCATAACTTCCGATAAGTCCAGGCAAAAATCTAATAACGGCCTGTCGGATAACCCAGCGCAAGGGTAACAACACATATCACATTGGAGCAGAATAATGAGTATTTCCTTGAAGAAGTCAGGGATGCTGAAGCTTGGTCTTAGCCTGGTGGCTATGACTGTGGCGGCCAGCGTGCAGGCAAAAACCCTGGTTTATTGTTCAGAAGGCTCGCCTGAAGGCTTTAACCCACAGCTTTTCACTTCTGGTACTACTTACGACGCCAGCTCTGTGCCGATTTATAACCGTCTGGTTGAGTTCAAAACCGGTACTACTGAGGTCATTCCGGGTCTTGCTGAGAAGTGGGATATCAGCGCCGATGGCAAAACCTACACTTTCCACCTGCGTAAAGGCGTGAAGTGGCAGGACAACAAAGATTTCAAACCGACGCGTGAATTCAACGCGGACGACGTCGTATTCTCCTTTGATCGTCAGAAAAACGCCCAGAACCCGTACCATAAAGTTTCTGGCGGCAGCTACGAATACTTTGAAGGTATGGGCCTGCCAGACCTGATTAGCGAAGTGAAGAAAGTCGACGACAACACCGTTCAATTCGTGCTGACCCGTCCGGAATCTCCGTTCCTGGCAGACCTGGCTATGGATTTCGCGTCTATTCTGTCCAAAGAATATGCCGACAACATGCTGAAAGCCGGCACGCCGGACAAAGTGGACCTGGATCCGATTGGTACCGGTCCGTTCCAGCTGCAACAGTACCAAAAAGACTCCCGCATTCTGTACAAAGCGTTTGAAGGTTACTGGGGTACCAAGCCGCAGATCGATCGCCTGGTCTTCTCCATCACGCCTGACGCTTCCGTACGTTATGCCAAACTGCAGAAAAACGAGTGCCAGGTTATGCCGTACCCGAACCCGGCTGATATCGCTCGTATGAAACAAGACAAAAACATTAACCTGATGGAACAGGCTGGCCTGAACGTCGGTTACATGTCTTTCAACACCGAGAAGAAACCGTTCGATGACGTGAAAGTACGTCAGGCGCTGACTTACGCGGTAAATAAAGAAGCGATCATCAAAGCTGTTTACCAGGGCGCTGGCGTTGCCGCGAAAAACCTGATTCCGCCGACAATGTGGGGCTACAACGACGACGTTAAGGATTACACCTACGACGTTGAGAAAGCGAAACAGTTGCTGAAAGAATCCGGCCACGAGCAGGGCTTCACCGTTGAACTGTGGGCGATGCCGGTACAGCGTCCGTATAACCCGAACGCTCGCCGTATGGCTGAGATGATTCAGGCTGACTGGGCTAAAATCGGTGTTCAGGCCAAGATCGTCACTTACGAGTGGGGCGAGTACCTGAAACGTGCGAAAGCCGGTGAGCACCAGGCTGTGATGATGGGCTGGACCGGTGACAACGGGGATCCGGATAACTTCTTCGCTACCCTATTCAGCTGCGCTGCGGCGAAAGACGGTTCCAACTACTCTCGCTGGTGCTACAAGCCGTTTGAAGACTTGATTCAGCCGGCGCGCGCAACAGATGACCACAACAAGCGTGTTGAACTGTACAAACAGGCTCAGGTAGTGATGCATGACCAGGCTCCGGCACTGATCGTCGCTCACTCCACCGTGTATGAGCCGGTGCGTAAAGAAGTCAAAGGCTATGTGGTTGATCCGCTGGGCAAACACCACTTCGAAAACGTGTCAGTTGAATAATAGGCACGATGCCTGAGTCCCTCCTCCCTTTCCGGGGGGAGGGTTTTTGTTCCTTATTCCTCCGGGAAAAGGCCTGGGTAGAGGGGATTTTCCCGTTTACCCAAACATGTGTGAGCAATACAGACGCACTACCGCCAGGTGCATGCGTCACTACAGAGAATCCGGGTTATGTTGCAGTTCATCCTCCGACGTCTGGGGCTAGTTATCCCGACGTTTATCGGTATCACCCTTCTCACCTTTGCCTTCGTTCATATGATTCCCGGTGACCCGGTGATGATCATGGCAGGTGAGCGTGGTATCTCTCCTGAGCGTCATGCCCAGTTGCTGGCAGAGCTTGGTCTCAACAAGCCGCTGTGGCAGCAATACGTCAACTATGTATGGGGCGTGTTGCATGGTGATTTAGGGATCTCTCTTAAGAGCCGTCTTCCGGTGTGGGACGAGTTCGTACCGCGTTTTAAAGCGACGCTGGAACTCGGCGTCTGCGCCATGATTTTTGCTGTGGCTGTCGGGATTCCGGTGGGCGTAATGGCCGCTGTGAAGCGTGGCTCCATTTTTGATCATACCGCCGTGAGCCTCGCGCTGACCGGTTACTCTATGCCTATCTTCTGGTGGGGCATGATGTTGATCATGCTGGTGTCGGTACACTGGAATCTGACGCCGGTATCCGGGCGCGTCAGTGACATGGTGTTCCTGGATGACAGTAACCCACTCACCGGTTTTATGCTGATCGACACGGCTATCTGGGGCGAACAGGGTAACTTTATCGATGCCCTGGCGCATATGATTCTGCCTGCCATTGTGCTGGGGACTATCCCGCTGGCGGTTATCGTGCGCATGACCCGTTCGTCGATGCTGGAAGTGCTGGGTGAAGACTATATCCGCACCGCGCGCGCCAAAGGGTTAACCCGGATGCGCGTTATCATCGTCCACGCGCTGCGTAATGCGATGCTGCCGGTGGTGACCGTTATCGGTCTGCAGGTCGGGACATTGCTGGCAGGTGCGATCCTGACGGAAACCATCTTCTCCTGGCCGGGCCTTGGCCGCTGGTTAATCGACGCGCTGCAACGCCGCGATTATCCGGTTGTGCAGGGTGGGGTATTGCTGGTCGCGACGATGATCATTCTCGTCAACCTGTTGGTCGACCTGCTCTACGGCGTGGTGAACCCGCGTATTCGTCACAAGAAGTAAGGGGCCATCATGTCACAAGTTACTGAAAATAAAGTTATCTCTGCACCGGTGCCGATGACCCCGCTGCAGGAGTTCTGGCACTATTTCAAACGTAATAAAGGCGCGGTCGTTGGTCTGGTTTACGTGATTCTGATGCTGCTTATCGCCATTTTCGCGAACGTACTGGCGCCGCATAACCCGGCGGATCAGTTCCGCGATGCCCTGCTGGCACCGCCGGTATGGCAGGATGGCGGCACATGGTCGCACATTCTGGGTACTGATGACGTAGGTCGCGATACCCTGTCGCGTCTGATGTTTGGCGCGCGCCTGTCGCTGCTGGTCGGCTGTCTGGTGGTGGTGCTGTCACTGATCATGGGGATTATCCTCGGTCTGGTGGCAGGCTACTTTGGCGGCGTTGTGGATAACATTATCATGCGTGTCGTCGACATCATGCTGGCGTTGCCGAGCCTGTTGCTGGCACTGGTGTTGGTGGCGATATTCGGTCCCTCGATAGTCAACGCGTCGTTAGCGCTCACCTTCGTCGCCTTGCCGCACTATGTGCGTCTTACCCGTGCTGCGGTACTGGTGGAAGTTAACCGCGATTACGTCACGGCTTCCCGCGTGGCGGGCGCGGGCGCGATGCGTCAGATGTTCGTCAATATTTTCCCTAACTGCCTGGCGCCGCTGATTGTTCAGGCGTCGCTCGGTTTCTCGAACGCCATTCTCGACATGGCCGCCCTCGGCTTCCTTGGCATGGGTGCGCAACCGCCAACACCGGAGTGGGGCACCATGCTCTCCGACGTGTTGCAGTTCGCGCAAAGTGCCTGGTGGGTCGTGACCTTCCCGGGTGTGGCGATCCTGCTGACGGTGCTGGCATTTAACCTGATGGGTGACGGCCTGCGTGATGCGCTCGACCCCAAACTGAAGCAGTAAGAGGTTCGAGATGGCGTTATTAAATGTAAATAAACTATCGGTGCATTTCGGCGACGAAGGCAGCGAGTTCCGCGCCGTTGACCGCGTTAGCTATAGCGTGAATCAGGGTGAAGTGGTTGGCATCGTGGGTGAATCAGGCTCCGGTAAATCGGTCAGCTCGCTGGCGATCATGGGGCTGATTGATTACCCCGGTCGCGTGATGGCAGAGCATCTGGAGTTCAACGGTCAGGATCTGAAACGCATTTCGGAAAAAGAACGCCGCAGTCTGGTGGGTTCCGAAGTGGCGATGATCTTCCAGGATCCGATGACCAGCCTGAACCCCTGCTACACCGTCGGTTTCCAGATTATGGAAGCGATCAAAGTGCATCAGGGTGGCAATAAGCACACCCGTCGCCAGCGCGCGATTGACCTGCTTAACCAGGTCGGTATTCCTGACCCGGCATCAAGGCTGGACGTGTATCCTCATCAGCTCTCCGGTGGGATGAGCCAGCGTGTCATGATCGCGATGGCCATCGCGTGTCAGCCGAAGCTGCTGATTGCCGATGAACCGACCACCGCGCTGGATGTGACCATTCAGGCGCAGATTATTGAGCTGCTGCTGGAGCTACAGCAAAAAGAGAACATGGCGCTGATTTTGATCACCCATGATCTGGCGCTGGTGGCCGAAGCGGCACACAAAATCATTGTGATGTATGCAGGTCAGGTAGTGGAAACCGGTGCGGCGAAAGATATCTTCCGCGCGCCGCGTCATCCGTATACCCAGGCACTGCTGCGCGCATTGCCGGAGTTTGCGCAGGATAAAGCCCGTCTGGCGTCGCTGCCGGGCGTGGTTCCCGGTAAGTATGACCGCCCGAATGGCTGTCTGCTCAATCCGCGTTGCCCCTATGCAACGGACCGATGCCGCGCCGAAGAGCCTGCGCTGAACACCGTCGATGGCGGACGCCAGTCGAAATGTCATTACCCACTCGATGATGCCGGGAGGCCCACACTATGAGTACGCACGAGGCCGCCACGCAACCGCTGTTGCAGGCTATCGACCTGAAAAAACATTACCCGGTGAAGAAGGGGCTGTTTGCCCCGGAACGCCTGGTAAAAGCGCTGGACGGGGTATCGTTCACCCTGGAACGCGGCAAAACGCTGGCAGTGGTAGGCGAATCCGGCTGTGGTAAATCCACGCTGGGCCGTCTGCTGACGATGATCGAAACTCCGACCGGCGGTGAGCTGTACTATCAGGGGCAGGATCTGCTGAAACACGATCCACATGCGCAGAAACTGCGTCGGCAGAAAATCCAGATCGTGTTCCAGAACCCGTACGGTTCGCTGAACCCGCGCAAAAAAGTGGGACAGATTCTGGAAGAACCGCTCCTGATTAACGCCTCCCTGAGCAAGGAAGCGCGTCGTGAGAAAGCGCTGGCGATGATGGCGAAAGTCGGCCTGAAAACTGAACATTATGACCGTTATCCGCATATGTTCTCCGGTGGTCAGCGTCAGCGTATCGCTATTGCCCGTGGCCTGATGCTTGACCCGGACGTGGTGATCGCCGACGAACCGGTCTCCGCGCTGGACGTTTCTGTCCGTGCGCAGGTGCTGAACCTGATGATGGACTTGCAGCAGGATTTGGGGCTGTCCTACGTGTTTATCTCCCATGACTTGTCGGTGGTGGAACACATTGCCGATGAAGTGATGGTGATGTATCTGGGCCGCTGCGTGGAGAAAGGCACCAAGGACCAGATCTTCAACAATCCGCGTCATCCGTACACCCAGGCGCTGCTCTCTGCGACGCCGCGCCTGAACCCGGACGATCGCCGCGAGCGCATCAAGCTCACCGGCGAGCTGCCCAGCCCGCTGAATCCACCGCCGGGTTGCGCATTCAACGCCCGCTGCCGTCGTCGCTTTGGCCCCTGCACCCAGTTGCAGCCGCAGCTGAAAGACTACGGCGGCCAGTTGGTTGCCTGCTTCGCGGTTGATCAGGATGAAAACGGCGAGAAGCCACAGGCATAACGCGCTGAAATGAAAAACCGGAGCCATGCGCTCCGGTTTTTTTATGCCTTCCCGGATGCGCTGACGCTTATCCGGGCTACCGCTCGTAGCCCCGGTAAGCGCAGCGCCACCGGGGACTGTCGGTTCTGGATTCAGCGCATCGGCTCACTGTCGTTATCAATCGGCGACCAGTCCAGCTTGCCCTGCTCGCGCACCTGACGCCAGGCGAGGAAGGTCAGCATCAACGTCACCACCGCATAGGCGAAGGTCACCGTCGGCGAGGCGTTAACCGCCATCTGATGCCCGTGAATAAAACCAAAGAAAGAGAGCACGGTGGCAGCAGCGGCATAAACAGCAGCCCAGTTAAAGCGACGGTCAATGATAAACGCGGCAATTGCCGCCATCATCAGCCCCGCCAGCACGGCGCCCCCGCCAGCGGTTGCCATACCGTTATAAAGCACGCCGTTATTGGCCATATTGGCTATCACCTCAGCAGGCAGATTCACCGTGTTGGCACCTGCCGCATTCAGTGCGCCGTCGACCTGCGTTTTCGCCCATTCCGCAATATTGGGTACCAGCGCCAGAATAATGGCTGGCGCATGACGTTTCGGCGACACCTGGAATGCCTGCGCACCAATCACCAGCCCGATAAACAGCAGAATCGGCACAATCGCGACCAGCGGAATGATCGACAACAGCAGGGCAGTAAGCCCCAGAAAACAGACAATCGCCATCGCAATACCGGTCGCCATTGAATAACCGATACGTCCCCCCATCGCTTTCCAGCCGGGGTGACCGATATAGACCGCAGGCGGGAACGGCGAGCCGAGCAGCGCACCGACAATCGCCCCCACGCCATCTGCCGCCAGCACCGCACGCAGGTTATAGCTGTCGCCGCCTACTGCCGCCGACTCCACGTTATTCAGGATTTCGGTGAAGTTGAAGATACCCAGGGGGATAGCCGTTACCAGTAGCGGCCAGACCAGCTCCGACGGCACACTGAACACATCGCCGGTAATGGAAGGCAGGTGTAACGCAAAATTGCCCGCCGCTTCTTTTACTGCGGCCGGGTTCATAATGTCGCTCAGGCCCAGCAGCGTGGCTCCCCAGCCCAACACGCAGCCAACGATAACCACCGCCAGTCCGCCCGGCAAACCGAACGGCAGGCGCACATTACCGACCCAGTTGAGCAGGATAATGGCGAAGCAGATAACGCCAATCCATGCCGTATCAAACATCTGATAAGCCGGGCGCATTGCGATAAAGGCAATCGCGATCCCGGCCAGCGTCCCCAGCATGGCGGCTCGCGGGGTATATTTCCGGATGGTCGGGCCAACGACGACGCCGAGCAGAACGATAACGCCGACGATCATTGCCCAGATAAGGCCCAGCTTCCACGCCAGCATCCAGTCTTTATGAATCAGCAACGTAGGCAGCATTACTACAAAGACCACGATAAACATATGCGGCACGCTGGGGCCGTAAGGCAGGGCAGTAACATCATTGCGGCCTTCGCGCCGGGCTAATCTCCAGGCGAGCCAGGCGTAGAAAAGATTTCCGAGGGGAAGTGCGATGCCCAGAGCAGGCAGGATACGACCATAAACCGTTGTTGCCGGGATTTGCGCGACGTACAGTGCCAGCCCGGAGAGCACCAGCACATTCAATAACACATTCGTGAACAGACCAAAAAAAGCATTTAAATCGCCCGCGACCCAAAGCTGTGGCCGATGAGCGAAATTTCCTTGCGCCATGATCCTACTCCTGACGTTATCAAGCTGTCATAAAGTGGCCGGTATAAGCTCTCCAGCCTCCCAAAGAGGTAATTTCTTTTTGTCCTTTCACCAGCCAGGGTTCGGCCAGCACACCCAGTACTTCACTACCGTCACTTAACTCCACTTTGCCAACGCATAAACCGGCCGGTTCTTTTTGCAGAATCTCCCCGAGCCCGGCAGGCGGCACGGCCCAAATTTCCAGCGCAATCTGCCCGCCCTCTCCGGGTGTGCGAATCATGCCAGGGTGGTTATCATTTATGCTCCAGCAGCGGTAGCAAGCGGCGGTAGTGTCTTCACGAACAAACTCAGCCTGTGCAGCAATCATATTAGGATTAAGCACAAGGCCACGCATTAATGTGCCATTAACGGCGAGTAAAATCTTATTATTTATCATGGTATTTTGCTCTGAAAAGCGAATCAGTATTAGCAAGTAAAACGGGTGCCGCCATTGCCGCTTAGCGCACGGGAAATGCCCTGCGGCGTGGTAATCAGGCCCAGCCCCTGCGGTTGAGCGCGCAAGTAAGTCAGCATGGCTTCAATTTTCGGGGCCATGCTGCCCGCGCCAAATTCGCTGCTTTGCAGCAGCGCTTCTGCTTCGGTGAGTGAAAGCTGGCTAAGCCAGCGCTGCTGCGGTGAACCAAAATTGACGGCTACTTGTTCGACGCCCGTCGGGATGAGCAGCATCCCGGCTCCCAGTTCACAGGCTAATAGCGCAGAGGCGCGGTCTTTATCGATAACGGCCTGCGCCGCAATCAGCGTGCCGTCGCTATCGCGCCAGACCGGAATACCGCCGCCACCGCAGGCAATCACCAGTACGTTTTGTGCCAGCAGGTCGCGAATGATGGGGGTCTCGATAATTTCCAGCGGCGCCGGGGAGGGGACAACACGTCGCCAGCCGCGTCCTGAATCTTCGGCAATATGCCAGCCTTGCGTTTTCGCGAGACGCGTTGCCGTTTCGTGGTCCATCCAGGCGCCGATAGGTTTATCCGGCGCTGAGAATGCCGGATCGTTTGGGTCAATACGGGTTTGCGTCACCAGCGCCACAACGCGGATAGCGGAAAAACCCCGCGCCGTCAGGGCATTGCTCAACGCGTTCTGGAACATAAAGCCAATCGCGCCCTGCGTGTCGCCAACAGCATATTCCAGCGGTACGGTGGGCGCTGCATCTTTGGCGACTTCACTGCGGCGCAGGATAAACCCCACCTGTGGGCCGTTGCCGTGCGTTAATACCACACGCCAGCCAGCGGCAATCAACGCCACCACATGGCTGGCCGTCTCTTTTACTGCTTCATATTGCTGCTCAAGCGCATTTTCGCCCGGCGAGCGGATCAGTGCGTTGCCGCCGACAGCGACGACAGCAACCTTACCGCTACACACGATCGTCCCCTTGCGACAGTGCCGTCAGCCCGGCAATAAAGCAGGCCAGCGGTGCGGTGGTGATGCCCGCGCCAATTTGTCCGACGCCCGCCAGCTTATGGGCGATGCCGGTATTGATGATGGGCAGAATATTGCTGTCGACAACGCGTCGCGCGTCAATGCCGCAGCCGCTGCCGACAAAATTGAGGGCCGGAAGGGTAAACGCCGGCTGGGTGGTCAAGGTAATTTCATGCATGGCCTGGCTGTGTCTCACTGCATCAGCCGGCGTGCCGCCAACAAATTTAACGATGGCCGGTGACGCCGCCATGGCAAACCCGCCAATGCCTGCGGTTTCCGTAATGGCGGAGTCGCCCAGATCTGCTGCCGCATCGTTAATACCAAAACCCGGAAAAAACAGACCATCAACCGGGTTTGCCGGCGCCTGGAACCAGCGATCGCCGGTCCCGGAAAGACGGATGCCGAAGTTGACGCCGTTGCGTGCCATCACGGTGACCATTGAACTGTGCGGGACATCACTGGCGGCATCAAGCATCGATTTACAGGCCGCCATGGACAGATTCAGAAAGAAGTGATCGTTGGCCGCGATAAACTCCAGCACTTCCGGGCCCTTTTCAAGACGGGCCAGATGGGAGGCAAGGCGGCGAAAGAACAACCCGCTGGCCGCGACATTGCGGTTATGGCATTCATCACCCATATGCAGCGCCTGGGCAATCATGGGCTTGAGTTCAATATCGCCGCTCATGGCAAGTGCTTGCCTGAGCACAGGCGCCAGCACATCGGCCATCCAGCGCAGGCGGGTCAGCACATCCTCGTGGTTGGCGCCAAAGCGCAGCACTTTCCCCAGCCCTTCGTTGAAATTACAGTAGGCCCGGTTGCCATGCGTTTTATTCTCAACAATCCAGACCGGCATGGAGGGGCTGATAATCCCCGCCATTGGCCCGGTGGCGTGGTGGTGATGGCAGGGTTCCAGCGCGACCTCGCCATGTGCCGCCATTCGCATGGCCTGCTCAACGTTGTCGGCCCAGCCTTCGAGCACAATCGCACCGGCAATCGCCCCCTGCATTGGGCCACACATCTCTGCCCAGGCGATGGGCGGGCCTGCATGCAGAATTTTACGTTCTGTTGCCAGCGCCGGAATCGCTTCCTGCGCTGTACTGATTCCGATAAGCACCGGTTGCGCATCCAGGTAGCGCTGCAACGCGATGTCATTTGCCGCATCCACGCGGGTATCCGCCATTAATTTCGCCAACATCCAGTTAGCCTCTTCGTCACCGAATGCTGCGGGTTGCCATTGCAGATGCAAAACATCCCCTCCTGCATCACGCAGATTATTGGCGAAACTCTCCAGGCCCAGGTTGAGCACGCTGAGCGGTTGTTGAAATAACGTCGTCATAATCTATTTCCGTTGAAGGGCTACAAAAGCCGC
This sequence comes from Citrobacter sp. MNAZ 1397, assembly GCF_023613995.1. NCBI lineage: Bacteria > Pseudomonadati > Pseudomonadota > Gammaproteobacteria > Enterobacterales > Enterobacteriaceae > Citrobacter > Citrobacter sp. MNAZ 1397. The sequence continues at coordinate 190,196 of NZ_JAKIVH010000003.1, forward strand.
CAGTCGCGCGGCCTCGATATTGCTGTCCGCCACCAGAACGCCAGCCTGTTCTAATCGTTCAATTTGCTGCTGACGATTCTGAGGATCGCCTTCGGTCCCGCAAACGTGAGCAATCAGCAGAATGTGTCGCCTGTCCTGGGCAGCTTCTTGTCGCAGTGTATCCAGCACGGGCAACAACGTGGCGCAAGGATCTGCGCTGGCGCCGTAGCCAAGAACGATGTCAAACAGCAGGACGGCCGTGGTGGGATCGCGACCTTCCGACAACAGGCGCGCGTTGCGCAGTTCAGGGTCAATCATGGGATGCGGGCGGCCCTGGGTGAATTCGTCATCCCCCATATCGACCAGACTGTGGCCGGTACCCTGCTGACGGTTGCGTAATTCCGTGGCCCCACGGACAGGGGCGTTGGATTCACAGGACAACCCCGCCGCCAGCAGGGCGAGTTGTGCTTCGTAACAGAATGTGCCGCCGGCGAAAACGCCGCGAATGTCTTTTTGTTGTGCCGCCATTGCCCCGATGCTATCCCGGGCTTTGACGAGGAGAGATTCCCTGGTGTTGGTCTCTTTGGGCGCCTTTTGACCCTCTAACGTGGCTACCGCAATCTCCGCTGCGTGACGCAGACTGAGTGCGGGTATGACGCCTTCATATTGCAAACAGTGCTCGTCGGCGCCGAGGAAATGGACGACGACGGGTTTTTCACACTGGCGTGCGCAGGCCAGTACTTTTTGCATAATCCCTGGTGCTGGTGGTTTAGAAATAAGAACAATAAGTTGTGTTTCAGGGTCTTCTGCTAACAGGGTGATTCCCTGAATCATGCTCAGACCGCCGATTGCCTCGTGCAGATCCCGTCCGCCCGTGCCGATGGCCTGCGACACGCCAGCGCCAAGATGGTGAATATGGCAACTGACCTCTTGTAGTCCTGTCCCGGATGCCGCCACCAGACCAATGGCCCCGCGCCGTACCACATTGGCAAAGCCCAGCGGCAGACCGTTGATAATGGCGGTGCCGCAATCTGGCCCCATGACCAACAGCTGGTTTTGACTGGCGTAACGCTTAATGGCCGCTTCTTGCTCTTCCGGGACGTTATCGCTGAATATCATCACGTGCAGACCGCTGCTCAGCGCTTTCAACGCTTCGGCGGCAGCATAGCGGCCTGGCACAGAAATCAGGGCAAAATTGGCCTCCAGCGCATCATGCAGGCCCATGGCGATACTGACCGGTATACGGTGTGTCGTGCCGAAGGCAGGCTCTACTGTAGACGGGCGCAGTAATGAGGCCGCGAGTTCCAGCGCCGCTTGTGCAGCGGCTTCGCTGGCTTCCAGTGCAATTAACAGATCGTTAGGACGCGCGTCGATGACAATGTCCAGGCCTGCATCACGCATGCGTTCAATATTAGCCGGGGTCGCCATCGCGACAGATGCCTGTTCTACCCCATCCAGCGCGTTGAGCCTGGCGGAGATCTGCATAAGGGAAACGGAGTCCTTATACAGGTTCGGGAAACATTGATAGTGCAGTGTCATCTTTTATCCTCGGGCAAAAACGGTACTTACTTTGCTGCTTACTTCGTGGTATCGGTCTGCCGGCGTATCACGGGCGCAGTGCCGCAATGACCTCCGCTGAATGACTCACCCAACCAACAATGGCGCCCTGGGCTTTGATCATCGCCAGCGCCGCCTGATGAAATTCCGGAAAGTAAGAGGCACAGCAATCTTCTGGTATCACCAGCTCATAGCCGCGATCGTTGGCTTCACGGGCGGTACTCTGCACACACACTTCGGTGGTGACGCCGCAAATAATGAGCGAGGAGATGCGCTGAGATTGCAGAATGAGATGCAGGTCAGTGGCGTAAAACGCCCCTTTGCCTGGCTTATCAATCACCGGCTCGCCGGGCCGTGGCGCGAGTTCGGGAATAATGTCGTGACCCGGCTGGCCCCGCACCAGAATTCGGCCCATCGGTCCTGGCTCGCCGATAAAGGTTTTGCCGCCACGGGTGCGTTTGGCGGGCAGGCAATCGCTGAGGTCATCACGGTGGCCTTCCCGGGTATGAATAATCAGCAGACCCGCCTCGCGCGCGCTTTTCAGTAATGCGGCACAGGGTTCGATAGCCCGGCGAACGAGGGAGACGTCATTGCCAAGGGCTTCACCAAAACCGCCGCGCTCAACAAAGTCGCGCTGCATATCGATAACCACGAGTGCGGTGGTGGCGGGATCGAACTGAAAGTCAAAAGGTTGGGCTTTAATCGAGCGCATAAACGTCACCTTGTTAATTCGCCTTTATCTGGAGTGTACGGAGTGATAACGCCATGTGCGCAAAAAGGTTTTCTGCCTGAACCTCAAAAAATATGAGGCATATCGGTACGCGAAAACGCCATAATGCGTAAATCGTGTATTGGCGAGGCTTTAGGTGTACAAGCGTCGGATTGGGATAAAAAAATCGCCAAAAACAAGATAGCGGATTTGTGACCTCGCACCTATTGACGGGAGTGAAAATGAGCTCAGGGCGGGACGTTGTGGCGACACAATTTTGCGATGCGTTATTACCCGGGTTCCCGACGGTTTCCTGGGTTCGGGTGCATTCAGTTTTTCAGCGCGCCTGTAACATACAAACGCCGCAAGGGAGCCTGTGGGTAGTGCAGGCGCGTGGCATGCCTCTCGCCCCGGCGGGTATAGTGACCGACTGCGCTGACTTACGCCCTTTTTTTACCGTCGGGGAAAGGCTGTACTGGCATGGCGAGACCTGCCTGTGCGGCACAAAAGCGCATATTGAACTGCGCTCAGCCGTACCCGTTTCCACCCGACTCGAACCCTGTGGCGATGTACACATACTGGGGCGTCTGGCGGCAGAGATTGCAGCCTTTTTTAGCCATCAGCCGGAAAAAGGCATTCGCCAGGCGTTGCAAACGGACGCTACGTTAATGCGCGCGCAGATATCTTTGGTGCACTGGTTGCGAACTGGTGAAGGGGAGCTTAATGCCCTCCTTATGCGCTTTATTGGTTGGGGGGAGGGGCTTACCCCCGCCGGGGATGATTTCCTGCTGGGCGTGTCGCTGGTATTGAATCACTGGCGTTTTGTGCGCGCGGCAGCATTAAACGCGGCGCTACCCCCATTACTCGATCGTACGACCGACATTAGCCGCGCCATGCTGGAGCAGGGCTGCGACAGTCATTACAGCGCCCAGTTACTGGCGCTGGCGACAGGCAACAGCGAAACATGGCCGCAGGCCATCGCCCGCGTCGCCGATTACGGGCACTCTTCGGGTCACGATATGCTGACGGGCATTCTCACGGCAGCGCACGCCTTAGCTTAACGCCGTAAATAACCCTTTCTGCACGTCCGGCTGTTTTAACTGCTGCAACCACCAGTTAAAACAGGGGCGCGGCGGTCTGCTTTGCCAGGCCAGAAACAGCGGCGTCGGTTGCTTGCTCTCTTCAACATGCAGGTGGACGAGTCGGCCGTCATCAATATAGGGCTGACAGATGTGGCGCGGCAGAAAACCTATGCCCAGCCCTTTGAGATGCATTGTGATTTTTGCATGATAGTCAGGTACGACCACCGCTTTTTGCCCCCGCAATTGCCAGGCGACTTTGGGCTCCAGTTTTACCGACGTATCCGGGATGCAAACCGCGGGATAACGACGCAGGTCGTCGGCACGCAGCGGACGATGAATGGTGGTAAGAGGATGATCGGGCGCGATGGCGAATAGCCATTCGGCCGTGCCTATCTCCAGACAGCAAATTTCTCCGGGTAATGCGACCTGGTTAGGCGCGGCAATGGCAATATCCGCCCGTTTTTCCAGTAGGGCATCCCAGACACCATCATGCACATCAATCGCGATATGAATTTCGGTTTGTGGGAAAAGCAATTCGCTTTCTGACAGTAGCGTGTAAATCGGCCGCAGGCTGACGATATTATTAAGGGTAATATTGAGACGCGTCTCTACCCCGGCGGCAATACGCTGGGTCGCGAACTGGAGATCGTCCAGTTGCGCCAGGATAATCTGCCCCTTACTAATGAAATAATGGCCAGCCTCTGTTAATTCCAGCTGTTTCCCGAGGCGTTTGAATAACTTGAGTCCCAATTCGCTTTCCAGCTTGTGGACCGTATAGCTGAGCGCCGTGGGTACTTTATGCAGTTCCTCTGCGGCTGCGGCGAAACTACCGCAGCGTGCAATGGTGATAATCACATTCAATGCTTGTGCACTAATCAACATGCTGTCTCCCTTGCCGGATAGCGCGTTGTTATTGTTTAACGCATTACATACGTCCAGACCAGCTTGCTCGTCGGGTCCCTGCTAAAAACAGGTGGGTTGCGTTAATTCTCACAGTTATAGTGAGTTGCCGTTTTTTATCCTGGAACTAAATCAAATAATTATTTCTAAATATTTCTACAGGTAACCAATAATTAAAATGATTACTATTCATACTGGCGTAAAGCTCTGTGTAGCGTCTATTATTTGGGGTTTTATGTTAGTTATCCACATTAAGATGATTCTTATGTTGAGGTTCAATGCAGCAAATTGTTATTAACTACTTTAATGATTTTTAGAGAAAAAAAAGATAGCATGTGTACAGCTGAACTTTATATATTTGCTTGAAATAAACAGCGTGTTAGCACTGGTGTAATTTAGCCACGCGATAATAAGGCGAATTGTTAATAGCCAAAGCCTCTACGTACCCACATGACAGGTTAGCAGCCTAATTATAAAACGAATCTACCAATAACTGATCGCTCAGGTTATGCAGGTGGTGGGTATATAGTTTTTTTGTAAATCATGAGTATAGCCATGAACCATTATGATGATTTGCAGAGGTTTAAGGATAAGACCCGCAACCAAAAATACGAATTCAAGGATCTGTCGGCGCAGAACCTCTCTCCTGACCATGGAAGTTGGGCGATCATGAATCAACTCGCTCCTGCATCTGAGACGTCGAAACTGGCGATGGGTGGTCATGTTTCGCTACCGCAACCCCAGGCTATCGCGCCGGATGTGTTTGCGAGCGCCGAACGCCATGAGATCGTCGAAATCCCGGAAAGTATCGACAGCAGCGAAAATAGCGAAAGTACCGAAAGCAGCAACGAAAGCGTACTTCCACCTGTCGATGCAGAGATCCCGGCGGCGACCGCACCGTCTATTTTCCGTGATATTGCCGAACAACTTGCGTCGCAATCGACGGCACCCGCCGCGCCTGCGGCCCGGCAGGCGGCTGAGCCGGTTTTACCCGCGGCAACGAACTCACCTGCCTCGTCTGCGACAGAGTCTGCTGATTATTCCCGGCTGTTTGCAACGAAAGCGACAGAAGCAAAACCCACGGTCGAAAAAAACCAACCTTTACAATCTTTGCTAGAAAGGATCGCTTCATGCCGTTGATTTGTGTTTGTTCACCGAAGGGTGGTGTTGGGAAAACGACGCTCACGGCTAATCTGGCTTATGCCCTTGCGCGATCGGGCAGCAAGGTTCTTGCGCTGGATTTTGACGTGCAGAACGCGCTGCGTCTGCATTTTGGCGTCCCTCTCTCTGACGAGCGCGGTTTTGTCGCCAAAGCGGCAGAATCCTCGGACTGGAGCCAGTTTGTCTTGACCGCAGGCGGAAATATCTTTGTCTTGCCTTATGGCGAAGCCAGCGAAGAGCAACGCCTGATATTCGAAGAACGTCTGACGAATGACGAACATTTTCTGATTCGTGGCCTCAACACATTGCTGAATTATCCGGGCCTGATCATCGTGGCCGATTTTCCTCCCGGCCCGTCTGCTGCATTAAAAGCCATGTCGCGTCTGGCAGACCTGCATCTGGTCATCATGCAGGCGGATACGGCCTCTCTTTCCCTGTTACCTCACGTTGAAAATCATCGTCTGACCGGCGATGTCCTCAATCGAAAAGCGGGCCACTATTTTGTGCTCAACCAGAGTGATAACCGTCGTCAGGTCAGCCGGGATGTCACCGCATTTATGGAACAGAAACTAGGTAATCAGCTCCTGGGCGTTATTCATCGTGATGAAAGCGTCATAGAAGCGAATGCCTCGCAGCAATCGGTTTTCGACTTTAGTCCTGCATCCGCCGCTGCATTCGATATCGAACTCATTGCAAAAAGAGTCGCCGGAATCTTAGGCGTAAAAATCGGAGACGGCACGGTTCACAGTAAACCGAAAATGTCTGGCTTCTAATTCGCGCAGGGCAACCTATGAAAAAGTTCCTTTATGTTTTGCTGGTACTGGCAATGCTACCTGTTGCGCTGCTGGTCATCATCACGCCTATGGACAGCCAGAAACAGTATATTTTTGGTTTGCTCAGTATCGGTGTGCTGTTTTTGATGGGATTTAGCAAAAAACGCAGCGTGTCGGTCATTATGGTGGTTATGTCGGTTTTATTATCGACGCGTTATATGTATTTCCGCCTGACGCAAACCCTGCATTTTAATTCCGAAATTGAAACCATTCTTGGGATGGGGCTGTTTCTGGCCGAGGTCTACGTCTGGGTCATGCTGCTGCTGAGCTATCTGCAGACGGTCTGGCCGTTAAAACGTGAGATTGTGCCGCTGCCGGATGATATGAGCCAGTGGCCAACGGTGGATGTCTATATTCCTACCTATAACGAGCCGCTGGATGTGGTGCGCGATACGGTACTGGCGGCGCAATGCATTGATTATCCTCGTGATAAGATGAACATCTATCTGCTGGATGACGGCAAACGCCGGGAGTTCGCGGTTTTTGCCGCAGACGTTGGCGTTGGATATATCACGCGTAACGACAATAATCACGCCAAAGCCGGTAACCTCAACCACGCCATGAAACTGACGCAGGGTGAGTTGATTACCGTGTTCGACTGCGACCACGTTGCCACACGCATCTTCCTGCAGGCGACGGTGGGCGGTTTCCTGAAAGATCCGAAACTGGCGCTGGTGCAGACACCCCACTATTTCTATTCGCCAGACCCGTTCGAGCGTAACCTCTCCGTTGGGCGTAACATCCCTAACGAAGGGACACTGTTCTACGGGCCGATTCAGCAGGGCAACGACAACTGGAACGCCACCTTCTTTTGCGGCTCTTGTGCGGTGATTCGCCGTAGCGCGCTGGAAGAGATTGGCGGTTTTGCCGTAGAGACGGTTACCGAAGATGCCCACACCGCGCTCAAGTTGCAGCGTCGTGGCTGGGGCTCTGCGTTCCTGGATATCCCGCTGGCTGCCGGTCTGGCGACTGAGCGTCTGGTGCTGCACGTCATCCAGCGTACCCGCTGGGCGCGTGGTATGACGCAGATTTTCCGTCTGGATAACCCGTTGTTTGGTCGTGGTCTGACCATTCAACAGCGCCTGTGCTACCTGAGCGCCATGCTTTATTACCAGTTCGCGTTGCCGCGTATTGCGTTTGTGACTGCGCCGCTGGCCTATTTGCTGTTCAACCTGAACATCATTCACTCCTCTGCGAGCCTGGTTTTCGCCTATGCGCTCCCGCATCTGTTCCTCTCGATTTACGTCAACTCGCGTATGAACGGACGGTATCGCTATAGCTTCTGGGGGGAGATCTACGACCTGGTGCTGGCCTTCCACATTGCACTGCCGACTGTGGTAACGATGTTTTTCCCGAAACGCGGCAAATTCAATGTGACCGACAAAGGCGCGCTGCTGGACGTGGGGTACTTTGATTTTAGCGTGGTGCGCCCGCATTTGATTATCGCCCTGCTGCTGGCGGCCGGGGTGATTGCCGGTATCGTTCGTGCCTGTGCGCATGACTACTTTGGCGTGGATCCGCGCGTTATCGCCCTTAACGTCGGTTGGGGATTGTACAGCCTGATCTTTCTGCTGGCCGCGATTGCCGTTGCGCGCGAAACCCGGCAGACGCGTAAAACCATTCGCATCGATGCTGAAATCCCGGTACTGCTCCACCATGCCAGCGGCGTGGTGACGCGCAGCCATACCGCTGACCTGTCGATGGGCGGCTGCCGCATTGTGGCGCCGGATGATCGCCATCTGGATGATGAGATTGAAGAGATTGAATTGCTGCTGCAATCCGGCGCAATCCTCATTCCGGTGAAAACCATCGCCACGGATGAAGAATCGATTCGTCTGATGTTCGAAGACATCCCGCTGGCCCGCCGTCGTGAACTGGTGCGCGTGGTGCTCTCCCGTGCGGATGCATGGATTCACCCGCCGAAACCGCAGGACAACCCGTTCCGTTCGTTGGGGACCATTATGCGTTGTGTGTTCGACCTCTTCTGGCTGACCTGGAAAGACCGTCGCGAAAACCGCCGTTTGCGCGCCGGGCAGGCCCAGGCCGCTTCTCAGGAGGAGGGCAACGCATGAAACGTCTGACAACACTGGCTGTGCTGGTCGGCTCACTCTTTATGATGCCGCTGCATGCCGAAGACACTTCTATCGAGTCGCTACTGAAATTAAACGAACCGGCGGAGACGGCGCCTGTTCCCGTGCCGCCACCCGGCGCGCCGGTATTTATTCCGTCTGTGGTTAACAGCATCAGTATCGCGCAGATGGGTTTTCCGGAAGGGATTTCCCTGACGGGGGGGCAGTTCCAGGGGGGCGCGTCCTTTACTCTGCCAGTGGACCAGGTCATCACGACGGCGCGGCTTGAACTGAACCTGAAAATATCGCCCGCAATGGTGGCGCGAAATGCCACCATGCAGTTGATGCTTAATGGCCAGCCGCTGGGGACGGTACCGCTGACCGTGACCGACAGCGACACCGCGCGTTACCAGCTGGATATTCCGTCAGCATTGATGGTGTCGAGCAACAACCTGAGTTTTAAAATCAACGACGGCGATGCCATGCAGTGCCAGCGCGATCTGAGTGATAAATATCGCGTCACCATCATGGCGGATTCGCGTTTCGAGCTGGAAGGGCAGCAACTGGATATTGGCGCCGACTTAAGTCACTTCCCGCGCCCGTTCTTTGACAGCATGCAAATGACCCCGGCAGCGATCGCCATGGCTTTCCCGGCGAAGCTGAGCCCCGATACTTTAAGCGCCAGTGCGCTGATCTCATCGTGGATGGGGATTCAGGCAGACTACCGCGGCGTATTGTTTGCCGCCTATCACGATCGTTTGCCGGAAAAGAACGGCATCCTGATTGGTCATCCGGGCGAGCAAATTGGCGGCCTGACGTTGCCGAATACCGAGCAGCCGCTGCTGAAAGTGGTCGATAACCCGGCAAACCCGGTTTATAAGCTGCTGCTGGTGGTGGGTAAAGATGATGCCAGCCTGCGCGCGGCGGCATGGCGTTTAACCCGCGGCAATTTCGCCATGCAGACGGCATCGGTGGATGTCACCACCCAAACGATCCCGGCGAGTAAGCCGTATGACGCGCCGCGCTGGATCCCCACCGATCGTCCGGTCAAACTGTCAGAACTGATCCGTAAAGATCAGAGCCTGACCACCACGGGGCTGTGGCACGATCCGTTGCGTGTGGCGTTCCGTGCGGCGCCGGATCTGTTCCTGTGGGATGGCGAAACGATTCCTCTGCATATTGGCTACCGTTTCCCGACGGAAAGCTGGATTGATGAAGACCGTTCCTGGCTCAGCATGACCATGAACGATACCTTCCTGCATAACCTGCCGGTGAATAAGCAGGGGGCACTGGAAACCTTGTGGCATAAGCTTGGCGGCGATGCGCGTCAGGAGAAGTATGATATGCCGCTGGAGCCGTACATGATCTACGGTGACAACCAGCTCTCGCTGTACTTCAACATTCAGCCAAAGGCGAGCGCCCCCTGTAGTGTGCTGCTGAACAATAACATTAAGAGCCGTATCGACGACGACTCGTGGATTGATCTCAGCCACACGCGACACTTTGCGCTGTTGCCGAACCTCTCTTATTTCGTGGGTGCTTCCTTCCCGTTCACCCGACTTGCCGATTATTCGGAAACGGTGCTGATGCTGCCGGAAAACCCGACGGAAACGCAGATTGCCACCCTTTTGGATATGGCGGCCCGTTCCGGTAACGCGACGGGAACTGCGCTGGGCCACAACCGAGTGCTGTTGGGTGTCCCTGCTGCCGGGGCGAACGCAGACTTGCTGAACGACCGCGATGTGCTGGCGGTAACGGGGCTGGATCAACATGACTTTAACCGTGCGATCCTCAGTACCTCACCGTTCGTGATGCACGACACTACGTTGGGCGTACGCGAGCCGACAACCTGGGAACGCATCAAACGCTGGGTAGCAGGAGACTGGGCCTCAGACGGACTGGAAGCTGACCGCTACTTCTCTTCCAACGAGGCCTGGCGAGGGTTTGTCAGCTTCCGTTCACCGTGGAATAACGATCGTCTGGTGGTGCTGGCTATCGGCAGCAATGACGATCAGCTTTCGCGCCTGCACGGCGACCTCGCCTCGGCGAAGATAAACGCCGGGATCCGCGGCGACGCAGCGGTGATCACAAATGAGAACGGCGTGCGCAGTTTCCGTGTGGGTGAACAGTTCCCGAGCGGCGAGATGCCAACGCAGATGCGGGTGATTTGGTATGCGAATCAGCACTCGGCGCTGCTGGCGATTTTGGGACTGCTATTTGGTTGTATCGCTGGCTCGGCAATTTTTGTCTTGCTGAGAAATCGCGCGAAACGACGTCTGGATCTGGACAACCGCAAATAAGAGGGTGACAAGAATGATGATAAAAACCGCCCGCCGTTTGACGACGCTGTGCCTGTCCAGCGTCCTCACTTTCGGTATGTCAGGGCTGGCACATGGCGCTGCGAATGATGCCGCGCTCAAAGCCTTGTTTGATCAAGCGAATTACTGGCATGAGAAATCCCACGATGACCTGGCGATGGAGTCGCTGCGGAAAGTGTTGATGGTGGATGCCAATAACACCCAGGCGATGTACCTGATGGCGTTATGGGCGCAGCAAAATGGCGATCTGCAAGTCTCATCCCAGTGGCGCACGCGTCTGGCGCAAGTTTCCCCTAATGATCCGGGGTTACAGGCACTCGATAATGCCAAACAGCTGACGCAGGTGCCGCAAGGGCAATTGAGTCTTGCCCGCCAGCAGGCGCGCAGCGGCAACGTACCGGCGGCGCTGGCGACCTGGCGCAGCATGTTTAATGGCGATACGCCGCCGCCCAGCCTCGCTCCTGAGTACTATCAGACGATGGCGGGAGACAAAGCTCTTTATCCGCAGGCCGTGGCGCAGCTGAAAAATTTCGTCATGCATAACCCGCAGGATACCTCTGCGCGTATTGCGCTGGGCAAAATCCTGACCTGGCGTGAAGAGACGCGTCGCGACGGCATTTTGTTGCTCGAACCGATGGCCAGCGGCAGTAAAGAGGCTGACGATGGGTTGCGTCAGGCGCTGTTATGGCTGGGGCCGCAGGCGGGCGATGAACGCTTCTACGACACTTGGTTGCAGCGCCACCCGCAGGATAGCGATGTTCAGAATTATTACCGTAAAAATGTTGGCGGCGCGGCGAAAGGCGCGGGCTATACCGCACTGAACAGCGGCGATAACAGTGCGGCAAAAAGTAAATTTGAACAGGTACTGCAAACCAACCCCAACGATGCGGATGCTCTTGCCGGGATGGGCTACATTGCCCAGCGTAGCGGTGATTACAAAGCGGCGGCACAGTACCTGAACCGGGCGGCCAGTCAGGGCGGCGATGCGTCTGAGGAACGTAAAAATCAGGCTGCAGATGCGGCGTTTTACGGCCAGCTCGCCCAGGCCCAGCAGGCATTGAAAGAGGGCAATATCAGCCAGGCGCTGGCGCTTTCATCCCCGCTGGCACAAGAGAGCGGGGAGCGTGGCACGGCAGGTAAACTGTTCCGTGCCGCCGTACTGCGTCAGAACAAAGACTTTGCTCAGGCCGAGCAAACCCTGCGAGGTATCCTCAACGATCAGCCGCAGAATGCTCCGGCACGGGAAAACCTCTATTACGTTCTGCGCGACCAGAATAAAACGGAAGAAGCTCAGGCGATGCTGCGCACCTTACCCGCCAGCCTGCAGGAAAAACTGCAGCCGCGCGTGGTGGCGGGTGCACCTGGCGATCCGATTCGTCGTCAGGCACAGCAGCTGGTTCAGGCCGGTAACACTGACCAGGCTATTTCGGTGTTACGTCAGGGTGTTGCCCGCGTGCCGGATGATCCGTGGCTGCGTCTGGACCTTGCCCGTCTGTTGCAAAAATCCGGGCAAGAGGGCGAAGCGGCAACGGTAATGATCCCCGCCGGGCGCGATGGTGCCAACAGCAACTCACTGTATGCCGCTGCGCTATACGCCAGCGAAAGCGGTGCCTGGCAGCAGGCCAACTCTCTGCTGGCGCGTATTCCGCCGTCCAGTCGTAATAGTCAGATGCGCGATCTGGCGGAGAGTGTGAATTACAACCTGCAAATGGCGACGGCAGAACGTTACCTCGCGCAAGGGAACATGACCGCGGCAGCCAATACCCTGAAAGCGCTGGCCAGTCAGCCGCCGAAAAGCCCGGTTGATGCGGGGAAACTGGCGCGGATGCTTGCCCGCTCGGGTGATATCACCACCGCCGTATCGCTGGTACGCAACAGTATAAAAGACGGCGTACAAGGCAACGCCGGGGATTATGCCGATCAGATAGCGGTACTGAATCAGGCGGGGCTCACGCAAGAAGCGCAAACCCTGATGTCGAACCCGGAGCTACAGGCACGTAGTACGCCTTCGCAGCTTGCAGGTATCCGCAATGGTTACGTCATTAATGAAGCGGACAAACTGCGTGAAGAGGGCAACTATGCCGCTGCTTATGACAAGCTGATCCGAGCGCTGCAAAGCGACCCGCAGAACACCGATTTGATGTTCGCCATGGGCCGTCTGTATCAGACAGGCAAAATGAACAAAGAAGCGGGCGTGCTCTACGACTACCTGATGACCCGCGATACCGAGGATCAGGCAGCACGCGTCGGCGCTATCGACGTTGCGCTGTCCGAGAATAACGTGCAGAAAGCCACGACTCTTGCCAGCGGTCTGCGCAGCGACAGCTCACCGGAACGTATGCTGTTGCTGGCGCGTCTGGAAGAGGCAAAAGGCAATCATCAGCAGGCGATGACCTACTTACGCAGCGCGCGCGGCAAACTGGTGGGGCTGGAGTCTTCTAACAGCGCCACGACGCCGACGATTGGCGGCGTACTGTTGGCTGATAATCCGTTTACCACCACCAGCAAAACGACGCCGCAATCAAGTTCGCCGCAGGCGTTGTACGGCACTATTTTGCCGTGGCAGGTCGCGCAGGTGGCCCATGAGCCGGGAACCAGTTTACCGGGCACCACCCGTACCGATTTGCCCGTCGAGACCGCGCAAAGCCGCACCCTGCGTCAGGTTGATAACATGATGCAAGAGCTCGATGAGAAGAAAGGGATGTGGTTGCAGGGCGAGGTCGATATTCGTGGTCGCGACGGTGAGTCGGGCACCAGTAAACTGACCGAAGCCAAAACGCCGCTGACCTGGTCAAGTTCGCCGTTTGGTGAGTCGCGTTTCGAGTTTACCGCCACGCCGATCAGTTTGAGTTCAGGAACCGCATCGGGCGATGCCTGGCGCCGTTATGGTTCGAACCCGCTGGCGAATGCGGTGACCAATATCAGTCAGTCTGTCACCAATGCCAATACTACAACCGATACCAACGCGACGGATAAGTTTACCGACCTGTCCGGGTACGCTGATGCGAACAAATTGTCGCCGTTTACCGATACCGGTCTGGCACGCCTGAACCGGTTGTTGGGTACCGATTTAGGCCGTCTGAAAGCGCTCAGCACCTCCAGCTATAAAGCGAGTTCCAGCGATCCGATTAACTCATCCACGGATTCGCAAAACGGCAACGGCGTTGAGCTGAATATGGCGCTCAGTGGCGATAGCTACCGTGTGGATATTGGCAGTACGCCGCTGGGCCAGGACATGAGTACGCTGGTGGGCGGCGTGAAATGGTCGCCGAAGCTCTCCAATTACCTGACGTTAATTCTGACCGGTGAACGCCGCGCGGTGACCGATAGCCTGCTCTCGTATGTTGGCCTGAAAGATAAATATTCAGGAGATCGTTGGGGTCAGGTAACGAAAAACGGCGGTAGCGTACAACTGAGCTATGACGACGGCGATGCGGGCTTCTTCGTGGGAGGCGGCGGTTACAGCTACATTGGCGATAACGTGGCGAGCAACACCAGCGCCAACGCCGATGCCGGCGTCTATCTGCGTCCATGGCATGATGATTTCCGTCAGTTGCAGACGGGGTTAAGCGTCAGTTGGATGAATTTCTCGAAAAACCTGAGCTACTTTACCTACGGTCAGGGGGGCTACTTTAGCCCGCAGAACTATGTCAGCGTATCGTTACCTGTCGATTTCTCGCAAAAAATCGATAACTGGAAGCTGAGCCTGGGCGGATCGGTGGGATACCAGTCCTATACCCAGGATAAGAGCAATTATTTCCCGAACGATCCTGAGGCACAGAGCATGCTGCAGCAACTGGCTGATATGGGCTTTACCAAGGAAGCGCAGTACGGCAGCAAATCGCAAAACGGGATTGGCTATACCTTCCGGGCAGGGATTGATTACAACCTGAATAAGAACATGACCGTCGGCGGCAGGGTCGGTTACGACACCTTTGGCGACTACAACGAAAGTACTGCCGGGATCTGGTTCCGCTATATGTTGGGAGATAAATAATGACGTCGAGTACGGCTAATCCTTTACTGCTGTCTTATTTTCAACGACAGCAAACGCCGGCCGGTTGGTTTGACCTGCTGTCGGTGATGGTTGATGGCATGGTGAGAAACGTGGGGGAAGCGGAAAGCCAGCCCTTCTTGCGCCAGATGGGAGAGTCGCTGGCGGAACGTTTTCCTCTGCCAGCCTCGGAAACCATCGGCGAGCTCGAGGCCAACATCAACAGGCTGCTTGCGGAGTTTAATTGGGGCTATATTGATATTCAGGCCAGCGAAGAGGGATTGTCGTTCCGCCATCAGGGTGTACCTGTTTCCCGGGATGAGAACAGCCAGACGCGTTGGTGTTATGCCTTTTGCGCCATACTGGAAGGACTTTATACCCGTTGGTTGCAGGGACAGGGCGGAAAATCGCATCTTGCTTTTAGCCGCGAACGGCTTTACTCCGTATCGGACGTTGTGTTCCGCTACGCTAACCCACAATGAGTCTGAGTATGTTTAAACGCGTTTTCGCCATGATGGTGATGATGGTGAGTGTGTTCTTTTCCTCGTTTTCCCAGGCGGGACAGGCCTGGGAAACGTACAAAGCGCGCTTTCTGATGACGGATGGCCGTATTGTTGATACGGGCAATAAAAACGTCTCTCACACGGAAGGCCAGGGCTTCGCCATGCTGATGGCGGTCGCCAGTAACGATAAGGCGGCGTTTGACCGCATTTGGGGATGGACGGATAAGACGCTAAGGAACAAGGACAATGGCCTGTTCTACTGGCGTTTTAACCCGGTTGAGCCGGATCCGATTGCGGATAAGAACGACGCAACGGATGGCGATGCGTTAATTGCATGGGCGTTGTTAAAAGCCAGCCAGCGCTGGAATGATAACAGCTATGCGACCGCATCGGATGCCATTACCCAGGCGATGATTAAACATACGGTGATCAACTTTGCGGGTTATCGGGTAATGCTGCCGGGCGCGAAGGGGTTCAATCTCAACAGCTATGTGAATCTGAATCCGTCCTATTTTATCTTCCCGGCATGGAAAGAATTTGCCAACCGTAGCCATCTGGTGGTCTGGAATGATCTGATTCGTGATGGCACGACGCTGCTTGGTAAAATGGGCTGGGGTCAGTCGCACTTGCCTACCGACTGGGTATCGCTGTCGGCGGATGGCAAACTGAGCCCTGCCAAAGAGTGGCCACCGCGCATGAGTTTCGACGCCATCCGTATTCCGTTGTATCTCTCGTGGTGGAACCCGCAAAGTGCGCTGCTGACGCCGTGGCGCAACTGGTGGCAGGGTTATGATCGTAACCGCACCCCGGCCTGGGTGAACGTCACAACCAACGATACCGCCCCGTACAATATGAATGGCGGTTTGCTGGCGGTGCGTGATTTGACGATGGGCCAAACGTCCGGCGAGCCGCAAATCAGCGCGCAGGATGACTATTATTCTGCCAGCCTGAAAATGTTGGTCTGGCTCGCGCAGCAGCAGTAATTCTTCGCTTTTCCTCGCGATGTCCCTCTCACCCCGGCCCTAACCTCTTCACGGCACTATTTCCCCCTCTCCCCGTGGGAGAGGGCCAGGGTGAGGGGGAAAATGCGGCTCGGAAGGTGGGTTCCGTTCACCGTATGTTCATGGCGAAATGTCACCCTCGAACACGTGAACGGGTAAAGGGGAACACCGCGTTCCCCTTTACAATCCCCGCGGCCCCGCAAAGAAATCGATGCTTCGCACTGCGTTCGCCTCCCGCCCCGCTGCCTGCGGTCGGTTTGACTCGACGTCCTGTCTCGACAAACCTCAGTCCGCCATCCCTGGCGGCCTGCCCTTGTCATCGGGTCTTCGTCTCACCGATTTCGGCGGGGACTCAACCCCCTCGCTGTATGCTCTACGCCAGAGGGTTACCAGGATGTCGCTGTGGTTGTCATGCGGGAAAACGCGCCAGCCATGGCTCAAAAAGTTGAAGACGTTCACAGTATCTACGACTTGCCCCCTTGCTTCAGTGAGGGGAAACAACCTACTGTGGATACGGCACCCAGTCGCCGCCGTTCAGGCGAACATACGGCTTGTTCTGGTACTGGATCACCACGGCATTGGCATTTTCTGAAACGGGCGCGGTCTGCGGCAGGCCGCTGGTCAACTGATCCCAGTTCACATGGTCTTCGATAAAGATCTTGCCATCCAGCACGCGCGTCACCAGTTCTGATACCGCCAGGAAGCTACTCGGCTGGTTGATCTCAATGGCTGCCCCTTCATGCGGAGCCTTCATGCCAAAGAACTTGATCGCCGTGGGCACGTGAGTAATCGATGGGCTTGGAATATCACGCAGACCGGAAACCTGCATCTTATCGCCCTGTAGCGCCGCGCCGTGTTCCGGCACCATCACCACCATCACTTTACGCCCGGATTTCTCCAGTTGCGTAAAGAAGGCATCCAGTTCATCAAACAACTTTTGCGCGCGAATTTTATAATCCGCTGTCTGGCGAACGCCGGGGAAATGGTTACCGTCGTGTAGTGGCAGCAGGTTATAGAAGGTCGCGGTACGTTGGTCATTATTGGTCGCCTCGTTTTCCATCCAGCGGTTCAACACGGCGGTATCGTCATAGACCGGGGAGCCATCAAACGACAACAGGACTGGCGGCAGGCCTGCCTGGTTCATTAATGGCACCTGTACGCCGCCGTTGTCGCGGATCTCTTTGAGGAAATCGCCGAATACGCCATTGTGATCCATCATCAGTTGTTGGGTGAAACCCAGTTTGGCCAGGTTATCAAACAGGTAGCACTGAGCGCCGGCTGTCTGATAGAGATTTTTATGCGACGTCTGGCCGCAGCTTGCGCGTAGCAGGCGAATGGCTGCCGGGCCGCTGTAGGCGGTGGCCGAATTAAACTGCTTAAATACGATATCGAAATGCGACCACAGTGGGTGCGATGACAAGCCCGCGGCGTCAATATCGGACCAGGAGAGTGAACAGATATTGATCACCAGTAGGTCAAAAGGCTGCGCATCTGCCGGCAGTTGCGTCGGGAACGGCGTCTGACGTTTTTCTTCGGCAGCATAAAAACTGGCAAGCCAGGCGTTCAGATTTTCAGAGGTTGGCGGTGCGGTTTGCGCCGGAATATCGCCTACTACGGGCGTTGTTGCGGTATTTGCCACCGTCGGCGCCACCGTTGCGCCCGTTGTGGCAAGGGTATTTTGCTGGGTGCTTTGCGGCCACAGGGTGAACGCTGGTCCGACAAGAGTCAGCACATTCAGCCAGATCATTATGGCGACGACAAATACCGTTACACGAATCCACTGCGCCAGGAACAGCCAGGCGATCAGTAATACGAACAGGGCACCCATCATCTGCCAGTTAATAAAACGCGTTACCAGATCGAGCAGGTAATCCGCGCTAAAACCTGCCACCTGCGAGCCCTGACTTATAATGCTATCGATGCCCGGTAGCCAGGTATCATGCCAGAACAGGCCGAAACCAATCGGGATGGCAATCCAGTGGCGCAAACGGTGCAGGCCAGGGCCTGGCACGGGCATCAGCAGAAAGGCCATAAATACCAGGTTCAGCAACGGATGAAAATTAAGGTAGCCCGCCCACAGCAAACCAAATTTCACTAAAAAATAGAAATTCCACCCGGATAAACCGCGCCAGTGTTGCCACAGCGTCGAGGGTCTGGAAGGCGTCAGCGTTTGATTAGTCATGTTTTCGGTCTGCCTTGACGAACGATTCCCGACGCAATACTCCGGCCGGTTTAACGTAGCGGGGTTTAATAAACATTATTCTTGCAATAAGGCGAATACGGTACAGCCAGTGGCGTGCCAGATAGCCCAGCGGGAAGAAAATCAGCGCGCAAAGTATAACAAGTTCAATAATATCGGCGATGGACATCATGATGCGCTCCCCCTGTCTTCACTTAACAGCCGCAGCGGTTCCGGGATACGTCGCCAGGTCTGCCCGTCATGCTCGGCGTTAATGATTTTCTTCTCATCACTCGTTCCTGCCAGCGGACTGCCCCATTTTTCCGCTCCGACTTCCCGCAACAGCACCAGTTCCGCTGCAATCTGGTTGTCCTCGAACCAGATCATGCGGTTAGAGAAGATGTCGGCGGTAGGTAACGGGAAAATATGGTTAAGCGCGGTATCAAGATCGTTTACGCGACAGAATGACAAAAACATCAACAGGCGATTATCGCCGATGGTGACAATATCCCCGACCCGGTTTGGGCGACAGAGCGTCAGCGCCTGTTCAACCCGAATACCGGGTACCGGGCGCAGCGCCACCAGCACCCCTTTGCCATCGGGTGGCAACAGCGTGTTATTCACCATATTGCCCACGGCTTCGCAGAACGTATTCCATGTCTGGAATCCGCGCAGTTTGAGCGGCAGGGTCATTGAGATCAGCGTCGAGATATCTTCCGGCACAAGGCGTTTAAACTGTTGCCCCTGTACGCTTTCGATAAGCGTCAGACAGCGGGAGAGCGGGGCGTTCCAGGAGATGACCATATTGGCGCCACACCCCAGCAGCAGACGTTCATCGGTGGCGCGCAGGCTGGCTTTGGTTTCACGGACGATGATTTTCAGAGCGCTGCCGCGCTGACGGCGCAGAGTATGAATCTGGCGGGCAATGGTTTCGATTTGGTTATTCTGACGCAGGGCGAAAATAAGGGTCGCGGCCTGGCTGGTTCGCGCCTCGTTAAACATTCCTTCATTGGTTTCGAAAAGCGTCCAGTGTTCAGAAAGCGCAGGTGCCCCCTCCAGCACATCGACATTACTGAGCACCCGTTTTTCATCACTGCGCGGCTGGACGGAAGCCTCTTCTTGCTTCGCTAACTGCCAGTGGCCATCGTGCTGTTCAAGAATAAGTTGTTGCTGGGCACTCACGCCTCTGTCATTACACCACCAGGCAACATCATAAAGATGTGTTCCGCTTGTATAACGCAAACTCGCCAAACCAAACAATGAACGGTATTTACCTATCAGTACTGATGATTGCCTGTCGCTATTGTTTGCAGGGTTTATTACCAGTAATGTGCAATTATGATATTTCGTCCAGTCATGAATTCGTATTAGCCAGCGGTGCAAATTCTCCACCGAAATATTTTTCCAGGCGTTATTTGCACACAACAGAATGAGGAAATAATTCTCAGGCTCAATTGAGCACAGTAAATCGCGAGAGAAAAAGTATAGACTCTTTTCATGATTTGGCATGGAAAAAAGTTGTATTTTTCGGGGGCCGTGATCGGGTTCTGATTTGAGGATGTTCCGCAAATCATACCCCATGCCCGCAACCGCGACTTTTGCGTTTTCAGATTGCGATGCAATTGTTTGATTAACAAGACTGATTGCATCCACCTCGCGATCGGCGTTAATCCACCAGACGCCGCCGGCAGGCATGTGACGCAATTCGTCCCATAGCGACTGGATGCCGATAGAAAATATGGGGTCCACGGTGTCCCTCTACAGGTAATTTATCTGTATCTCAGTTTACTAGCGAAAGCATAGAAATAAACCTAACATTGAAATTAAAGAACATCAGATTTAGCATGTAAACGAATTTCGTCGCAAATACCTTGCTAAGAATGTACGCAATCTTTTTCTGATTATAAGGATCGTGTCTGAATGCATAACGATGAGCCTAAAACTCAGACGGACTCGACGCTGGGTTATACATTTCAAAATGACTTTTTAGCACTCAGTAAGGTGTTTTCATTGCCCGAAATAGATTATGCCGATATTTCCCAACGAGAACAGTTGGCGGCGGCTATTAAACGTTGGCCTCTGCTGGCAGAGTTTGCTCGTCAACAATAAGGAAGCCGTGGATGGCTGTATTGGGGTTACAAGGGGTACGCGGCGGTGTGGGCACCACATCGATTACCGCGGCGCTCGGCTGGGCATTACAGATTTTAGGGGAATCGGTACTTGTTATTGACGCCTGCCCCGATAACCTCTTGCGCCTGTCATTTAATGTTGATTTCGACCACGCCGATGGCTGGGCGCGCGCGATTCTGGATGGCAAAGACTGGCGTGACGCGGGGCTGCGTTATACCTCCAGCATCGACATTTTGCCCTTTGGCCGCCTGACGGATGCCGAATGGGAGAAACTGCACTTGTTGCATGAACTACCCGGCCAGTTAACGGCGATATTACAGGCGCTTAAAGCGCAGCAGCGCTACCAATGGGTGCTGCTGGATTTACCGCACGGCTATTCGCCGCTGGCGCGCCAGTTTCTTGAATATTGCGACCATACGCTGGCGGTCGTGAAACCCGATACCAACTGCCACGTGCGCCTGCATCAGCAACGGTTGCCGACAGGCGCGCATATTCTGATTAATGATTTACGTATTGGCAGTCAACTGCAGGATGACCTCTATCAGGTGTGGCTTCAGAGCCAGCGCAACCTGATGCCTGTCCTTATCCACCGCGATGAAGCGATGGTGGAATGTCTGGCAGCAAAGCAACCGTTGGGGGAATACCGTAGCGACTCCCTGGCGGCAGAAGAAATCCTGACGCTGGCAAACTGGTGTTTACTGCACTGTTCGGGCGAACCTGCTCAAGGGGAACAACACACGAGGATGCTCGAATGAGTCGTCTGGCCGCCTGGTTTCTTACCCCCCCGGTCTATGCCCGCTTAAGCGAGCGTTACCGCTGTTATCGCCGGAATAAGGCATCGGGGTTTAGTGCGGCATGTGGCTGTTTCTGGGTAGCACTGGCTTGGCTGTTTCTGCCCCTGGAGAATGCTAACTGGCAGCGGGTGCGTGAGCAGCATCAGGCGCTCTTTCCGCATATTAATCCGGATAAACCGCGCCCGCTTGACCCGGCACGTTATCTGTTGCAGGTCCTCTGGCTGCTGGCAACGCTACCACAGCACAGGACAGCGCAGGCGACGAAACCTGAACGTGCGCATAAGATCCGCGAACGTTACCATAACTGGCTGGATTCTCTGCCCACCCGCGTTGCTGACCAGACCAGCCACCTGGATAACCATAAAGAGCTGGGCCATCTCAGCCGGGGAGCGCGCCGTTTTATTCTGGGGATCATCATCACCTTTTCGTTGATACTGGCCCTCGTCTGCATTACCCAGCCGTTTAACCCGCTATCGCAGTTAATCTTCCTGCTGCTGCTGTGGGGGGTGGCCCTGCTGGTGCGCCGCATTCCGGGGCGTTTCTCGGCGTTAATGCTGATCGTGCTTTCGCTGACCGTCTCCTGTCGCTACATCTGGTGGCGCTATACCTCGACCCTGAACTGGGATGACCCGGTCAGCCTGGTGTGCGGCATCGTGTTGCTGTTCGCGGAAACCTATGCGTGGATTGTGCTGATCCTCGGCTACTTCCAGGTGGTCTGGCCGCTTAATCGCCAGCCAGTACCGCTCCCTAAAGACATGGCCCTGTGGCCGTCGGTCGATATCTTTGTGCCCACGTATAACGAAGATTTGAATGTGGTGAAAAATACCATCTATGCGGCGTTGGGTATCGACTGGCCGAAAGACAAACTCACCATCTGGATCCTCGACGACGGCGGGCGAGAAGAGTTTCGTCAGTTCGCCCAGACCGTGGGGGTGGAATACATTGCCCGTACCACCCATGAGCACGCGAAAGCCGGGAACATCAATAACGCGCTGAAATATGCCAAAGGCGAGTTTGTCTCGATTTTTGACTGCGACCATGTGCCGACGCGCTCTTTCCTGCAAATGACCATGGGCTGGTTTATCAAAGAGAAAGATCTGGCAATGATGCAGACGCCGCACCACTTCTTCTCGCCGGACCCGTTCGAGCGCAACCTGGGCCGCTTCCGTAAAACGCCAAACGAAGGCACCTTGTTCTACGGGCTGGTACAGGACGGCAACGATATGTGGGACGCCACCTTCTTCTGCGGTTCATGTGCGGTCATTCGTCGTGGCCCGCTGGATGAGATTGGCGGTATCGCGGTGGAAACGGTCACCGAGGACGCCCATACCTCGCTGCGTCTGCATCGCAGAGGGCATACCTCGGCCTATATGCGTATTCCCCAGGCTGCCGGTCTGGCAACGGAGAGTTTGTCGGCGCACATCGGTCAGCGTATCCGCTGGGCGCGTGGGATGATTCAGATTTTCCGTCTTGATAACCCCCTGTTCGGCAAAGGGCTGAAACTGGCGCAGCGCCTGTGTTACGTCAACGCCATGCTGCACTTTCTCTCGGGTATTCCGCGTCTGGTGTTCCTCACCGCGCCGCTGGCGTTTCTGTTGTTGCATGCCTACATCATCTATGCGCCTGCCATCATGATTGCGCTGTTTGTTCTGCCGCACATGATTCACGCCAGCCTGACCAACTCGAAAATTCAGGGCAAATATCGCCATTCGTTCTGGAGCGAAATCTACGAAACCGTGCTGGCGTGGTACATCGCACCGCCGACTCTGGTCGCGTTATTTAACCCGCATAAAGGGAAGTTCAACGTCACGGCAAAAGGGGGACTGGTCGAAGAAGAGTATGTCGACTGGGTTATCTCAAGGCCCTATATCTTCCTTGTTTTGCTGAACATTATCGGCGTGCTGGTGGGTATCTGGCGTTATTTCTATGGCCCGCAAAATGAGATTTTGACGGTGTTCGTCAGTATCGCATGGGTGTTCTACAACCTGACTATCCTCGGTGGCGCGGTGGCGGTATCGGTGGAAAGCAAGCAGGTTCGTCGCGCGCACCGTGTGGAGATCTCCATGCCTGCGGCTATCGCCCGCGAAGACGGTCATCTGTTCTCCTGTACCGTGCATGATTTCTCTGATGGGGGGCTGGGGATCAAAATCAACGGCCAGTCACAGGTACTGGAAGGGCAAAAAGTCAGCCTGTTATTAAAACGCGGCCAACAAGAGTATGTCTTCCCGACCATGGTCGTGCGCGTTTCCGGTCGTGAGGTGGGGCTGCAACTTATGCCGTTGTCCACGAAACAGCATATCGATTTTGTGCAGTGTACGTTTGCCCGTGCGGATACATGGGCGTTGTGGCAGGACAGCTTCCCGGAAGATAAGCCACTGGAAAGCTTAATGGATATTTTAAAACTGGGCTTCCGTGGTTATCGCCATCTCGCGGAATTTGCTCCACCGTCTGTGAAAATGATTTTCCGGTCGCTAACCGTAATGGTTGCCTGGATTGTGTCGTTTATACCGCGTCGCCCGGAACGGGAAGCGGTAATACAGCACCCCGTGACGTGATTGGCTCAACAATGATGAAAACGCGATGAAAAGAAAACTTTCCTGGATTTGTGCAGTGGCTGTGGGGATGAGCGCTATACCCTCCCTGATGACGTATGCGGCACCCGGTGATCCGGCGACGCAAGCGGCCCCCACCGTGCCTGCCGTCGCGCCTGCGACTCAGCCGGTCGCGACGCCTGCGCCGACACAATCGGAAACGCTGGTACCCACCACCCCAACAGAGGGGCAAACCCAGCCGGCACCGCCGACCGGAAGCCGGGCCACGGGACAGGTGACGCCTGGCGTGGCGCTTTCCAGTGCGCCGTCGCGTGAGGTTAAACTGACGTTTGCAGAGATTGCGCCACCGCCAGGCAGTATGGTGCTGCGCGGCGTCAACCCGAATAATGGCATTGAGTTCGGCATGCGCAGTGATGAAGTGGTGTCGAAAGCGTTGTTGAATCTCGAATATACCCCGTCACCGTCGTTGCTGCCGGTACAGTCGCAGCTCAAGGTCTATCTGAATGATGAACTGATGGGCGTGCTGCCGGTCACCAAAGAACAACTGGGTAAAAAGACCTTTGCTCAGGTGCCTATCGACCCGCTTTACATTACCGACTTCAACCGCGTGCGGCTGGAGTTTGTCGGCCACTATCGCGATGTCTGTGAAAACCCGGCCAGCACTACGCTGTGGATGGATATTGGTCGCAGTAGTTCGCTGGATCTTTCTTACCAGACGCTGGCCGTACAAAACGACCTGTCCCACTTCCCGATCCCGTTCTTTGACCCAAGAGACAGCCGTCCGTTAACGCTGCCGATGGTCTTCGCCGGTGCGCCGGATCTGGTTGAACAGCAGGCGGCGGCGATTATCGCTTCCTGGTTTGGTTCACGTACCGGCTGGCGGGGGCAGAACTTCCCGGTCATGTACAGCGGTCTGCCGGATCGTAACGCGATTATTTTCGCGACCAATGATAAGCGCCCGGATTTCCTGCGTGATGCGCCGCCTGTGAACGCCCCGACCATCACTATGATGAGTCACCCGAACAACCCTTATGTAAAATTGCTGGTGGTATTCGGGCGCGATGACAAAGACCTGTTACAGGCGGCAAAAGGTATTGCTCAGGGGAACGTGCTGTTCCGTGGCAGCAGTGTCACCGTTGATGAGGTGAAACCACTGTTGGCGCGCAAACCCTACGATGCGCCGAACTGGGTGCGCACCGACCGTGCGGTCACCTTTGGTGAACTGAAAACCTATGAAGAGCAGTTGCAGTCCACGGGTCTGCAACCGGCGTCGATCAATGTCGCGTTGAACCTTCCGCCGGACCTTTATCTGTTGCGCAGTAACGGTATCGATATGCACCTGAACTATCGCTATACCGCGCCGCCAACCAAAGACAGTTCGCGCATGGATATCAGCCTGAACAATCAGTTCCTGCAATATTTCAGTCTGGTCAGCAATCAGGATACCAACCGGCTGCTGCTGCGCCTGCCGGTATTACAGGGGCTGCTGGATGGCAAAACTGATGTTTCTATTCCGGCGCTGAAACTGGGGGCGGTGAACCAATTGCGTTTTGACTTCCAGTACATGAATCCGATGCCGGGTGGCACTATCGAAAACTGCGTCACCTTCCAGCCGGTACAAAACCGTGTGGTCATTGGCGACGATTCCACCATCGACTTCTCGAAGTACTACCATTTCCTGGCGATGCCGGACCTGCGCGCCTTTGCGAATGCAGGCTTCCCGTTCACCCGGATGGCTGACTTGTCTGAAACCCTTGTTGTGGTGCCGCCAACGCCGACAGAAGGGCAACTGACTACACTGCTGGATTCGCTGGCGACCATTGGCGCGCAAACGGGTTTCCCGGCTATCAACATGACATTGACCAATGACGGTACGCAGATTCAGGGTAAAGACGCCGATATCATGATCATTGGCGCTCTGCCGGAAAAACTGAAAGATGATAAACGTATCGATCTGCTGGTTCACGCAGCGCAAAGCTGGGTGAAAACGCCGCTGCGCCAGACACCGTTCCCTGGCGTTATGCCAGATGATGTCGATCGTCAGGCTGATGCGCAGACTTCGGTATCGTCCAGCGGCCCGATGGCAGCCATTATCGGCTTCCAGTCGCCGTATAACGATCAGCGCAGCGTGGTTGCGTTGCTGGCGGATAGCCCGCGCGGCTATGAGTTGTTAAACGGCGCGATGAATGACAGCGGTAAACGTGCCTCGATTTTCGGCTCCGTGTCGGTGATTCGTGAATCGGGCGTGAACGGTCTGCGTGTTGGCGACATTTACTACGTAGGGCATTTGCCGTGGTTTGAACGGGTCTGGTACGCGCTGGCGAATCACCCTGTACTGCTGGCGATTCTGGCCGCGGTGAGCGTGGTATTGCTGGCGTGGGTGCTGTGGCGTCTGCTGCGTATTATCAGCCGTCGTCGTCTCGACCCGGATCACGAGTAAGCGGTGATGAAAGCGCTACGCTGGATGATCATGGCGGCGCTTATGCTGGCGGCGGTGCAGGTGAGCGCCGCCTGTAGCTGGCCTGCATGGGAGCGTTTTAAACAGAGCTATATTAGCGATGGCGGGCGGGTCATCGACCCGAGTGATGCCCGCCAGATAACCACCTCGGAGGGGCAAAGCTATGCCCTGTTCTTTGCCCTTGCGGCGAACGATCGCGATGCGTTTAAAACGCTGCTGAACTGGACGCAAAATAACCTGGCACAAGGGGATTTAGGTGCGCAACTTCCCGCATGGTTGTGGGGGCGGAAAAACGAAACGGAATGGACGGTACTGGATACCAACTCCGCATCGGATGGGGATGTCTGGATTGCCTGGTCTCTGCTGGAAGCCGGGCGGCTGTGGAACATCCCTGATTATACCGGGCTTGGAAAAGCGCTGCTTTCACGCATTGCCAAAGAAGAGGTTATCACCGTGCCCGGTCTTGGCGCCATGCTGTTGCCCGGCAAGGTAGGTTTTGCGGATAACGATGTCTGGCGCTTCAATCCCGGCTATCTGCCGCCTCAATTGGCCCAGTACTTTACCCGCTATGGCGCGCCCTGGACGACGCTGCGGGAGACCAACCTGCGTTTAATTATCGAAACTGCGCCGAAAGGGTTCTCGCCTGACTGGGTGCGTTATCAGAAAAATAAGGGTTGGCAGCTTCAATCCGATAAGTCGCTGACAGGCAGCTACGATGCGATTCGTGTTTATGCATGGGCAGGCATGATGCATGACGGCGACCCGCAAAAGGCGCGTTTGCTGGCGCGCCTCAAGCCAATGGAAACCATGACGGCGAAACAGGGCGTACCGCCAGAAAAAGTCAACGTGGCGACCGGCAAGGCGCAGGGCTATGGCCCTGTGGGTTTCTCGGCGGTACTGCTGCCGTTTTTACAGGATCGTGATGCTCAGGCGGTGCAGCGTCAGCGGGTGGCGGATCACTTCCCCGGCAAAGACGCCTATTACAGTTATGTTCTGACCCTTTTCGGACAAGGTTGGGACGAGCACCGTTTTCGCTTCACCCCTCGCGGTGAGTTACAACCTGACTGGGGCCAGCCATGCGCAAGTTCACATTAAGTTTATTGTCTTTCACGCTCGGCATCTCAGTGATGCCTTTCGCGCAGGCGGCGCCGACCGCGCAACAACAACTGCTTGAACAGGTACGCCTGGGGGAAACCACCAAACGTGAAGATTTGGTACGCCAGTCGTTATATCGCCTTGAATTAATGGCCCCTGATGATCCGGACGTGATTGCCGCGCGCCTGCGCTATCTGCTGCGCCAGGGCGATAATGCCGGGGCGCAGAAACAGATGGATCGGCTGAACGCGCTTGCCCCGAACGCCAGCGCAACCAAAGCGTCGCGCATCACAATGGCGCTGTCGACGCCCCAGGGACGGCAGGCGTTACAGGAAGCGCGCTTGCAGGCTGCCACGGGGCATCCGCAGGAGGCCGTGGCCGCTTATGAGAAAATGTTTAACGGCAGTGTCCCGGAGGGCGATCTGGCGGCGGAATACTGGACGCAGGTGGCGAAAGTGCCGGCACGACACAACGAAGCCATCACGCAACTGAAGGCCCTGAATGCCAGTAATCCGGGAAATGCAGATTTGCAAAATACGCTGGCGCGGATGCTGATCGCCGATGGCCGTACCGAAGAGGGTTTTACCGTTCTTGAGCAAATGGCGAAGAACAACACCGGGCGTGATACCGCAGCTACCCTCTGGTATCAGCAGATTCAGGGCATGACTGTCAGCGAAAAAAGCATGGCGGCGCTCAAGCGCTTCCTGAGCGTGTTCAGTGAAGGCGATACGGTGGTAACGGCACGCCAGCAGCTTGATGCACAACAGAAACAGTTGGCGGATCCGACATTTCGGGCGCGTGCCAGCGGACTGGCGGCCGTGGAAGCCGGAAAAGGCAGCACGGCGATTGGCGCATTGCAGGATGCGGTAAGCAAAAATCATCAGGACAGCGAAGCCGTCGGGGCGCTGGGACAGGCTTATTCCCAGAAGGGCGATCGCGCACGGGCGGTGGCGCAGTTTGAACGGGCTATTGCGCTCGATCCTGACAGTGATAATCGTGGCAAATGG
The DNA here is from genome assembly GCF_023613995.1 of Citrobacter sp. MNAZ 1397. Taxonomy (NCBI): domain Bacteria; kingdom Pseudomonadati; phylum Pseudomonadota; class Gammaproteobacteria; order Enterobacterales; family Enterobacteriaceae; genus Citrobacter; species Citrobacter sp. MNAZ 1397. The sequence continues at coordinate 218,517 of NZ_JAKIVH010000003.1, forward strand.
GACAGCCTGCTTAAGGTGAACCGTTACTGGCTGCTTATCCAACAAGGCGATGCACAACTGGCGGCGAAAAATCCGGCCCAGGCGGAACGCCTCTACCAGCAGGCGCGTGCGATTGATAATACCGACAGCTACGCGGTGCTGGGGCTGGGTGATGCGGCCATGGCCCGCAAGGATACCGCCGCTGCCGAGCGTTACTATACGCAGGCGCTGCGTATGGACAGTGGCAACAGTAACGCGGTGCGTGGCCTGGCGAATATTTACCGTGCGCAGTCGCCGGAAAAAGCCGATGCCTTCATTCAGTCGCTTAGCGCCAGCCAGCGTCGCAGCATTAACGATATTGAACGCAGCCTGACCAACGACCGACTCGCGCAAGAGGCAGAACGGCTGGAGAACCAGGGCAACTGGGCGCAGGCCGCCGTATTGCAAAAACGCCGTCTGGCGCTGGACCCGGGTAGTGTGTGGGTGACTTACCGTCTGGCCAGCGATTTGCGCTCCGCCGGCCAACAAATTGAGGCCGACGCGCAGATGCGCGAACTGGCGCACAGTAAGCCCGCAGACCCGGAACAGGTGTACGCTTACGCGCTCTATCTTTCCGGCAATAATCAGGAGAGCGCGGCGCTGGCGCACCTCAACACGCTGGCGCGTGACAAGTGGAACAGCAATATTCAGGAACTCTCCGACAGGCTGGAAGCCAATCAAGTGCTGGCACGGGCTAACCAATTGCGCGATACGGGCCATGAACCAGAGGCGATGGCTTTTCTTCAACAGCAGCCTGCTTCGACGCGTATTGATTTGACGCTTGCCGACTGGGCGCAACAGCGGGGCGATAATCCTGCGGCGATATCGACTTATCAGCGCGTGTTAAATCGTGAGCCGAACAATGAAGAGGCGGTACTGGGCCTGGCAGAAATTTACGCCGCCGAAGGCAACCGCATGACTTCCCGCGAACTGCTGGCGAAATTACCGGCTGCCACCCCGACAGCGCCACGGACGCTCAATACCCAACGCCGGGTGGCGATGGTGCAGGCGGCGGTGGGCGATAATGACGCCGCCCGCGAGACATTCAGCGAAATTGTGCCGCAGGCGAAGGGGCTGCCGCCTTCCATGGAAAGCGCGCTGGTGTTGCGTGATGCGGCGCGTTTCCAGGTGCAGGAGGGGCAACCGCAGACCGCGCTGGAAACCTATAAAGACGCGATGGTGGCATCGGGGGTAGCGGCAACCCGTCCTGCCAGTAATGACGAATTCACTTATAAAACCCGGAACAATGAGAACGATGACTGGCTGAAACGCGGCGTGCGCAGTGATGCCGCCGATCTGTATCGCCAGCAGGATGTGAATGTCACGCTGGAGCATAACTACTGGGGTTCGAGCGGTACGGGCGGCTACTCTGATTTGAAAGCCCACACCACAATGCTTGAGGCCGATGCGCCACTGGCTGACGGCAGGATGTTCTTTCGTACCGATATGGTGAATATGGATGCCGGAAAATTCTCGCTTAAAGATGACGGGACCTATTCGCCGCACTGGGGAACCTGTAATGAGGTGGCTTGTGAGGGGGGGGATCGCAGCCAGACGGCTAATGGCGTGAGCGTTGCGGTAGGCTGGCGTAACAAGACCTGGGATATGGATATCGGCACCACGCCAATTGGCTTTAATGTGGTGGATGTCGTCGGCGGTCTGAGCTACAGGAATGATATCGGTGTGATTGGCTACACGCTGAATGTCCATCGTCGTCCGATCTCCAGTTCATTACTGGCGTTTGGCGGACAGAAGGATAACGGCAATGGCGATCATCCCGGCACCACGTGGGGTGGCGTGCGTGCGAACGGCGCCGCCGCCAGCATGAGCTATGACCGTGGCGAGGCGCACGGTGTCTGGGCTTCGTTAGGCGCCGATCAGTTGACCGGCAAAAATGTGGCTGATAACTGGCGAGTACGCTGGATGGCGGGGTATTACTACAAACTTATCAACGACAATAACCGCCGCGTGACCATTGGTCTGAATAATATGATTTGGCACTACGACAAAGACCTGAGCCACTACACCCTGGGACAAGGGGGCTATTATAGCCCGCAAGAATATTTGTCATTTTCTGTGCCCGTGACCTGGCGTCAACGCACGGAAAACTGGTCCTGGGAGCTGGGTGGATCTGCCTCGTGGTCACATTCGCGTAAGAAAACGGAGCGAAGCTATCCGTTACTGAATTTGATTCCTGCGGGTTATCGTACCGACGCCAGCACCGCACTGGAGGAGGGAAGTTCATCCAGCGGCGTGGGTTATACAGCGCAGGCATTAATTGAACGGCGGATTAACCAGAACTGGTCCGTTGGCCTGGGGGTGAATATTCAGCAGGCGAAAGATTACACGCCAAGCCAGGGCATGCTCTTTGTCCGTTATTCTGCCGCCGGATGGCAGGGCGATATGGATATGCCGCCGCAAACGCTGACACCTTACGCCGACTGGTAATAATGAGGATAATTCCTGGGGGAAGCGTGGCGGGAAGCGAGGCTCGCCACATGAAAATTGTGCTTATTATTCCGCGTATTGCTGACGCTTTTTCCTTACAGCGTTGTCGCTGAGGCAATCATGCCTCCCCTTTATCTCAAACTGTCACGATAGGGTATACTCTGGCGGCGGAGTGATATTTTATTGCCCTGCGCTTGTGTATCTCTGGAGAGTGATTTTGCGTGTCAGCCGTTCTTTAACGATTAAACAGATGACTGCGGTTTTTGCCGTGGCGATGGTGTTTATTTTCATTTTTTGCGTCATTTTGCTGTTTCATTTTGTTCAGCAGAATCGCTACAACACGGCTACGCAACTGGAAAGTATTGCCCGCTCGGTACGTGAACCGCTGTCCGAAGCGATACTAAAGGCTGATTTTCCTGAGGCAGAATCCGTACTTAAACAAATCAAACCTGCCGGAGTGGTTATTCGGGCGGATGTGGTGCTGCCAAACCAGTTTCAGGCATTGCGTCTGCGTTTTATTCCCGAGCGCCCTGTGCCGATGATGATTGCGCGGGTCTTTGAACTGCCGATCCAGATTTCATTGCCCATTTATTCCCTGCAGCGCCCGGCCAATCCACAGCCGATTGCCTATCTGGTACTCGAAGCAGACTCCTATCGCGTCTATAAATTCGTGATGAGCACGCTTTCGACGTTGGTGACTGCTTACTTACTTCTAACGCTGATCATTACGGTGGCAATCACCTGGTGTATTAATCGCCTGATCGTCCATCCGTTGCGGAAAATCGCCCGCGAGTTGAGCGACGTGCCACAGCAGGACCAGATCGGGCACCAGCTGGCGTTGCCTCGCCACCATCAGGATGATGAAATCGGCAACCTGGTACGCAGCTATAACCGTAATCAACAAAACTTGTTGCGACAGCATGATGAGCTGAACACCCAGTCCACTCTCTTCCCGGTATCGGAGCTGCCAAACAAAGCCTTCCTGATGGCGCTGCTGGAGCAGGTAGTGGCACGGCAGAAGACCACCGCGCTGATGTTTATCGCCTGTGAAACATTGCAGGATACGGCTGGCGTGTTGAAAGAGTCACAGCGCGAGATGCTGCTGCTCACGCTGGTGGAGAAGCTAAAATCTGTCATTTCACCGCGGATGGTACTCGCCCAGGTCAGTGCGTATGACTTCGCCATTATCGCGCATGGGGTGAAAGAGCCGTGGCACGCCATTACATTAGGTCAGCAAGTACTCACTGTTATCAATGAGCGCGTACCCATTCATGGCATTCAGTTGCGCCCGAGCGCCAGTATTGGCGTGGCCATGTTCCATGGCGACCAGACGGCGGAACAACTTTACCGACGTGCGGTTTCAGCGGCGTTCACATCGCGACGCAAAGGAAAAAATCAGATTCAGTTCTTCGATCCACAGGAGATGGAAGAGGCGCAAAAGCGGCTGACGGAAGAGAGCAACATCCTGAATGCGCTTGATAACCACAAGTTCGCTATCTGGCTTCAGCCGCAGGTAGACCTCGCCACGAATGAGGTGGTGAGCGCCGAAACATTACTGCGTATGGAGCAGCCGGATGGCAGTTGGGATCTGCCGAAAGGGTTAATCGAACGTATTGAGTCGTGCGGGCTAATGGTCACGGTGGGTTATTGGGTCCTGGAAGAGTCATGCCGTTTGTTGTCTGCGTGGCAAGAGCGCGGACTAATGATGCCGCTGTCGGTGAATCTCTCGGCGATGCAACTGATGCACCACAATATGGTGTCGGACATGCTGGAGCTGCTCAATCGCTATCGCATTAAACCCAATACCTTGATTCTGGAAGTGACAGAGAGTCGTCGCATTGATGATCCGCAGGCGGCGGTGACCATTCTGCGCCCGTTGCGTAATGCGGGCGTACGCATCGCGCTGGACGATTTCGGCATGGGGTATGCCGGGTTACGTCAGTTGCACCATATGAAGTCGCTGCCGGTTGATGTGCTTAAAATCGACAAAATTTTCGTTGAAGGGCTGCCCGAAGACAGCAGTATGGTGGCGTCGATTATCCACATGGCGCGAAGCCTGGATTTAAGCATTATTGCAGAAGGGGTCGAAACCGAAGCGCAACGCGAATGGCTGCAAAAAGCGGGTGTGGAAATCGTACAGGGCTTTTTGTTCGATCGCGCCATGACGCCGGAAACGTTTGAAGCGCGTTATTTTTCGACCTCAGACAATGCTGAAAATGGTTGAAATGTTGCTGGCTTGTACGAGTCAGCTCTAATTTCTTAACATCATTGTTTCAAATTTGATGTGAGTATATTTCTGTCATGTTTTCTGGGTGTTATTTTTAAACCGCAGGCGCGAGAAACCCCTAAAAAGCCTGTGGTTTCTACCTCAAGGACACCCTAATGAAAACCTCTCTGTTTAAAAGTCTGTATTTCCAGGTACTGACGGCAATTGCTATCGGTATTTTGCTCGGCCATTTCTACCCTGAACTGGGCGCGCAGATGAAACCGCTTGGTGATGCCTTCGTTAAGCTGATTAAAATGATCATCGCCCCTGTTATCTTCTGTACGGTGGTGACAGGTATCGCCGGTATGGAAAGCATGAAGGCGGTCGGTCGCACTGGTGCGGTGGCGTTGCTCTACTTTGAAGTGGTCAGTACCCTGGCGCTGATTATCGGCCTGATTATCGTCAACGTTGTGCAGCCCGGCGCGGGGATGAACGTTGATCCGTCAACGCTGGATGCCAAAGCGGTTGCGGTATATGCGGAACAGGCCAAAGAGCAGGGTATCGTCGCCTTCCTCATGGACGTAATCCCCGGTAGCGTTATTGGTGCGTTTGCCAGCGGCAACATTTTGCAGGTGCTGCTGTTTGCCGTGCTGTTTGGTTTCGCGCTGCACCGTCTGGGCAACAAAGGCCAGTTGATTTTCAACGTGATTGAAAGTTTCTCGCAGGTCATCTTCGGCATCATCAACTTCATTATGCGCCTTGCGCCGATTGGTGCGTTTGGTGCGATGGCCTTTACCATCGGTAAATACGGTGTGGGTAGCCTGATCCAGTTGGGGCAGCTTATTATCTGCTTTTATATCACCTGTATTCTGTTCGTGGTGGTGGTGCTGGGGTCGATTGCCCGCGCCACGGGCTTCAACATTTTCAAATTTATTCGTTATATCCGCGAAGAGCTGCTGATCGTGCTGGGGACGTCCTCTTCGGAGTCTGCGCTGCCGCGTATGCTCGAGAAAATGGAACGCCTCGGCTGCCGTAAATCCGTTGTGGGGCTGGTTATCCCGACCGGCTACTCGTTTAACCTCGACGGAACCTCTATTTACCTGACGATGGCGGCCGTCTTTATCGCCCAGGCCACCAACAGCCACATGGATATTTTCCATCAGATAACCCTGCTGGTGGTTCTGTTGCTCTCATCAAAAGGCGCAGCGGGGGTGACCGGGAGCGGCTTTATCGTCCTGGCGGCGACCATTTCTGCGGTGGGGCATTTACCGGTAGCTGGTCTGGCGCTGATCCTGGGTATCGACCGTTTTATGTCAGAAGCGCGTGCGCTCACCAACCTTGTCGGTAATGGCGTGGCGACCGTGGTCGTGGCGAAATGGGTAAAAGAGCTCGATCAGAAAAAGCTATCAGATACGCTGAATAATCGTGTATCGAGCGGTAAAACCAGCGAAATCTCCTCTTAATTTCGCTACTTAGACCCGTAGTCCTTGTCGGGCTGCGGGTGCCTGCGCATAATTAACCCCTGGCCCGTCACAATTCAGAACGAATTGCCCGGGATATTTCACTTCGCTGTGTGACATTTTGCGATTCGCGAGGTCTAACAGCGAAGTGTTAAAGTAACTTTTAGCCTCCAGACATGTCGGGGCTGACTTTTTAACCAGGAACGTTGATCAGGGGTTCTCATGCAGGGCACAAAAATTCGATTGTTAACAGGCGGTTTGCTCATGATGGCAGCTGTCGGTTATGTGCAGGCAGACGCGCTCCAGCCCGACCCGGCCTGGCAACAGGGGACACTGGCAAATGGTTTGCAATGGCAAGTCCTGGCCACACCGCAACGCCCCAGCGATCGCATCGAAGTACGTCTGTCTATTAATACCGGTTCGCTCACCGAGAGTACGCAACAGAGTGGTTTTAGCCATTTTCTCCCCCGTATTGCGCTGACCCAAAGCGGTAGCCTGCAACCCGCGCAGGTACGTTCACTGTGGCAGCAGGGTATAGACCCGAAGCGTCCATTACCCCCCGCGCTGGTCTCGTATGAATACACGATGTTCAACCTGAGCCTGCCGAATAACCGTAACGATTTGCTCAAAGAAGCGCTGGTCTGGCTGTCAGACAGCACCGGGCGACTCACGATTACGCCGGAAACGATTAATCATGCGCTGGCCAGCGAAGATATGGTGGCGACCTGGCCTGGCAACACCAAAGATAACTGGTGGCGCTATCGCCTGAAAGGTTCGTCCTTGCTGGGCCATGATCCGGCCGAACCTCTTAAGCAGCCGCTGGAGGCGAAACAGCTCCAGGCGTTCCATCAGAAATGGTACACCCCGGACGCGATGACGCTGATTGTGGTGGGTAATGTAGATAGCCGGGCGGTTGCGGAACAGATTAACAAGGCGTTTGGCGATCTGAAAGGCAAGCGCGAAACACCGGCGCCGATGCCGACCTTATCGCCGCTACCGCGTCAACCAGTAAGTATCATGACGGATTCTGTGCGTCAGGATCGCCTCTCCATCATGTGGGATACCGCCTGGCAGCCGATTCGTGAATCTGCAGCGTTGCAACGCTACTGGCGCGCGGATTTAGCCCGTGAGGCGCTGTTCTGGCACGTTCAGCAGTATCTGGCAAAAACCAACGTCAAAGACATTGGTCTGAGCTTCGACTGCCGGGTGTTGTTCCAGCGCGCGCAATGCGCAATCAATCTTGATTCGCCAAACGATAAGCTGAACAGCAACCTCGATATCGTGGCCCGCGAGCTGGCGAAAGTGCGCGATCGCGGCCTGCCGGAAGAAGAGTTTGATGCGCTGGTAGCGCAAAAGAATCTTGAGCTCCAGAAGCTGTTTGCCACGTATGCCCGCACGGATACCGACATCCTGATTAGCCAGCGTATGCGCTCGCTGCAAAACCAGGTGGTGGATATCGCTCCCGAGCAGTATCAAAAATTGCGTCAGAACTTCCTGAGCAGCCTGACGAAAGAAATGCTGAATCAGGATTTACGTCAGCAGCTTTCGCAGGATATGGCGTTGGTATTGCTGCAGCCGAAAGGCGAGCCGGAGTACAACATGAAGGACCTGCAGGCGAGCTGGGAAGAGTTGATGTCTTCTGGTGAGCAGAATGCCGCGCCAGCAAACGTAGATGATGCCCATCAGGATGTGTCGGATATTCCGCCGCAGCAGTAACCTGTGTGGACATTCCCGGATGCGGCGTAAACGCCGTATCCGGGCTACCAAACGTTCAGGCCGCACGAAATAGTCCCCTCTCCCTGTGGGGCGAGGAATCCCCACAAAAATGCGAGCACGGACAGTCCCCTCCCCCTTGAGGGAGAGGGCCAGGGTGAGGGGAAAAAGACCTGCCCCGGACAGGAGGCAGGGAAAACCTTAGTTCGGCATGGCGTCGCGCGGAATGATCGCGCCACGGTATTGAATCACCGTGCTGGCGGTTAAATGACCGCGTCTGGCGGCAGCTTCGGCATCACCACCGGTCAGGCGCACCGCCAGATACCCGGCGCTGAATGAATCACCTGCTGCGGTTGTATCCACCACTTTCTCTTTTGGCAATTTCACCGCCGGCACTTCTTTCAGGGCTTCTCCCTGGATTGCGACCAGACACGAATCCGCGCCACGCTTAATCACGACCTCTTTTACGCCAGCCTGTTGAGTGCGCGCGATAACCTCTTCCACTGGCTGTGCGCCCCACAGCAGGTCTTCATCATCCAGCGTCAGGAAGGCGATATCGGTACAGGCGAGCATCTGCTGATAGACCTGACGGGTCTCTTCTTTGCTGGCCCACAAACGCGGACGGTAGTTATTGTCGAAAATCACCTGACCGCCGTTTGCGCGGCATTCCTGTAACAGCGACAGCAGCTTGAGACGACTGGCCGGACTTAAAATCGCCAGGCTGATACCGCTGAGATACAAATAATCAAAGGTCGCCAGTTCTTCACAAATGGCGGCAGACTGCTCGCTTTCCAGCCAGAATTTTGCCGCTGCTTCGTTACGCCAGTAGTAAAAGGTGCGCTCGCCGGTATCATCGGTCTCGATGTAATACAGGCCCGGCAGTCGATTTTCCATGCGCTGCGTCAGGCTGGTATCGACGTTTTCTGCCTGCCAGGATTCCAGCATTTGTTGGCTGAAGCTGTCGGTACCCAGCGCAGTGACGTAGTGCACGGATAACGCCGGAGCGTCAACCTGACGGGCGATATAAACCGAAGTATTGAGTGTGTCGCCACCGAAACCGCGATTCACTTCCGCGCCTTTTTGTGACAGTTCAATCATGCATTCGCCGATCACGGCAATTTTCTTTGACATAGTCCGGAACCTGAATCAGATAAGTTAACGGTAGTGTGCGTTGTGCGCGTTTCGTGGTCAACCATATTAAAACGACGTTCCATTATTTTTTTGACACAGAACGTATTCTCTGCTGATTCCGCAAAGTGCTTTTTCATTTTGCGTAGGTCATGGAGGTAAAGTTCTCCTCTTATGGGCCGATAACCCAATGACGAGAGCTCCGGGGCTACTCATTTTCAACAGGAAGAAGAAATGAAGTTAAAGCAGGTAATCCAGCGGCTGAACTACTCCGAGGCGAGCATAGAAAGCCTACAGGAACGTCGTTTTTGGCTGCAGTGTGAGCGTGCTTATACTTACCAGCCTATTTACAAAACCGATGGTCGCCTGATGGCGGTGGAGGTGCTGACCATTGTGACGCATCCGAGCCAGCCCGATCAGCGTATCCCGCCGGACCGTTATTTTTCTGAGGTCGCGGTGCGTCAGCGTGTGGATGTAGTACACGAACAGATCGCCCTGCTGGCCAAACAGAAAGACTTTTTCGAGCAGCACGGCGTGCTGGCATCCGTCAATGTCGACGGCCCTACGCTAATCGCAATGCGCTCGAATAAAACATTAAGAGCCCTCATCGAAACCGTACCGTGGATCCGTTTTGAACTGGTAGAGCATATCCGTCTGCCGCAAGACTCCACATTCGCCACGATCAGCGAAATGGGGCCGCTGTGGCTGGATGATTTTGGGACCGGCATGGCCAACTTCTCGGCACTTAGCGAAGTGCATTATGACTACATCAAAGTATCGCGCGATCTGTTTATTATGCTGCGCAAGACGGCGGAAGGACGCAACCTGTTCACGCTGCTCATTCAACTGATGAATCGTTATTGTCAGGGCGTGATTGTTGAAGGTGTTGAAACCCTCGACGAGTGGCGCGACGTTCAGAATTCTCCGGCTTTTGCCGCACAAGGCTACTTCCTTTCGCGCCCGGTTCCTCTGGATACGCTGGAAAACGTATTGCTGGAGCTCTGATCGCAGGCAACCCCTTTCTGCCAGCCTCGGCTATCTTTATGACAGGCAAGGCAATAAAGAAAGGGCGCCCGCATGACGAAAGCAAGCAAAGCGATTATTGCTGTCACTGGAACACTGGTTTTATTGATTGTGGTGGCCATCATTATCATCGCCACCTTTGACTGGAACCGCCTCAAACCTACCATTAATCAGAAAGTCTCTACCGAACTTAATCGTCCCTTTGCTATTCGTGGTGATTTGGGCGTGGTGTGGGAGCGACAAAAAGAGGAAACGGGCTGGCGTAGCTGGATACCCTGGCCACACATTCATGCCGACGATATTCTCCTCGGTAACCCGCCTGAGATCCCGGAAGTCACCATGGTGCATCTGCCGCGCGTTGAAGCCACTCTCGCACCGCTGGCGCTGTTAACCAAAACCGTTTACCTGCCGTGGATCAAACTGCAAAAACCGGATGCGCGCCTGATCCGCCTGTCTGAAAAGAACAACAACTGGACCTTTAACCTCGCCAGTGCAGAAAATAACGATCCTAATGCGCAGCCCTCTGGCTGGTCATTCCGCCTGGATAATATTCTCTTCGATCAGGGGCGTATCGCTATCGACGACAAGGTGAGTAAAGCGGATATCGAGATCCTTGTCGATCCGTTAGGTAAACCGCTCCCCTTCAATGAAGTCACGGGCGACAGTAAAGACAAAACCCGCGTGGCAGATTATGTTTTCGGGCTGAAAGCGCAGGGACGTTACAACGGCCAGCCGCTGACCGGGTCGGGGAAAATCGGTGGCATGCTGGCGCTACGAAGCGAGAGCACGCCTTTCCCGGTGCAGGCTGATTTCCGTTCCGGCAACACACGTGTCGCGTTTGTCGGGAAAATTAACGACCCGATGAAAATGGGCGGCGTCGACCTGCAGCTGAAATTCGCTGGCGATACCCTGGGCGATCTCTACGAACTGACAGGCGTGCTGCTGCCGGATACCCCGCCGTTTGAAACGGATGGACATCTGGTGGCGAAGATTGATAGCGAAAAGAGCAGTGTCTATGACTATCGCGATTTTAACGGGCGCATCGGCGATAGCGATATTCATGGTTCGTTAACCTACACCACGGGCAAACCGCGTCCGAAGCTGGAAGGCTCTCTGGAATCCCGTCAGCTTCGCCTGGCCGACCTTGGACCTTTGATCGGCGTGGATTCCGGTAAAGGGGGAGAAAAAGCGAAGCAGGCAGAGCAGAAGAAGGGTGAGAAAAGTATCCAGCCTGCCGGCAAGGTATTGCCCTATGATCGCTTTGAAACCGATAAATGGAACACGATGGATGCCGACGTGCGCTTTAAAGGGAAGCGTATTGAGCATGGCAGCACGTTGCCGATCAGCGACCTCACAACCCATATCATTTTACAGAATGCGGATCTGAAACTGCAGCCTTTGAAATTCGGCTTAGCGGGCGGGACGATTTCATCAAATATTCGCCTCGAAGGGGATAAAAAGCCAATGCAGGGGCGGGCGGAAATTCAGGCGCGGCGGTTAAAACTGAAACAACTGATGCCCAATGTCGAGCTGATGCAGAAAACCCTGGGTGAGCTGAATGGCGATGCGGACATTCGTGGAACAGGAAACTCCGTGGCGGCGTTGCTGGGCACCAGCGACGGTAACCTTAAGCTCTTGATGAATGACGGGCTTATCAGCCGTAACCTTATGGAGATTGCCGGGCTGAACGTGGGTAACTACGTTATTGGCAAGATTTTTGGCGACGATGAGGTGCGGGTAAACTGCGCGGCGGCGAATCTTGATCTGGTTAATGGCGTGGCGCGTCCGCAAATCTTCGCTTTTGATACCGAAAACGCGCTGGTGAATGTGACGGGGACGGCGAGTTTCGCCTCGGAGCAACTGGATCTGACCATCAACCCGGAAAGTAAGGGCGTTCGTATCGTTACGCTGCGTTCGCCATTGTATGTGCGCGGGACATTCAAAAACCCGCAGGCGGGGGTAAAACCCGGACCGCTGATTGCCCGTGGTGCGGTGGCCGCGGCGCTGGCAACGCTGGTGACGCCAGCGGCTGCGCTACTGGCTTTGATTTCTCCATCGGAAGGCGAAGCCAACCAGTGCCGGGCTATTCTGGCGCAGATGAAAAAGTAAGTTCGGTGCGGTGGTCTTCCCTCACCCTGGCCCTCTCCCACAGGGAGAGGGAACCGATCGCGGGAGTGTCAGGTTTGTTCCCTCCATTACCATGCCGTCGCAAAATCACAGAGCGGATAAGGCGCTTACGCCGCATCCGGGACAACTCCCGGCGGCGCAAAGCTTGCCGGGCTACAAAGGTACGGTGCGGGCATCAGATGTCGGGGTGGTAGCCCGGATAAGGCGGTCACGCCGCATCCGGGACAACTCCCGGCGGCGCGAAGCTTGCCGGGCTATAAGGTACGGTGCGGGCATCAGATGTCGGGGTGGTAGCCCGGATAAGGCGGTCACGCCGCATCCGGGACAACTCCCGGCGGCGCAAAGCTTGCCGGGCTACAAGGTACGGTGCGGGCATCAGATGTCGGGGTGGTAGCCCGGATAAGGCGGCCACGCCGCATCCGGGACAACTCCCGGCGGCGCAAAGCTTGCCGGGCTACAAGGTACGGTGCGGGCATCAGATGTCGGGGTGGTAGCCCGGATAAGGCGCTTACGCCGCATCCGGGACAACTCCCGGCGGCGCAAAGCTTGCCGGGCTACAAAGGTACGGTGCGGGCATCAGATATCGGGGTGGTAGCCCGGATAAGGCGGTCACGCCGCATCCGGGACAACTCCCGGCGGCGCAAAGCTTGCCGGGCTATAAGGTATGGCTCGGGCATCAGATGTCGGGGTGGTAGCCCGGATAAGGCGCTTACGCCGCATCCGGGACAACTCCCGGCGGCGCAAAGCTTGCCGGGCTACAAGGTACGGTGCGGGCATCAGATGTCGGGGTGGTAGCCCGGATAAGGCGCTTACGCCGCCTCCGGGACAACTCCCGGCGACGCAAAGCTTGCCGGGCTAAAGGTACGACGCGGGCATCAGATGTCGGGGTGGTAGCCCGGATAAGGCGGTTACGCCGCATCCGGGAGAGAGGTCAGGGTAAGGCCATCAAGCCCTGACCATTACAACGACTGGTGTTTGGTCTCGTGAGTCAGCAACAGCGCGGTCAGCGTCAGGGCTGCCATCGCGGCCAGATAGATCCCCACATACATCAGACCGTAATTCGCCTGCAGCCAGGTGGCGATATACGGCGCAACGGACGCGCCCAGAATCGACGAGACGTTGTATGAGAATGACGCACCGGTGTAACGCACTTCCGTCGGGAACAGTTCTGGCAGCAGCGCGCCCATTGGGCCAAACGTCAGCCCCATCAGGCTCAGGCCGATCAGCAGATAAGCCATCACCAGCGCGGGATTACCGGAACCCAGCAGCGGCGGGAAGACGAACAGGGCGAAAAGGATAATCAGGCTCGTAATCACAATCATGCTGTTACGACGACCGTATTTATCTGCCAGCAGCCCGGCAACCGGTACCATCACGCCAAAACCAATGACTGCCATCATCAGCATCCACAGCACTTCGTTACGCGGCATACCCAGCCCGGTCGGCGAGGTGCTGAACGTCATGGAATAGACGGTCATAATATAGAACAGCGTGTAGGTAGCCAGCATGATGAACGTCCCCAGTACGGTGACGCGCACATGTTTGGTCAGCAGGGTGCCCAGCGGGATTTTTACCTGTTTTTTCGCGGCGGCGATTTTGGCAAACACCGGGGTTTCGTGCAGTGACACACGAACATACAGGCCAATCAATACCAGCACGGCGGAGAAGATAAACGGTACGCGCCAGCCCCAGCTCATAAACTGCTCGTCAGTCAGTAACCAGGAGAGCAGCAGGAAGGTGCCGTTCGCGAAGAAGAAGCCAATCGGCGCGCCTAATTGCGGGAAGGAGCCGTACAGGGCGCGTTTTTTCGCCGGCGCGTTCTCTGTCGCCAGCAACGCCGCGCCGCCCCATTCACCGCCCAGTCCCAGACCCTGGCCAAAACGTGCCAGCGCCAGCAGCAGCGGCGCCATCACGCCAATGCTGTTATAGCTCGGCAGCAGGCCAATTAATACCGTGGAGATCCCCATCGTCAGCAATGACGCCACCAGAGTGACTTTGCGTCCTACGCGATCGCCGAAATGACCAAACACGGCAGAGCCGATAGGACGTGCGACGAAGGCAATCGCAAAGGTGGCGAGCGACTGCAGCGTTGCGGCGGTCGGGTCACCTTGCGGGAAGAAGATATGCGGGAAAACGATAACTGCGGCAGTGGCATAGATATAGAAATCAAAGAATTCGATAGCGGTGCCAATCAGTGAAGCGATTACCACTTTACTGCGTGAGTTTACCGGAGTGATTTCCTGCTCGTTGTCTAAGGTTGTGGCTGTGGCTTGCATAAAATTTTCTTATTTTTGGGCGAACGAACGACCATATTAGCCACAGCAAAAGCGACATTTCAATCTGTAACAAAGTCCGAAAACGTACAAAAACCAGGCAAAAAGCGGATAATTTTCAGACTTGAGGTTTCTCTTCCATGAAATGCTTCACATATTTTCAATAATAGAATTTAAAACTGGTTTTAGGTTAAATAAAAGTTACAACCTGGATATTAATGCTGAAATGATGAATTGGGCTGAAATATTCAGCCCAATTAAGGTTTTAGCGGTGTGATTTGCCCGGCATCCGTGGGTCGTCTTTGTAGTGCGCAGTCGCAATCCATGCGGCGCAAAACAACGTCAATCGGGCAAAAAAGTAGAAGAACGCCATCAGGCCCAGTACAGAACCGAAGGCGGCGCCAGAAGGCGATTTCACCAGCGATGGCAGCGTATAGGTCATCACGATTTTAATCACCTCAAAGCCAATCGCCGCGATAAATGTACCGCGAATCAATGCCTTTTTGCGTGGACGGTGGCGTGGCAGACGCCAGAAAATCCAGAAGAATAACAGATAGTTGGCAAACACAGAGATCGCCAGACCAATCAGTCGCCATGCAGGTTTCAGCCACTCAATATTATCAAGATAGAGTGCGGAGATAATCATCTCCTGCGCCGAGCCGGCAACGGAGGTGATGGAAAGGGTGACGATCAGCGCCACCAGCAGGCCAATCAGCGAAATAAAATCACGGAAATATTTCAGCCAGATTTTTTCCTGGTCTTGCGGGGTACGCTCCCAGACATCCCGGGACTGCGCGCGTATCGCTTCGCGCAGGTTTCCCATCCAGTTAATGCCGGAATAGAGCGCGATCGCCAGCCCGACAATACCTACCGTCGTACGCTGTTGCACGGCGGTATTGATGGTGTTTTTCAGGGTTGTCGCCAGCGTCGGGTCGCTGACGTTGGTCAGGATCTTATTGAAAATGTCCTGCAATAGCGTGGGGTGTGAGGCCAGCACAAACCCGGCCGCGGCAAAAGAGACCATCATGATGGGTATCATCGACAAAAATGAGAAATAGGTGATGGCGGCACCAAACTGGTTTCCCATACGGTCATTGAAGCGCTCAGTGGCGCGAATCAGATGCGCAATCATTGGACGGCGCTGCACTTTTTTCGCCACGTGAGTGACGGTTTCCAGCGTTGATCGCGCCGCGTTGTTATCAGCATTGGGCGTGGTGTCTTTCGTTGATGTTCCCGAGGTGTCCATTTTTCTGATTGGCTCGTAATCCAAATCCTGGGTCGGACGTTTTTCGCTGTTTTCCGGCGTCATCAGGGCAATTTTCCTTCTTTATAGCTCGCAGTGAATAAAATTATAGACTGCGTCTAATCGACGTAATCTTTCATCACCCCGGCCAGCCATTCCATAAACAGGTGCACGCGACGCGACAGATTCCGGCGATGGGGATAAATCAGGGATACCTGCATGGGTTCTGCGCGATATTGCGGCAGGATTTCTACCAGCTTGCCAGCGCGCAGAGCTTCCCGCACGCCGATGCGCGGCACCTGGATAATCCCCAGCCCTGCGAGGCAGGCGGCGTGATAGGTCTCGGTACTGTTTACTGTCAAAATGCCGCCGGTTTTCACCCATGTGGTCTGTTTATCAAGGCAAACTTCAAAGCCTTGTGGGCGCGCGCCGAGGTTGAGGGCGTAATGCACGACCGCATGCGAAGAGAGATCGTCCAGACTCTCCGGGTAGCCGAAGCGCGCCAGGTAGTCGGGGCTGGCGCAGTTGATAATGGAAAGCTTACCCAGCGGGCGGGCAATCAGGCCGGAATCTTTCAGCGTGCCGACGCGCACCACGCAGTCAAATCCTTCGCGAATAATATCCACCAGCCGATCGCTGCTGCTCAGCTCCAGCTCAATCCCCGGATATTGCTGCAAAAAGGCCGGTAGCCGAGGAATCACCAGGTTTTTCGCCACGGCCACGGGCATATCAACGCGCAACCGCCCGCTGATGCTTGACGGATCGTGCAGAAAAAGCCCGTCGAGCTCATCCATATTGGCGAGCAAATCTTTGGCCCGCTCGTAATAGACCATGCCGTCCTGGGTGAGCTGCACCCGTCGCGTTGTGCGATGTAACAGCTGTGTACCAAGATGATTTTCCAGCGTCTGAATCTGCCGCGAAACACTGCCTTTGGGTAGACCTAAGGAGTCTGCCGCGCGGGAAAAACTCTCCAGTTCTGCCACGCGGATGAACAATTGCATTGCATAAATTTTATCCATTGAATGCTTCCATTGTTGTTGTAAGTGAAACAGTGAAGCGTAATTCAGTGCCTTTATTGTTTTACCACCAGCTAATAAGCTTTTTCCACAGTGAACAGCAGACAAAATGAGGTTTCTTATGACACAACGTATCGCATTAGTGACCGGCGGCAGCCGTGGATTGGGAAAAAACGCAGCGCTGAAGCTGGCAGAACGTGGAACCGCCGTTATCCTGACCTACAACAACAACCAGCAAGCCGCTGATGAAGTTGTGGCGGAAATTGCGGCAAAAGGCGTGAAAGCGGTGGCTTTGCAATTAAACGTCGGCGATGTGGCGAGTTTTGAGGCTTTTGCCCTGAACGTACAACATCAGCTAAAAGACGTCTGGAACCGGGATACGTTTGATTATTTATTAAACAATGCCGGTGTCGGCATCGCGGTTCCCTTTGCTGAGGCCAGCGAAGCGCAATTTGATGAATTAATGAACATTCATTTTAAAGGGCCTTTCTTCCTGACGCAGCGCCTGTTGCCTCTGCTGGCGGACGGTGGCCGCATCCTCAATGTTTCCAGCGGGCTGGCGCGTTTTGCGCTGCCAGGATACGCGACGTATGGCGCAATGAAAGGGGCGATGGAAGTGCTGACCCGCTATCAGGCCAAAGAGTTGGGCGCTCGTGGGATTTCCGTCAATATCATTGCCCCCGGGGCGATTGAGACCGATTTCCGCGGTGGCGAAGTCCGCGATAACCCGCAAATTAATAAACATATTGCCGGGCAAACGGCGCTGGGGCGCGTCGGTAAGCCGGATGATATTGGCGGCGCGATGGCGGCATTACTGAGTGATGACCTGGCATGGATGAATGCTCAGCGCGTGGAAGTCTCCGGCGGGATGTTCCTGTAAAAGGCCGAGAGTGAAGTGTGGATTATCTCTCGGTATCAGACGTATGCGTTATCCTTTGCCCGGCGGCGTTATGCCCCGGGCGGAGAGACGATTATTGCTTCTGAAAGTGGCTGACTTTAATACGGGCCGGTTTCTGCTTGGCATCTAACGACCCGCTAATGCCCACCAGTTCGTCCGGAGAGACATTTTTGCCATCGAAAATGGCCATCGGGATATAGACGTCAATTTGCCCGGTTTTGTCGCGGAACTGATAGAGATCTTCCCCTGTTTTCTTCACAAGGTACCCTTTGAGCGAAACGGAAGCTCCGTCATGCATGGTTTTCGCCTGTTGAATGGTCATGCTACGGGCATCCTCCATTCCACGGTAGCCCTCTTCCATTTTATGCGGCGGTGGCGGCGCTTTATCCGTCTTTAAACCCGTCGCATCCTGCGCGAATGCCGCCATGGAGAATAATGCTGTCAAACTTGTTATCAGCAGAATCTTCTTCATATGCACTCCTCTTTATTGCCAAAACACTGCCTAAGCCTGGCACAGAGAGAGGAAGATGACAGGTGAATTATCTGCTTTCGCGGTATTCATGGCGCAGCAGACCAAACAGCCAGTCGTTATGCCAGTGACCCGCCAGCCAGAAAGCCTCGCGCAGTTCGCCTTCCTGCACAAAACCGACCTTTTCCAGTAAACGCCTTGAAGCATCATTTCCTGCCGTCACGGTCGCCACAAGGCGGCGGATGCCACCCTCAGCAAAGGCATAGCGGCAGACCGCCTGTAGCGACTCCAGTCCGTAACCTTTACCCTGAGCCTGGACGGCAAACAGGAACCCGACTTCGGCGCAGTCTGCTTCATGATGACGATAGCCCGTGACACCAAGCGGGGTCTGCGTGGCGATATCACGAACGACCAGACAGAGCCAGTGTTCACTGCCGGGAGACCAGACGGGCAGGCGGGTGTCAAACGCTTCGCGGATGGCTTCTGGCGGGCGGTCTTCGGCAACATACCGCATGACCTGCCTGTCCTGCTGTAAGGCGAGGAAAAAAGGCCAGTCTTGTGGTGTTATCGGAGTGCAAATGAGCCGGGGAGTGAGCAGCGTCGGCATAAAAATAGCTCCATTGTTTTTTTCGTGTTAAAACCACTATCACTGATAATAATCATTAACTGGTCTATGTTTTAACTATCCATAAATAAAGAAAAATTAACGTTTCTTTTTACCAGTTAATTATTTCGCCGGTTGTACTTAAAGGAAAAGAATGACCCATATATCCTCGCAGAGCCTGGGGGAACAATTCGAGCAATGCACAGGAATTATTCGTCAGGCATCGATAGAAATATTAATGCTGCTAAATGTGCATTTTGACGAAGGGAAGGATCCTCGCTGGTTTCTTGAACAACTCGATATCGCGCGTCTGAGCCTTGGCGGATGGGGCGCTGTTGCGAAACGGTTAAGGCTTAATGATTCAGAACTAACCCAATTCACCCTGCAGCTACGCCATTTGCAACAACTGGTGCCTTATTATGAAAAGGGGCAGAACGTTACAGAGAACCAGCTCATTGTCGCGCTGCGTTTCGTGCGCATGCTGGAACATCTACGGGCGAAGCAACCGTTGCTGACCTATGCGACCACCCTGAATGCGGACAAAGAAGGGCAGTTGCAGGGGTTGAAGCAGTTACGCGCGCTGGAGTTGATGCTCAAATCGCTGGTGACAAATGCCTGGCCGGATGCGCTGCGGCTTAGCAACCACCTGAAAACGCGATTTGGCGCCGATTGCGTTCGTCGCTGGTTGAAAATCGGCGATCGCAACGATGTACTCAGTGGCATGTTATTTAGCGAGCTGGCGCTGTTATTAATCGATAAGAAAGAATTTAGTCAGCATTATGCCCGGCTTTTTAATGATTCACCGGTATTGAGTCTGTTTCTTGAGCCGCGCAAAACGCTGCAAACTTTTCTGGACGATATTCGGCAAATCCGCAGCGCCGTTGTCGCGGGACAACCGCTAACCTCGAACCAGTTAATGCTCCTGGATAACTATTTTCCGCAGATTGCCGGACCCGTGCAGCGAGCATGGGATGACGGGCGCATACAGATTAATCCAGCAAGCTTGCTGGAAGAGGCTGAGGATGATTTAGATACATTCTGGGAACAGGCGCGCAAAAAAGATCGTGCAGCGGGAGGTGATGCTATGCAAATTCGCGATGGAATTGAAAGGCCGGACAAACGCGCCGCGCGTAGCCGCGAGGAGCGTGAACAGATACTTACCAAAGCGCTGTGGGGCGCAGTCGGCGTTGCGGTGCTGGTTATCGTGGCAGGAGCATTCTGGTTATTCAGCGACGCATCATCCGTATCGGCGCCGCTCGCGGATCAAGGGCGCATTACGGTTCCTATCTCTCAGGATAAAGAGAAAGCGACGCCAAAAGAAGAGCTGACCAAAATGGGAATCAGCCGTGATGAGGGCAACTTCCGTTCTGCTATCGACCGCAACGATACCCGCGTCGTTTCGCTGTTTCTGCGTACGGGCATGAGCTGGAAATTGTCGTGGACAGAGCAGGCCATGGCGAATGATTACACGGATGTGCTGGAGATGTTGCTGCGCTATCGGTTACAGATGGACGAAAACCGCCCTTGTCGTCGGTTTATCGAGAACATGGCGCATGAGATGTCTTCCGGCACGAAGCTGACATCGTTGCGGAAGAACTACTTACAGGCATTCTGTACGTCGGAACCCGTAGTGAGACGTCAGCGTTATGAAATGGAACAGGCGCAGTTGCGTTATGAGGCTGCGCCTGACGATAACAGTAAAAAATGGGCGGATATCCAGTCGGCCATTTATGATGCTATCGACTGAGTCAGCAGGGGGAGCTACGGCTCCCCGTATAACCCGATCAGGCGACGAACCACACCGTTTGTCCAGCCAAAGCCATCCTGGAGCGGATATTCCCCCCCGCCCCCTTCGCGCGGCGTGCTGCTGGCGATATGGTATTTCTCAATAAGTTTGTGGTGGCGCTGGTAGAAATGGTTAACGGTGCGCAACCAGTTATGGGCAATTTCATCACCCAGCGCGTCGTTGCCATACAATTTAAAGCCCTGAATCGCCATCCACTGTAAAGGCGCCCAGCCGTTGGGCTTATCCCACTGCTCGCCGGTTTCATACTCTGTCGCCAGAATACCGCCAGGCGTCATCAGGCGCGTACGTGTGGCCTCTGCCAGCTTGTCTGCCTGCTCATGAGTGGCCATGCCGACATACAACGGTACCAGGCTAGCCGCGGAAAAGAGCGCCATTTCGCCACGGCGCCAGTCGTAATCGCGATAGCAGCCCTTTTCCTCATCCCACAAGTAGCGATTGACCGCCGCGCGTCTGTCGCTGGCTTTCAGACGGAATTGTGCCTCACGCTCACGCTCGCCTTTTAAACCGGCAATATTGGCGATGGCGCTTTCCAGTTTGAACAGGAAGGCGTTCAGGTCTATTGGGATAAACTGGGTGGTGCGAATACTTGCCAGGCGATTGGCATCTCGCAGCCAGCGCGATGAGTAGTCCCAGCCGGACGCCGCGCCCGCACGGAGATCCCGATAGACCTCGTTAGCCGGGCGGGAAGAGTGCTTCGCTGTTTCCACATCCTCCAGCCAGGATTCGTCACGCGGCGTGTCCCTGTCGTCCCAGTAACGGTTGAGCAGGGAGCCGTCAGGCATACGTACCGCGTGGCGATAGGCCTGGTTCGGCAACAGCGATTCCGCCCCATCCATCCAGAAGTCATACTCCATGAGCAGATGGTCCAGATAACGTCGCGCGCCGCGCACGCCATCCTCTTCGAACAGTTCGACCATCAGGGCAAAGACCGGCGGCTGTGAACGGCTGAGATAATAGGTACGGTTGCCGTTCGGGATATGGCCGTAGCGTTCGATCATCCAGGCGAAATTATCCGCCATGCATTTCAGCATGTCATGGCGACCGCTCTCCGCCAGCCCCAGCATGGTGAAATAGGAGTCCCAATAGTAGGTTTCGCTAAATCGCCCACCGGGGACGATATAGGCTTGCGGCAGGGCAAGCAGCGATGACCATGGGATATGATCCTGCGGTTCACGCGTCAGCACCGGCCAGAGCTGGTCGATGTGCTCTTTGAGGGAGTTTTCCGGGTCGGAAACGTATTCACTGCCATAGGTTTCCGGCATCCAGAAGTGCGCCTGAACAAACAGTCGCAGGTCAAAATCGGGCTTGCGCTTAATTTTGCGATAGCGAATTAAAATATCGAGCGGATCCATTTTCGGCGCACAGTCCGGGAATGTTTTGCTGTCGGCAAAAATACGTGATGACTGAACGTGTTCAAACAGTTCAAGATAACGATCGGCAGGGGTCAGGGCATCCGAAGCTGGCAGCCCCTCGATCATTTCCGGTTCCGGCTCTGCGTCGATCATTTCAGCCAGTTTTAACTCGCAGGGATCGATTTCGTAGCGGGGTTCTTCTGCGATCCCAAACTCTACGGATTCAGCGCTGTGAAGTTTCTGGTTGAACATAATAATAATGGCCTCCGGAGGTCGTCGTAAGAGATTACGGGTGTTTCCCGGCATATCTATTAAGCTTAGACATTCGCCTCGATCTTTGGGGTGCAAAGTGTGCGCTAGATCACATTTAGATATTGGTGAAAAAAGAGCGAAATCTATTAATTTTTATTTTTTCAATCACTTAATTGCTATGTGTCAGCAAGCGCAACGACAGAATTCAGAACATTCAAAATGCAACAGGTTATGAATGTTCAGGGTAATCCCTTTAGCCTGGTGACTTTCCTGCATTCACGCCAGTCAATAACCGCAAAAAATTCAGCGTTCGTGGGTTATTCTCACTTTTGCGGGTGACGATCGCCATGCATAACTCTGCGTCATCTTCGGCAAGAGGGATAAACTTCACTCCCTTTGGCTTGAGCTGATCGATGGGCCTGGGTAAGACGGAAACCCCCACGCCTGCGCCGACAAGCCCGATATGCGTCAACACTTCCGCCGCCTCCTGTACGACATAGGGGGTGAAGCCCGATTTTTGGCACATACGCCTGACTTTATCCGGCACCGACGCACCGGCAGTGTCGGGATAAAAGATAAAAGGCTCCTCTTTCACATCGCTAATGGTCAGGGTTTTACAGGCGGCTTTGGGATGATCGTCCGGCAGCACGACGCAGAGCTGGTCGCGCCTGAGTACGCGGATATTCAGGCCATCGCGGGTGGTGCCCGGTGTGACGCGAATGTATCCCACATCGATATCCTCATTCAGCAGAGCAGTGAATTGTTGCTGTGAGTACATCTCGCTGAGCGTGACCCGAACCGCAGGGAACTGACGGCGGAAAGCTTTGAGCGGTTCGCTAAGTTCATCAACCAGCAGCCCGGTGGTGGTAAACCCAATGCGTAACTCGCCGCTTTTTCCCTGCGCGATAGCCTGTAGTTCTGCGGGCAGGTCGCTACTAAGTCGTAACATCTCCCTGGCTTTAATCACGAAATGCTCGCCCGCTTCTGTCAAAGCGACTTTGCGGCGGGTGCGATTGAACAACAGAACGCCAAGCTCTTGTTCAAGTGCCTGAATCTGTTGTGATAATGGCGGCTGGCCGATGTTGAGCTTTTCTGCCGCGCGGGTGAAGTGTAGTTCCTCGGCCACGGCCAGGAAATAGCGAAGGTGACGGAATTCCATTTATATTTCCAGCTATATAAATATATAGAGATTTATATATTGGACAGGTATAAATCGCAAATTTACTATAGCCGCCGGATTATAAATAAAACGCAATTCCCCTCTTTTTTCAGGCGGTCCCGCGCGCGGGGCACTCCTGTACGCTGAAACCAGGAAAAGCAGATGAGCAGTGAGTTATTGGTATTACTACCCGTGGCGTTTATTGCCGGAATCATTAATGCGGCGGTAGGCGGGGGTGGGCTGATTACGATGCCGACGTTTTATTCTACGCTACCGCACTTCACGCCTGCCGAAATAATGGGAATCGATAAGTGCTCCTCGGTGATGGGGCACCTGATGTCTATTAAACAATTCACCGCGCGCCTGCGATTGCCATGGACATTGATTTTGCCGACCGCCATAAGTGCGGTTATCGGCGCATACACGGGTATACGGTTGCTTGATTTTATGCCATCGGACTGGATGCGCCCGATAGTGATTGTGGTGCTGGCGATCATGCTGGCGTACACGTGGTTTAAACCACAGTTCGGTCATAGCGATACCAGCCGGGAACCCACCCGAGGTGATTTGGCGAAGGGGATATTGTTAGGTTTTGCGATTGGCTTTTATGACGGATTTATCGGCCCGGGGACCGGCAGTTTTCTGCTCTTTTTATTTATCCGCTTTTTCCATTTTGATTTTTTACGCGCAACGGCCTGTGCGAAGGTGGTAAATTTCGGCACCAATTTCTCCACGTTATTCTTTTTAATTCCTCATGGCCTGATTCATTACGATATAGCGATACCGTTAGGGATTTCCGCTATTTGTGGTTCGCTGGTGGGCGTGCGTGTTGCCCTGCAGGGCGGAAATGTGTGGATCCGCCGTCTGTTCCTGATTCTGGCCGCAACGCTCCTGATAAAACTGTTATGGGAAACCCTGCGTTAACGGTGCATCAGGTTATCGAATGATCTGCCGACGCCTTCGCGTGTTATTGTCAGCATTTTCCCGATATTTGCGTGAGATGACAATGAAATTCACGACGATTACTCTCGACGACTGCCTTGATATTCGCCACCCGGTATTATGGCCGCAACTTCCCCGTGAGGCGTCAAGGGTGGAGGGCGACGATGATGCACAACATTTTGGCGTGCTGCATAACGGCAAGCCGGTGAGCTGCCTGTCGGTGTTCATGCTGGATGCGTCGGTGTGTCAGATTCGCAAGTTCGCGACCCTGAAAACGTATCAGCGGCAGGGTTTCGGGCGCTTTTTGTTTCAGTCGGTGCTGGAAAAGATGGCGGAGGCCGGGGTACATGAAGTGTGCCTGGATGCGCGTATCGGCGCCGTCAATTTCTACACGAAATTTGGATTCCGTCCCGAAGGAGAGCACTTCTTCAAAAAAGGGGTGGAGTACGTGCGAATGGCGCGGCGGTAAATTTCCTGGCGGTGCGGTGTTTTCCCCTCACCCTAACCCTCTCCCCAACGGGGCGAGGGAACCGATCGCGCGTGCTGCGGGCTGGCTTTTCACCCTCTCCCTTTTAGGGAGAGGGCAGGGGCGAGGGTTTGCGGAATTAACGCGGAATCTGCTGCGTAATGCAGTGAATATTACCGCCGCCGAGCAGGATCTCACGCGCCGGAACACCGGTAATCAGAAAGTCCGGGTACATCTGGCGAAACAGCACTTCAGCCTGCGCATCGGTGGCCGGGTCCAGCAGCGGGTAAATAATATGGTCATTGCTGACCAGATAATTCACGTATGAGCCCGCCAGACGATTGCCTTCGGTACGCGCAATCGCTGTCCCTTTCTCGACGTCACAGGTCTCTTCCGCGCTGGCATACAGCGGTTGCGGTGACGGCACTTTCCAGATTTTCAGCTTACGGCCACGCGCATCCGTGGTGTTTTCCAGGATGTTCATCGCGGCAACGGAACGGGCGTACTGCGGATCGTTCTCGTCGTCAGTCCAGTGCAATGCCACTTCGCCCGGGCGGACAAAACAACACATATTATCGATGTGACCATCGGTTTCGTCGTTAAACACCCCTTCCGGTAACCAGATAAAGGTCTCAACGCCCAGATACTCACGCAACTGCTGCTCAATTTCCGCCTGTGAAAGGTGTGGGTTGCGGTTCGGGTTAAGCAGACACTCCGCGGTGGTCATCAGCGTGCCTTCGCCATCCACGTGAATGGAGCCGCCTTCCAGAATCAGGTCAGTGTGGTAGCACGGCATCTGGTGATACTGCGCCACCTGGCCTGCCACGAGCTGGTCTTTATCCCAGCTCTCATACAGACCGCCCAGCAACCCACCCCAGGCGTTAAACGTCCAGCTCACGGCGCGAATCTCTCCCGCCGGGTTACGTACCACGGTTGGGCCGGTATCGCGCATCCAGGCATCGTCGCTCTCCATCTCCACCAGGGTGACGCTGGCAGGCATGGTTTTACGTGCCTTTTCCATTTCAGCATGCGGTACCGCCATGATGACAGGCGTCTTGCGAGAAATGGCCTCAGCCACGTCGGCGAACGCCTGTTGGGCGGGCGCACCGTTGGCGCGCCAGTTGTCAGTACGATATGGCCAGCACATCCAGACAGCCTGATGCGGCGCCCATTCTGCCGGCATGGCGAAACCGTCCTTATGCGGCGTTGTCAGCGTAGACATTATTTGCTCCTTACGCTGCCGTCAGAGGTCGCGAGGGTGCCGTACATGTTCGGGCGACGGTCGCGGAACAGGCCCCACGATGCGCGCTGTGCGGCGATCGCATCCAGATCGAACGTGTGTACCAGCACCGCTTCGTCGGTTTTGTTGGCTTGCGCGACCAGCTCACCGGTCTGATCGGCGATAAACGACGAACCGTAGAAGGTCATTTCCAGCCCTTCGATATATTTGCTCGCTTCGGTACCGATACGGTTAGAGGCGATAACCGGCACCAGGTTTGCCGCAGCGTGGCCCTGCTGAACACGCGTCCAGTGCGGCTGGCTGTCGATGTCCGGGTAAGCCGGTTCAGAACCAATTGCCGTCGGGTAGAAAATGATTTCCGCGCCGTCCAGCGCCAGGCAGCGTGCCGTTTCCGGGAACCACTGATCCCAGCAGATGCCTACGCCGATTTTGGCGTAGCGGGTGTTCCACACTTTGAAGCCGGTGTCGCCTGGAATGAAGAACTGTTTTTCCTGATAAGCCGGGCCGTTCGGAATATGCGTTTTACGGTAGGTTTCCATGACGGTGCCATCGGCATCAATCATCACCAGCGAGTTGTAGTACGCGTTATTGTGTTTTTCGAACAGGCTCAGCGGCAGGACCACTTCCAGCTCTTTCGCCAGCGCAGAGAAATGTTTGATCAGCGGGCTGGTGACCACTTCCTGCGCCAGCGCATAGTGTTCCGGGCTCTGATCGATACAGAAATACGGCGCAGCGAACAGCTCCTGAATCAGGATAACTTGTGCGCCTTTGCTGTGCGCTTCGCGTACCAGGCGTTCAGCATTGGCAACGTTTTTTTCAAGTTCCCAGGTGCAGGCCATTTGGGTCGCGGCAACCGTTACATTTCTCATGAGCGTCTCCAAAAAGAGAGGTTGAAGGGGCAGTGAATAAACACAATGACGCGTTTATTTTACGTTGCGATGACTATAGCAATGTCTGGCGTTATGCATAAAATGTATTGTTTGCATGAAACAATGAACAGGATGCATAGTGATGATGGATCTGAATTTGTTGCGCCTGGTTCCCATCCTGGCGAAAGAAAAAAACGTCACCCGGGCGGCGCGCAAAGCCAACATTACCCAGTCGGCGTTCAGCCACGCGCTCAATCGCCTGCGTGAACAACTCAATGATGAGATGTTTGTCCGCACCCGCAATGGCATGGAGCCGACCCCTTATGCGGCGTCGATGATCCCGGTGATTGAAAATGCCCTGAGCAAACTGGAGGCGGCCACGCGGGGGAAAGGCAATTTCGACCCGGCTAAAGATCCGCATACCTTCTACATTGGCGCGGTGGATTACTTCGAATTTATGTATATGCCCGCGTTGACGGCAAAATTTAAAGCCAGTGCGCCCAACGTCCGTCTTTCCGTCGATATTCTGTCTGAAACCATCAAGTTTGAACGGGTGGAGCGCGGCCAGCTTGATGCCTTTATTGGCGTGGATAACCTGCAATATATTCCGCAATATTTTAATAAACACCCGCTGATTTCCGATCATTATGTGGCGATTGCCTCGCTGGCGCGTAGCGATCTGCCTGAACAACTGACTCTCAAACACCTGGTCACGGAAGCGCAAATCCATCTCCCTGCGGTAAGTTCCGGCGCGGACCATATTGATAGTTGGCTACTGGCGCAACATCTCTACCGCCCACTCACGACGGTGGTGCAGAGTTACGCGGTGGGCGGTCGTGTGGCAGTGGCATCGGGGTATTTGATGTGCGTGCCGTATCGCATTGCGAAAGAGCTTGCCGCGATGATGCCATTACGCATTATGGATTTGCCGGAAGGTTCGCCTTCTTATGATTTAATCCTGCTAACGCACCGTTTATTTGATTATCAGTCGGCACTGCAATGGCTGATTAATGAGTTGAAGACGGTGGAGATTCATTAAACGCCCGGGTTTATCCGGGTTTTACCTATCCAGCAAACGCGGCGACGGGCACGTTAAACCGCTTTGCCAGTGCCCGCATATGATCCAGTGTCAGGCTGCGCTGGCCGTTCATGATCTTGCTGACGAGCGAACGGCTGCCGATTTCCTGCTGAAAGCTGCTCTGATTAAGCCCATGTTGCGCCATCAAAACGCGAAGCAGTGCCAGCCCCGTTTCTGTGCTGGCAACACGGGCATTAAATACGGCGAATTCAGGTGCGGTGTTTTCATACTTCTCGATACGCACGCTGAGAAGGTCAATCAAAGGGTTTGTCGGTTCGTGTTCAAGCAGATACTCCACCATTTCGAGAGCATCTTCATAATCTTGTCGGTGGGGGCTGTCGCCCAGAATCGGAAGCAAACTGACCAGATGGTTTGTGGCGTTAATAATATCCTGTGTTCTCATTCTGATTGCTCCCGATATTTTTTAATAAGTTTGTCATACGCAGAATGCGCCACGATATGCTTTATAAAGAGGCGTCCTGCGTCGAAATCCGCGTAAAACACAATTCGTAATTTGTTGCCGCCAACGTCAATGACCCACCATCGTTCGCGATATTTCATGCGATCCAGGGTCGCATAGACCTTTTTCATCTCCTCTGGCGTAGTGAATCGCAGGCGCTTAAGTGTTTTATAGACATCAGTAAGTGCCTGAGCGTCATTTGGAAAACGCTTTGCAGCTTCATCAAACGGTGCTCTTGAGATGATGTGCACGTTGATTTCTCTCTCCCTGAGAAGGTGAACAATAAATTCAATGTTGACATATTGTCAACGCTGGTGGAGCTCGTTTCTGGTTTGAAATTTTACTATTTGCCTGAATGGGAGGAGGGGGTAACTTAACTGTTTGATATAAATGTGGTTATGGGAGGAAGTCCGCAAAAAGTGTCGGGGTTGATTGATGTGCTGACGTGATATACCCGGATGGCGCTGCGCATATCTGTAGCCCCGGCAAGCTTTGCGCCGCCGGGGAGCCGAATCAGGCACTCTGCGCCAGCTCACCCTGTAGGGGGATTTCGCGACGAAGCGCCTGATGCACAAAACGGCGCAGTATTTCAGTGGCTTCGGGTGAGGGCAATACGCCAGCCAGCAATGCCTGTGGGTCAAAACCTTCTTCGGTCAACACTTCTTCACGCTGATTAATCATCGCAGAGGCAATTTCCGGCGTAAATTCCGGGTGGAACTGGGTCGACATGGCGTTCGGTCCGTAACGCACTATCTGATGCTGGTCGTGTGAAGACGACGCCAGCGCCAGTGCCCCTTCCGGCAGGCGAGAGACGGTCTGCATATGGGTCAGATGCGCGGGAAATTCACGCGGCAGGGTGCTCAGCAGTACGTCGTTACTGGCATGCGGATGAAGTTGAATCGCCTGGCTGCCAACCTCACGTCCCTGCGGGTGCCACTCCACTTCACCACCTAATGCATGCGCCATCAACTGATGGCCGTAACAGACGCCAAACAGCGACATGCCAATCGACATGGCTTGACGAATCCACTCCGCGGCGGCTTCGCTCCACGGCAGACGGTCGGTGACCATCGCCCAGGACCCGGTAATCACCGCAACACGGCTGGCATCCGGCGGTGGAAGCGCTTCGCCTTCAAACACTCTGACCACTTCTGTTTTCTCAAGAGGATGCTGGATAGCACGACAGAACCAGGATGGAATATCGCCGTGGATTTCACGAATAGACTCTGAGGGAAAACCTACTTGCAGGATAATTAACGGACGGTCTGCCATTACAACCACTCTCTTCCTCTGCTGAACATTTGTTCAACTATGCGCCGAAAAATGCATGTTGAGAAGAGGTTAGCGGTGAGAGGATTGTAAAGGCGAAGCGGTGAGTGATGGGGCTTTCAGGCCAGTTATGGCGCTATTTGGTTGTTTTTTTGATGAAATTTGAGTCAGCGTCAGGCTTATGCTTTTTTTGGAAATTTTTAGCACTTTTACCTGGCGACCTGGATGAAGACTTCTGCCACTCTCAGCCTGCCAGACAATAGGAAGAAACGAGCCAGTTCGAGATAATGCCCTTAACGAAAATATAGAGAGCATGCTCTATCTGGCCTGGCGAGATGATAACGACAACCCGGCGTTTAAGGTCATACTGGAGTTAATAAGGGGGGCCATTAATAAATAGATTCTAATTACTTTCACGAAATTATAAAAAAGTATTCTGCGGAGCTATATTCGACATCGATTTAAAACTTTTTCAACCTCATTACTGTATAAATAGCCAAGTATAAGTCTTAATTTTTTTATTGTTATACGCTGGTGGTGGGGTTTTCAGATTTATCCCTGATTTATAATCTGATTCGATTCTTTTTGTTACTTGGGTCAGGGTGTTCATCTTGACGACACATTTTGTAAGCCTGATTATCGAAATAATTTTTTTTTTGAGATATTGTCATGGCTAACGACATTGGTTCAGCGGCAAGCGCTTTTGGCAATATGCATGGTTTGTTATATTCATAAGGAATATGAATAATGCGGATAAAAAGCGTTGAATTTGTTTTTTTATTTATTGTTGCAATTTTATATCCAGAGTGGGCAACTGCGGGAGCATGTTACGATGAAATTAAATATGTCACAGCAGCTGATTTTATTAGTAGTAAAACCCTCAGTGCACCGGGCCGGGAAAGGTTCACATTAGGTGATATCAAAGGGTATTGTAGTATTGATATCGGCAGTTACTATCATGACAAAGTCTACTATGATGGTATGTACTCCAGCGTCAGTGGTTGTAACATAAGCGTGACCTCGCAATCGCCTTACTGCGTAGCGTGTAGCGTATATTCTTCGGTTCCCTCCTACAGCACATCAGCGAGGCCGTATGCAAATGGGGTATTTCTTGATTGCCCTGCCGGGCATATTCAAAGCCTCCCCGCAAACACCACACTCGCGCAAGGTCGAATGACCTTTCAGGGAATTGATTATTCTCGCACTTATGCTTATTTAAAATTCCGCCTTCAGGGAGAGGTAAAAGCTGCTGGGACATGTGATGTTACAGGAGTAGATAACAGCACGGTGCGTTTGCCGTCTATCTCGCGTGCCGACTTGGCCGGCGGCACGGGCCGTTACACCCAACTCTCCAAAGATTTTACGTTTACGTTGAAATGCAAAAACCAACCAAAGATTAATCTAAAATTTGACAGTTTAAATAAAATGACAGGCGTCACTGATGATGTACTGGCTAATACCACAACGGGTAATGATGATGTTGGGTTTCAAATTTATTATAAAAACACGCCGTTAAATTTCGGTGATAATAAAGCTTTAATGACAAGTACTCAGGATAATGAACAGCTGAAATTCACCGCTTATTATTATCGAAAAAGTACGGGGGTCAATGCGGGTACTATTACCAGCAATGCTGAGTTTATATTCAACTATGAGTAAAAAATCGCCAGCCTGTGCCCCGGGCTGGCATGTTTTACCTGGGCGGTTGCCTGCTCACTGTCCCTGGCGTTTACTTCTGCCCCCCCAGGCTATTGTTAATTAAGTGCCCGCACTCTTTAATTTGCGTTAAGTCTATTTTCAATGAGCACTGTTTGATTTCCTTTTTCAGCATTGACTGCGTCTCATTCAGCTAAGAGCAAGCTATACATAAATAAAAAGTCTCCTTCGCTCGCTTATCCTTCTTTTTCATGAGGATGTTCTCATCTCCTCTTTCAACATCTTGATAATATGTGACTGTGCGAGCCGGTTACGTCAGCGCGAAACAGCCATTCACGATTAAGCTTGAATGTGAACACAGCCCCAGGGTCAATGTGACTTTTACGGGCAGTACAATGGCAGGCACGAATGATGAAATTTTGCTGAGTCAATATTCAGGTAATCCAAATATAGGTATTCAGCTGAAATATATTGATAATTACAGTACTAACAAAATAATCGTCAAAAACGGCACCGCATTTAGAGTGTTACAAAATGCCGGCACGCACGAGACGCTTAATTTTAATTCTTCTTATTATTACAAAGGCGGTGGCTCACCGGTGAGCGGGGGGCCGGTCAAAGCCAACGCGGAATTTATTTTTACGTATCCATAAATCGATTTGCAGATAAAAGTGGCTACCACGAGAAAGCTGTAGCCATTTATTGAAACTACGCACTCTGCGCCAAATCATCCGATTGTGGAACGGTACGACTAAACGCCTGATGCACAAAACGACGCAGTATTTCAGTGGCTTTGGGGGATGGCAGCACGCTGGCCAACAGTGCGCGTGGATCAAAACCTTCTTCCGTTAACACCTCTTCGCGCTGGCGAATCATATCGGCGGCGATAGCAGGGGTAAATTCCGGGTGGAACTGGGTCGACATGGCGTTCGGTCCGTAACGCACTATCTGATGCTGGTCGTGTGAAGACGACGCCAGCGCCAGTGCCCCTTCCGGCAGGCGAGAAACGGTCTGCATATGGGTCAGATGCGCGGGAAATTCACGCGGCAGGGGGCTCAGCAGCACGTCGTGTTCAATAAGTTGCCCGTGATTATCTGTACGTCTTTAAAACAGAGGGAATAACACGCCTACAGAATTTAAACAAAGGAATGAATAAGTGGAATAAATCAATTGTTTCATTCGGGATATTTCCCTGATGAATAATTTCTGATAAATAACTTTTTCTGATTTTATTCGTTTCTCTACCCCTGTCGCGTATTAAATCTTGACGCGTGTTGCAAAACAATGGATTATTTTAAAAAATTTTATTTTATGGATTTGTCATGGTTGTCGGCATGAAAGAAATGGCATAACAAGCGACAATAAGGAATAACCAAAATATTCATGGAGAATATATGAAATGCTCAAGCGAATTGGATTTATAAAATTAATAAAATGTTGTTGGATTATCTTATTTCTACCGTATACCGCTTCTGCTTTTCATTGGACTACATCAGCAAGTAGTGGTTATCTTAATTCCAGCTCAGTGCCAACGTCACTTGGGAATATTACTTCCGGTGCAAGTTCAAGTGCCAGCATAACAGCATACGGATGGCCCGATTCAGTCAGTCAGGATAGGGTCAGGATTACTTCGGTTGCTGTGGGATCCGGTATGACTCAACGAGGTTTTTCCGTTCAGGTAAGAGTGGGTTCAGGTTCCTGGATGGGCAGCACATGGGCTGGGGGAAGCTGTGTCTGGCTTGATTCCAGTTGTTCGCTGCCTGGGGGAAACAGGACATCAAGCATTCAACCTATTTCTGTGAGGTTAGTACGGAACAGCACCGCTGCATACGACCCCATTCCTCCCTATACACTTATTGCAATTGTTTACATTGCGCAAAGTTCTGTGTCGGGCGGTGGCGCGGGCGCGAATCTGTATTTTTATACGTCGGGTGGAACCATAACGCCCGTCAACCCAACCTGTAATGTTAAAGATTTCGATAAAACGGTGATGTTGCCACCTGTTAACCGTGATGATATTTCTTCTCACGGGGTAGGTCGTTATAGCGGGGCGACAAAAGAATTTGATATTACTCTTGAATGCTCGGACAAACCGAAAATCAGCGTTAAATTTGATGGTGATAAGATGACAGGTATTGCCTCAGATGAGGTTTTAGCCAACAAGGCCACGGGCAATGATAACGTGGGTATTCAGATTTTGCATAAGGACAACCCGATAAAATTCGGTACGGCTTTTGAAATTTTGACCAGTACCCAGAAGAATGAGTCCCTCAAATTTAATGCTTATTATTACTATAAAGGCGGTACCGTTTCCCCTGGTCCGGTGAAAGCACAAGCAGAGTTTTTGTTTACGTATAAGTAACTTATTCTATTTTAGAATGATAACCCTCTCTGCTTTTTTTCGCCCCTGAGTCGCTAATACGCCGCAGGGGCGCCTCTCTTTACACCTTTCCCTGGCACCGAACTCCCGTTGGCGGCGGGCATTTTTGTTGTGCTTATACATTGCTCGCAACCAAATGGCTTGCTCGAAACAGGGTTATCAGACTATTTATTCCTCTTTGGTTTTTAATTTGCGTTAAGTTAATTGAAATGATAGAGCTCCTCTTTCTTTATAAATTTTGACGTCACCAAAATAAACATATGTGCAAGTAAAGTACGACCATTAAGATAAAAGTCTTGTTAATCCACTCTCTGTTTGTTCCTTTTTCATGAGAATGTTCGCATATTGCTTAACAAGACGTTGATAAGATTGGGATGCCCTACCAGAAGGGGAGCCTTTAAAGGCAATTTATCTTTACTCAATGCAGGGACTTTAATTCCAGGCTCTGGTTATTTTCAAAATAGAATTTTACCAGATGGAATGCTCTTTCGGATGAAACCGACGCACAATTTAGATTAAAGAAATCCTGATAATGGTCGTTATACCCATGAGACTTCAAGTTGCATTTGTGTTGGCTTCGTTTGTATCCCCAGTGAGGTAGCCTGGTAAAAAACTGGATAATCATGCGC
This sequence comes from Citrobacter sp. MNAZ 1397, assembly GCF_023613995.1. Lineage (NCBI taxonomy): Bacteria > Pseudomonadati > Pseudomonadota > Gammaproteobacteria > Enterobacterales > Enterobacteriaceae > Citrobacter > Citrobacter sp. MNAZ 1397. Next base: position 252,702 of record NZ_JAKIVH010000003.1, read on the forward strand.
TTGCGGCATTCCCGTAACTCGAATTATTAAGAGTATACAACCCCTAATTCAACCTGATCGAGAAACTGCCATTATGACATGGAAAACCACCCAGGGCCGCGTAGCTCTTTTGCTTGTAAGTTTTTTTATTATCTTACTGATAGTTACGTACATTGTTATCAAGCAATTTGTTTCTCCGCAGATTATTGAAACCGAAACCAAAAATATTCAGGCGACGGTTGAATTACAAAGTAATGCGATAAAAGAGCAGATGAACCGCGTTAAGGCTCAGCAACGCTCGATTACCGAACTGGTTGTTGGGCTACAAAGTGAGCAAATCGACGCGTTATTGCCGCAACTCGTTAACCAATATGGCGATTTAAACGTATTTGGCGGTGGGATTTGGCCATTACCGGGCCAGCGTGACCCGGCGCGTGACAAATTCAGTACTTTTTACGCTCGTGATGCCGGGGGCAACCTTCAGGTCAATACCGTATGGAACCAGCCGGAATCGGCAAAATACTGGGAACAGCCCTGGTATAAAGACGGCATGAATGCGCCGAAAGGCGAATGTGCCTGGGCGAAAGCCTATCAGGATGCCGCCAGCCCGCAGCCGCGTACCAACTGTGCGATGGCAATTTGGAAAGATGGCAAAGCCTGGGGCGTGGCGACCATCGACGTGACGCTGGGCTTCTTTAATCAGCTGGCTGTCGATATGGGCAAGGCGGTAAACGGCAGCGTACTGATTGTGGAAGCCGACGGCAAAATCGTCGGTAATGGCTCTTCCGTACAGGATAAACCTGCGCTGTCAAATGTGCGCGATTTGGGCATTTCGGCTGCGGCGCCGTTAATCAGCCTGCTCGGTCAGGGCAAGAAAACGGAAGTACGCGGTAGTTACGACGGCGAAGACGGGGCGCATTCTCTGTTTGTTCTCCCCATCAGCGGTAGCCCGTGGTTCATGGCGGTGGATATTCCGAGCAGCCAGCTGGTCAGCATGTCCGATGCCATTATGACCAAGTTGACCATTGTGCAGGCGATCATTGGTATTCTGATCGTGTTCATCATGATGATCATTGTGCGCAACATTTTCCACAATGTGACGTTGCTCAACCGTAATATTGAAGCCCTTTCCAGCGGCGGTGCGGATCTCACTCAGCGTCTTGCGCAAAGTAAGAGTCCGGAATTCAACGCCATCATCAATAACTTCAATAAGTTTATTTCGTTCCTTAATGAGCTGATGCAGCAGGTGGGGAGCAGTTCGATGGCCATTTCTTCGGCCTCGCGTCAGATTGCCAGCGGCAACCTTAACCTTTCTTCGCGCACCGAAGAGCAGTCATCCTCGATTGTTGAAACGGCGGCATCGATGGAAGAGCTGACCAGCACCGTACGTCTGAACGCAGAAAACGCACTGCAGGCCAACAAGCTGGCGGGAGAAGCGTCAACGGCAGCGAAAGAAGGGGCGAATGTCGTTAATAAAGTGGTCTCCACGATGAATAACATCAATGCCTCTTCCTCCAAAGTGGTGGAAATCATCAGTGTTATTGATGGCATTGCCTTCCAGACCAACATCCTGGCACTTAACGCGGCGGTGGAAGCGGCAAGGGCGGGTGAGCACGGGCGCGGTTTTGCCGTCGTGGCCGGTGAAGTGCGTTCCCTGGCACAACGCAGCGCCCGTTCGGCGCAGGAGATCAAGAAACTGATCGAAGAGTCGGTGAGCAGCATTGAGCAGGGTAGCGGGCTGGTTCGTCAGGCGGGGACCACGATGGACGGCCTGATGGAGAAAGTGGAAAGCGTGGGTGTGCTGATCTCAGAAATCAGCTCTTCCAGTGATGAACAAAGTCGCGGGATTGCCCAGATTAATATCGCCATCAACCAGCTTGATAGCGCTACGCAGCAGAATGCGGCGCTGGTCGAGCAGGTGGCGGCGGCTGCGCAGTCCATGGAAGAACAAACCGTTCAGCTCGAAAACGTCGTCGGTAGCTTCAAGCTCTGACACGCAAACATGCCGGCTCTGCGGAGCCGGCATTCTTATGTCCGGCGTCTGCCGCTAACCCTTCCCGTTAATGCCCGTTTCGTATTTCCCTTGTCGTAAAAATCCGTTCGCACTACTGTATTTTTATTAAACAGAGGAATCCCCATGCTGAACTGGTTCGCAAGCGGCGGCGCCGATTACGCCCGTTATCGCCCGGAATACCCCGCAGTTTTACTGGACTACCTGCTTTCGATAACACCTGTGCACCACCACGCGCTGGATGTTGGTTGCGGTACGGGTCAACTGACCACGTTACTGGCCTGCGCCTTCGACAAAGTGACGGGGATTGATCCCAGCCAGACGCAAATTGACAACGCTGAACCCCACCCCCGGGTTGACTATTGCGTGGGGCCGGCAGAACAGCTTCCCCATGCGTTGCACGACATCAACCTGATCACCGTCGCTCAGGCTGCACACTGGTTCGATCTACCCGTCTTTTACCGTGAAGCGCAGCGGGTGGCGGCCCCCAATGCCGTGATTGCCCTGATCAGTTATGGCGTGCTCAACCCTGATGAGACGCTACGGGCGCGTTTTCGTCGGTTCTACTACGACGAGATAGGCCTCTATTGGCCTGCGGAAAGGCAGCTGGTCGATAACGGTTATGCTGGCATTCTCTTCCCGTTTACGGAAATGTCCGCGCCGGATATGGAAATTCGTCTGCAGTGGGACCTTGCGGCATTGATGGGTTATGTTTCCACCTGGTCTGCGGTGAAGCGGGCACTTGATGCAGGGCAGGACGCTCTTCTGGTCCGATTTTATGACGATATGCACGAACTCTGGGGAGATCCGGCGCAGAAGCGCACGTTTTCGTGGCCCATTAATATCAGAGCGGGGCATTTGAGACAGGCAATATATGCATAGTGAAAGCAACCCTCAGGCGGGGCGGCAGATCTTTCCGGGCGACATCGTTGTCACCCGGAAAGGCATCAGTCGTCACTCGGGGGGCGATCAGCGCATCGTCACAAATTCTTCTGCCGCTGTGGGGTGAATCGCCACGGTATTATCAAAGTCTTTTTTGGTGGCACCCATTTTCAGTGCGACCGCAAAGCCTTGCAGGATTTCATCCATCCCGAAGCCGATACCGTGGATGCCGACGATCTTCTCTTCCGGGCCAACACACACCAATTTCATGCGGCATGGCTGACGGTGAGAGGTGACGGCGGTATACATGGCGGTAAACGACGATTTATATACTTTCACCTGGTCGTCACCGTACTGTTCGCGCGCCTGCGGCTCGGTTAATCCCACGGTGCCGATAGGCGGGTGGCTGAACACGACGGTGGGGATGTTGCTGTAATCCAGGTGCTCGTCCGGTTTATTATTAAACAGGCGTTCAGAAAGACGACGGCCCGCCGCCACGGCAACCGGCGTCAGTTCAACGGCGCCAGTGTTATCGCCCACGGCATAAATACCCGGCACTGAGGTGTTCTGGAATTTGTCCACCACGATGAAGCCTTTCTCGTCGGTTTTCACCCCGGTAATATCCAGATTGAAGGTGTCGTTGGCCGGTTCGCGGCCAATCGCCCAAATCAGGCAGTCCACCGTCTGGCTGCGCCCATCGTCAAGTTCCAGCGTTAAGCTCCCGTCGGCGTTTTTCACTACCGCTTTCGGCACGGACTGGGTATGCAGACTCGGGCCTTCGGCCGCCATCACTTCTACCAGCGTTTCGCTGATCATGGGGTCGAAGCTACGTAATGGCGCATGTTTGCGCACGAAGAGGTGAGTTTCCGCCCCCAGGCCATTGATCACGCCGGCCAGTTCTACGGCAATGTAGCCCGCCCCGACCACCGCCACGCGTTTTGGCAGCGCAGGCAGCGCAAAGAAACCGTCGGAATCAATACCGTATTCCGCTCCGGGGATCTGCGGATGGCTCGGACGGCCGCCGGTCGCGATCAGGATGTGATCGGCGGTGATCGTTTCGCCATTCACTTCGACAGTCTTTGCGTCGACAAAGCGCGCGAAACCACGAATCACATCGACATTGTTCTTGCCCAGAACATTGTCGTAAGAGGTATGAATACGGTCGATATAGGCCGTGCGACTGGCAACCAGTTTGCTCCAGTCAAAATGGTTCACGGTGGTATCAAAACCGTAATCAGGTCCGTACAGATGGATAGCCTCGCGGATTTGCGCCGCGTGCCACATGACTTTTTTCGGGACGCAACCTACGTTCACGCAGGTGCCGCCCAGCTCTTTGGCTTCAATCAGCGCGCACTTCTGGCCGTACATGGCGGCGCGGTTAATTGAGGCAATCCCGCCGCTGCCGCCGCCGATGGCGATATAGTCGTAATGTTTGCTCATGGTTAATTCCTTAGAGCCTATCCAATTAGGCTATTTTATTGGCCATTTTGGACCTGGGCAGTGCTCACAATCCTCACGTACTGCGTGTACGCTCCGGTTGTTCCGCGCTGTTCGTGTCCAAACTCGCTGCAACAATGTACGCCTACTGGGTAGGCTCTTAATCCTGAACGAGGTCGAAAGTGTCGCGATTGTAACGCGCAGACAGCAAGGTTCCTTCGATTGTTGCGATTACTCGGGCACAATCCAGTTGACGAGGGTGTGGCCGATCCCGGCGGGCACCAGTTTACTGTGCAGCCAGGGCAGGACGTTATTCATCTGTGCTTCTAATTTCCACGGTGGGTTAATCACAATCATGCCGGAAGCCGTCATGCCGCGTTGGTCGCTGTCCGGGCGTACCGCCAGCTCAATCTGCAGGATTTTACGGATACCCGTCGCTTCCAGATCATGCACCATACGCTTAATTTGCTGACGCAATACCACCGGATACCACAAGGCATAGGTGCCGGTTGCAAAGCGTTTGTACCCTTCGCTAATCCCGGATACGACAGCCTGATAGTCGGTTTTGATTTCATATGGCGGGTCGATCAGCACCAGACCACGGCGGGAAACCGGCGGCAGTTTAGCTTTCAGTTGCTGGTAGCCATCGGCACGTTCGACGCGTGCGCGCTCATCTTTCTGAAACTCCTGACGCAGCAACGGGTAATCGCTTGGGTGCAGTTCGGTCAGGAACAGGCTGTCCTGCTCGCGCAATAGCTGGCGGGCAATGAGCGGCGAACCGGGATAGTAGCGTAACGTGTCGTTGCGGTTGAAATGACGGACCACATTCATGTACGGCTCAAGTTCAGCCGGCAGATCGTCTTGCTGCCAGATGCGGCCAATCCCTTCCAGATATTCCCCGGTGCGTTCAGCATGTTCGCCGGAGAGCTGATAGCGCCCCGCGCCTGCATGGGTATCGAGATAGAGAAACGGTTTCTCTTTTTCCTTCAGCGCTTCGATGATGAGGCTCTGAACGGTGTGTTTGAGGACGTCGGCGTGGTTGCCTGCGTGGAAGCTGTGGCGATAACTGAGCATGGAGATAGAAATTCCAGAATATGAACGAGATTAGCCACAGTTTACCGTAGATTGCGCGGGAATGCCGTTAACCCTTCTGATGTTTCAGGCAGCCGTAAAACGTTTCAAAATTTATCCGTGTCACAAAAGCGTCAAGTTAGCGGACTAGCGTCGAGTTCAGGCAAGGTAATTGTTTGAATAAAAGGATAAAAAATGAAAATCCGTATGACACTGTTAACCGCCTCTCTGCTGCTTGCTCAGCAGGCGATGGCGAAAGATGTGCCGCTGACCGTTGCGCGCGACATTGCGAATACCACCACACCGGCCTCGGTTAGCCAGACATTTGATGGGCTGGAAAATCAGTCGCTTGCCGCCTTGCGCGACGCGCTCAAAGGTGACGGTACCAAAGTGGAACGTGAGCACCTTGAAAAAGCGGCGCAAAGTACAAAACAGGCGGATACCGCCTGGCTGAAAGCCAGCGGTTATGATTTCAAAGTGAAAGATAACCAGCAGGTGGGCATTGAACTGCTCTCCACGTTCAGCGCTTTGCCAGCCCCCGTACTGGATCAAAACCTGAAAACCGTCGAAGAGATTAACCTTAACGCCACATCGGGGTTGCGCCATCAGGCGCTGGCAGATGCAGAAGGCATCAGCTACCTCTATTTTCTCTCCGATGCGCTTGGCCCACGTTTGGGCAAAGCGTTTATCGCGGCTTATGACAAAGGCGAGTTGGGCAAAGCCGCGGCGCTCATTAAAGCCAGCGAAGTCAGCACCGGCGCGGCGAAGAAGCACTTCGACTACAAGCGTCCGTTCCTGGTTCAGGGCAACACCATTCATCAGGTTCCGGATGATGTGGTGGTGAAAGACAACAAACCGTACTCCGCAGATGGCGGTTCCTTCCCAAGCGGCCATACCAATACCGGCTATACCGATTCATTGCTGATGGCGGAGATGATCCCGGAACGCTTTGATTCGCTGGTGGAACGCGGCGCCCGCTATGGCTATTCCCGTATTGTGCTGGGCGTACACTACCCGCTGGATGTGATGGGCTCAAGAATGGTGGCCCAGCGTAACGTGGCGCATTACCTCAACGATCCGCGTTACCGTGCGCTGTTTAATGAAGCGCGCGATCAGCTGCGTGTTGCGCTAGAAAAAGAGTGCGGCACGTCGCTTGCTGAGTGCGCGAAAACGGCGGGTAAAGACGATCCGTACCGCGACCCGGCGATGAAAGATTTTTACCGCTTCACCATGACCTATGACCTGCCGCAGCAAAAAGGCAAAGCGCAGCCGGTGAAAGTGCCGGAAGGGGCGGAAGTGCTGCTGGAGGCGGCGCTGCCTGACCTGTCGGCGGCAGCGCGGCGCGACTTGATGGTAAAAACCGCGCTGCCGGGCGGCTATCCGCTTTCTGGCGAAACGGCCGATCAGAACTTCTGGCAACGTCTGAACCTGCCAGCGGCATATGCGGGGGCGCATAACGCGAAGTAAGTTTTGGCAACGGTGCTGGCGCGGCTGGCACCGTATTGCTGTTCAGAAGCTAAATGCGCTCAATTCGCGCACGCAGGCTTCGGGGTTAGCGCGTTTAACCGCATCCAGGAAATCGGCAAAGGCCGTATTGAACAGGGTGTAGTTGTGGCGAAAACGCGCCTGCTTCGTCTGCCCTTCGACGACGTAAGTGACTATCCAGAAGGAACGGTTATTCACTTTGATAGTGTCGCGCTCGACTTTGGTTATCGCACTCAGTGGCACCGATTTTTTCACATCAAGCTGAATTTCATAGAAATATTCTTCATCGAAATAGTAATCCGTCGGTAAGAGCTGGCCTCCTTTACCTGGCCGAAAGGTTTTGGTGGTGGTGGATATCTTTCGCATCCCCTGATTTGCTTGCGTGTCGCTTTGTCGACGTCGCCATTTTGGAAACACAAGTGCCAGCCCGATAAGCATCAGCAGTGGAAGTATTGCCTGAATGAAATTCAACATGCGGTCTCCTTGTCGCCGTTGTGATAAGTATACGCGCTGGATGGCTCTTCTTATTACTTTGATTCGATAGCAGAAACGACATCATGCGTGCAAATGGGTATTGCAGCGATAAGCAGTTCAGCGCAACGCCTGCCATTGAAATCCTCTACACTTAACCCCATGCTACAACGTTATGCAGAGCGCCGGATCGTGCGCTTCACTCACTCTCTTTAACAGGACAGGACTGCGCTTATGACCAATCCATTACTCACGCGTTTCGAATTACCGCCGTTTTCAAAAATCCTGCCTGAACACGTCGTGCCTGCCGTGACGAAAGCGCTGGACGATTGCCGTACCGCGGTGGAAAGCGTGGTAGCCCATGGTGCGCCGTACACCTGGGAAAATCTCTGCCAGCCGCTGGCGGAAGTGGACGATGTACTGGGACGTCTGTTCTCCCCGGTTAGCCATTTGAATTCCGTGAAAAACAGCCCGGAACTGCGTGAAGCCTATGAGCAGACCCTGCCGTTACTGTCGGAATACAGCACCTGGGTTGGGCAACATGAAGGGCTGTACAACGCCTACCGCGATTTACGCAATGGCGATCACTACGCCACCCTGAACGTTGCACAGAAGAAATCGGTCGATAACGCCCTGCGTGATTTCGAGTTGTCCGGTATTGGCCTCGAAAAAGAGAAACAAAAACGCTATGGCGAAATCGCCGCACGTCTGTCCGAACTGGGCAATCAGTACAGCAACAACGTACTCGATGCGACCATGGGCTGGACAAAGCTGGTGACTGACGACGCCGAGCTGGCCGGTATGCCGGAAAGCGCGCTGGCCGCCGCGAAAGCTCAGGCCGAAGCCAAAGAGCAAGAGGGCTACCTGCTGACGCTGGATATCCCAAGTTACCTGCCGGTGATGACCTATTGCGACAACCAGCCGCTGCGCGAAGAGATGTACCGCGCTTACAGCACCCGCGCCTCTGACCAGGGGCCAAATGCAGGCAAATGGGATAACAGCCCGGTGATGGCGGAAATTCTCGCCCTGCGTCACGAGCTGGCGCAACTGCTGGGTTTTGAAAGCTATGCCTATAAATCGCTGGCGACAAAAATGGCGGAAAACCCGGCGCAGGTGCTGGACTTCCTGACCGATCTCGCTAAACGCGCTCGTCCGCAGGGTGAAAGAGAACTGGCACAACTGCGTGCGTTCGCCAAAAAAGAGTTTGGTGTGGATGAGCTGCAACCGTGGGATATCGCTTACTACAGCGAGAAACAGAAACAGCATCTGTACAGCATCAGCGACGAACAGCTACGTCCTTACTTCCCGGAAAACAAAGCGGTAAGCGGCCTGTTTGAAGTGGTGAAACGGATTTACGGCATTACCGCGAAAGAGCGTCACGATGTCGATGTCTGGCATCCGGATGTGCGTTTCTTTGAGCTGTATGACGAAAGCAATGAACTGCGCGGTAGTTTCTATCTTGACCTCTACGCCCGCGAGCACAAACGCGGTGGCGCGTGGATGGATGACTGCGTCGGGCAGATGCGCATGGCGGATGGCTCTTTGCAGAAGCCGGTGGCCTACCTTACCTGTAACTTCAACCGTCCGGTCAACGGTAAACCGGCGTTGTTCACCCATGATGAAGTGATCACCCTGTTCCACGAGTTTGGTCACGGTCTGCATCATATGCTGACCCGTATCGAAACCCCGGGGGTGGCTGGTATTAGCGGCGTGCCATGGGATGCGGTGGAGCTGCCGAGCCAGTTTATGGAAAACTGGTGCTGGGAGCCGGAAGCGCTGGCATTTATTTCGGGTCACTACGAAACGGGCGAACCGCTGCCGCAGGATCTGCTGGATAAAATGCTGGCCGCGAAAAACTACCAGGCGGCGCTGTTTATTCTGCGTCAGCTGGAGTTCGGCCTGTTCGATTTCCGCCTGCACGCCGAGTTCAGCCCGGAGCAGGGGGCGAAAATCCTCGATACGCTGTTTGAAATTAAAAAACAGGTCGCCGTGGTGCCAAGCCCGACATGGGGACGTTTCCCGCACGCCTTCAGCCATATCTTTGCGGGGGGCTACGCTGCCGGCTATTACAGCTATCTGTGGGCGGATGTACTGGCGGCAGATGCCTACTCACGCTTTGAGGAAGAGGGCATTTTCAACCGCGAAACCGGGCAGTCGTTCCTCGACAATATTCTGACCCGTGGCGGTTCCGAAGAGCCAATGGAACTGTTTAAGCGTTTCCGCGGCCGCGAGCCTCAACTGGATGCGATGCTGGAGCATTATGGTATCGAAGGCTAATACCCGTCATACTTCAAGCCGCACGCGCGTTGGCGACGTTTGCTCACCCCAGTCACTTACTTTTGTAAGCGCCTGGGGATTCACGCACTTGCCGCCTTCCTGCAACTTGAATTATTTAGGGTATATGTAGTGAAAATCTGCTTAATGGATGAAACAGGCGCCGGAGACGGCGCCTTATCTGTTCTTGCGTCCCGTTGGGGGCTGGAGCATGACGAAAATAACCTGATGGCACTGGTGCTGACGACGTCGCATCTGGAACTGCGTAAACGCGATGAGCCGAAGCTCGGCGGTATTTTTGTCGATTTCGTGGGGGGGGCGATGGCCCATCGGCGTAAATTTGGCGGTGGGCGCGGCGAGGCGGTAGCAAAGGCCGTCGGCATCAAGGGTGATTATCTGCCGGATGTGGTGGATGCGACGGCGGGACTGGGGCGTGATGCCTTTGTGCTGGCATCAGTGGGTTGTCGGGTGCGGATGCTGGAGCGTAACCCGGTGGTGGCAGCACTGCTCGATGATGGCCTGGCGCGCGGCTACGCGGACCCGGACATTGGCGCATGGCTGCAGGAACGGTTGCAGCTGATTCATGCCTCCAGCCTGACCGGGCTTGCGGATATTACCCCTCGTCCGCAGGTGGTCTACCTCGATCCCATGTTCCCGCATAAGCAAAAAAGTGCGCTGGTAAAAAAAGAGATGCGTGTTTTTCAGTCGCTGGTGGGGCCGGATCTGGACGCTGATGGGTTGCTGGGACCGGCGCGTCAACTGGCGACGAAACGTGTAGTAGTAAAGCGCCCGGATTACGCGCCGCCGCTGGCGGATGTAGCGACCGCCAATGCGGTGGTGACCAAGGGGCACCGGTTTGATATTTATCCCGGTACGCCGGAGTAAATTGGTGAGGGCAGTGCGGTCTGGTGCCCTCACCTCCGCCCGCTTCCCTGCGGGCGGTCCTGGTCAGCCGTCAACGCCTCATCGATTTTCAGCCGGACCCTGTCATCGCTGTCACGGTTTTATTCTTATTAAGCGGCGTTATCGCTGTAAAACGTAAGATTACTGGGGATTTCTCAGCCCACAGGGAGAGGGAACAGTTTAGTGCTTATCGGTCTTGTGTTTTGTAGCCCGGACAAGGCGACAGCCGCTGTCCGGGAACCCTCCGTGGTGCTGCGCGTACCGGGAATACATGTAACTGCATAAGGCGGTTTTATCGGCCTTTGGCGGGGAAATCAGCGCCAGAAAACAAAACGCCCGCAGCAGCGGGCGTTAGCAGGCAAAAGAAGATGGACGGTTATTCTTCGTCTTCATCTTTCAGCGGAACAATCAGCATATCCACGTGGACCGTATTGATAAGCTGACGCGCGGAGGACATCAGTTTGCTCCAGAAGTCCTGATGATGCCCGCAGACGACCAGGTCCATATCGTATTTCTTGATGGCATCCACCAGTACCTGCCCCAAATCGCCGCTACCGCTCAAGGTTTCCGTGATCGGATAGCCCGCGTTGGTAGAAAGCTCGGTCAGCGCATGATGTGTTTCATCAGAGATACGTTTTTGCATATCGCCGAGGTTAACGTCTATAAGGCCAGTGTAGAGATCAGAATAATTTACATCGACATGAATCAGTGACACCTTCGCGTTATAAGGCCGCGCCATGGATACTGCTTTATCAACCAGTAATTTGCTTTCAGGAGAAAGATCGACTGCGATGAGAATGTGTTTGTAAGCCATAGTGTTACTCCTTCCATAAGTTGTCGATGACCATAGGGTTATACACCCCTGACACAGCACTGTTTCCCGCGTCCTGCGTACCACCTGCACGGGTAGCGCCCGGCCTTAAGGATTCATTTTATACTCTTCGTACTTCAAGCCGCAGATGCGTTGGCTACGTTCGTTCACCCCATCACATTCAGGGGATTTATTCTCTTGCCGCCTTCCTGTCACTCGAATTACCCAGAGTATGGGAATATTTCTACCTTATAACTCTGCGCACTTATCGTCAATCTGCCTGGATCACGATTCACTTAACCAATATTTACAACCAGATGCACAAGATTGCTTAACGTTGTGGCAAAAAAATATACAAATCTCCTACACTATTTAATGAGCCGTTTGGATTTCAGTTTGTGATCTCGATCGGCTATTGGTAATACTCTTCACTAAATGACTTGGTTGATTATCTGGGAGCGGTAATCCCGGATCACGTTTCCGTGGGCGGTTCGCCGGGGGAGGAGATATGATCAGCACCGTCGCGCTGTTTTGGGCTTTGTGCATCGTTTGTGTGGTTAACATGGCGCGTTATTTTTCATCACTTCGCGCATTGTTAGTGGTACTTCGTGGTTGTGACCCCTTGCTTTACCAGTATGTTGATGGCGGAGGTTTTTTTACCTCCCATGGACAACCCAGCAAGCAGATGCGTTTAGTCTGGTACATTTATGGCCAGCGCTATCGCGACCATCATGATGAAGAGTTTATTCGCCGATGTGAGCGAGTACGCGGGCAGTTCATCTTAACCAGCGCGCTCTGTGGGCTGATTCTGGTGAGCCTGATTGCTCTGATGATTTGGCACTGAGAAAAAAAAACGGGCCAGTTTCCTGACCCGTTTTGTTGTTAAATCAGCTTGAGGGCTATCCAGTAAAGCACGCCCGAAAGGACGATGGACGCTGGCAGGGTAAAGACCCAGGCCATCAAAATGCTGGTGACAGTTTTGCGTTGCAGACCACCGCCATCGACGATCATCGTCCCTGCGACTGAAGACGACAGCACGTGCGTGGTAGAAACGGGCATACCGGTATAGCTTGCCAGACCGATGGAGACCGCGGCAGTCATCTGCGCGGACATGCCCTGCGCGTAAGTCATGCCTTTCTTACCGATTTTCTCACCGATGGTGGTCGCCACACGACGCCAGCCAATCATCGTACCCACACCTAACGCCAGCGCGACGGCCATAATAATCCAGACAGGCGCGTATTCGATGGTGCTCAGCATGTCGCTTTTCAGCTTCTTAAGCAGACGCTGGTCGTCAGTATTGACGTCAGGCAGCTTCGCGACCTGGTCGGTGATATCTGACAGACAAAGCATGATGCGACGCAGCTGGCTGCGCTGCTCCACGCCGAGTTTGTCGTAACTTTCAATCCCGGTCAGCATCTCTTTAGCACGATCCAGCGCGATAATGGCACGGCTCGGATGGCAGTGGAACTGTGACGGCGTGGCCGCTGTTTCCGCAGGGGTCAGTGGTTGTTGCTCTACGCCCGTTGCCTTCTGCAGAAGTTCCGGATGTTGCTGGAAGTACACTTCTACGTTGTTTACGGCGTCACGAGTACGAGTGATGTCATAACCTGAGGCATTCATGTTAACCACGAAGCCAGCAGGCGCGACGCCAATCAGTACCAGCATGATCAGACCGATGCCTTTCTGACCATCGTTCGCGCCGTGAGAGAAGCTCACGCCAATGGCAGAAAGAATCAGGGCGATACGCGTCCAGAAAGGCGGCTTTCTTTTGCCGTCCTGCTTTTCACGCTCTGCGGGCGTCAGGTGAATACGCGCGCGTTTTTTACTGCCGCTCCAGAACCGACGCAGCAAGAACACCAGCCCGCCCGCGAAAATCAGGCCGACAATCGGCGAGACAATAAGGGAGGCAAAAATGTTCAGCACTTTGGGAATGTTAAGCGCATCCACTACCGACGTGCCCGTCATCAGCGCGTTGGTTAAACCAATACCAATAATCGCACCAATCAGGGTGTGGGAGCTGGATGCAGGCAAGCCGAGATACCAGGTACCCAGGTTCCAGATGATCGCGGCCAGCAACATAGAGAAGACCATGGCAAGGCCATGTGCTGAACTGACGTTAAGCAGTAAATCGGTCGGTAGCATATGCACAATCGCATAGGCCACGCTTAACCCCCCCAGCAGTACGCCGAAGAAGTTAAAGACCGCCGCCATAACAACAGCCAGCTGCGAGCGCATGGCTCGGGTATAGATAACCGTTGCCACTGCGTTCGCCGTATCGTGGAAGCCATTAATCGCTTCGTAGAACAGAACAAAACCCAGAGCAAGCAAAAGTAACAGCCCGGTGTGGAGATCCAGACCGGCAAATAAATGTAGCATAGGACGTTACGCCATTTTGAGGACATGAACGCGGCGCATTATCAGGGAGTTTGGCGGCATCGGCAAAGTGAAATATGGACTTTTTTTGACATTCTTTCTGGTCAGTCGCCATTGCTTTAAGCATATTCTTATATTTTTCAATGTAATGGCTATTGCCCCGCGTATTCGGGCTGGTGTGACCACTCTGAACTATTTACAATCCGCCGCGACATAATGAAGAGGATTTTAGTGTGGAACGGTTTGATGCCATCGTTATCGGCGCCGGTGCGGCGGGAATGTTTTGTGCAGCTCAGGCGGGGCAGGCGGGGTTACGCGTGCTCTTACTGGATAATGGTAAGAAGCCAGGCCGCAAAATCCTGATGTCCGGCGGCGGTCGCTGCAACTTCACTAACCTTTATGTCGAGCCGGCGGCGTATCTCAGCCAGAACCCCCATTTCTGCAAATCTGCACTTGCTCGTTATACCCAGTGGGACTTTATTGATTTGGTGGGCAAATACGGTATCGCCTGGCATGAAAAGACACTGGGCCAGCTCTTTTGTGATGACTCTGCTGAGCAGATCGTCGACATGCTGGTAGCGGAGTGTGAAAAAGGCAAGGTGACCCTGCGTTTGCGTAGCGAAGTCCTGAGCGTTGAGCGTGACGACGACGGCTATACATTGCAGCTCAATGGCGAAACGGTGGCGGCGAAAAAACTGGTGGTCGCTTCCGGTGGGCTTTCTATGCCAGGCCTGGGCGCCTCGCCGTTTGGCTATAAGCTCGCCGAACAGTTTGGTCTGAACGTTTTGCCGACGCGTGCCGGTCTGGTGCCGTTCACGTTGCACAAACCGCTGCTGGAACAATTTCAGGTGCTCTCCGGCGTTTCGGTACCTTCTGTGATTACGGCAGAAGACGGCACGGTATTTAAAGAGAACCTGCTTTTTACCCATCGCGGCCTCTCCGGTCCAGCGGTACTGCAAATTTCCAGTTACTGGCAGGCAGGGGAGTTCGTGACGATTAACCTGCTGCCTGAATGCGATCTCGATAGTCTGCTGAATGAGCAACGTCAGGCGCACCCGAATCAAAGTCTGAAAACTACGCTTGCGATGCACCTGCCAAAACGGCTGGTGGAGTGCCTGCAACAGCTTGGGCAAATTCCGGATGTCACACTTAAGCAGCTCAATAGCCGCGACCAGGAAGCATTGATCGACACGCTGACCCACTGGCGCGTGCAACCTAACGGTACGGAAGGCTATCGTACCGCAGAAGTGACGCTGGGTGGCGTAGATACCCATGAACTCTCTTCACGTACGATGGAGGCCCGCAAAGTACCCGGGCTCTATTTTATTGGTGAAGTCATGGATGTGACCGGCTGGCTGGGCGGCTATAACTTTCAGTGGGCATGGGCAAGCGCCTGGGCATGTGCTCAGGCGTTAGTCGACAAATAAGGATCCCTGGCGGCTCGTCATGTGCTGCCTCCGATCGTGCAAAGGTCAAATATCGTCCAACGTATGATCGACCACGATCTCCAGGGTCTTGCGAAGAACGTCCTTCCTGACGACATCTTCTGTATTTTCCATCAGGTTAATGAGGCGCAGAATAATGGCTTTGTTGGTCACTTGACCATCGTAAGCCAGAATGCTGCGGATCACGCCCCCGAGAATAATGGCTTCTTCGGCCAATAAATCGCCAGCGTTACGAAAATAGTCAGACAATGTCTTGTTGGGCAAATTCTTATAAAGATCTGATTTTTCAATCATCACCTGGTTCATTTTCACGCCTTAGTATAGTTTTCCGTAATGGGGCCATCAGCTATCATTGCTTTCTACTGCGGCCCTGCCGTTGGCGATTGCCGAATAATGGATAGACATTGTCTCCGGCATCTCTGATGTTCTCATCTTGCTCATTCCCATTCTGAACACGGGATGAGGCAATTTTATTACTACTGATTTCATCGATCAGACACACAAGTAGCGCCCGTCTCTGGCTATCTTGTTCACTGCTCTCCATGTGTTGCAGTCGGGCAATGAGAGCCGGGGTGTTTATCGGGCCATTTTCTTTAAGAAGAAAAAGCAGCGCCTCTCCAATCAATTCATCTGTTAGTTGCTGATTATCACTACTCTTCATAACTGCATCTCTGCTTGCCGCTCTGTTCGTGAATGAAACGCGGCATGAAGTCATCTCTGTACAGGAAGCAAGCTGACACCTGAATTGCAGAAGTGACTCGATGTATCAGGATACTTTTACTGCATTTGGCTTAATCATTACCAAAAAGCAGGCTTATGAGCCCCTGATAATGGCGTTCCTCTTCTGACGTTGACGCCTGCTCAAGACGGCAAAGTAACTTAGTACACAGTGATTTACGGTTCAGTTGACGGCCATCCCGGAGGATATCCACCACAATCTCTCCTAACGTCTCTTGTTGAGACGGCAGGTCCGCTGCGCTGAAATAGCGAGCGATGGCATTCGTTGTATCCGGAAGGTATCCGTTCTGGCGCATATATCACTCCTGTATAACCGATAGTCATTTATTGAACGCGTTAAGCTATACAACTATAGAAAACCTGTACATAAAAATTGTACAAATTTGACGATGATTTTAAACAATAAGTGCTATTTGTTACTTTTCAATAAGATAGAAAGCACAAAATCAACACATTTCACCATTCCAGGCTACACTTTTGGCATGCGTTTCTCTGCGATGACATAAAAACCACACGGATGTTGGGATTGTCGTCTCCACTTTCATCTGTTGTATATCCGCCGTTGATCATGTTTGTTTACAAGGTCCCCTGCGTAAGCCCCTGTCATTGGGGCAATTACAACGCTCTCTCTGGGATAGCTCATGCTCACAACCCTTATTTACCGCAGCCATATCTGCGATAACGTTTCCTTTAGCGTGCTGGAGGAGATGGTCGCTGCGGCGAATCTCAAAAACGGTGAGGCGGATATCACCGGGATTCTGCTGTTCAACGGCACCCACTTTTTCCAGTTGCTTGAAGGCCCTGAGGAGAGTGTTTCTGCTATCTACCAGCATATTTGTAATGATACGCGGCATTACAATCTGGTGGAGTTGTTGCGTGATTACGCGCCTTTGCGGCGATTTGGTAAGTCAGGAATGGAACTCTTTGATTTACGTGAATATGACAGAGAGGAAGTCCTGCAGCATGTGCTTGATAAAGGCACCTCACGATATCAACTGACCTATGAAGATCGCGCCCTTCAGTTCTTTCGCACGTTCGTTGAGGATCTGGAAAAAGAGAACTATTTTGAGATTCCGCCGGGGGATGCCTGGGAATTCGTGACTGACGAAAGCGATGCTATCTCGCAAACGCTGCCCCCTGACCGCGAGGCCGGTTGCTATTTCGCATTTCAACCCATTATCGATCCGTTCGCACGGCAAGTTGTTTCAGTGGAAGCTTTGATCCGCACCCCTGAGGGGCACGCGCCGCAAGCCTGGTTCGAGGGGCTTCGCAGTGATGAAATCTATGAGGCCGATCTGAAAAGTAAAAAAGTCGCGTTTGCCATGGCGGCGGCATTAAAGCTGGGGGCACAGACCCTCTCCGTGAACCTGCTGCCCATGACGCTGGTGAATGTTCCCGGTGCGGTTAATTTTCTTCTGGATGCCATTAAAGCCAATGATCTGGTGCCTGAACAGGTCATTGTTGAGTTCACCGAAAATGAAGTCATTTCCCGCCTGGATGAGTTCACGAATGCCGTCAGGTTATTGAAAGCAGCCGGATTTCGTGTAGCCATCGATCATTTTGGCGCCGGATTTGCTGGTCTGCTCTTACTGGCGCAATTTCAGCCAGAGAGGATCAAAATTAACCGCGACCTGATCAAAGATGTCCATAAAAGCGGCCCCCGGCAGGCCATTATCCAGGCCATCATCAAATGCTGTGTTTCTCTGGAAATCATGGTCTCGGTCGTGGGGGTGGAGAAGCCGGAAGAATGGATGTGGCTTGAGTCGGCGGGTATCTCTCAATTTCAGGGGTATCTGTTTGCCCCTCCGGCGCCTGGCGCTATTCCTGCCGTTGCATGGCCGGAAAAAAAGGGTGGTCTGTAACCTCCTCCTGTCTTGACCTGTTAATTTTCCCCTACCGCACTCTGGCACTGGCGGTAGGGGAGAGCCTGCTTTTACCCTCTCCGCACGAGCGGCGGTGAAATAAAATCCATTTTTGCACATGGCCCGTTTCCGGTTATGCTTGCTCATAAGCACTTTCTGGCTTGTACAAGTTATGAAAATTGTACAACCTGTACAGAAGCATGAATTTTGAAGAGTAACGTATTGGGTTTGAGTTGAGGGAAGCAATGACCTTTTACAGCATTGGCGATGTCGCAGAACGATGTGGAATAAATCCTGTCACGCTCAGGGCGTGGCAGCGCCGCTATGGATTGTTGAAACCTCAGCGAAGTGAAGGGGGGCATCGACAATTTGATGAAGAAGATATCCAACGGATTGAGGAAATTAAACGATGGATTGAAAGTGGCGTTCCGGTCGGTAAAGTCAAAGCGCTTCTGGAAGAGAAAAAAGTGGATTCTCATGATGGATGGGAATCGCTTCAGGAAGAGGTCATGTCCGTATTACGGCAGGTCCGTCCTGCGAAACTACGTGCCCTGATTATGAGTCTGGGACGGGAGCATACCGCCGATATTCTTATCGATCATGTATTTGTCCCCGTTCGCCAACGACTTTCTCTCGATCAAAGTACCGCCCGCGCCATGTGTAGTTTACTGGATGGCGTATTAATTGATTATGCCGTCTTATGCCTGACTCGTGCCCGCAAAAAGATGGGGAAAGACGCGTTGTTTATTAGCTGGGGCAGTGACGATCGCACCCGGATGTGGCTGGAAGCATGGCGTTTGTCACAGCACGACTGGAATATTGATGTTCTCGCGGAGCCACTGGAAACGGTTCGTCCGGAGCTTTTTCCTGGCCTGCATATTTTTGTGTGGACCGGTAAAGCGTTATCGCGTCATCAACAAGAACAGTTTACCCACTGGCGGGAACAGGGATTTGCCATCGCTTTGCATGGGGCATAAGGTCAAAATGTAACGCGCACTCTCTTCTGTGTCCTCTGCAGAAGGTGAGCAGCGCAGTTCCATTCGTTCTCCGTTATTTTCCTGCCCTTGCTCAGTAACCGCTGAGTAATAATCCTTTGAATATATTCGCTCCTCGCACATATCCCACAGACATGATTTTCCTCCGCTCACGGCCCCTTTTCATATTTCATCCCTTCGATGACCATATTAAGAATCCCCTGAATATTATTTTGCTGAAAACGTACCGGCTATAATAATAATGCAAGACATTATTTATGCCGAGAATGAAAGGAGGTGGGTTTGGTAAAAACCATTGAAAAACATGAACCAGGTTATATTGCGATCGGTGAAGCCGTGCTAGCCCATATCGCCAGTAATAAGGAAATATCACGTGAGTCACTAATGCTGATGTTAACGCAACACGCTGAGGAGGTGACGAATGAATACCAACTATCTCAAATTTGGCTGGGGCACTCATTACTTAAAAACGCCAGCCATGGCCATACCACTCACTGAAAATTAATATTCAGTAACGTGCCAATGCCGCTTAAACCGGCTTTCAGCCAGCCTCGATAACAGGCTAAGCATCCTTTTATTTGTCTTGTCATTTATCGGGTGGCTACTCGCGCTTTGATTTTATTCATACACCGCGCTCAGCCTCGCGAAGGGCACAGAGAGGAGAAACTATGCCTTTATTTATCCGATTGATAAGCGTTGTCCGATCGTTCTGATTACTGACGGAACGTCGGCGGCAGAATTTCTCTATTTCTGCTGGCTATAACAAAGCAGCGCTTTAGCGCTTTTATCTTATTTGTACAAATGTTTATTTCTGTAACAAACAGGAGGTTTTTACCATTATATGACTAAACAATCCGGTAATGAAATTTTAACCCGGGATGAACTGATTCGTGAAGCGATAGGCTTCGCAGCAGCATATTTAATTATGAATAATTTACCCGTGACGACACGCGGGTTGAGTCAGACTCTCCTTATGGAAGAAGAGAGAACGGATATTGCAGAACGTAAAGCAATTTATCAGGAAGCCAGGAAAATGGTTTTGCGTAAAATGCAGTAAATAAATATATCAGGCTGCACGTAATGGTGACTTTGGCAGCCTGATATAAAAATCATGAGGAGGAGATGATGACTGTAAAAACAGCCGACAAAGCCACAGAAATTCTTATTAGTGAGGCGTTGGTTCATTTACTTGAGTGTGGTGCGGAAATCACGCATGACACACTAATTCACACTCTGGATGATAAACGGGTAAATGTAACTGACCGGAACTTGCGAATGCGCTATTCCCGGGCGATTGATGAGGTGCGAACGCACCAGCGTTTTTCGCCCCAACAGCGCAGTGGAATTGGCCACCGCAGCTATCAGATTCATTAAACCGCACCGAAGGTGAATAATCGCCTTCGGTTTTTATGCTTGTTGTTTCAGTAAATTATTTCCCTTTAATATTACTGAGTTAAGTAAAGTCTGACATTCATTACATTATGAGATAGATTGTTTTTTAGCGGATCATGCTTTTAATCTCACATCCCCTGGGCAGTTATTTTTGCTAACAGGATCAGATATCCTTTCAATTAGGTGCTGCTAATGCCACAATGCCCGCCATGCTTATTGTTTAGCAGCGTTAATTGGTTACTGGCCGTAAGGTATTTTCCTGAATGCATAAGCAAGGTGAAATATGAATAATTCACGAAGTGACGGCCCGCAGGAGACGGAGGGCGCCTCGGGTAATGAGAAGCTAAGTCTGGAGCAGACATTAGGCGCCATCGTTATCCAAATGTTACGTGAAGGGCGGTATATTACTCGCCATAGTCTCTGCATTACCGTCGCAGGATGTATAGAAAAAAATACTCGCACCGAGCTTGAAGCGCATTATGCTGATATCTTGCGAGTATTACTCCGTCGCGAGACTGAGTAATTATCTGCGGCTGCCGTCATCGCTCATTCGCATGAAATGCATTCTGGAGTCAGCATGATTAAAGATGTAAAAGAGAGTCTGGTCGAACTGGTCATGGGTGATGCCATTCTCGAATTGCTTGAAGCGGATGCGCCCATTTCACATGGGGCGCTCATCGCACAACTCGCCCGTAATCTTGAACAGGAACAGCGCGAATCACGGCGGGAAGCCATTCTGGCGGCGATTAATGAGATACAGGAAAGTATCAAACTTATTGATCGTACCGAAGAAAAAAGGACCCGCTGGAATCAACAAACCGTTAAAAATAGAAAGTTGCTGCAATTGAATATTGCTTCACAAGGCGTCGGTGATAAAAAACATTAAATATTAAAAGATTATGCGTTTTCTCTGCTTTCGCTGAAGGTCATCTCTCGCCGATAAAAATGTCCGGGTGGAGGAGATGTATTTCTCTTTTCAAAGAGTGATTGCCAGTACCACTCTTGTCAAAGATCATCCGGCGTTCGACTGACCACCATTTCCAGAGCACTCCGGTACATCCTTGTTTTTTCGGGGTCGTTCTCCTCTTCAAGGTGACGAATGATTGCCAGAATCACCGCTTTGTTACTGACTGGTAAATTTAACGAAGCCAGCTTCTCTTCAACGGTTTTTATAAAAGCCAGCTCGACGCTGAAAACAGGCAGGCGAATGGTTTGTGACGTGTTAAGGAACTGTGTTGCCGGGTGAAGGGCCATAGGCGCTCTTTTCCTTTTTGCTGCATGCGTGGTAAATCAGAAAAATCCCCTTGTTCTGAAAATCTAGGCTGCTTTTGGCAAATTGCATAGTCCGGCAGCATTTTCCGCCTATAGCGTGCGAATTAATAAATTCACCTTCAGGATAAGAGTCTGTATTATACGTTTCATATATGATTCGTATAAGGTGAAGTATGGGTATCGTTAAAATCTCGGATTTGATGCACGAAAACCTGCGTCTGGCCAGCAATGCGCTGAGTCGTTCGATCAATGCCCAGGCTGAGCACTGGCTGAAAATCGGCATGCTCTCCGAGCTGTATCCCCATTTGACGCATCAGGAGCTTACTCGTCTGTTAGTTCGGGAAGAGCTTAAGGGCGGCGTGGATATCCATAGGCTGGTTGACGATGAGTCGTTGTCATTACACATGGAGCATGAAGCCAGATGACGAACATCAAATTGCACTCTCCGCAAGAGATTGAAATGGCCCGGGCAGCGGGTCACGCTGCGGCCAACGTTCTGGAAATGATCAAGCCCCACGTTCGCGCGGGCGTGACCACCGATGAGATCGACACGCTGTGTCACGATTTTATTCGCCATGAGTTAAAGGTGATTCCGGCGAACATAGGTTACAACGGCTATACCCGTACCGTTTGCACGTCGGTCAATCATGTGGTGTGTCACGGCATCCCGTCGGAGAAACGCCTTAAAGATGGTGACATTATCAATATTGACGTGGCGATCATCAAAGACGGATGGTACGGCGATACCAGCCGTATGTATTTTGTTGGTGAACCCTCAGTACGCGCCAGAAGACTCACCACCATCACCTATGAATCGATGGTCGCCGGTATTAAAGCTGTGCGTCCCGGCGCGACACTTGGCGATATCGGCGCGGCTATTCAGCAGGTGGCGGAGTCCGCTGGTTTTTCGGTGGTGAAAGAGTACTGCGGACATGGCGTGGGGCAGGAGTATCACGCAGAACCGCAGATCCTGCACTATGGCCGTCCGGGCACCGGGCTGGTGCTGAAAAAAGGGATGATTTTTACCATTGAGCCGATGCTCAACGCCGGTAAAGCCGCCACGAGCGTGCTGTCTGACGGCTGGACGGTTGTCACCAAAGACCGTTCACTCTCGGCGCAGTGGGAGCATATGGTAGCGGTCACCGATACCGGTTTCGATTTACTGACACCCTGGCCGGACCCTTCACCTGAGTATTCAGGGCTTTAATTTCCCTCTTCTTGATTCAGGCGGGTCAGACACGCGTTGACCTGCCTGCCTGGCCACGTCTTTGTACTCTTGCTGCCGCGAAAAAGATGCCGCTGACGGTACGCTTTAATTCCTTTGCTTCCATCACAAATTCCTTCGGGTATTACTGCGACAATCGCCCGGTGTCATGCCAAAGATTTGCTTTTACTCTGCGCACATCTTATTTCCAGCGCCTTTTTCTGCCTGTACGCAAAATAAAACCCAATCTTTCTCTTAAATTTATGGAGTCTTCTATGACATTTTCATTCTCTATTCCGCGCAGTATTATTTGTGGTGAAAACGCATTAGACCATCTGTCCACCCTTAAAGGGAAAAAAGCCGCGCTGGTAACGGGCGGCAGCTCAATGAAACGCTTTGGTTTTCTGGACAGGGCCATCAGCGAGCTGAATAAAGCCGGGATGGAATGCACCGTCATTGATAATGTCGAACCCAACCCGTCTGTCGAAACGGTCTGGCGTGGGGCGAAAGCGATGCTGGCGTTTGAACCAGACTGGATTGTAGCGATTGGCGGCGGTTCCGCGCTGGATGCGGCAAAAGTGATGTGGTGTTTCTACGAACATCCGCACCTGACGTTTGAAGACATCATTCCCGTGGGCTCAATGCCCGCATTGCGTAATAAAGCCCGTTTCGTCGCCATTCCGTCCACCAGCGGCAGCGCCTCTGAAATCACCGCGTTCTCGGTCATCACCGATACGGCGCATCACATCAAATACCCGATTGTGGCGGCAGATCTGGTCCCTGATATTGCCATTCTGGACCCGACCATTCCGGCAAAAATGCCGCCGCATGTCACCGTGCATACCGGGATGGATGTCATGACGCACGCGCTTGAGGCGTATGTCTCTACCGCGGCCAACTCTTTTACCGATCCCTACGCGGTAGAAGCTATTCGCCTGGTATTTGAATATCTGGAAATCGCTTACCTGTCGCCGAATGACCTGAATGCGCGTATGCATATGCATAATGCCTCGGCGCTGGCGGGCATTGCATTTACTAATGCCTCTCTGGGACTGGTGCATTCTATGGCGCATAAGATTGGCGGGGAGTTTGGTATTACGCATGGCCTGGCGAACGCGATTATGCTGCCATATATCATTCAATATAATTCTATCTACACCAATAAATACCAGAAGCTGGAGAAAGCGCTGGGTATTGGCAATCTTATCACCGCCATTAAAGACCTGAATAAGCGTCTGAATATACCCGAGACCCTTGGGCAATGTGGCGAGGTTGAAATTAAAGAGGCCGCCTTTATGCAGGTACTCGACCGCATGAGTCATAACGCGGTGGATGATCCATGCACCCTGACCAATCCCAATCAGCCAACGGTACAGGATGTGAAAACATTATATTCAAGCGCCTATTACGGCGCCTGATATTCATGGTGACAAAGAACAAAAGCGTATGGCGACATACGCTTTTTTTTTCCCTGTATCCTTCCCGATAAGCGAGCATAAACGCCACCGCAGCGCCGGGAATGCTTGCTCCGCTAAAAATGCCTCAGCGCGTAAGAAAACAGCCACTGACATATCATGACAACGTGCTAATTTTAAAACGGTTCATTCACGCGCGGTTTATGCTGTAAACGCAGGTATGGAGATAGCGATGTTTTTTATCTGGATGCTGTTGCCGGCACTCTACATTGGTTCTCGTTTTATCTGGTGGCTTCCACTGCCCCCTGTGCTGCGCCTTGGCCTGTTTCTTGTGCTGGTGGGCATTTGTGAGTTCCGCTTTTTTAGCCGTTGGCTGTGGGGTGGCTCATTTTCCCCTGAGTGGCCGCGTCTGGTAGTGATGCTGGCTGGCGGATTGTTTGGCGCCGTGGTGCTGTTCGCCAGTTTCCTGCTTCTGCGCGATGTTCTCGCTCTACTGGTCGGGCTGCTGACCGGTAAAACGCTCCCTGCATTGCCCATCATGTTGCCGCTGCTCGTACTGTCTGTAGTGCTGGCGGTTATCGGCGTCTGGCAGGCAACACGGATACCCCATGTTCGTACTGTCCATGTTGAGATCCCTGGTCTGCCCCCTGCTTTTGACGGCTACCGGCTGGTACAACTGGCCGATATTCATGCCACGCGCCTGTTGCCCCGCAAATGGGTACAACAAATTGTCGCCAAAACCAACGCCCTGCAACCGGATCTCATTGCCTTGACCGGCGATATGTCAGACGGCGCCGTGGAGGATCGCCTGCCGGATGTCGAGCCGCTGACACAACTGCGAGCGGCGGATGGCGTCTATGCGATTACGGGCAACCATGAATACTACTTTGACTACGCAAGCTGGGCGCCAGCCTGGCAGAAGCTGAGCATTCCCTTTTTGACTAATCAGCATGTGCGTATTGCACGCGGTGACGACTCATTTGTGCTGGCAGGTGTACCGGATATAGCGGCGAGAAATTACGGTTTTGCAGGACCGGACCTGAAACGCGCACTGGAAGGTACTCGCCCCAATGATACCGTTATCCTGCTCGATCACAGACCGGGTACCGCGGATGATAACGCCGCGGCAGGTGTGAAGTTGCAGCTATCCGGTCATACCCACGGTGGGATGGTGCTGGGTCTGGACCAACTGGTGAAGCCCCTTAACAACGGTTATATATCCGGCCGTTATTCGGTGGGGCCGATGACGCTCTACGTCAGCAATGGCGCCGGGCTGTGGAACGGGTTTCCGCTGCGGCTGGGCCGTCCTTCTGAAATCACCGAGCTTATTCTGCACCCAACGACATCCGCGGCGCGTTGAAGTGGAGACAGTCGCCTGGTGGCGGCTGTTCCGGCTGGCGCTGTTCGCCAGCGCGGCCGGGTTTGGTTCCGACGGTTAACCGAGGAGCATCGTCAGGTCTATTCCATAACCAACGATGCACTCCTGGTGGCGGCTTGCCGTTATCACTTTTGATAACGTTTGAGTGGGTTATCCCTTTTTTGCCCGCAGTGCGGCAACTGCCTGCACGCATTGCTCAACCACGTCTTCGACCTCATGGTTGATATCGATGCGCATGACATCATCCTCTTCCTGTTCCGGGCGTTCCAGCGCAGCGAACTGACTTTTGAGTAACTCTACCGGCATAAAATGCCCCTGCCGTTTCGCCATTCTCGCCAGAATGGTTTCATAATCGCCGTCCAGCCACAGAAAATGTACATTCGGACTGCCTTTGCGCAGAATATCCCGGTAGCGTTTTTTTAATGCTGAACAGACAATTAAACCTGTTTCATTCTTTTTATACAGACTGTAAGAGGCATCATTTAATCGTTCCAGCCATGGCAATCTGTCTTCATCGGTTAAAGGAATGCTGGCAGACATTTTATCGATATTCTTTGCCGGATGAAGATCGTCCCCATCAATAAATTTCGCACCAAGTTTGGCGGCGGCTTTAGCGCCAATCAATGATTTTCCGCTGCCCGATACCCCCATCAAAATATAACTCTCACCGCCCATTTAATTACTCCCGTCTCATTTTGATGACGCGGATATTACCGTGCAAATAGCAATGTGCTTATGTTTTTCTGCACCGGAAAAGCAGAATTATAAAGCGCGTCACGTTATGCGTAACATTGCAGTGTAACAATTTTTGAGCGTGACATACATCACAATTCAGCGCAGACAAAACCGTTTAAATGCCCACCAGGCCACGTCCTGACCAGAGAGGAAACATGAAGATTAAAACTCAATCCTGCGTTGTAGCGGGAAAGCAAACTGTTGACGTTACCGACCAGGAAATTGAATGGAATAATAAAGGTACATTGGTACAAATAACCCGCGGGGGGATTTGTGGATCCGATTTACATTATTATCAGGAAGGCAAGGTAGGTAATTTTTCCGTTAAAGCACCGATGGTATTAGGCCATGAAGTCATTGGTAAAGTTGTTCATTCAGATTCAGAAAAATTACATGAAGGGCAAACTGTTGCAGTAAATCCATCAAAACCCTGTGGTCATTGTAAATACTGCCTGGCGAAAGAAGAAAATCAGTGTACTGAAATGCGTTTCTTTGGCAGCGCGATGTATTTTCCACATGTCGATGGCGGGTTTACCCGTTTTAAAGTGGTGGATACTGCGCAATGTATTCCTTTCTCCGGTAATGCCGACGCCAAAACCATGGCTTTTGCCGAACCGCTGGCGGTCGCTATTCACGCTGCCCATCAGGCCGGTGATTTACAAGGCAAACGTGTCTTTATCTCGGGCGTAGGCCCGATTGGCTGCCTGATTGTCAGCGCGGTGAAAACCCTGGGCGCAGCAGAAATTGTGTGCGCGGATATCAGCTCTCGCTCGCTTGAACTGGCGCAAAAAATGGGGGCCGATACGCTACTCGACCCGCGTAGCGCTGACCTGACGCCGTGGAAAGCGGAAAAAGGTTATTTCGATGTCAGCTTCGAAGTATCGGGCAACCCGACATCCATTACCACCTGCCTGGAAGTGACGCGCGCCAGAGGGGCGATGGTTCAGGTAGGGATGGGCGGCGCGGTGGCGGATTTCCCGATGATGATGCTGATTGCCAAAGAAATCGCCCTGAAAGGTTCTTTCCGTTTCACCACTGAATTCAATACCGCTGTCTCCTGGCTGGCGAATGGCGTGGTGGATCCGCTGCCGTTATTGAGTGGCGAATACCCGTTCACCGAGCTGGAGCAGGCACTCAAATTCGCCGGCGATAAAACCCAGGCTGCCAAAGTTCAACTCGTTTTTTAATGCATCGTGATAAGGAATAAGACCATGAACGACCTTTTTTCACTGGCGGGCAAGAATGTCCTGATTACCGGTTCTGCACAGGGTATTGGTTATTTATTAGCAACGGGCCTCGGGAAATACGGCGCACAAATTATCGTTAACGATATTAATCAGGAACGTGCTGATGCCGCTGTTGAGAAGCTGCGTGCGGCAGATATTCGCGCCGTGGCCGCGCCATTTAACGTAACCAAAAAAGCTGAAATTGATGCCGCTATTGCGCGCATTGAGGAGCAAACCGGGCCGATTGATGTCCTGGTCAATAATGCCGGTATCCAGCGCCGCCATCCGTTTAATGACTTCCCGGAACAAGAGTGGAATGACGTGATCGCGGTTAACCAGACGGCGGTTTTCCTGGTATCGCAGGCGGTGACCCGTCGTATGGTTGAACGTCAGGCCGGGAAAGTGATCAACATCTGCTCCATGCAAAGTGAGCTGGGGCGCGACACCATCACACCGTACGCCGCGTCTAAAGGTGCGGTCAAAATGCTGACCCGCGGCATGTGCGTTGAACTGGCACGGCATAACATTCAGGTGAATGGGATTGCGCCGGGTTATTTCAAAACCGAGATGACCAAAGCGCTGGTCGAAGATGAAGCGTTCACCGGCTGGCTCTGCAAACGTACTCCTGCGGCACGCTGGGGCAACCCGGAAGAGCTGATCGGCGCAGCGGTGTTCCTCTCCTCTAAAGCCTCGGATTTTGTTAACGGTCATCTTCTGTTTGTTGACGGCGGCATGCTGGTCGCAGTGTGACTCGTTAGCACTAAAACGCAGCGCTTCGGCGCTGCTGGTTCGGCACATAACAAGAGACAAGATTATGCCATTACTGATTATCGCGGCAGGTGTAGCGCTGCTGCTGGTCTTAATGATTGGTTTTAAAGTGAATGGGTTTATCGCCCTGGTGCTGGTTGCCGCCGTTGTCGGGTTTGCCGAAGGTATGGATGCGCAGGCCGTGTTGCACTCCATTCAGGGAGGCATCGGCGGAACCTTAGGCGGCCTGGCGATGATCCTCGGCTTTGGCGCCATGCTGGGGAAGTTGATTTCCGACACCGGGGCCGCCCAGCGTATCGCCACTACGCTGATTGCGACATTCGGTAAAGAACGGGTGCAATGGGCGCTGGTCATTACCGGTCTGGTCGTGGGGCTGGCGATGTTCTTTGAAGTGGGTTTTGTCCTGCTGTTGCCGCTGGTATTTACCGTGGTGGCGTCGTCTGGTCTGCCGCTGCTCTACGTCGGAGTCCCGATGGTGACCGCGCTGTCCGTGACCCACTGTTTTCTGCCGCCGCATCCGGGGCCGACCGCTATCGCCACCATTTTTGAAGCCAATCTGGGTACCACCCTGCTGTATGGCATGATCATTACCATTCCGACGGTTATTGTCGCCGGGCCGCTGTTTTCGAAACTGCTGACGCGTTTTGAGAAAGCGCCGCCGGAGGGGCTATTCAACCCGCATATCTTTGCCGATCATGAAATGCCGGGTTTCTGGAACAGTATTTTCGCGGCGGTGATGCCCGTGATCCTGATGGCGATTGCGGCAGTTTGTGAAATTACCCTGCCAAAAGGCAACAGCGCGCGTGTTTTCTTTGAGTTTGTCGGTAACCCGGCGGTGGCCCTGTTTATCGCTATCGTGATTGCTATTTTCACTCTCGGATTGCGCAATGGGCGTAATCTCGAAAACGTGATGGAGATGGTGGGCGCCTCCATCGGCGCTATCGCGATGATTGTCTTCATTATTGCGGGCGGTGGGGCGTTCAAACAGGTACTGGTCGATAGCGGAGTAGGCAAATACATCTCACAATTAATGACCGGCACGACCCTTTCGCCGCTGCTGATGTGCTGGACCGTTGCCGCCGTATTGCGTATTGCGCTGGGGTCTGCCACTGTGGCGGCCATTACGACCGCGGGTGTCGTACTGCCAATAATTAATGTTACCCATGCCGATCCGGCGCTGATGGTGCTGGCAACCGGGGCGGGCAGCGTCATTGCGTCACACGTCAACGATCCGGGATTCTGGCTGTTCAAAGGCTACTTTAATCTCAGCGTTGGTGAGACACTGCGTACCTGGACGGTCATGGAAACGCTGATTTCGTTTATGGGCTTACTGGGTGTGCTGACACTTAACGCCATCCTCCATTAACTTCATTTTCCGCAATGACGGCATTCCCTGGGGAAGTGGATAACCCGCTTCCCCCAGGGAGGGAGAGACGATGAGAAATCACAGAATTTCACTGCAGGATATCGCCACGCTGGCGGGGGTTACCAAAATGACCGTCAGCAGGTATATCCGCTCGCCTAAAACCGTAGCGAAGGCAACAGGCGAGCGCATCGCCATGATCATGGAAGAGATCAACTATGTACCCAACCGCGCGCCCGGCATGTTGCTCAACGCGCAAAGCTATACGCTGGGCGTGCTGATCCCCTCTTTCCAGAATCAACTGTTTGCTGACATTCTCGCTGGCATTGAGTCTATTACATCTGACCATAACTATCAGACACTTATCGCTAATTATAATTACAACAAAGAGTCCGAAGAAGAGTCGGTAATTAATCTGCTTTCCTACAATATCGACGGCATTATCCTCTCTGAAAAGCACCATACCGTTCGCACCGTTAAGTTTCTGCGCTCCGCCAAAATCCCCATTGTGGAGCTGATGGATGTGCAGGGCGCCAAAATGGATATGGAGGTGGGGTTTGATAATCGCCAGGCCGCCTTTGATATGGTGAGCACCATGCTGGCTAAGCGACAGCGGCGCAAAATTATCTATCTGGGCTCGAAAGACGATATGCGTGATGAGCAGCGTTTTTGTGGTTATTGCGATGCCATGAATCAGCATCAACTGGAGGCTTACCGTATCAATCCCCGCGCGAGTTCGTCTATCTATCTCGGGTCGCAGCTCATGGCCGAAGCCTTTAAATCCCACCCGGATCTTGATGGTGTTTTTTGTACAAATGACGATATTGCGATGGGCGCGCTGTTTTACTGCCGCGAACACGATCTTGCTGTTCCGGAACGCATTTCCATCGCCGGCTTTCATGGCCTGGAAATGGGCAAACAGATGATTCCGAGCCTGGCGAGTGTGATCACGCCGCGTTTTGATATCGGAAGAATGGCGGCGCAAATGTTATTGAATAAATTAAAAAATGACGCACTCAACCACAACACTGTCGATTTGGGTTATCAAATTTATCAGGGAAAAACCCTCTGACGCCTTCCTGCATCCTCTGACATTGCCCCCTCCGGATAAAAAAATTTCATCAAAATTACGGTGAAGTGTTAAGTGGTTTTTACCGATATATGAAGCATGAGTTAATTGGGTTATTTGCCACGGGGCGATTGCCTGAGCGGGGAAACATGAACACACGTAAAAAACTCACGGCCAGAACACTCATGCTGGCGTCTATTTTTGTCACTATCACCACCGGGTTCCTGGTCACCATTGGCCTGTTGCTCTGGCAATCTATGGGCCAGCAGGAAGCGGTCGCCAAAAGACATCTCCAGCAAATTGCGCTCACTGAATCATTACGTGTTCAGCAACAGCTGGACTCGGCACTGAATGCCGCGCGTGATTTGGGCAACAGCGCATGGGCATTACATCAGGCCGGGTTAACAGAACGGCGTGGCCTGGACCAGCTATTGACCGATTATCTGCATCAGCATCCTGATTTCCTGTCGATGTCACTGGCCTTTGAAGCCAATACATTTGACGGTAAAGATGCGGAGTTTGCAGGGCAAGCGGATCAGGATCCGGCAGGCCGCTACGCGCGCTATGCTGACCGTGATAACAGCGGTAACCCGGCGCTGCACAACCTGGTGGATTATGAAACGCTGGGCAGCGGCGACTACTACCTTTTGCCGCGTCAGCGCCAGAAAGAGGTGATTATCGAGCCGTATATCTACCCCTATAACGGTGTGGATGTGATGCTGACCTCCATTGCGGCACCGATTGTCCGCGACGGTAAGTTTCAGGGCTCTGTGACCTCGGATTTCTCGCTGGACACGCTGCAAAAAATGATCGGCGCGATCAAGCCATGGGAAGGTACGGGCTATGCGCTGTTGCTCTCGGCGGATAACAAAGTGGTTTCCAGCCCTGATAAGGCGGCAACGGGTAAACCCTGGACAGGGACGATCGGCGGGGAAGCGGTGATACGCACCGACGATGCCCTGTTAAAAGAACCGGCATTTGTCACCTGGCGCACCATCGATATTGGTAATAGCCAGACGCCGTGGAAACTGGCAATAGTCACGCCCGTCAGCGTCGTGATGGCCGAAGCGTGGCACTACCTGCGTAACGCCATCCTTCTGATGATCCTCAGCATTATCATTGTCAGCGTGGTGGTGGCGATGGTGTTCACCCGCAAGGTTGCGCGCCCGGTAGGCGGCGAGCCGACGGAGGCCTCAGAGATTGCGCTGTCCGTAGCTCAGGGAGATTTGAGTCATCAGATTTCTGTGCGTAACGGCGATAACAGCAGCATCTTTTATGCCCTGCATACCATGCAAGCCCAGCTCCGGCGTATCGTTGGCAGCATTAACGATGCCAGCCATTCTGTGCGGGCGGGAAGCAGTGAAATTGCAGCGGGCAACCTCGATCTGGCCTCCCGAACCGAAGAGCAGGCCGCAGCGATTGTGCAGACGGCGGCAAGCATGGAGCAGATTTCCGTGACCGTGAAAAACAACGCCGAGAATGCGCATAAGGCAACATCGCTGACGCAGAATGCGGCGCAGATTGCCGGGCAGGGCGAATCGCTGGTGGCAGAAGTGGTCGATATCATCGGCAAGATTGATGAGAGCGCCGGCAAGATTGGCGATATTAACAGCATCATCGACAGCATTGCTTTTCAGACCAATATCCTGGCGCTGAACGCGGCCGTCGAAGCGGCCCGCGCTGGTGAGCAGGGCAAAGGCTTCGCGGTGGTGGCCGGTGAAGTACGCAACCTGGCACAGCGTAGCGCCAGTGCGGCCAGGGAGATTTCGGCGCTGATTGAGGAGTCATCCGGGCGCGTCAGTAAAGGGGTTACGCTGGTCAATGAAACAGGGGCAATGATGAAGCAAATCATTGCATCGGTTTCCAGTGTCCATCTGGTGATTGCCGAGATTGTGCAGGCGCTGGATGAGCAAACGAAAGGCGTGAGCCAGGTGAGCGAGGCGGTCAATCAGATGGATAGCGCCACCCAGCAGAATGCGTCACTGGTGCAGCAGATCTCCGCAGCCGCCATGTCGCTGGAGGAGCAGGCGAAGAACCTGGAAGAGACCCTGGCATTTTTCTCGGATGCGCGGCAGAGCTATTCGTAACGAGTGGGCTATGATTTCGTCCCCGGTGGCGCTGCGCTAACCGGGGCTACGGCTGGTGCGGTTGGTAGCCCGGATAAGGCGCTTGCGCCGCATCCGGGAAGAGTCCCCGGTGTCGCTGCGCTAACCGGGGCTACGGCTGGTGCGGTTGGTAGCCCGGATAAGGCGCTTACGCCGCATCCGGGAAGAGTCCCCGGCATACGGTATGGGGTATGTCAAACGCCTTCCACTCCATACTCTTTCATCTTACGCCATAGTGTTGTCGGGCTTATCCCCAACATCACCGCGGCTTGCGATTTATCCCCACCGGTACGTTTCATCACCGCGCCGATCAGCTTCTGCTCCTGCTTTTTCAATAAATCCACGTCACCGGGCTGCGGGACGATAGCTTCGTCATCATCAGACACAGACATATGGCACAGCGACTGCAAGGCATCGACATCCACAACGTGCATATCAAACAACACAATCAGCCGTAAAATCACCGCCTGTAACTCCCGAATATTGCCAGGCCACGGGTAACTGTTGAGAAAATTCACGGCTTCATCAGTAAAGGTCAGCGCTTTGTTATTCTTTGCCAGCAGGTCTTCAATAATCAGCATCACATCGCCGGTTCGCTCTCTGAGAGCCGGCAACTGAAGCGCAAGGACATTAATGCGATACCAGAGATCCTGGCGAAATTCACCGGCCGCCACCTGCGCGCCCAGCTCCTTATTACTGGCGGTGATTAAGCGGAAACTGGCGCTGATGAGGGAGTCGCCGCCAACCCGGCTGAACCGCTTTTCCTGCAAAATGCGCAGCAGTTTGATTTGCACCGGAAGCGGCGCCTCGCTGATTTCGTCAATAAATACAGTACCGTTCATCGCCATCTCGAAAATACCTGGCTTACCGCCCCGACGCGCATTCGTGAAGGCGCCGTCGGCATAGCCAAACAGCTCGCTTTCCAGCAGACTCTCCGGAATGGCGGCACAGTTGATGGCAATAAAGGGTTCCGCGCTGCGTGGACTGGCGTGATGAATACTCTGGGCAAACAACTCCTTGCCGGTGCCGGTCTCGCCCAGAATAGTGATGGGAAGGTCGTGAGCAGCGTAGATTTTGGCGCGTGCGATTGCGGATTCCATCACCGGGGACTGCCCGATAATGTCGGCAAACGAATATGTGGTGGTAAAGCCTTTGTGGTCACTTTTCTTGCTGATGCGGGAAGCAGACCAGCCGTTATGTTCCTGCCTGCTGCCGGTGATAACGGTATAAAAGCCGTGTTTATTCGAAAAGTGCTTTGCCGCAATATTGACCGTCTCGCCATCTATCTCGATAGCTTGTTCTTTTATATCTATCTCATTGATAATACTGCCATAAATGCTTTTAAAAGCCTCTTTCTTAAAGATCTTATCGCCAATATTGCACTGGAATAACGCAAAGCCACAGGCGTTGATATGAATAATTTCCCCGGAAGGGTCCAGGCACATAATGCCCTCGTGCGATTGATTCAGCGCAGACCAGGACATGGTTAATTTCAGGTTTTCATTTGTGATGTATTTCAACAGACTTTCAGCAACATCCAGTGCCTGTTCGATGGAGATATTATCGGTATCGCCCATAATGACATTCAAATCATACTTCTTCGCCATCTCTGCAACGGTCAGTCCGCCAATCACCAACTGGTAATCGTTATCTGCCAGGTTTTTCACAACGTTATCGATATCGTAGTGGTTATAGACCTGGCAGATTTTAAAATCTTCGTTGGTCATATTTTGATAATGACGAAGGACATTACAGAACTGCGGAAATCCTACGGCGGCAATCTTCTGCGATTTTTTTCTCGCCTCCTGCAGAATGCGATAAATACCGTGCAGGTCGTGGGCGATTTCAATAACGGGAATAGTAAGACTGTTGCGTAATAGCGCTGCCGTGCCGCCCCGGCTAATGATGATTTTGGTGCCGCCGGCAACTAACTGCTGCGCTTTTTCCACCACGTCAAAATAGTGAAACTCGTAAACGGGGATGTCGATCTTTCTTTCGATAAGCACGTTGGATATGCGTTGGGTGATCGTTTTTGACACCGAGAAAATCGCAATTTCGTTGTTTTTCATGGGTTATCCAGAGTTACCGATTTATGCCGGAGTTATCATATCCTCACGCTCTTCACGCCACAAAGCGCCACCTGGCAAAACGAAAAAAGCCTGCGCATTTGCGGTGCGCAGGCAAAAAGACAGACATACTGCCTTCTCTCTTAAAAACGCTGGCGGCGATAGACAATTTGCCCATTACTGATAGTGGCGCAGTTATCGATATAACGGTCACCCTCCAGCCGTGTGCCTTTGGTATCTTCAAATACGATCTTTTCTTTGCGCAATTTCACGATGGCGATATCGGCAAATGCCCCCGGTGCGATCGTGCCGATTTGCCCCTCCATTTTCATCAGGCGTGCGGGTGTGCGAGTCACCGCGCGGACTACGTCGAAGAACGACATCCCCATATTCAGGTATTTCGACATAATAAACAGCAGACTGAATACCTTCTCCGTGCGCAGGCTATTACGTAGCGTCAGGTCGGTACTGATGATATCCGGGTTAAAGCCCTGCTCCATTGCGTTACGAGCCACCGTAAAATCAAAATGGGCCACGCCGTTAGAACAGTCGAAAATCACGCCCCGTGTTTTGGCTTCCTTGATGGCCGGGAACACCTCGCCGCTTTCCCTGAGAATGGCGTTACCCGTACCGTGGAAACAGTGGGCATAAATATCATCGGCCTGGAAATGGCCGATCAGCTCATCGGCGGGCAACCGGGAGTCGGTTACATGGACGCAGAGGGTTGTTTTCAGCTCTCTCGCCAGCGCCACGGCGGCATAAAACGGATCGCGACTAAAATTGCGCCCGGTTGCGATATCCTGGCTGTAACGCAGTTTTAACCCGAGAATGTTGTCGTGGTTCTCATTCAGCGTCTGGCTGATTTTCTCCACGTTATAGTTCGCCGGATTGGTATTTTCCAGATACCCCGTCGGCCCGCCACCCAGCGTGGAAAGCCCTATATTCACCACGTTCAGGTAGCTTTTTATGCGCGTCTGTGCCGAATTGATCACACTGTTGCGAAACAGTTTGTAGTTAACCCAGCCGCTGCTCCCGGCGTCCACCACGCTGGTCACGCCGTTGGGCAGGCAGAGCACATCCGGGTTAACGCTGATGGCGGTGCCGCCGTGAAAAACGTGGGCGTGGAAATCGATCAATCCCGGAAGAACAATACAGCCTGCCGCATCGATGACGGTTTCCGCCTGACTGTCGGCGGTATGCAAATCCACAATACGATTGCCGACGATACCGATGTTCTGGTTGATGTAACTGCCGCTCTCAAGATCGGCCACCAGACCATTTTTAATCAGAATATCCAGTTTCATTTTGCGTTCTCCTTAATCAGATACCGATCATTTTCCAGTAAGGAATACCAATCAGGAAGAAGACCAGGACGTTCACCAGCACCATGATGGTACCGAGCAACCAGAAGGTTTTTTGCGGAACATAGCCGCTGGAGAAGGTGAAGACGCCTGCACCGTTGCCGTAGTGGGTGAGCAGCGCTCCATAACCCGCAGAGAAGGCCAGTGACAGCGCGACATACATCGGGTGTGCTTGTGTGGTCATCCCAAGGGTAAAGAGCACCGGATAGAACGACACCACGAAGGCGCTGTTGGAGACGAAGAAGTAACGCACTGCGAGGCTGATAAATACCAGTAC
This sequence comes from Citrobacter sp. MNAZ 1397, assembly GCF_023613995.1. Taxonomy (NCBI): domain Bacteria; kingdom Pseudomonadati; phylum Pseudomonadota; class Gammaproteobacteria; order Enterobacterales; family Enterobacteriaceae; genus Citrobacter; species Citrobacter sp. MNAZ 1397. Next base: position 289,073 of record NZ_JAKIVH010000003.1, read on the forward strand.
GCCCAGGGCGCTAATTTCACTCAGTTGCGACAGGTCGAGATAGCCTTTGATCACATCCACCAGATAGACATAGAAACCGCCTTTGGAGAGCGCGACCGCACACCCGTAAAACGCGCCGTACCAGACGAACGTCTGCCATGCCGATTTTTCGCTGACCACATCGTTCCAGCTCAATACACCGAACAATAACAGGCAGGCAAGGAAGGCGAGGCCGACCGGAATAAACTCAATACCGGTCAGGGAGCCCGTCATCCAGCCGATAATCCCCAGCAAGAAGAAGACGATCAGTAATTTCTCTTCACGCTTCACCGGGCCGAGTTCCTGCAACCCTTTGGTCGCAATTTCGTTAACGTTGGTGATGGTTTTCAGCTCAGGCGCATAGAGCTTGTAGAGGATCCACGGCGCAGCTAACAATACAATGCCTGCTGGCACAATGGCGGCTTTGAACCACACCATCCACTCGAGATTGACGTGCATTATCTCGTTGGCGAGCGAGACGGTAATGGAGTTGGTTGCCATCCCGGTGAGGAACAGGCTGGAGGTCCCCATCGATACCACGTACATCAGTATCGTCAGATAGGCGCCTATCTTGCGGCTGCCATCATCCGGCTTTGAACCCAGCGCTTCGGCGATATTACGGAAAATGGGGTAGGTGATGCCGCCGGAACGCGACATGTTTGACCCGGTTGCTGGTGCCAGAACGGTATCCGTGACCATCATCAGATAGCCCAGCGTCAGGGTATTTTTACCATAGCGTTGAAGCAGCAGATAGGCGATACGTTTGCCCAAACCGGTAATAACAAAAGCCTTGCAGATAATAAAAGCGCTGATGATAAACCATACCATCGGGCTACCGAATCCGGCGAACAGCGGACCTGGTTCAATCACCAGTGAGGCGAAACCGAGGATTATGAGCATGATGACGGCGTCGGTAAACGGGCGCAGGACCAGCCCGCACAGCATCGCCAGATAGATACCGACTATTTCCCAGGTCTGAGCGGAAACGCCTTCCGGGTGAGGGATGACCCAGAACAGAATGGGAAAAAAGATAATGGGTAAGAGTTTAAGATAAAGCATTTTACATTACCTGTATTTAATAGCCGCACGCCGACAGGCCACGTGCGGCATTTCATTATTGGCGCTAATTAGCGGTAGACGTCGTCAATAAACTCAACGCCTTTTTCGTCTAATGATTTTCTTACCCATGCGCGGTTGGCGGTGCCATTCTTCGCGGCTTCCACTTTGCCCGCATCAAATCTGGCGTAGTCTGTGGCTTTGTCGAGTAGGTCTGCTGCATCGTTCAGCGGTATGACGATCACACCGTCAGCATCACCTACAATCAGATCGCCCGGACACACCGCCACGCCGCCTACGGCGATGGGCGTGTTCACTTCGCCCGGGCCTTCTTTAAACGGGCCCGCCGGGTTCGAACCGGTGGCGAAGAGAGGGAAGTCCAGTACGGAAAGGGCATCAATATCGCGGATCGGACCATCAAGCACGATACCGGCGATTTTTTTTGTGCAGTGGGCGTAAGCCACCATGATTTCGCCCATTAGCGCGCGGGAACGATCGCCTTCGTTAGAGACCACGATGACATCATTTTCCGTTGCCATATCCAGCGCGGCGTGCAGCATCAGGTTGTCGCCAGCGCGCGCTTTTACGGTAATGGCATAGCCCGCCATGACCGGCTTCTTCGGTGATGAAATACGTTTAATACCGTTGCCGAGGACCGCAATACGGTTCATGGTGTCGGCGATATTCGCGGCGGGCAGTTTCTCGTAATGTTTTAATAACTCAACGTCGAATGCCGGACGCCGGGTGAAAATACGGTTACCAATAGACATGATTTTCTCCTTAAAAACCCGGCACCGGCCAGGACGGTTTTTTACCTGATAACACTTCGTCGATACCAATAGCGGAGTGCAAAGACGCGCGATCGGTCGCTTCTTTTGTGGCAGCGCCGATATGCGGGCCAATGACGATATTGCTGAGGGCGAAAATGGGATCTGCGGGGTCGAACGGTTCTTTTTTCAGAACATCAACACCCGCACCGGCGATGATGTGTGTTGAGAGCGCGTGGTAGAGCGCTTTTTCATCGACCAGTTTGCCGCGTGCGGTATTAATGAAATACGCGGTCGGTTTCATCAGCGAGAACTGTTTTTCGCCAATAAAGTCAGTGGTTTCCGCCGTAGTAGGGCAGTGCAGGGAGACAAAATCGCTCTCTTTGAAAATACGGTCGAAGTCGTTGGTTAATTCAACCCCTTCCGGCACCTGGTCCTGGGTTTTGTACGGATCATACGCAATGACTTTCATGTTAAAGCCGTGCAGGGCTTTGATGGCGACACGGGAACCAATGTTGCCCACGCCTACCAGGCCTACGGTTTTACCGTCCAGCTCCACTTTTGGGGTGCGCAGTTTTGCCCAGTAGTAATCTTCAAGCATTTTCTCTTCGACCAGCCTGAAGTTACGTGAACAGTGCAGCATGTAAAAAATCGCCAGCTCGGCAACAGACATGCTATTAGCAATCGGCGCGTTTAAAACGGTCACGCCGTGGCGTTTCGCGGAGTCTAAATCGACGGTGTCGTAACCGGCACCATGGCGAGCAACAACTTTCAGTTTTTTTGCGGCTTCAAATACGCGATCGGACATTTTTGAAAGGCGTACAATAATACCATCGCAGTCCGGAATATCGTGGATGATATCTTCTTCTTCCATACCGGAACCTGTAATAAGTTCATATCCCCGGCTTTCAAGATATTCTCTCCCTTCCTGCATGATTTCTTGTGGAAGTAAAATTTTATAAGTCATCTGACGCTCTCCATTGTTGTTTGGCACTGATAATTGCAGGCCGCGTGCCAGGCGCGTATTTGATGAAGATATTAAATTTTAACTTTATGATATTTATGTACTTTTTATTTAATGTTATTTTTGTGTGATATTTTTATTGGTGACGGTAATCACAAAATTAGACCCGGATTTAAACATGTCATTTCATTTTGAAATGTATGAATTTCAGTTTTAAATTATGATTTTTAACATTGTCACACTATTTTTCTGGCTGCCTGCGGGTGTTGAAATAATTGACAAGAACTACTTGTGTGATAATGATACTGCGCAGTCAGGTTCTCTGTTCGAACACGCAATATCAGGGATAAATGATGAATATTGAGTTAATGAATGCATTCCTTTCTGCGGTGCGCAGTGGAAGTATGCCAGCCGCAGCAGGTTTTTTAGGGGTAAGTCAGATCTGTTTATCTGAGCGTCTGCAAATGCTGGAAAATAATATCGGATTTACGCTTATTCAACGTGGAAGGAATATTCGGTCGGTAATATTAACCGAAAAAGGCCAACAGTTTTATACATTATCGCCGAAGATTATGGCAGTGCTGTATGAGGTGGAAAATATTAAATCACCCCTGCGGAAGGAGTGAAACCGTACTGGCGTGATTCAGCCTCAGGTATGTGCAACTGCTGAATCAGTGGTGATAAATGTTGTGATGCTCCACTAACACCGTTTCAGCCCCGCTGACTCGGCAGGGCAAAGCCCCTATACTGCCAAAAAACATAAAAATTATTCATTTTTACGATGATACAGGCAGGGTAACGGATGGAAACGGCGAGCTTTCTGGGGCAGCTTTCGCAGCAGATGCTGTTGTCTGCGCCTTTATTTTCCTTAATTGCATTAGGGTATTGCCTGGGGCGTTTTGCGGGCTGGCCTGAATCGGCAAGCGGCGTGTTTAATCGGTTTTGTTTCTCCGTTGCGCTGCCTTGCATGCTTTTTAAGGTCATGAGTAAGTTCTATCAAAGCCCGCCGGTTGATATGCGTCTGCTGATAGCCTATTTCGGCAGTTGCTTGTTGATATATATCGTTGGGCGCATTGTCGCTAACCGTATTTTTGGCCTGGATGCGATCTCCGCATCGGTATTTGGCCTGGGCGGTATCTTTTCGAATAATGTCATGTTAGGCATTCCTGTTGCGGTTATTCTGCTGGGGCAGGCAAGCCTTGCCTCGGTTGCGCTGGTGCTGGTGTTCAACAGCCTGATTTTGTGGACGCTGGTCACCGTCTCGGTGGAGTGGGCCCAGAGCGGCAGTTTTTCCTGGAAAGGTATCGGCAAAACCCTGGTCAATGTCCTGCGTAATCCGCTGATTATCGGCATCTTCTCGGGATTCGCCTGGAGTGCGACCCATCATCCCCTGCCACAATTTATTGATGGCCCGGTCTCGATGCTGGGACAGATTGCCGCGCCGCTCACGCTGGTGACGCTGGGCATGAGCCTCTCCCACTATAAAATCAGCCAGGGATGGCGGGAAAGCTCGGCCATTTGTCTGATTAAACTGCTGCTGATGCCGGGGCTGATTTGGGTGCTCGCTTACGCATTGCATCTGCCGCAGCAGGAGAGCCAGGTCGTGGTTTTACTGGGTTCAATGGCGGTGGGGATAAACGTTTATCTGATGGCGCAGAAATTCAATGTGCTGCAAGGGGCGACGGCAACCAGCATGCTGATTTCCACCCTGCTCTCGACCCTTACCACGCCACTATTAATGATCATGATGTCCCGTTTTTACCCGGCATGGCCATAGATGTTTCTCCAGCAGGGCAGCAGTATGCAGCCCTGCTGAAAACGCGTTACAGGATGTCGTCCACCACACCACCGTCAACGCGCAGCGCCGCGCCTGAGGTCGCTGACGCCTGGGTCGAACATATGTAGACCACCATGTTTGCCACTTCTTCAACCGTTGCCGCCCGCTGAATAACGGAGCTGGGACGGTTGGTCATCACGAACTCTTTCGCCAACGTTTCCAGTGATTTGCCGGTTCTTTCCACTTCATCCTGCATCATGGCGGCAAAGCCATCGGAAAGGGTCGGGCCTGGCAGCACGCTGTTGACCGTCACGCCACTTCCGGCGACAAATTTCGCCAGCCCGCGCGACAGTGAAAGTTGCGCCGTTTTGGTCACGCCATAATGAATCATATCGGCAGGAATATTGCGTGCCGACTCCGAGGAGATAAAAACCACGCGACCCCAGCCTTTTTTCACCATGGCCGGCAGCAGCGCGCGAGAAAGACGCACGCCTGACATCACGTTGGTTTGCCAGTAATTTTCCCAGGTCGCATCATCGGTAGCATAAAAATCCTGCGGCCCGTAAATCCCGGCATTATTGACCAGAATATCGGCATCCGTTGCCGCGCTTAATAAGGCTTCAACACCCTCCGCCGAACTCAGGTCGGCAATGGCGGTACGTACTTTTGCGCCCGGTACGCGCTCATTGAGCGCCTGGAGCGCTTTGTTCACCGATGACTCGCTGCGTCCGTTGAGGATCACTTCCGCGCCGCTTTCGGCAAGCCCCGTGGCAATGGCGAAACCAATGCCGCCCGTGGAAGCGGTGACCAGCGCTACTTTCCCACTCAGATCAATTTTCATTCTCTGCTCCTTCATTTTTATGTGAATGCGATGGAATAAGCGTAGCACTTAGCCTGAACAGCGACGTCGGGATGGTCATCTGGGTTACACAAAAGAATATGTTCACAATTAATGCCAATATTACTTAGCTGATATTTTGATATCGATATGAAAATAGAAGAAATAGAGATCATTGTTTTTAATTTTTATTTTTGTAGCATGGTGAGATAAAGCGAAATAATTCGCGTACACATGGAAATGCCAATGCTTGCGATAAAAACTCCGCAGACCTGGTTTCACCAGTCTGGTATTCGTCATGACGCAGGAAAATATATTGCGCCGCTTACCCGGCATATTTTGATAATTACCAGCGTAAAGGCCTGGGCGCAGGTCAACCCTGGGCTGGAAGAGAGCTTACGCGCCAGCGGTATCCGCTGGCAGACCGAGATCATGACTGGTTACTGTACCGAAGATAATGTTGCCCGTTATGTGCAGCGGGCAAAAAAGCTGGGGGTGCAGTTTATTGTCGGCGTCGGCGGCGGTCGCGTTCTGGATACGGCTAAAGCCGTGGCCGATACCCTTGAGGGCGGAGAATCCATCACTATTCCGACCCAGGCAGCCACCTGTGCGGCCTGGTCGCCTCTGGCGGTTTTCTATACGGATGAAGGCGCACAAATCAGTAGCCAGGCTTTACGCACGCTGCCGCGCCTGGTGCTGGTGGATAGCGAAGTGATTGCTCGTAGCGACGTGCGATATTTAAAAGCGGGTATCGTTGATGCGCTGGCAAAATGGTATGAATTTCGTCCCTATTTGCAGAAAAACCCCGATAACCTGGGGCTGCAATTAAAAGTGCAAAACGCGCGTCTGGCCGTCGATATTTATGAAAAATATGGGCAACAGGCCATTCACGATAATAAAGCCCAGGTGGTGTCAAATGCGCTGATCAATGTGATTGACGCCAATATTGCCGTGGCCGGTATGGCCAATAGCGTGCGCGGCGAAATTCCTACGCCTGGTGTGGCACATGCGATTCATAACCGCCTGACCCATGAACCGGCTTTGCGCCAGTGGTTGCATGGTGAACGTGTGGGATTCAGTCTGCTGGTGCAATCGATTCTGGAAAATGACAATAGCCAGCCAGACCCGGTATTACTGGCGCTGCTGCGTCAATATGACATGCCGTTAACCCTGGCGCCGCTGAAAGAGATCCGCCTGGCGGTCATCCAGGCGGTAGCGCGCAGTATTCCCTTCCCGCGTGATGCACTTGAGTATTTACCGTTCACGCTCGAACCGACGCGTATTGAACAGGCGCTGCGCCTTACAGAACAATATGTTTCAACCCGTGCGTATGCCCGTGATCTGGCGGGGTAGTCTCATCCGTGACGCACTGAAGGTGGCCGTGACGCACGCCGCGCTGGGCGATGACGCTATCAGCAAATTGCTGCACATCGCCCATTTTCCCTTTCAGGACGGCTATCTCCAGGCAGTCGTCATGGTTGATATGCACATGTAATGTGGCGACCGAGAGATCGTGATGGTGATGCTGTGTGGCGACAATGCGGCTCGCCAGATCGCGTTTTTCATGTTCATACACATATGACAGCACCGCATAGCCCTGCGTGTCCTGCTCGCATGCGGCTTGTTGGGTGAGCGCATCGCGCAAAATATCCCGCAGCGCTTCGGAGCGATTGTTATAGCCGCGGCGCTGGCTGAGATCGTCAAGGGTGGCAAGCAGGTCATCATCAAGCGTAACGGTTACACGTTGCATGGCAGCGCTCCTGAAATTCGGGGTTTGGGAAAGGCAGGCAGGACGGCCTGTTGCAGCGCTTGCCCGGCCAGAGAGGTAAAACGTAATGGGTGAGTGACGGCAATATCTTCGGTGATATGACCGTTCTCCATCACTACCACGCGCTGACAAAAGCGCTCCACCAGACGTAAATCGTGGGTGATAAACAGGCAGGCGATGCCCGAGTGCTGTTGCAGTTTTTTCAGCAGACGAATGATGCCTGCCTGCAAAACCAGATCCAGACTGGACACGGCCTCATCAAGGATAAGCAGCGTCGGACGCGTCGCCAGCGCGCGGGCCAGGCAGACGCGCTGTAACTGCCCGCCGCTCAGTTGAGGCGGGCGCTGATCCAGCAGGCGGCTTTCCAGCTCCACATCGCGCATCAACTGTTCGATACGGGCGCACTGTTCCGTTTTGCTTAAGGTAAACAGATGGCGCAACGGTTCAGCGAGGATCTCACGCACCGTTTTACGCGGGTTGGCGGCGCTGATGGCGTCCTGAAAGACCAGTTGAATATCCCGGCGGAAATCCTTTTTCATTGCCCCGGACATTCTGGCAAGTGACGTTCCCTGCCAGATGATATCGCCGCCGACTGGTCTTTCCAGCCCAACCAGCAGGCGCGCCAGCGTGCTTTTGCCGCAGCCGCTACGTCCTAATAACGCCAGGCTTTCCCCGCTGTCGATCGAAAGGGAGATGTTCTCCAGCACCGGGTGAGTATGATAGCGGTGGGAGACGTTAGAAATCGTGAGTAAATTCATTGGGTAAGCTCCATCCCGTACAGCGCAAGGTGTGCTGCCACCAGGTTGCGTGTCACAGGATGTTGCGGCGCGCTAAACAGCACATCGACACTGCCCTGCTCAACGATACGTCCTGCCTCCATCACCGCAACGTCATCAGCGAGTCGTGCCACCACGCCCATATCATGGGTGACCAGCAACATGCCGCAATGGCGGGTCTGTAAGAGACGTTCGAGCAGATCGAGAATTCTGGCCTGTGCCACGGCGTCGAGGTCGGTGGTTGGCTCATCGGCAACAATAAACGCCGCGTCGCTGAGCAGCGCCATGGCGATCATCATGCGCTGTAACATGCCGCCGCTCATCTCAAAAGGATAGAGTGTCAGTACCCGTTCCGGCGCATCCAGCCCAACGTCGGTCAGGGCGGCAATAAGCGTGGCGTCATCCGCCGGTTTGCCCAGTGCCAGGCAGGTTTCCCTGGCGTGCGCCGCCATGGTTCGCAGTGGATTAAAGGCGCTGCGCGGGTTTTGCATAATGGTCGCCACCTTTAGTCCGCGCAGCGCCTGTGGCGAGATCGGGTGACCATCCGCCAGCAGCGTACCCGCCGTTTGCCGTACACCCGCAGGCAATACGCCGAGCGCGGCAGCGCAGGTCAGCGATTTCCCGCTGCCGCTTCCGCCCACCAGCGCCAGCACGCGTCCGCGTTTAAGGGTGAGTGAGACGTCGTGGGTAAGAGGACGCTGCGCCTCAAGGGTGAAATTTCGCAGTTCAAGTTGTGCAGGCATCAGTGAGCGTGCTCCGTTTCCAGATGAGGATCGAGGCGGTCACGCAGGGCATCGCCCACCATGTTAAAGGCCATCACACTGATAAACAGTGCCAGCCCCGGCCACAACATTTGCAGCGGCTGCGTCCAGATATACTGACGGGCATCGTTAATCATCACTCCCCATTCGGCGGTGGGGGCGCTGACGCCCAGTCCCAGGAATGACATTCCCGCCACGTGCAGCATCATATGGCCGATATCCAGCGTCGCCAGCACCAGCAGCGAGGGCACCACGGCACCGGCCAGGTGGTCGATAAACACCTGCGTATAGCTCGCCCCGCTAAGACGGGCAGCCAGAATGTACTCGCGGCTACGCAGAGAAATCACCAGGCTGCGTACCATGCGCGCATACCAGGCCCAGTGGGAGAGCGCGATGGCGATGATCACGTTGGTCAGCCCGGTGCCGAGCACGCCGACCATAAAGAACGACAGGATCGAGGTGGGGAAGGTCATAAAGACATCCGCCACGCGCATAATGGCCTGATCGATGCGCCCTCCGGTCAGCCCGGCGCAGCCGCCGAGCGTCAGCCCCAGAAACAACACCAGCAGGAGGCAGGCCATGACCGAGCCTAAGGAGACGCGGGTGGCGCTCATTAGACGGGCAAAAATATCGCGCCCAAGATGATCGGTCCCCAGCCAGTGTTCACTGCCTGGCGGCAACAGGCGCGCGGGAAGATTGATTGCCTGCGGGTCATAGGGCAGCCACCACTGGCAGGTCAGGGCGATGACCAGCAGCAGCGCCAGAATCAATACGGCAACGCGTACCGACCAGCGGGCAGAGCGCAGAAAATTCATGCGTGCGCTCCTTCATGATGACGAATTCGCGGGTCCAGCGCGGCGCTGAGCACATCCACCAGCAGGTTACACAGGGCGAATACGATGACCATCACCAGCGTAAAGCACTGGATCACCGGATAGTCGCGGTTGAAGATGGCCGACACGGCATAGCGGCCTATGCCCGGCCAGGCGAAGATGCTTTCGATAATCATCGTACCGCCAATCAGTTCACCCACGTGCATGCCGAGCGCGGTGATCACTGGCAGCGAGGCGTTACGCAAAATATGCTGACGCTCGGTCTGTTTTTCACTCAGTCCACGCAGCCGCGCCCAGGTGACATGCCGCTGCCCGGCGGCTTCCAGCATACTGGCGCGTAACAGGCGAGCATTGATGGCGAGCGACATAAAGGCAATCGACACGGCGGGTAGCAGGATATGCTGCCAGCCGCCGTAGCCCATTGCCGGTAGCCATTGCAGATAAACCGAGAAGAACATCACCAGCAGAAAGGCCAGCCAGAAGTTAGGCATTGAGACGCCGAGAAAGGCAATCAGACGCACGATATAGTCCGGCAGGTTATTGCGGTGGCGCGCGGCCCAGATGCCCAGCGGTACAGAGGTCAGCAGAATCAGGATCAGTGCGACGCCCGCCAGTTGCAATGTCGCTGGCAGGAAGTGCAGGACATCATCCAGCACCGGGCGCTGGGTCGCATACGAGAGACCAAAATCGAGATGCAGCGCCTGCCATAACCAGTGCAAATACTGCTGCGGCAGTGGCTTATCCAGCCCCAGCATGATGCGCGTCGAGGCCACCATCTCCTGCGTGGGTGGCAGGTTCGACAGGCGCAGATAATCCAGCGCCGGGTCGCCCGCTCCCATGCGCAGCAGCAAGAAGATGACCACCGAGGCAGCGAAGATCATCGGGATAAGCAGCAGTAAACGGCGAATGACATAGCGCAGCATCAGGGTTTCACCGGGGTAATGTTTTCAAACGGGATATCGCTGGCGATAGGGGCGAAAGGAATCACGCCCAGCTCAGGCTTCGCCACCACCAGCGTAGAGACGTAGCTGATGGGCAGATAGACCGCCTCGTCATGCAGGCGGGTCAGAATGTCGCGATAGAGGCGCTGGCGGTCGGTTTCATCGCGTGTCGTCAGTACCTCGCCAATTTCTTTGTCAATTTGCGCTTTATCCGGCAGGCCAAGCTGCGCCTGGTAATCCGCATGAGACGGGACGCGCATGGAGCTTAAGAAAGCATGCGGGTCATAAGGCGCCCCCCAGGTACGGTTGAAAATCATGCCAAAACGACCGTCGCGCTGGCGGGCGTAAATACTGCTCTCTTCCTCGCCCACAAGTGCCGTGTCCACGCCGATGTCGCGCAAATTGGCCTGGATAATTTCGGCCATCGATTTGCTCATTGCATCGGTGCCGATAAACGCCAGTTCGACATGTAGCGGCTGGCCCGCTTTTTCACGGATGGTTTTGCCGTCCGGCAGTTTCCAGCCGTCGGCGTCCAGCAGCGCACGGGCTTTTGCCGGGGAGTATTCACGCGCTTTCAGACCGATATCGGCGTATGGCACGGTGGGGGCGAAGAGCGTGTCGGCCACCTTCTGGGTGCCGTACAGCGTGCTATCAATCAGCGTCTTTTTATCGACCGCATAGTTGAGCGCTTCACGAACGGCCTGTTCGTTGGTGGGGGCTTTGGCGGAGTTCAGCGCCAGCATCACCGTTTCGACCGGGGCGGAAAGCTGGGTGCGTAACGCCGGGTTCTGACTGAAACGGGAGAAGGTGTCGAGCGGTAGTAGCCCTTCGTTGCCGTACAGCAGGTCGATATCGCCGGTTTCAAACGCCACCGCGCGACTGGTCGGGTCCGGGATCACTTTGATGGTGATTTTGCTTAATGCCGGTTTTTCGCCCCAGTAGTGTTCGTTACGCACCATGACGTCGTATTGATTCAGCTTTGATTCCTGCAACACCCACGGCCCGGTGCCAATGGGGGCCACGATGCCGTTCATGGTTTCGTGATTTTTGAACTGCGAGGGGGCGATAAAACGGAAGGGGCGGGGCAGGGAAAGCTCTTGCAGGAACGGGTAATAGGCGCTTTTCAGGGTAATTTGCAGTTCGCTGTCGCTGAGCGCTTTCACGTCGGTTATCTGGTTGGCGAGCTCAAGCCAGGCATGTCGCTGGCGGTTATCGAGCACCGCGCGGAAGTTCTCTACCGCCGCCTGGGCGTTAAATGGCTCACCGTTGGAGAAAGTCACGTCGCCGCGCAGGGTGAAAACCCAGGTTTTGCCATCTTCGGATGAGGTCCAGCTTTTTGCCAGCCAGGGCTTCACCGTGCCGTCGGCCTGATATTTCACCAGCGGCTCGTAGACCATGCTTTGGGCGAACATCTGGTTTGGCGTATAGAGGTGCGGATTAAGCGGTCCTGCGTTGACCGGCCACGCGGTGGTCAACTCCTGAGGGGATGAAGCCTGAGCAAAAAACGCAGTACAGGCCAGCAGTAACGCACTAAGAGAGCGAAAGGACGACATGGTTTTCCCTGAAAGTCTGCCACAAAAGGAGTATGACGATTTTATTGATTCATCATACGAATGCGGTGCGCGGGATCAAAAAAGGCATAAGAAGCGTGTGGAAATAGAAAAACGATCACATCGAACTGGTCAGCGGAAGGCGGCGGTGGGTAGCATAACGTCTTTCTCATGATGCGGAAAAAGCTATGTCATCTTTAACGGTGCTGGCGGCAGGCAGCCTGAAACGGGCACTTGTGCCCTTGTTTGAGCGTTTTAGCACAGAACAGGGGTGGGTGGTTGAGGCACATTTTGGTCCGGCCGGGTTATTGCGTGAACGGATTGAAGCCGGGGAGCCCTGCTCGTTGTTCGCCTCCGCCAACACGGCGCACCCGCAGGCGCTGCTGGCCGCCGGACGCGCCCGTGAGACACATCTCTTCGCCTGTAACCAACTAAACTTGACTGCCCGCCTCACGGCGCAGACCGAGGAGGATGACTGGCTCACCTTGTTGTCTAATCCGGCGCTTAAGCTGGGTACCTCAACGCCGGGCTGCGATCCGTCCGGCGATTATACCTGGCAACTGTTTGACGCTATTGAAAGTCTGCATCCAGGACTTGGGCAGGCGTTGAAACAACGGGCGCACAAACTGGTGGGGGGGCGCGATACGCTAACTGTTCCGCCTGGAGAGATCGCCAGCGCGTGGCTGATTCGCCAGGGGCTGGCAGATCTGTTTATTGGTTATAGTCATTATGCGATGGCGCTGGCCGGAGAGGCGGATTTGCGGGTGGTGGCGATCCCAGCGGCCTGCAATATCCGCTGCGACTATCAACTGGCGCTGCTGGATGACGCCCCGGCAACCCAGGCGCTGGCGCAGTATATGCTTGCCGCAGAAGGGCAGGCGTTTTTGCGCAACGCCGGATTTTTAGCGCCGGATGTGAAATAGCGGCGCGAGAACCGGACAGCCGTAATCGCCCACATCAAGTTTGCGCACCGGCAGCCCGTAGGCGCGCTGTAAGTTTTCTTCACTGAGCAGCACGTGGGTTTCCCCTGCCAGCCACTGTTGGTTGGGCAGTAATAACAGCGTGTGGCTGGCGACCTGGAGAGCATGGGTCGGATCGTGGGTAGTGAATATCACACTGCGCGCCTGGCGATGGGCCAGATCGCTGATCAGTTGCAGCACCACCCCCTGGTTGGCTAAATCCAGCGCTGAGCAGGGCTCATCAAGCAGAATATTGTGACTGCCACTCACCAGCGCCCGGGCAATCATCACCAGCTGCTGCTGCCCGCCGGAGAGATTACGAAACGGCGTGTGCGCCAGATGGCTGATATTGAGTTGGGCCAGCGCCTGTGCGACCCGTTCTTCATCGTCTTGCGATGGCACGGAAAATAACGCCACATGCCGTGCGCGGCCCATCAGTACCACTTCATGCACATTCCAGGCGAAGGCCGGGCGGAACGATTGCGGCACGATCCCGATGCCGCCTTCAATGGAAAAAGTGCCTGCCAGCGGCGGCAATACGCCGGTGAGCGTGTCCAGCAGGGTACTCTTTCCCAGCCCGTTGGCCCCCAGCACCGCCCAGATATCGCCGGGCTGACAGCAGAAGCTGAGTGGTGAAAATAACGGCCGGTTATGGCCATAGAGCAGGTTATTGACGCTTAACGAGGCATGCATCACTGGCGGCTCCGGCGGCTGTTATGAATAAGCAATCCGGCGAAAACCGGGGCGCCAAGCAGCGCCGTGATAATGCCGATGGGGATTTCCGCCTGGGTAAGCGTGCGTGCCAGATCATCCACCACAATCATAAAACTTCCGCCAACCCAGAACGCGACGGGCAGCAGGCGACGGTGATCGGCGCCGACCAGCAGCCTTGCCAGATGCGGAATCACCAGCCCAACCCAGGCAATGCTGCCGCTGACCGCCACTTGTGAAGAAACCAACAGGGCGCAACAGACCAGCACGCTGCGGCGCAACGTTTTGAGCGGGACACCAAGGGCCAGCGCGTCCTTTTCTTCCAGCGCCAGCAGGTTAATGCGCCAGCGCAGTCGCAGCAGTACGAGGGAGACGATGCTGACGGGGAGCGCCAGCATCAGAACTTTATGCCAGTTGGCGGTGGCAAAGCTGCCCAGCAGCCAGAAGACGATGTTGGGCAGCGTCTCTTCAGTATCGGCCATGTACTGCATCAGGCTGACCAGGGCGGCAAAAAAGCCGCTCATAATAATTCCGGAGAGGATCAGTACCAGCGTGTTTTCCCGCCCTTGTAGCGCGGCAATCAGCCAGACCAGCATCAGCGCCGCCAGACCGAAGCTGAACGTTGAGGCAATCATCACCATCGGGCTGAACCCCAGCAGGATAGCCAGCGTGCCGCCAAACGCCGAACCGGAAGTGACGCCAATAATGTGCGGGTCGACCAGCGGATTTTGAAATACCCCCTGTAATACTGTGCCGCACAGGCCCAACGCGCCGCCTGCCAGCAGGGCCATCAGAATTCGGGGTAAACGCACCGACCAGACTATCTGCCCGGCCGGGCCATCCGGCGTGGCGAGCATCAATAACTGCGACAGAACGTTGCTCACGCTCAGGCGATACTGACCGAGGCATAACGAGCCCACGGCCAGTATTAGCGTCAACAGGATCAGACCACCATGCAGTAGCCGGTAGCGATTACTGTCTGGCATCCGGCTTCCAGTCAGTCCGATAAAAACGTTTATAGTAAGCCTGTGCCTGCGCCTCTACGTCGATGTTGTTGTACTGTTCCGGGTAGAGTTTTTTCGCCATCCACAGTTCGCCAATGGCCAGCGCTTCCGGCATCGGGTAGCCCCAGGCTTTGGCGTATTCCGGCATCAGCCAGACGCGATGGTTTTTCACAGCGTCAATTTGCTGCCAGTTCGGATCGGTCAGGATCGCTTTGACCACTTCCGGGTAGCGATCCTGAACAAAAATCACCTGCGGATCCCAGTGCAACACCTGTTCCAGTGAAACCTGTTTTGCCCCTTTAACGGTGGCGGCAGCGACGTTCATTGCGCCAGCGTGTTCCATCATCAGGCCGGTGTATTTTCCTGAACCGTAGGTGTTGAGATCCGGGTTTGCCATATAGACGCGCACGCGTTGATCCGCCGGAATGTTAGCGACCGGTGCGTTGAATTTTGCCCGGGCATCGAAGGTGTATCTGATGAGATCTTCCGCCTGTGCTTTGCGGTCAACCACCTCGCCTATCAGGCGAATACCCTGTTTCAGGCCGTTGTTGTAGGCCGTCTCTTCATCTGCCATCGTGGGGTTCATTTTGTTTTTCTCGCCAGCCGCGTCTTCACGCAGGGAGACCGCGACAACCGGAACACCAGCATTTTCAATCTGTTGGATCATCTCCGCCGGGGCGTAGTTGGCGATAAACACCACCTGCGGATGCAGGGCCAGCAGGCTTTCCATATTCACCTGCGTTAGATCGCCCGGCGTGGCCAGCTTTTCAATGCCCGGCATAAAACGCGCGAACTCCGGACCGAGCTGTTTTTTCCAGCTGCTCAACACGCCCACCACATCGTCGGCGGCGTTGAGTTGCACCAGTAGGTTCAGCGTCTGGTGTTGTAAAACCACCGCGCGGGTGACGTGGTCAGGTAAGGTGACTTGTCGTCCAAGCTGGTCGGTAACAGTGCGATCTGCCATCGCGGAAGGGAGGGTGAAAAGTGAGGCGCAGGCCAGCACGGCACCCAACATAATACGTTTTAGATTATGGGTCATGGTTATCGCTCTAAGGGGGAAGGGAAAGCGATATATATTAAATTATATAACGTTGGTGAATGTAAACGCCTGTCGGAGAAATCCCCCTTTATTGTTGGGATGAAGGATGTATACGGCCTGGGATCGGTGTTCCCTTCATAGGGGAGTTCCCCACAAAAAATGCGAGCACGGTAGGTTCCCTCTCCCTGAGAGAGAGCTTGGGTGAGGGGGAAAATGCGGCTCTGGTGGTCATTCCGTTCACCTTATGTTCTTTGCTTTTCTATAGCGACAGAACCCGTGAACGTGCCAGGGGGGCTCACCTTCGCCATTCCTGACCCTTCTATTAAAAGCAAAACCATTTATCTGAAACGCAGTGACTTCCAGCGATGTTTTCTGGTCCGGCGGAAAATCGATGAGGCGTTGACGGCTGGCCGGGACCGCCCGCAGGGAGGCGGGCGGAGGGGATAGCCTGCAAGGATGCAGGCTGGTCCCCGACCCGATAGCCAGGCGACATAAGACGAATGGACCGCGTTAGCGGCGATTTTTTTAGCCGGGAGCCTGGATTGCTAAGGAGGCGGCGGAGAGCCTCCTTAGCACGTTCACGTGCAGAATGACCTCAGAGAAGTGATGAACTGACGGTGAACGGAACGTGCTACACCCGTTGTATATTCCCCCTCACCCTAACCCTCTCCCTCATGGAAAGGGAACCGTCCATACCCATCTACTGCCCCTTAAACAACTGCAGCAGCGTTTCTACCTGCTCATCCAGCGGCATCAAGTCTTTTTTGACGATCAGATGCAGCGGCGTGGCGCGGCGCGAACCGTGGCTTAAGGGCAGGATTTTCAGCACGCCGCTGGCAAGCAGTGGCCCGATACGCTCCTCCGGCAGCCAGCCGTAGCCCACCTGATATTGCACGGCTTCTACTGCGGCATCGATGGTAGAAAAAGTCCATGACTCGCCGCTCTCCTGGGGAAGGCGATTTTCACGGTCAGCAATGCGGATCAGTGGCCAGGCGGCGAGGATATCCTCGGTAATCGTGCTTTCGCCGCAAAGGGGATGATCCCGGTGGGCGACCGCGACAAAATCAATATTCATCAGCCATTCACCGCGCCCGGTCATGTCCTGGCGACGGGTCAGCACCAGCACGTCGGCTTCGGCGTGGACGGGGCGCTCCACAGAGGCGTTTTCGAGCACTTCGGTCAGATGCACCTGCGTTTGCGGATAGCGCTGCTGAAACTGGCGCAAAATGGCAAACAGTCGTGAGCGGGGAAAGATGCTGTCGACGACCAGGTCAAGCCGGGTACGTTGCCCGTTGCGCAGTGTGACCGCCCGGGTTTCAACGTAATCGAACGCTTTCAGCAGCGGTTTAACCTGATTAAGCAGCAGTTCGCCGGAAGGGGTAAGTACCGCACGGCGGCCTTCCTGTATCAGCAACGCCACCCCCAGCCGCTCCTGTAATAGCGCCAGGTTATAGCTGACGGATGACTGGCTACGGTGAGTCTCTTCGGCGGCTTTCGCAAAACTGCCCAGCTCGACGACCTTTTGCAGCAGCGACCATTGTTCCAGCGTGGTTTTATGCATGACTTATCTAAAAAATGAATGAATTTAATTCAAACATAGCGTTATTCATTCATTTTTTGAAGCGGTATGATCTTCTTATCGATTAAGAGGAGAACAATGATGAGCAGCTTTGATAAACATGATCTGAGTGGTTTTGTCGGTAAACATCTGGTTTATACCTACGATAATGGCTGGAACTACGAGATTTATGTCAAAAATGAGACGACGCTGGACTATCGCATTCATAGCGGAATCGTGGCGAACCGTTGGGTGAAAAACCAGCAGGCTTACATTGTGCGTGTTGGCGAAAGCATCTATAAAATTTCCTGGACCGAGCCGACTGGCACTGACGTGAGTTTGATTGTAAACCTCGGCGATCGCCTGTTTCATGGCACGATCTTCTTCCCGCGTTGGGTGATCAACAATCCGGAAAAAACCGTCTGTTTCCAGAACGATCATATTCCGCTGATGGAATCCTATCGTGCGGCTGGCCCGGCCTATCCGACCGAAGTGATTGATGAGTTTGCGACTATCACCTTTGTGCGTGACTGTGGCGCAGACAATGACAGCGTCATCGCCTGCGCAGCCAGTGAACTTCCGGCGGATTTTCCGAACAACCTGCGCTAACACAGGCTAGCCGGGCAGGCGGTTTTTCGGCCTGCCTGGGCCAAGCATAATGGCCAGTTTGCTGCCGCCAGTGGTGGTTTCCATCCATATTTTACATACGCTGGTAAGCGGCACAGAGAGCAGCATCCCCACCGGACCGAGTAACCAGCCCCAAATCAGTAACGAAAGAAAGACCACCAGTGTTGACATACCGAGCCTGTGACCCATCATTCGTGGCTCCAGAATGTTGCCGATAATCATATGCACGATGAGAAACAGCGCGCCGACCAGCAACCATTCGTACGGGCCGTTAAAAAGCAAAGCCTGAACCATCGGCGGGATTGCCGAAAGCACTGAGCCGATATTCGGCACGTAATTAAGCAGAAACGCCAGCACTCCCCACATTAGCGCAAACTGGATGTCCATAATGGCCAGCCCCGCCCAGACGATCACGCCCGTCCACAGACTGAGCAGTGTTTTTAGCGCCAGATAGTGAGAGACGCCCTTAAGCGCGCGGTGCAAACCGGCGATATGAATTTGTGGGTTATTCAGGGCGAAGCGCATTTTATACGGCACGTGACGCACTTCGAAGAGCATGAATACCATGGTCATGACCAGTAAAACGATGCTCGCCATCGCGTTAGACAGTTGCGTCATCATCGTGGTGGCAAAGCTCATTACCCGCTCGGAATCCATGCGTTGCAGCATGCGTTCAGGTGAGACATGCAGATGCAGGAAAGGGAGCGCGTCCTGAAGCTGGAGGAATTTACGCGTGAACTCCCGATTGTATTTCGGCAGCATCGTCATGAACTCATTCACCGAGGCGGCCAGCACGCCAATCAGCGCGGTCAGGAAGACAAGCATCACCAGTACCACAATGGCGATGGCGACAGGCCGTTTCACGCCCCGGCGAAGAAACCAGGTCACCAGCGGATTGAGCACAATGGCGAAAAAGAGCGCCAGTAACAGTTGAACAATGATATCGGCAGCGGCATGAATACCGGCCAGAATAATGACCAGTGAGGCCAGTTTGAGAAGAATATGTAAACCCGCACGATCGGGTTGGGGCTGTGTCATGGGCAATTCCTTTTTCTATACCGCCCGATAAGTGTAGCCACTGGCGGACGCTTCGCCCGAGGCAGATATTCTTAATCTGCATACTGATTTCCAGGCCATGACGTGGTAATAGTGAAACATCGTTGTGAAAATCTGGTGACCCTCCATGCCCGAACAAGCCGCTGAACCGGCGCTAAGCGGATTACGTCTTAATCTGCGGATTCTCTCCGTCGTTATCTTCAACTTCGCAAGTTATCTCACAATAGGTTTGCCGCTGGCGGTGTTGCCCGGCTATGTCCATGAAACGCTGGGTTACAGCGCCTTCTGGGCTGGGCTGGTTATTAGCCTGCAATACTTCGCCACCCTGGTCAGTCGTCCACATGCCGGACGTTACGCCGATATGCTCGGCCCGAAAAAAGTGGTGGTGTTTGGCCTATGCGGTGCATTCATTTGTGGGCTGGGGTATCTGCTGGCGGATCTGCAAAGCGGCTCGCCGCTGGTGAGCCTGGTGCTGCTCTGTGTAGGGCGCGTCATTCTCGGTATAGGGCAAAGTTTTGCCGGGACCGGGTCAATGCTCTGGGGCGTCGGGGTAGTCGGTTCAATGCATATCGCCCGTGTTATTTCCTGGAACGGTATCGCGACCTATGGCGCAATGGCGCTGGGGGCGCCGCTTGGCGTGATTTGCTATCATTACGCGGGACTGAGCGGCCTGGGCGGGTTCATTATGGCGGTGGCGTTTGTCGCGATTGCCTGCGCGTTGCCGCGTGCGGCAGTGAAAGCCAGCAAAGGTAAACCACTGCCGTTCCGGGCGGTGCTCGGGTATGTCTGGGTTTATGGGATGGGACTGGCGCTGGGTACGGCCGGGTTTGGCGTTATTGCCACCTTTATCACCTTCTTTTATGACGCTAAAGGCTGGGATGGTGCCGCCTTCGCCCTGACACTGTTTAGCCTGGCATTTGTCGGCTCACGGCTGGTGTTCCCGAACAGCATTAACCGTCTGGGAGGGCTGAATGTGGCGATGATAAGTCTGGCGGTGGAAGTCGTCGGCCTGATTCTGGTCGGTATCGCCGATGCCCCGCTGGTGGCGAAAATCGGGGTATTCCTGACCGGAGCGGGTTTCTCGCTGGTCTTCCCGGCGCTGGGCGTGGTGGCGGTCAAAGCGGTGCCACAGCATAATCAGGGCGCGGCACTGGGCACGTATACGGTATTTATGGATATGTCGCTCGGGATAACCGGGCCGCTTGCCGGGCTGTTAATGGCATGGTCGGGGGTATCGATGGTGTATCTGCTGACGGCGGTGTTGGTGGCGGGGGCGTTATTGCTGACGTGGCGGCTAAAAAAACGGCCTCCACTGGAGGCCGCTTCCTGATTACTTGATGACCAGGGTGTTAACAATGTTTTCCGCGGCAGTCTGTGCCTGCTGCTGGTTATCCGCCGGCAGCGTTACCTGCAAGGTCAGCAGTTTGTTATCCACTTTACCCAGCACCACGGTAGACCAGGCCGTTTGACCTTTGGCGGAGATGATGCTGTCGAGCTGCTGCATTTTCTGGCCTTTCAGCTCGATAGATTTGTTGGTCACCACCTGCAACTGCGGGTCGCGGTTGCGCTGCTGGTCTTCCAGGCGTTTTGCCAGCGTATCCAGCCCTTCCTGGGTGTCGTCGCCCACAATCACAATGACCGCTTTCTGACCGGTTGAGTCAGAGTAAACGTGCATATTATTAGATTGCGTACCCAGTTTGCCGCTTTGATCGGTCATGTCTGCGGGCAGCGAGAAGCTGAGTTTGCCATCGAGCAGCGTCACCGGCTGCCCGGTCGCGTTGCTTTCTGCGGAAGCCCCCTGTGCGGGCGTTTTCTTGCTGTCGCTGTTGTCGCAGGCTGCCAGACCCATTACCAGCAGGCCAATACCGACATATTTAACCAGATTGCGCATTGACTTCTTCCTTTCGATAAACAGCCATAACGGCTCATGCGGGCCATCTTACCACAACTGTCATCGCGTACTCTTAACTGGCCTGTAACGCTGAGATTTCAGATTTGTCTGCCAGCCTTTTCAACAGCATATTCAACAACACACCGTACATGGGCAGGAAGAAGGCGATACTGATAATGACCTTGAAGGCGTAATCCACCAGCGCGATTTCCATCCAATGCTCGGCCATAAACGGGTCCGGGCTGTGCCAGAAGGCGATGAAGAAAAAGGCGAGGGTATCGCTGGCATTACCGAACACCGTGGAGGCCGCAGGAGCCATCCACCAGCGTTTGTTCTGACGCAGACGGTTAAAGACATGCACGTCGAGGATCTGCCCCAGCGCGTAGGCCATAAAACTCGCGGTGGCGATACGGGCGACGAACAGATTGAAATGGGTCAGCGCTTCGAAGCCCTGCCAGCTTCCCATATAAAACAGTGAAGAGATGCCGTAGGAGATAACCAGTGCCGGGATCATCACCGCGAATATAATCCGCCGTGCCAGTGGCGCGCCAAAAATACGTACGGTCAAATCCGTCGCGAGGAAAATAAACGGGAAACTGAATGCGCCCCAGGTGGTATGGAAACCGAAAATGCTAACCGGTAGCTGCACCAGGTAGTTACTGGAAGTGATCACCAGAAGGTGAAAAAGGGATAACCAGAACAGCGCTTTCATGCGCTGAGTTTGTGAAAACTGCGTCATATTGTGACCTTTTTAGTGTTTGGGGTGAGGGAACCCAATAAATATGTAACGCGTTATTTTATCTGCCGTTTTGACCTTGTTCAGCGCGCGTCATCCTCACGTAAGCCGTGTAGGTGGCGTTGCCTGTGCGCGGGTCTCAATCAAACGGCTGTGCAAAAAACGCGTGTTGATACTGTGCAAAGCCGCAGAATGATACTGCAACACTCCGGCGATGCAATGGTTATTTTTAACGCAATCGTTAACCTGGCTTGCGTCATAAAATGGGCAGCGTAAACTAATGCCGTTTTTTCCCGTGTGAGACGAAAATGAGCGACCTCTTTACTACCGCCGATCATACCCTTGACGCGCTGGGCCTGCGTTGCCCTGAGCCGGTGATGATGGTGCGCAAAACCGTACGCAACATGCAGCCGGGTGAAACCCTGCTGGTGATTGCCGACGATCCGGCGACCACCCGTGACATTCCGGGTTTCTGCCGTTTTATGGAACACGAACTGGTGGCCCATGAGACGCAATCGCTGCCGTATCGCTATCTGGTGCGTAAAGGACAATAACTCCCCCTGACAGGCCGCGTTTTTACGCCGTTTGCGATCTTTGCCACCATTCTAAACCGTTGTTTCATTTTTTAGCGCTTTTTGTGAGGCGCTTCACCCTCCCTTTTCCAGCGGTAGTCTAGGTTTTAAGCGTAAAAATAAAACATTGTTTTAACATTTACCTTTCACTACCCTGGAGAAGACCCGATGAAAACGACTTTCAAGCCGTTGCTGGCCGCGTTGTGCCTGTCCACCGTGTCACTGTTTTCTGTATCCGCTGTTAATGCGCAGACGATCAAAGCTGCTGATGTGCATCCGGAAGGCTACCCCAATATTGTTGCTGTGCAGAACATGGGTGAAAAACTCAAACAACAAACAGACGGCAAGCTGGAAATTAAAGTTTTTCCTGGCGGCGTCCTGGGCGATGAAAAACAGATGATCGAGCAGGCGCAAATGGGCGCCATCGATATGATTCGCGTCTCGATGGCACCCGTCGCCGCCATTCTCCCGGATATTGAAGTGTTCACCCTGCCATACGTATTTCGTGATGAAGACCATATGCATAAGGTTATCGATGGCGATATCGGTAAACAGATTGGCGATAAGCTGACGGCCAACCCCAAATCCCGGCTGGTATTTCTGGGCTGGATGGACTCCGGTACGCGTAATCTCATCACCAAAAAACCAGTGGTGAAGCCTGAGGATTTGAACGGAATGAAAATTCGCGTCCAGGGCAGTCCCGTCGCACTGGCAACGTTAAAACAAATGGGCGCTAATTCGGTGGCGATGGGGGTGAGTGAGGTCTATAGCGGCATGCAAACCGGCGTGATTGACGGCGCGGAAAATAACCCGCCGACGTTTATCGCCCATAACTATATGCCGGTTGCCAAAAACTATACCCTCAGCGGCCACTTTATTACCCCCGAAATGCTGCTCTACTCGAAAGTGAAATGGGACAAACTCAGCGCCGATGACCAGAAAAAAATCCTTACCCTGGCGCGTGAAGCCCAGTTCGAACAGCGCAAACTCTGGGAAGCCTATACCCAGCAGGCACTGGATAAAATGAAAGCAGGCGGCGTGCAATTTCATGACATTGATAAATCGGTGTTTATCAAAGCGACAGAGCCGGTGCGCGCCCAGTATGGCGACAAGCATCAGGATCTGATGAAAGCTATCGCCGACGTCAAATAACCCCCCACTTTTCTGCGGAGAATGTATGTCAGAACTCTACTTAAAGTGGATGGATCGCCTGTACCTGTTCGCCATGGCGGTGGCCGGAATATCGCTACTGGTAATGACGATTGTTATTCCGATCGGCATTTTTTCGCGTTACGTACTGAATCGCGGAGAGTCATGGCCGGAGCCTGTCGCCATTATCTGCATGGTGACGTTTACGTTCATTGGCGCGGCGGTGGGATACCGCGGCGGTTCCCATATTGCGGTCAACATGCTCACGGATCGTCTGCCTGAAACGCTTAAGATCCTCTGTGCGAGAGTGGTTGATCTGCTGATGCTGCTGATCTCGGGGATCATGTGCTGGTACAGCTACTGGCTATGCGTAGAACTTTGGGAACAACCTGTTGCGGAGTTTCCCTTGCTGACCTCAGGCGAAAGTTATCTGCCATTGCCGATAGGATCGGCCATTCTCATCCTGTTCGTGCTTGAACGATTGTTGTTCGGCTCGCAGGAAAACCGCCCGGTCGTACTGATTGGCAACCATGGGTAAGGGGTGAAAAATGGATGCATTTGTCTTGTTGTTCACCCTCGCCCTTTTACTGGCGCTGGGGATGCCGGTTGCTTTTGCGGTAGGTTTGAGCGCCGTTGCCGGCGCGCTGTGGATTGATCTTCCGCTGGAGGCGTTGATGATCCAGATAACCAGTGGGGTGAACAAATTCACGCTACTGGCAATCCCGTTTTTTATTCTGGCGGGGGCGATCATGGCAGAAGGGGGAATCGCCCGGCGGCTGGTCAACTTCGCCTATCTGTTTGTCGGGTTTATCCGCGGTGGGCTGTCGCTGGTGAACATTGTCGCCTCGACCTTTTTTGGCGCGATTTCCGGCTCGTCGGTCGCCGATACGGCGTCCATCGGCAGCGTGATGATCCCGGAAATGGAAAAGAAGGGCTATCCGCGCGAATACGCGGCGGCGGTAACCGCCAGCGGGTCGGTGCAGGCGATTTTGATCCCGCCCAGCCATAACTCGGTCATTTATTCGCTGGCGGCGGGAGGCACGGTATCCATTGCGACGCTGTTTATCGCGGGCGTACTGCCGGGTTTGCTTCTGGGCGTGAGCCTGATGGTGTTATGTCTGGGTTTTGCCCACAAACGCGGTTACCCGAAAGGGGAGCGGATTCCGTTTAAGCAGGCGATCAAAATGTTCGTTGATGCACTATGGGGGCTGATGACGGTAGTGATTATTCTCGGCGGTATTCTTTCCGGGATTTTTACTGCCACGGAATCTGCCGCTGTCGCCTGCCTGTGGGCCTTCTTCGTCACCATGTTTATCTACCGGGATTACAAATGGAATGAGCTGCCGAAGTTGATGTGCCGCACCGTTAAGACGGTCACCATTGTGATGATTCTCATCGGCTTTGCGGCCGCCTTTGGCGCCGTGATGACCTATATGCAGCTTCCGATGCGCATCACCGAATTTTTCACATCGCTGTCGGATAACAAATACGTCATTCTGATGTATCTCAATATCATGCTGTTGCTGATCGGTACCTTGATGGATATGGCGCCGATCATCCTGATCCTGACGCCGGTGTTGCTGCCAGTGACGAATGCACTGGGGATTGATCCGGTTCATTTTGGCATGATCATGATGGTCAATCTCGGGATCGGATTGATTACGCCTCCCGTCGGATCGGTGTTGTTTGTTGCCAGTGCGGTGAGTAAGCAGAAAATTGAAACGGTGGTGAAGGCGATGCTGCCGTTTTACGCGATGCTGCTGATTGTGCTGGGAATGGTGACCTATATTCCGGCGATCTCTCTCTGGCTGCCTGGGGTGCTGGGAATGCAGTAAGAAATTCCCGGGTGCGGCTGACGCCTAACCCGGGCTACGGTAAAAGAGTAGCCCGGGTTAGCGAAGCGACATCCGGGGTTTTTTTATTTGCGTAATAAACGCAGTGCGTTGGCGGTTACCAGCACCGTCGCGCCGGTATCTGCCAGTACCGCCAGCCACAGGCCGGTTATTCCGAGCAATGTTGTCACCAGGAAAATGGCCTTCAGCCCCAGCGCGATAGCAATGTTCTGCCGGATATTGGCCTGCGTGGCGCGGGCAAGGCGAATCATCTGCGCCAGCCCGCCGAGCCGGTTATGGGTTAATGCCGCATCGGCGGTTTCCAGCGCCACGTCCGTCCCGCTGCCCATCGCAATGCCAATGGTCGCGGCTTTCATCGCCGGGGCATCGTTGATGCCATCACCAATCATCGCCAGCGGCGCATCCTGATTCAGCAAGGTAACTGCGCTCACTTTATCTTCGGGTAATAGCCCGGCGCGGAAGTCCATCTGTAACTCTCCGGCAATCGCGGCAGCGGCGCGCGGGTTATCGCCCGTTAATATCACGCCCTCCACGCCCAGATTACGCAGTGCGGCGATGGTTTCCCGCGCATCCTCTCGCAGGGTATCGCGCAGTGACAGAGAGCCAATCGCGACGCCATCACGCAGGGCGACGATCACCGTTTCCCCCTGGCTTTCGCGGGCATTGATATCGGCCAGCAGCGCGGCATCCAGTACCTCTGGCGGCAGCTTATCCGGTGCGCTCAGGCGGATAAACTGACCCTCAACCCGCGCCTCAATACCTTTACCCGTCAGCGTGCGCTGCCCGGTAGCCTGAGGCGGTACCAGTTTGCGCGTCAGGGCTTCCTGCACAATAGCCTGCGCCAGCGGATGGGTCGAACCCTGCTCTACGGCAGCGCTCAATGCCAGCAGGGAGTCCTCGTTACTCCCGGCCAGTGGATACACGCCGACAACCTGCGGTTTCCCGATGGTCAGCGTGCCGGTTTTATCAAACGCCACATGCTGAACGCGGCCAAGTTGTTCCAGCGCCGCGCCGCCTTTAATCAGCGCGCCACGACGTGCCGCCGCGGCCAGGCCTGACGTAATGGCGGCTGGTGTTGAGATAACCAGTGCGCACGGGCAACCAATCAGCAGCAATGTCAGCCCCTTGTAGATCCACGCCAGCCAGTCTGCCGAGAACAGCAACGGCGGCAACACGGCGACCAGCAGGGCGATAACCATAATCACCGGCGTGTAAATCCGGCTAAAGCGGTCGATAAAGCGTTCAATGGGCGCGCGGCGCTCCTCGGCTTCTTCTATCAGCTTGAGGATACGGTCAATCGCGCTTTCGCCGGGGCGGGACACCACCTCCAGCGTTACCAGACGGTCAACGCTGGTTGCGCCTGCAGGAATGCTGTCGCCGTTGCTATGTTCGACGGGCAGAGATTCGCCAGTCAGTGCGCTCTCATCAAAGCTGGCGAACGGCGTCAAAAGCTTGCCATCCGCCGGTAAGCGCCCGCCTGCCGGGACCTCGATAACATCGCCGGGGCGCAAGTCCTGTGCGCTAACGCTCTGCCGCTCGCCCTCGCGGATGCGCGTGGCGGTGTCCGGTTTCAGCGCCATCAGTGCGCTCACCCCTTTTCTGGCGCGGCTGGCTGCCCAGCCTTCAAGCCGCTCGCCCACCAGGAACAGCAGTAGCACCATGGCGGCTTCTGCCGTCGCACCGATAAACAGTGCGCCGATGGCGGCAACGCTCATCAGCGTTTCGATAGCAAACCAGCTACCGCTACGCATCAGGCGCAGTGCCTGGCGCGCAATGGGATAGAGCCCCACCAGGGTGGTCACGATAAAGGCCGTCTGGCCCAGCGGATGGTTAAACTGCTCCAGCAGCCAACTGATTGCCATCAGCACAATCAGGATCAGAAGTGGCATATTTTCCTGCCAGCGCGATGGTGCAGACGCTTTGGGCGCGTTTTCATCCTGCACGGCGTACCCGGCCTGTTGAACAGCGTTTTCCACCTGTTTGCGGATATCGTTATCGGCAATGACAGTGAGTTTTTCGGTAGCAAAGGCGACCTGAACCTGATTGACCCCGGCTATCTGGCGAACGGCATTTTCCACCTTGCGGGCGCAGGCTGCGCAGTCCATCCCTGTTACCCGCCAGCTGTAACGTTCACCATTGATATTTTCGAGGGGCGCGGCGGCAGTTTCACAGGGGGCGTCGCACGTACAAGGCGCCGTTTTCTCGGGTAACGGGCGAAGTTTCATGGCCGCAAACTGCGGGGGATTTTTATTGTCGAGGGGTGTCATTGCATCCTCCGGTGAATGATAATTTTCTCATTAACCGGAGGATACACTCTGGAGTCGACTCCAGAGTCAAGCGTTTTAAATGTACAGCGAACGCACGATCAGGAAGTGCCCGGCAAAGTAGCAGGCCGCGGAAATCGCGTTATCGGCGCGGAAGCGGCGGCGGTAATGGCTACCCAGCCAGACAACGTTGCTTATCAGCAGCAACGCCGCGCCAACAAACGCAGAGAGCGCCGGACTGGTGGGACGGAAGAACCACAGCTCACCAGCCAGCCAGACCATCACCAGCGTCATGGCTATAAATGTGCAAACGGGTAAACGCAGCTCTTCCAGACGCGACCAAATCACCGCAATCAATACGGCGCCAACAACCAGTAGCACAACCGGCAGCGGCCAGAAGAAGGAGAGCGACATCTGCGTGGCGAAATAGATTGTGTAAAGCAGGTGGGCAAGGAAGAAGGCGCCAATGGCGTAGAGCAGTTGCTGGCGCGGCAGTAAGGTTAGCGCATCGCCAATCAGCGAGGCGCACAAACCTGCGAGTACAAGGTAGCTGATGGCATCAAACATGGGGGCTTGCCAGGCCAGTAACAGTAACAGCAGCAGCGTGACAGGTTTGAATACCCAACGTTGCCAGACTGGCCCACGGTAGGAAGCGTCCACATACAGCCAGGCGGAAAAACAGACAGCAATAAATGACCAAAGCATATTAAGTCCCTGAATCCGTTATTGTATCGCGAGCACCATGCCCACGGCTCTACTTATGAGTTTAGTGGTCGTAGCAGATGAATGACAATGTTACGGAAGACAGGGGAATCTTAAAAAGGTGCCTTTTATTTTTTTGCTTTCAGTTTTTTCAGCCAGATAAGCAGCTCAAAAACGCCAAAGACAAAGATGCGAAATTCTTCAAGCCGCGTCATTTGCGGGCCGTCTTTCGGCAGCGTTTTTTTCATCATCGTCGCCTGTATAGCGTGCATAAAGATAGTGAAAAACAGCGCCACGTTGACGAAAATATTCAGCGGCTTAGGAAACGGGGAAAACAGGTTCAGCAGCAAAAAAGCCCAGACAAAAAGCATTAACAGCCGTCCCAGATTAATCAGTATGTTCATTTTCCTCTCCTTGTGATTCACGCTGATATAAGCGGTAGGCGACCTGTCCCGCGACTTTCTCCCGGTGCAAACTCCAGCTTGCAGGGACCGGCGGCAGGCCATTTTCAACTTCGCTTTCAACATAGATTAGCGCGCCATTGGCCAGCCAGCCGTTGTTTTCCAGCAGGGTTAATGTCTCTTCGAGCATCCCTTTGCGAAACGGCGGGTCGACAAACACAATATTGTGCGGGGTACCGCTTTGGGCAAGATATGCCAGCGTGTTCCCGGTGACCACTTTACCGTTGGCGGCTTTCAATGTTGCCAGGTTTTGCTGCAACTGCTGTGCGACGCCGCGTTCCATTTCGAGTAGCGTGGCACTGGCGGCGTAGCGCGACAAGGCTTCTAAGCCCAGCGCGCCGCTTCCGGCGAAGCAGTCGAGACAACGCGCGTCGACCATGGACGGCGCCAGCCAGTTAAACAGGGTTTCGCGCACACGGTCAGTTGTCGGGCGCAAGCCAGGGCTGTCCGGCACCGGGAGTTTGCGTCCCCGCCATTGCCCACCAATAATACGTATCTGGCCGGTGGTGGCCCGATTGGGTTTCTTCATGGTCATCGCTTAGCTCATCATTTCGGCCTGCTATTCTAACGATGCCCGACGCGGCGCGAAACCTTAATCCGCAGGCGGTGATGCGAGTTAAGGAAAGTGATAGACTATCTCTCTAATTAACCCTAATTTTCAGCCCTGTTGCGCCAGTACGGGCTGCGCCATGAATAAACCGCGAGGAGTGTAGTCGCAAATGGCAGATGAGAAGAAACGTGGCTTTTTTTCCTGGCTGGGCTTTGGGCAAAAAGATCAGGTAAAAGAAAAAGAAGCGGAGCAGGCAACTGAAACGCAGTCGCCGCATACCCAGGAAGAGAGCGAAACCTTTGCAGAAGAGGTCATTGAGGTTACTGAAAAGCTGGTTGAAAGCGAAAAGCCGCAGCCAGTAGAAGAGGAACTGAAGCCTGAGGTTGTGGCGCGTGAAGAGCTGCCGCTGCCGGAAGAGGTGAACGAACCGGAAGGTGCTGCGGAAGAGTGGCAGCCGGAGCAGGAGCCTGTCGACGAAGACGCGGCGATAAGCGATGAAGAGCTGGAAGCCCAGGCGCTGGCTGCGGACGCGGCTGAAGAAGCGCTGGTGGTGGTACCGGTTGACGAAGTCGAAGAGCCAGCCCAGGAGGCTGTTGAAGAGGCCGTTATTGAACAAGAGAAACCGACTAAAGAAGGTTTCTTTGCGCGACTCAAACGCAGCCTGCTGAAAACAAAAGAGAATCTCGGTTCCGGATTTATCAGTCTGTTCCGAGGTAAAAAAATCGACGATGATCTCTTCGAAGAACTGGAAGAGCAGTTACTGATTGCCGACGTCGGGGTGGAAACCACGCGTAAAATCATTACGAGTCTGACTGAAGGCGCGTCGCGCAAACAGCTGCGTGATGCCGAGGCACTGTATGGTTTGCTCAAAGAAGAGATGGGTGACATCCTTGCCAAAGTTGATGAACCGCTGAATGTTGAAGGCAAAACACCGTTTGTTATTCTGATGGTTGGCGTCAACGGAGTCGGTAAAACGACCACCATTGGTAAACTGGCGCGTCAGTTTGAACAACAGGGCAAGTCGGTGATGCTGGCCGCCGGGGATACGTTCCGTGCCGCGGCTGTCGAGCAGTTGCAGGTGTGGGGGCAGCGTAACAATATTCCGGTTATCGCCCAGCATACGGGGGCCGATTCCGCCTCGGTGATTTTCGATGCCATCCAGGCCGCGAAAGCACGTCATGTGGATGTGCTCATCGCCGATACTGCCGGGCGCTTGCAGAATAAAGCGCACCTGATGGAAGAGTTGAAAAAAATCGTCCGCGTGATGAAAAAGCTGGACGAAGACGCACCGCATGAAGTGATGCTGACCATTGATGCCAGCACCGGGCAGAATGCGGTAAGCCAGGCCAAACTGTTCCATGAAGCCGTTGGCCTGACGGGTATCACCCTCACCAAGCTGGACGGTACGGCGAAGGGCGGTGTGATTTTCTCGGTAGCGGATCAGTTTGGCATTCCTATCCGCTACATCGGGGTCGGCGAACGTATTGAGGATCTACGTCCGTTTAGCGCGGGCGATTTTATAGAGGCACTTTTTGCCCGAGAGGATTAACAATGATTCGCTTTGAACACGTCAGCAAAGCCTATCTCGGTGGGAGACAAGCGTTGCAGGGGGTGACATTCCATCTGCAACCGGGCGAGATGGCCTTTCTGACCGGCCACTCCGGCGCAGGGAAAAGTACCCTGCTCAAGCTTATCTGTGGCATTGAGCGGCCAAGCGCCGGGAAAATTGTGTTTGGCGGGCACGATATTACGCGCCTGAAAAACCGTGAAGTGCCGTTTCTGCGTCGGCAGATCGGTATGATTTTCCAGGATCACCATTTGCTGATGGACAGGACGGTCTATGACAACGTGGCTATTCCGTTGATCATTGCCGGGGCCAGCGGTGATGACATCCGTCGTCGCGTTTCCGCAGCGCTGGACAAGGTAGGTCTGCTCGACAAAGCGAAGAGTTTTCCAATTCAGCTTTCCGGCGGTGAACAACAGCGCGTGGGTATTGCCCGCGCGGTAGTGAACAAACCTGCGGTGCTGCTGGCAGACGAACCGACCGGTAACCTGGACGATGCCCTTTCCGAAGGGATTTTACGTCTGTTTGAGGAGTTCAATCGTGTTGGGGTCACTGTGTTAATGGCGACGCACGATCTGGGGCTGATTTCCCGGCGTTCGTACCGCATGCTGACTTTAAGCGATGGCCATTTGCATGGAGGCCTGGCGGGTGAATAAGCGTGATGCATTGAATCAAATGCGGCAATTCGGCAGCAAGCTGGACCGTTTTCGTAAATCGGCGGGCGGTGCCGGTGATGCAGGCCGTAGCGCACCACGACGTGGTAAAGGTGCGCCGAAAGTCAGTTCGCGTAAGACCAACGTCTTTAACGAACAGGTGCGTTATGCCTTCCAGGGCGCCCTTCAGGACCTGAAAAGTAAACCTTTTGCCACCTTCCTGACGGTAATGGTGATTGCCATTTCCCTGACGCTGCCGAGCGTCTGTTATATGGTGTACAAAAACGTGAACCAGGCGGCGTCGCAGTATTATCCGTCCCCGCAAATCACGGTCTATTTCGATAAGGCGCTGGATGATGACGCAGCGGCGCAGGTGGTTGGTCAGCTCCAGGCTGAGCAGGGTGTAGAAAAGGTAAACTACCTTTCTCGTGAGGATGCGCTCGGCGAATTCCGCAACTGGTCTGGTTTTGGCGGTGCGCTGGATATGCTTGAAGAGAACCCGCTGCCTGCGGTGGCGGTGGTGATTCCTAAACTCGATTTCCAGAGCACGGAATCGCTGAAAACCCTGCGCGATCGTATTTCGAAACTGCACGGTATTGATGAAGTGCGGATGGACGACAGCTGGTTTGCCCGCCTTGCGGCACTAACCGGGCTGGTTGGTCGGGTGTCGGCAATGATTGGCGTGCTGATGGTAGCGGCGGTGTTCCTCGTTATCGGCAACAGCGTCCGTCTGAGCATTTTTGCCCGCCGTGACACGATTAACGTACAAAAATTAATTGGCGCAACGGACGGTTTTATTCTGCGTCCTTTCCTGTATGGCGGGGCGCTATTGGGTTTTAGTGGCGCATTTTTATCACTGATTCTTTCTGAGATTCTGGTGCTGCGGCTCTCCTCTGCGGTGAGCGAAGTGGCGCAGGTCTTCGGCACGAAGTTCGATCTGAACGGCCTGTCGTTTGATGAATGCCTGCTACTGTTGCTGGTGTGCTCAATGATTGGCTGGGTTGCTGCCTGGCTTGCAACTGTGCAACATTTACGTCACTTTACTCCGCAGTAAAAAAAGTCTGATATACTCTTTCCCTGCAATGCAGTATTCCCGTCGCAGGGAAAGCGTATAGCGTATATCTCCTTTCCTTTGCCGCGGTTTTTCATTCTTATGTCACATTTTGTGCCTAATTTATTCACAATCCAGCCTGGAACTTGTGGATAAAATCACTGTCTGATACAAGAGTGGATGATATTCTCGTTGCTCATTAACGCTGGCATGTGTGTTGCCTGATGGGGACAGACCGCCGCCAGTCGAATGTAATTTGAGAGGATTTGAATGACCAAAGAAATGCAAACTTTAGCTTTAGCCCCTGTTGGTAACCTGGAATCTTATATCCGGGCCGCTAACGCATGGCCGATGTTGACGGCTGATGAAGAAAGGGCACTGGCTGAAAAGCTGCATTACCAGGGCGATCTGGAAGCAGCTAAGAAGCTGATCCTGTCACACCTGCGCTTTGTTGTTCATATTGCTCGTAACTATTCGGGCTATGGTCTGCCGCAGGCGGATCTGATCCAGGAAGGCAATATCGGCCTGATGAAAGCCGTACGTCGCTTCAACCCCGAAGTGGGTGTGCGCCTCGTCTCTTTCGCCGTGCACTGGATTAAAGCTGAGATTCATGAGTACGTGCTGCGTAACTGGCGTATTGTGAAAGTCGCGACCACCAAAGCACAGCGTAAGTTGTTCTTTAACCTGCGTAAAACCAAGCAGCGTCTGGGCTGGTTTAACCAGGACGAAGTGGAAATGGTGGCCCGGGAACTGGGCGTGACCAGCAAAGACGTGCGTGAAATGGAATCACGTATGGCGGCGCAGGACATGACTTTCGATATGTCGCCAGATGATGAATCTTCCGATAGCCAGCCTATGGCGCCGGTTCTCTATCTGCAGGACAAATCGTCGAACTTTGCCGATGGCATTGAAGACGATAACTGGGAAGAGCAGGCCGCCAATAAGCTGACGGATGCGATGCAAGGTCTCGACGAGCGTAGTCAGGCGATCATTCGTGCTCGCTGGCTGGATGAAGAGAACAAAACAACGCTGCAGGAACTGGCAGATCGTTACGGTGTTTCCGCTGAGCGTGTGCGTCAGCTGGAAAAGAACGCGATGAAGAAACTGCGTGCCGCGATCGAAGCGTAATTCTGTACGTTAAATAATGGGCCGGGTCAGCGAGAGCTACCCGGCTTTTTGTTTTCTGGCGTTCAGTTTTCTGTTTTCAGGGCTGTTACTGGGTAGCTCGGATGAGGCGACGCCGCATCCGGGGTCAGACAGGCCAGCAAGACCTTAAACGCCGCGTCCATCTCCTCTTCCTCCATGGCAGCAAACCCCATCAGCAGTCCCTTCAACGGCTTGTCGCCGGAGTAATACCGTGATAATGCTCGCACCAGGACCCCCCGCTCATTCGCGCGCCTGGCAAGCGCCACGTCATCACATTCAGCAGGCAGTGAAAGCACCAGGTGTAACCCGGCATTGTCGTTATATTCGCTTAGCGCCTCTTTGCCCAGCGCATCGATAATCAGGCCCGCCAGTCGGGCGCGGCGGCGGGCATAGAGCAGACGCATCCGGCGGATATGTGCGGTGTAATGTCCCTCGGTAATAAACTGTGCCAGCGCCTCCTGATCCAGCAATCGGCCGCCGCGATACAGCTCTGCATGCGCTGTTTTTAGCGAATGCATTAATGGCCGTGGCAACACCAGATAACCCAGACGCAGACCGGGGTAGAGCGTTTTGCTGAATGTCCCGGTGTAGATAACCGGTGCGTCATCAACCAGCCCTTGTAACGCGGGGATCGGCTGGCCGGAAAAGCGAAATTCGCTGTCGTAATCATCCTCAACAATCCAGCTTCCCGTCTGCCGGGCGAGTGCCAACAGGCGCTGGCGCCGCTCCAGGCTCATTACGCAGCCCAGCGGATACTGATGAGAAGGGGTTACAAAAATTAGCCTGGGGGGTGTGTAGCCGGTATCCGGCGGTTGCATGCCGGCAAGATCGACGTCAATTGCCTGCAGTTCGACACCGTTCATCGCCAAGACGTTACGAATACCCCAGTAGGCTGGTTCTTCAATCCATGCACTATCGCCGGGATTACACAGCATGCGCGACACCAGGTCGATGGCCTGGTGAATACCCTCGGTTATCAGGATTTGCCCGGCGCTACAGCGCACGGAGCGGGTGACGCGCAGATATTCCACCAGCGCCTGTTGCAATGCCTGACTACCGCCAGCATTGCTGTAAGAGAGTTGGCTGGCCTGGGGCTTGCGGCTGATACGGGTCTGGATTTTACGAAACAGGGCGTGTGGAAAGGCGCTAACATCGGGCACACCGGGCAAAAATGCTCCCCACTGGCGCGGGCTGGCGCTGCTTTTTTGCAGTAGCGCCTGGCCCCGCAAGGAAAGATGAGAGGGAAGATCGCCCGCACCGTGTCCGGCAGGCGACAGAGGCGCTGAAAGTAGGCTGTCTGGCACCGTCTGTGCCACAAAGGTGCCGCTTCCGGCACGGGAAACGACGTAACCTTCCGCCACAAGCTGCTCGTAAACCGTCAACACCGTATTGCGCGACAGGAGGAGTTCTGCGGCTAAATCACGGCTCGGCGGCAGGCGGCTTTGCGGGGCCAGACTCCCCTCGAGGATCGACAGGCGAATCGCGTTATATAATTTCTTATGCAGTTTGCCTTCGGTTTGTTCGTCCAGACGCAACTGCAGTAAATCACACACGAGCGAGCGCAAATTGGATCCCTTAATTATTCAAAACTGGTACTCGATTATAGGACCGCTTGTGTCATTGTTGCAAAAGAGGGTTGCTGCGAAATGAATCAATGACGGGGGGAGTTTAAGGTGAAGAATAACGAATTACATCAACGCCGTTTACAGGCGACACCGCGTGGTATTGGCGTGATGTGCGGCTTCTATGCCGAAAAAGCAGAAAACGCGACGCTCTGGGATGTGGAAGGCAACGAAGTCATCGATTTCGCCGCCGGGATTGCAGTGCTCAATACCGGGCATCGTCACCCAAAAATCGTCGCAGCGGTGGAAAAACAGCTGCAGGCGTTTACCCATACGGCCTATCAAATTGTCCCGTACGAAAGCTATGTCTCGCTGGCGGAACGCATTAACGAACGCGTGCCGGTAGACGGCCCGGCCAAAACGGCCTTTTTCTCGACCGGGGCGGAAGCACTGGAAAACGCGGTGAAAATTGCCCGCGCCTATACCAAACGACCTGGTGTGATTACCTTCGGCGGCGGCTTCCACGGACGTACCTATATGACCATGGCACTGACCGGTAAAGTGGCGCCGTACAAAATCGGCTTTGGCCCGTTTCCTGGTTCCATTTTCCATGCGCAATTTCCCAATACGCTCCATGGTGTAAGCACTGACGATGCACTGAAAAGTCTGGATCGTATCTTCAAAGCGGATATCGCCCCCGATCAGGTTGCGGCTATCCTGCTTGAACCGGTTCAAGGGGAAGGCGGATTCAATATTGCCCCTGACGACTTTATGCAGGCGCTGCGTAAACTCTGTGACACTCACGGCATTCTGCTGATTACCGATGAAGTGCAGTCTGGCTTTGCGCGCACCGGTAAACTCTTTGCGGTGGAACATTACAGCGTCAAACCGGACTTGATCACCATGGCGAAGAGTCTGGCAGGTGGCCTGCCGCTTTCTGCGGTAGCGGGGCGTGCGGAAGTCATGGACGCACCGGCACCGGGCGGTTTGGGCGGTACTTATGCCGGC
This sequence comes from Citrobacter sp. MNAZ 1397, assembly GCF_023613995.1. Taxonomy (NCBI): domain Bacteria; kingdom Pseudomonadati; phylum Pseudomonadota; class Gammaproteobacteria; order Enterobacterales; family Enterobacteriaceae; genus Citrobacter; species Citrobacter sp. MNAZ 1397. The sequence goes on from NZ_JAKIVH010000003.1 coordinate 325,238, forward strand.
AACCCATTAGCCGTGGCCGCGGCGCATGCCGTGATGGATGTGATTGACGAAGAGAATCTGTGCGAACGCGCTAACCACCTGGGTAAACATCTGGTTGAAGTGCTGACTAAAGCGAAAGCAGACTGTCCGTACATCGCGGATATTCGCGCTCAGGGTTCTATGGTCGCCGTGGAATTTAACGATCCGCAAAGCGGGGAGCCGTCGGCAGAATTCACGAAACAAGTACAGGATAAAGCGCTGACCGCCGGGTTGTTGCTGTTGAGTTGTGGTGTCTACGGCAACGTGATCCGCTTCCTCTATCCGCTGACCATCCCGGAAGTTCAGTTCCGTAAAGCACTGGATATTCTCTACCAGTCGCTGACCCACTAATTACCCTACACAAAGAAAGCCGCCGTCTGGCGGCTTTCTTACCCACTGTCATCCGCCTGTTATATAACCTTCAAAATTGTGGTTCCAAATTTCAGAAAATGGGTTATGTTTTAGCAGAGAATGCTGCCAAGACACGGGCGGCATCCCTGCTGGCTACTATCATATTCTTTGCTTATGACCGTCAGCAAAATAATGTGTCAAATAACAACATCACAACAAATGCAATCACCATAAACAATGGGGAATCTCAGGATGAAAATGAAGGGTAAAGCGTTACTGGCAGGATGTGTCGCGTTAGCGATGAGCAACATGGCATTCGCGAAAGATATTAAAGTCGCTGTCGTGGGTGCGATGTCTGGCCCGGTTGCGCAATACGGTGATCAGGAGTTTACTGGCGCTGAGCAGGCTGTTGCTGATATCAACGCCAAAGGCGGTATCAAAGGCGACAAGCTGGTTATCACCAAATATGATGATGCCTGCGACCCGAAACAAGCTGTTGCAGTAGCGAACAAAGTGGTTAACGACGGCATCAAATACGTTATTGGTCACCTGTGCTCCTCTTCTACCCAGCCTGCGTCCGATATTTATGAAGACGAAGGTATTCTGATGATTACGCCAGCAGCGACGGCTCCGGAGCTGACGGCTCGCGGCTATAAACTGACTCTGCGCACCACCGGCCTGGATTCTGATCAGGGCCCGACTGCGGCAAAATACATTCTGGAACACGTTAAACCGCAGCGCATTGCTGTTATCCACGATAAACAGCAGTACGGTGAAGGTCTGGCGCGTGCCGTACAGGATGGCCTGAAAAAAGGCGGCGCGAACGTGGTGTTCTTTGACGGTATCACGGCTGGCGAGAAAGACTTCTCCACGCTGGTTGCGCGTCTGAAAAAAGAAAACATCGACTTCGTTTACTACGGTGGCTATCACCCGGAAATGGGCCAGATCCTGCGTCAGTCTCGTGCTGCCGGTCTGCAAACTAAATTTATGGGTCCGGAAGGCGTAGCGAACGTTTCCCTGTCTAACATCGCGGGCGATTCTGCCGAAGGCATGTTAGTGACCAAACCGAAGAACTACGATCAGGTTCCAGCGAACAAACCTATCGTAGAAGCGATCAAAGCGAAGAAACAGGATCCGAGCGGCGCATTTGTATGGACCACCTACGCCGCGCTGCAGTCTCTGGCTGCTGGCCTGAACCAGTCTTCTGACCCGGCGGCTATCGCGACCTGGCTGAAAGGCAACTCTGTTGAGACCGTTATGGGGCCGTTGTCCTGGGACGAGAAGGGTGACCTTAAAGGCTTTGAGTTCGGCGTGTTCACCTGGCATGCGAATGGCACCGCCACTGACGCCAAATAAACAGTAAAAAGGCAACGCAAGTTGCCTTTTTTAATGTTTGCGCCCTCTCCCTGTGTGAGAGGGCCGGGGTGAGGGCATCAGACCGCACAGACCTACTTCCCCGGATGCGCTGCGCTTATCCGGACTACTTTCTTACGCGCTGACGCGTTTTACCCAGCCATCTTGCTCAGCGGTAAAGCCCATTGCCTGAGCGAATGCGGCCATCACGCTGCGATCTTCCACGCCGGCTTCGGTAATCCACCAGGTAGTAATAGCAGGATTATCGCGGATCACTTCTTCGAGCAAATATTGGCCAACGCCGCGGCGACGGGTGACATCACGCACGCGCAGCGAATCCAGAGCAGCCTGAGTGCCACTCCGGGTCACACGAACAGCGCCTAGTAATCGGTCGTTAAAACGCGCCGCATAAATGCGATGTGTTTCGTCAACCTCCAGCGATGCAGGGGAGTATTCAGGCCAGACTTTAGCTAAATCAATATGATCCTGCTCGGTAAAACTTACCAGACGGATAATGGTCAATTTCATTCACAGCTTGTCCATGTCTCAAAAGATATTTGCAGTGTAAACAATTTCCTCTGACGCAGGCTGTTACTTTTTCATTTTTCGGTTTGCAGGCGATTACTTTTGAGCCAGGCGTTGCGGCAGATTTAAACATTAGGGATCGAAAAACAGGCAGCATTTTCCCCTGAAAGGTAGCGTTTTATTCCGCTCTTTGTGCCATTATTTTATGCTGTAAACTGAACTTTTTTGGTTTATCTCCAGCGTAATTCAGAATATTATCTCTGCTTAATCGCCTGAAAAATAGAGTATTTAGTCTGGTTTTTGCCAAAAAACTGCGCTAAACCATTCATGGCGCTGGTAAAAATAGCGTTGTCTATAAAAAGTACAGAATGCTTTTTAACCATAAAAAAACAATATATTTACACACGACATCACGAACGAGGATTTCAGAATGAGAAGGAACGCGAAGACATTAATCGCGGGGATGGTTGCACTTGCGATGTCTCACGCGGCCATGGCGAAGGATATAAAAGTTGCGGTTGTGGGGGCGATGTCCGGTCCGATTGCTCAATGGGGCGATATGGAGTTCAACGGTGCGCGCCAGGCTATCAAAGATATCAACGCTAAAGGCGGCGTTAAGGGCGACAAACTGGTCGCTGTGGAATATGACGACGCCTGTGACCCGAAACAAGCCGTTGCGGTGGCGAACAAAGTCGTTAACGACGGTATCAAATACGTAATTGGACATCTCTGCTCATCGTCAACGCAGCCTGCGTCTGACATCTACGAGGATGAAGGCATCCTGATGATCTCCCCCGGGGCGACTAACCCGGAACTGACCCAGCGCGGCTATCAGCACATTATGCGTACCGCAGGCCTGGACTCGTCTCAGGGGCCGACCGCCGCGAAATATATCCTCGGCACGGTTAAGCCGCAACGCATTGCCATCATTCACGACAAGCAGCAGTACGGTGAAGGCCTGGCGCGTTCTGTTCAGGAAGGTCTGAAAGCCGGTGGCGCGAATATCGTCTTCTTCGACGGCATTACCGCCGGTGAGAAAGATTTCTCTGCTCTCGTAGCCCGCCTTAAGAAAGAAAATATCGATTTTGTCTACTACGGTGGTTATTACCCGGAAATGGGGCAGATTCTGCGTCAGGCGCGTGCGAATGGTCTGCAGACCCAGTTTATGGGGCCAGAAGGCGTAGGGAATGCATCTCTTTCCAACATCGCGGGCGATGCGGCGGAAGGCATGCTGGTGACGATGCCGAAGCGTTACGACCAGGATCCGGCTAACCAGACCATCGTCGACGCGTTAAAAGCCGAGAAGAAAGACCCGAGTGGTCCGTATGTCTGGATCACCTATGCCGCAGTACAGTCTCTGGCACAGGCAATGGCGCGTTCTGGCAGTGATGAACCGCTCGCGCTGGTAAAAGATTTAAAAGCTAACGGAGCTAAAACCGTCATTGGGCCGCTGAACTGGGATGAGAAAGGCGATTTGAAAGGATTTGATTTCGGAGTCTTCCAGTGGCATGCCGATGGTTCGTCCACGGTAGCCAAATAAGGCAACCACTTATCATATTTCGCGCCGCAGATGCGTTGGCTGCGTTTATCCACCCCGGTCACGTATGACTTGTACGCTTCCGGGCTGAACAAACTTGCCGTCTTCCTGCAACTCGAATTATGGCGAGTGGGGGTTCAACATCCCGGCTTGTCGGGTTTAGAAAGGTTACGTTATGTCCGAGCAGTTTCTCTATTTCTTGCAGCAGATGTTTAACGGCGTGACGCTGGGAAGCACCTATGCATTGATCGCCATCGGTTACACCATGGTGTATGGCATTATCGGCATGATCAACTTCGCCCATGGCGAGGTCTATATGATCGGCAGTTATGTCTCCTTTATGATTATTGCCGCTTTGATGATGATGGGTATCGACGCCAGTTGGCTGCTGATTGCCGCAGGCTTTGTCGGCGCTATCGTCATTGCCAGCGCGTATGGCTGGAGTATTGAGCGTGTGGCCTATCGGCCGGTGCGCAACTCCAAACGCCTGATTGCACTGATTTCCGCCATCGGCATGTCAATCTTCCTGCAAAACTATGTCAGCCTGACCGAAGGTTCACGTGACGTCGCGTTGCCGAGCCTGTTTAACGGCCAGTGGACGGTCGGCAGCAGTGATAATTTCGCTGCCACCATCACGACTATGCAGCTGGTTATCTGGATTGTGACCTTTGTTTCCATGCTTGCGCTGACGGTGTTTATCCGTTATTCCCGCATGGGGCGCGCCTGCCGCGCCTGTTCAGAAGACCTGAAAATGGCGAGCCTGCTTGGTATCAACACTGACCGCGTGATTGCCCTGACCTTTGTGATCGGCGCAGCGATGGCGGCAGTGGCGGGTGTGTTGCTCGGTCAGTTCTATGGCGTAATCAACCCCTATATCGGCTTTATGGCGGGGATGAAAGCCTTTACCGCAGCGGTACTGGGCGGTATCGGTAGCATTCCGGGTGCGATGATCGGCGGCCTGATTCTGGGCATCACCGAAGCACTCTCCTCGGCGTACCTGAGTACGGAATATAAAGACGTGGTGGCGTTTGCCCTGCTGATCATCGTGCTGCTGGTGATGCCGACCGGTATCCTGGGTCGCCCGGAGGTTGAAAAAGTATGAAACCAATGCATTTTGCGATGGCGTTGCTCTCAGCCGTCCTGTTTTTTGTGCTGGCGTCCGTCTTTATGGGCGTACAGTTAGAGCTGGATGGTACCAAACTGGTGGTGAACACCGCGGCGAGCATTCGCTGGGAGTGGGTGTTCATTGGTACTGCCGTGGTCTTTTTCTTCCAGTTGCTGCGCCCGGTTTACCAGAAAACCCTGAAAAACGTCTCGGGGCCGAAATTCATTCTGCCGGCGATCGACGGTTCGACCGTTAAACAGAAACTCTTCCTGGTGGCCCTGCTGGTTGCTGCCGTAGCATGGCCGTTTGTGGTTTCGCGCGGTACGGTGGATATCGCCACCATGACCATGATTTATATCATCCTCGGCCTCGGGCTGAACGTGGTGGTGGGGCTGTCCGGTCTGCTGGTGCTGGGTTATGGCGGTTTCTACGCCATTGGCGCTTACACCTTCGCGCTGCTGAACCACTATTACGGCCTCGGCTTCTGGACATGTCTGCCGCTGGCGGGCCTGGTATCAGCGGCAGCGGGTTTCCTGCTGGGCTTCCCGGTACTGCGTCTGCGTGGAGATTACCTGGCGATTGTCACCCTCGGTTTCGGCGAAATCGTCCGTATTCTGCTGCTGAACAACACTGAAATTACCGGTGGTCCGAACGGGATCAGCCAGATTCCAAAGCCGACGCTGTTCGGGCTGGAGTTTAGCCGTACTGCGCGCGAGGGCGGCTGGGATACGTTCAGCAACTTCTTTGGCGTGCCTTATGATCCCAGCGACCGTGTCGTCTTCCTTTATATGGTTGCGCTGCTGCTGGTCATCATTACCCTGTTTGTGATTAACCGTCTGCTGCGTATGCCGCTCGGTCGCGCCTGGGAAGCGCTGCGTGAAGATGAAATTGCCTGCCGCTCTCTGGGCCTCAACCCGACCCGCATCAAGCTGACTGCGTTCACTATCAGCGCCGCGTTTGCGGGTTTTGCCGGTACGCTGTTTGCTGCACGCCAGGGTTTTGTCAGCCCGGAGTCCTTCACCTTTGCGGAGTCCGCATTTGTGCTGGCAATCGTGGTTCTGGGCGGTATGGGTTCGCAGTTTGCGGTTATCCTGGCAGCGATTCTGCTGGTGGTTTCCCGTGAGCTGATGCGTGATTTCAATGAGTACAGCATGTTGATGCTGGGTGGATTGATGGTACTGATGATGATTTGGCGTCCTCAAGGCTTGCTGCCGATGACCCGTCCGCAACTGAAACTGAAAAACGGTCAGGCAAAGGGAGAGCAGGCATGAGTCAGCCATTGTTATCCGTAAACGGCCTGATGATGCGTTTTGGCGGCCTGCTGGCCGTCAACAACGTGGCGCTGGATTTACATCCTCAGGAGATCGTTTCGCTGATTGGCCCGAATGGTGCGGGCAAAACCACCGTCTTTAACTGCCTGACCGGTTTCTACAAACCGACGGGCGGCACCATCATGCTACGCGAGCAGCATCTGGAAGGGTTGCCAGGTCAGCAAATCGCACGCATGGGTGTAGTTCGTACTTTCCAGCACGTACGACTGTTTCGTGAAATGACGGTGATTGAAAACCTGCTGGTGGCACAGCATCAGCAACTGAAAACCGGTGTGTTCTCCGGCCTGCTGAAAACACCGTCTTTCCGCCGCGCGCAAAGTGAAGCGCTGGATCGCGCCGCCACCTGGCTTGAGCGTATTGGTCTGCTTGAGCATGCCAACCGCCAGGCAAGCAACCTCGCCTATGGCGACCAGCGTCGCCTGGAGATTGCCCGTTGCATGGTGACGCAGCCGGAAATCCTGATGCTGGATGAACCGGCGGCAGGTCTGAACCCGAAAGAAACCAAAGAGCTGGACGAGTTAATTGTTGAGCTGCGTAACAACCACAACACCACCATCTTGCTCATCGAACATGATATGAAGCTGGTGATGGGGATCTCCGATCGTATTTATGTCGTCAACCAGGGGACGCCGCTGGCTAACGGTACGCCGGAAGAAATTCGTAATAACCCGGACGTGATCCGTGCATACCTCGGTGAGGCATAAGATGGAAAAAGTCATGTTGTCCTTTGACAAAGTTAGCGCCCACTACGGCAAAATCCAGGCATTGCACGATGTCAGCCTGCATATCAATCAGGGTGAGATTGTTACCCTGATCGGTGCCAACGGCGCGGGTAAAACCACGCTGCTGGGTACCTTGTGCGGCGATCCGCGTGCAACCAGTGGTCGTATCGTGTTTGATGGCAAAGACATTACCGACTGGCAGACGGCGAAAATTATGCGTGAAGCGGTGGCGATTGTGCCGGAAGGGCGCCGTGTCTTTTCCCGTATGACCGTGGAAGAGAACCTGGCGATGGGCGGCTTCTTTGCCGACCGTGACCAGTTTCAGGATCGTATCAAGTGGGTCTACGAGCTGTTCCCTCGTCTGCATGAACGTCGGATTCAGCGTGCGGGCACGATGTCCGGCGGCGAACAGCAGATGCTGGCGATTGGTCGCGCGTTAATGAGCCAGCCGCGCCTGCTGCTGCTGGACGAACCCTCACTGGGGCTTGCGCCGATCATCATTCAGCAGATTTTCGATACCATCGAACAACTGCGTAAAGATGGGATGACAATCTTCCTCGTCGAGCAGAACGCCAACCAGGCGCTGAAACTCGCCGATCGCGGCTATGTGCTGGAAAACGGCCACGTCGTACTGGAAGATACCGGCGATGCGCTGCTGGCGAACGAAGCGGTGCGTAGCGCCTATCTGGGCGGTTGATCGCGTTTCCCCCTCACCCTAACCCTCTCCCTCAAGGGAGAGGGAACCGATCGCGTTGAGCAATAAACCTGGCACCGCTTTTCTCCCTCTCCCCGTGGGAGAGGGGCGGGATGAGGGCATCAGGTTGCACCCAACCCTAAAAACCCCTTCACACAACCATCATCTCTCTGACGCCTGGCTGTCACCTTATTGTAATTAAAAGGTTATTTTTCTGTCATTCGAGCATGTCATGTTACCTCGCGAGCATAAAACGCGTGATATCGCGCATCCGGCACAACAAGAGAGAAAACCGAATGACACCGTTACGACACACAGCTTTAGGACTGGCTCTTGGGTTGATCTTTGCAGGCAACGCAATGGCTGTCACGACAATCCCATTCTGGCATTCCATGGAAGGCGAGTTAGGCAAAGAAGTTGACTCCCTGGCGCAACGTTTTAACGACACTCACCCGGATTACAAAATTGTGCCGGTGTACAAAGGTAACTACGAGCAGAGCCTGAGTGCGGGTATCGCAGCGTTTCGTACCGGTAATGCGCCGGCCCTGCTGCAGGTTTACGAAGTAGGGACGGCGACCATGATGGCATCGAAAGCCATTAAGCCGGTCTACGAAGTGTTCAAAGACGCCGGTATCAACTTTGATGAATCCCAGTTTGTGCCGACCGTTGCCGGTTACTACACCGATTCAAAAACGGGTCACCTGCTGTCCCAGCCGTTCAACAGCTCCACACCGGTGCTGTACTACAACAAAGATGCTTTCAAAAAAGCGGGTCTGGATCCCGAGCAACCGCCAAAAACCTGGCAGGATCTGGCTGCATACACGGCCAAACTAAAAGCAACAGGGATGAAGTGCGGTTACGCCAGCGGCTGGCAGGGTTGGATCCAGATTGAAAACTTTAGCGCCTGGCACGGCCTGCCTGTTGCGACCAAAAACAACGGTTTCGACGGTACGGATGCGGTTCTGGAGTTCAACAAACCGGAGCAGGTGAAACACATCGCCATGCTCGAAGAGCTGAACAAGAAGGGCGATTTCAGCTATTTCGGTCGTAAAGACGAGTCTACCGAGAAGTTTTATAACGGCGACTGTGCGATTACCACTGCGTCCTCTGGCTCGCTGGCGGATATCCGTCATTACGCCAAATTTAACTACGGTGTGGGCATGATGCCTTACGACGCCGACGTGAAAGGCGCGCCGCAGAACGCCATCATCGGCGGGGCCAGCCTGTGGGTTATGCAGGGCAAAGACAAGCCGACCTATACCGGTGTTGCGCAGTTCCTTGAGTTCCTGGCTAAACCGGAAATCGCCGCTGAATGGCACCAGAAAACCGGCTACCTGCCGATCACTACGGCGGCATACGATCTGACCCGTAAAGAAGGCTTCTATGACAAGAACCCGGGTGCGGATATCGCGACGCGCCAGATGCTGAACAAGCCGCCGTTGCCATTCACCAAAGGTCTGCGTCTGGGCAACATGCCGCAGATTCGTACCATTGTGGATGAAGAACTGGAAAGCGTCTGGACCGGCAAGAAAACGCCACAGCAGGCGCTGGATTCGGCGGTCGAACGTGGTAATCAACTGCTGCGCCGCTTCGAGCAGTCGACTAAGTCTTAATGTAAAGGTGCTGGATGTTCCCCGGTGGCGCTGCGCTTACCGGGGCTACATCATTAAGTAGCCCGGATAAGGCGCTTGCGCCGCCATCCGGGAGTGCATTCAGCAACGTTTAGCCAAAGAGTAACCTCATGTCCTCATCCCGTCCGGTGTTTCGTTCCCGCTGGCTGCCTTACCTGCTGGTCGCGCCTCAATTGGTTATCACCGTTATTTTCTTTATCTGGCCTGCAGGCGAAGCGCTGTGGTATTCGGTACAAAGTGTTGATCCGTTCGGCCTGTCGAGTCAGTTCGTGGGCCTTGATAATTTTGTGGCCCTGTTCCATGACGGCTATTACCTTGAGTCCTTCTGGACAACGATGCGTTTTAGCGCGCTGGTCACCTTTTTTGGCCTGTTCTCGTCCCTGTTCTTTGCCGCACTGGTCGACAACGTGGTACGCGGCAGCCGTGTATACCAGACGTTAATGCTGCTCCCGTATGCCGTCGCCCCGGCCGTCGCCGCGGTGTTGTGGATATTTCTCTTCAACCCTGGTCGCGGTTTGATAACCCACTTTCTTGAACAATTTGGTTATAACTGGAACCATGCGCAAAACAGTGGACAGGCCATGTTCCTGGTGGTTTTTGCTTCTATCTGGAAGCAGATTAGTTACAACTTTTTATTCTTCTTCGCTGCGCTGCAATCTATTCCCCGTTCCCTGGTGGAAGCGGCGGCGATTGACGGCGCAGGGCCGATTCGACGCTTCTTTAAGCTCTCGTTGCCGCTGATTGCCCCGGTGAGTTTCTTCCTGCTGGTGGTCAACCTGGTGTATGCCTTTTTCGATACCTTCCCGGTGATTGATGCCGCAACGGCGGGTGGCCCGGTACAGGCAACGACCACGCTGATTTATAAGATTTACCGTGAAGGCTTTGCCGGTCTGGATCTGTCCGCTTCCGCTGCACAGTCCGTGGTGCTGATGTTCCTGGTGATCGTGCTGACGGTCGTTCAGTTCCGTTATGTTGAAAGCAAGGTACGCTACCAATGATTGAGAATCGTCCCGGGCTGACTTTTTTCAGCCACCTTCTGCTTATTCTGGGCATTGTGACGATCCTGTTTCCGCTGTATGTCGCCTTTGTGGCGGCAACGCTGGATAACAACGCCGTTTATGAAACGCCAATGACCCTGATTCCCGGCACGCACCTGCTGGAAAATATGAAAGCGATTTGGATTAACGGCGTTGGCGTTAACAGTGCGCCGTTCTGGCTGATGATGCTTAACAGCTTCATCATGGCGTTCTCTATTACCGTGGGGAAAATCGCCGTCTCGATGCTCTCCGCCTTTGCCATCGTCTGGTTCCGCTTTCCGCTACGTAACCTCTTTTTCTGGATGATTTTTATCACCCTGATGCTGCCGGTTGAAGTGCGTATTTTCCCGACGGTGGAAGTGATTGCGAACCTGAAAATGCTCGACAGCTACACCGGGTTAACGCTACCGCTGATGGCTTCGGCTACGGCGACATTCCTCTTTCGCCAGTTTTTTATGACGCTGCCGGATGAGCTGATGGAAGCGGCGCGTATTGATGGCGCCTCACCGATGCGCTTTTTCCGGGATATCGTGCTGCCGCTGTCAAAAACCAATCTGGCGGCGCTGTTTGTCATTACCTTTATCTACGGCTGGAACCAGTATTTATGGCCCCTGCTTATCATCAGCGACGTCAATCTGGGCACCGCTGTCGCGGGCATCAAAGGCATGATCGCCGTAGGTGAAGGCACCACACAATGGAATCAGGTGATGGCGGCCATGCTGCTCACGCTGATTCCCCCGGTCGTTATCGTTTTTGCCATGCAGCGTGCGTTTGTGCGTGGTCTGGTAGACAGTGAGAAATAAGATGGCAGGATTAAAACTACAGGCCGTAACCAAGAGCTGGGATAACGGCAAAACGCAGGTTATTCAGCCGTTGACGCTGGATGTGGCAGACGGCGAATTTATTGTGATGGTTGGGCCATCCGGTTGCGGAAAGTCGACGCTGCTCCGCATGGTCGCCGGCCTTGAGCGCGTCAGTACAGGCGATATCTGGATTGATAGCCAGCGCGTAACAGAAACAGAACCGAAAGATCGCGGTATTGCGATGGTGTTCCAGAACTATGCGCTCTACCCGCATATGAGCGTGGAAGAGAACATGGCCTGGGGGCTGAAAATTCGCGGCATGGGTAAAGAGCACATTGCCGAACGCGTGAAAGAGGCGGCCCGTATTCTGGAGCTCGATGGTCTGTTAAAGCGCCGCCCGCGCGAGTTATCCGGCGGTCAGCGCCAGCGTGTGGCGATGGGGCGTGCCATTGTGCGCGATCCGGCGGTGTTCCTGTTTGATGAACCGTTATCAAACCTGGACGCGAAACTACGCGTCCAGATGCGGCTCGAATTACAGCATTTACATCGTCGCCTGAAAACGACCTCGCTCTACGTAACCCACGACCAGGTAGAGGCAATGACGCTGGCGCAGCGTGTTATGGTGATGAATAAAGGCGTGGCGGAACAGATCGGCACGCCTGTTGAGGTGTATGAAAAACCGGCCAGCCGCTTTGTGGCGAGCTTTATCGGCAGCCCGGCCATGAACCTGCTTGATGGGCGTATCAGCAGCACCGGCACCCATTTTGAGTTAGAAAGCGGGATGGCTCTGCCCATTAACTGGTATTACCGGGGTTATGCCGGACGTAAAATGACGCTGGGTATCCGCCCGGAACATATTGCGTTAAGCTCTCAGTCCGCAGGTGGCGTACCGCTGGTGATGGATACGCTTGAGATGCTTGGTGCAGACAATCTGGCTCATGGTCGCTGGGGCGATCACAAGCTGGTGGTGCGTCTTGCACATCAGGACAGGCCGCAGCAGGGCAGCACGTTGTGGCTGCATTTGCCGGAGAATCACCTGCACCTTTTTGACGGTGAAACAGGACAACGTGTATGAGTAACTGGCCTTACCCCCACGTCGCCGCCCATCGTGGCGGTGGTAAACTCGCCCCGGAAAACACCCTGGCGGCCATTGATGTGGGTGCCCGCTATGGTCACACGATGATCGAATTCGATGCGAAGTTGTCGAAAGACGGGCATATTTTTCTGCTGCATGACGATAATCTCGAACGTACCAGCAACGGCTGGGGTATTGCCGGGGAGCTGGAATGGAGCGATCTGCTGAAAGTTGATGCGGGTGGCTGGTTTAGCGGCGAATTCAAAGACGAACCGTTGCCGCTGCTGTCGCAAGTTGCCGACCGTTGCCGTCAGTACGGCATGATGGCCAACATCGAAATTAAACCGACGACCGGCACTGGCCCGCTGACGGGTAAAGTGGTGGCGTTAGCCGCGCGTGAACTCTGGGCTGATATGCCGACACCGTTGCTGTCGTCGTTTGAAGTCGATGCGCTGGAAGCGGCAATGGCGGCAGCCCCAGAATTACCGCGTGGGTTGCTGCTGGATGAATGGCGCGACGACTGGCGGGAACTGACCAGCCGTCTGGAGTGTTTTTCCATCCATCTTAATCACACGCTTCTGGATGAAGAACGAGTGGATATGCTGCGGGACGCTGGATTACGCATTCTGGTTTATACCGTCAACCGCCCGCAGCGCGCATCCGAGTTGCTACGCTGGGGCGTTGATTGCATCTGTACTGACAATATTGCCGTCATCGGGCCAGATTTTCAGCCTTAAGGCGCAACGGTTTTAAGCGGTATATTGGCTTGCGGCGTGCTGACATGGCTTTCATTCAGCATGCTGCTGCCTGTCTGGTTTGCGGGCAGCATATGTTGCTGCTGGCCCAGTGTCGCATCATTGTTAGCGCTTTGGTTCAACATGCCGCCGTTGGTATTGGGGAGTATTTGCTGGGTATTCGGATCGAGCTCCCCCGGCTGTGCCTGCCTTACCCGCTGGGAATTATTATTAATCTGCGCTTCCAGATGCTGCTGTTGCAGGCGGGTCTGCGTCTGCAAATTCTGATTTAACATCCCTTTTTGCTGCTGTTGCTGATTGAGCATTTGCGTCTGCATTCGCTGCTGACTCGGTATCTGGTAACCCGGCTGATTCGGGTTATTGGTGGTGTTGAGCGGCTGTGCGAAAGCGGTCAATGGCAAGAATGCGGCCAGAATAAATAGTCGTTTCATCATCTTCTCCTCCTTCTGAGGCTTCCTTTAAGTTTACTCCGTTTCATGCATTACGATGATCTTTTAGGAGTTCTGAACCAGGCTTAAGCGGGGACTGTTGCCCCTTCTCAGGAGAACGACGATGATGAAACAGAAGTTTGCGCGTTGGGTGGCGATAGCCGCTCTGATGGCGGGAGGATGTTTTAGCGTTGCGGCGGCACCTCCGCCCGTGGCGGCCCCGGCTCCGGTGTCATATGGCGTTGAGGCGGATGTCTTTCATCCGGTTCGTGCGAAGCAGGGGATGGTGGCGTCCGTTGACGAAACCGCCACTCGCGTTGGTGTCGATATCCTTAAGCAGGGGGGCAACGCCGTGGATGCGGCTGTGGCGGTTGGCTATGCGCTGGCCGTGACGCACCCGCAGGCCGGTAATCTTGGTGGCGGCGGGTTTATGATGATCCGCACTAAAGACGGCAAAACGACGGCTATTGATTTTCGTGAAATGGCCCCGGCAGCCGCAACGCGCGATATGTTTCTTGACGACCAGGGCAACCCGGACAGCAAAAAATCTCTCACGTCACACTTAGCTTCCGGTACGCCTGGCACCGTGGCGGGCTTTGCGCTGGCGCTGGAAAAATATGGCACATTGCCGCTGAATAAAGTCGTACAACCCGCGATTAAGCTGGCGAAGCAGGGCTTCGTAGTGAATGACGCGCTGGCTGACGATCTCAAAACCTATGGCAGTGAAGTACTGCCAAATCATGAAAACAGCAAAGCTATCTTCTGGAAAGATGGCGAACCGCTGAAAAAAGGCGACAAACTGATTCAGGCTAATCTGGCAAAGAGTCTGGAGATGATTGCCGAAAAAGGGCCGGATGCATTCTATAAAGGGGCGATTGCCGATCAGATTGCCCAGGAGATGAGCAAAAACGGCGGCCTAATCACGAAAGAAGATCTGGCTAATTATAAAGCCGTTGAGCGCATACCGATCAGCGGTGACTACCGCGGCTACCAGATTTTCTCCATGCCGCCGCCTTCTTCCGGGGGGATCCATATTGTGCAGATCCTCAATATTCTTGAGAACTTTGATCTCGCAAAATATGGCTTCGGCAGCGCGGATACTTTGCAGGTGATGGCTGAGGCAGAAAAGTACGCCTATGCCGACAGGTCTGAATATCTTGGCGACCCGGATTTTGTGAAGGTGCCCTGGCAGGCGTTGACCAACAAGGATTATGCAAAATCGCTGGCCCAGCAAATTGACGTCAACAAAGCGAAGCCATCGAGCCAGATTCGTCCGGGCAAGCTTGAGCCCTACGAGAGTAACCAGACGACACACTATTCAGTGGTGGATAAAGACGGGAATGCCGTTGCGGTGACCTACACCCTCAACACCACCTTTGGCAGCGGGATTGTGGCGGGGAATACCGGCATCCTGATGAACAACGAAATGGACGACTTCTCTGCCAAACCGGGTGTTCCGAATGTGTATGGACTGGTGGGGGGCGATGCAAATGCGGTAGGGCCGGGCAAACGTCCTCTCTCTTCTATGTCGCCGACTATCGTAGTGAAAGACGGAAAAACATGGCTGGTCACAGGCAGCCCTGGTGGTAGTCGAATCATCACAACAGTGCTGCAAATTGTAGTAAACAGCATCGATTTTGGGATGAACGTCGCCGAAGCGACCAATGCACCGCGCTTCCATCATCAGTGGCTGCCGGATGAACTGCGCGTCGAAAAAGGCTTTAGCCCGGATACTCTCAAGCTGCTTGAGCAGAAAGGGCAAAAGGTTGCCGTGAAAGAGGCGATGGGCAGCACGCAGAGCATTATGGTTGGCCCGGACGGCACGCTGTATGGTGCGTCTGACCCACGTACGGTGGATGATTTAACGGCGGGGTATTAAGCGAAATGGCCCTTTTATGGGAAAGGGCCATTTATTATATGAATGAATTCACAGCCAGCCTGAAATATTCTTAGTTGTATCAACGAAGTATATTCCCTTGCAGGGAATTAGCGTTTTTGTTTCAATGATGGTTAGGTCGGATTAGCCATGTTTTAAACATGCGCACCAAGGACAGGCCAGGAGAATATACATGGACGCTAATCAGGTGATTTTATCCGTTTTAACTAAGCATGACCTTTTCTATCTTAAAAACAGATATTTACAGATGCGGAAAAATGCGCGGGCGGCGACAGGATGCCGAAACGAACGAGAACATTTACCCTTTGTTATTCTGAGCCTTGCGGATTTTTGTTCAAGTATTAAGCTTCTGTTTTTAGTAGCGATTATTTCCATCACAGCCAATGCTGTTTTTCATGATGAAGTCTTAAAGAGTCTTATTATTGCCGGGATCACATTAATACTATCGATTCTTGCCTTTTTATATGCCGAAGTCAGGCTGACGAGGTTTCCGGCTATGCTTATTTTTAAAATGCTATTAATTAGAATTAAATGTCTAAACTATAAAATTCCGGTTCCGCAAAGACTCCCTGATGACTGGGAAATTTATCCAATATAGTGGGAAAAGGCTTTTTAAGTCGATATTCGCCTTTTAGAATGTTGCTTTAAGTTTTTGCCGCGAGGCGTTAGTCTGAAATAAATTCAGGTGTTGGTTTCAACGAAGATGCTTTTTTTAAACTGTATTAAGCATCAGCAAAAGGACAGGCCAGGAGAATGTACATGGACGCTAATCAGGTGATTTTATCCGTTTTAACTAAAAAGGATCTTTTCTATCTTAAAAACAGATATTTACAGATGCGGAAAAATGCGCGGGCGGCGACAAGGCACCAAAATGAAAGGGAGCATTTACCCTTTGTTATTCTGAGTCTTGCAGAGTTTTGTTCAAGTGGTAATTTAATGTTTTCATCGCTAGGGTTTATCTTCTTTATCTCTGCTTTTTTTCAGGATGAAGTATTGAAAGGTCTGATTTGTACTGCGATTACATTTATGATAGTTATTCTTTGCTGCTTATATTCCGACTTCAGACAAACCAGGTTTCCGGCTATGCTTATTTTTAAAATGTCATTAATCAGAGCGAAATGCTTAAGGTATAAAATTCCGGTACCGAAAAGGCTACCTGATGACTGGGAAATCAACTGGTCCATATAGTCAATTAAGGCTTTCCATATCGATATTCATCATCGATAAAGGTGGCCTTAAATTTTCTCAACGAGTCGCCAACCTGATAAATTTTCAATGGCGTTGGTTTTAATGAGAATGCGTTTCTGAAGTCCTGCGAAACGGCTTTATAAAGCCGTCCGGTTCCGGGCTTGTCTCCCCAGGAGCGTAACGCCAGCGAGTTTTTATTGGGCACGATTTTCATGCCGGAATAGGCTGCATAGGCGGTAACGGCAAAGTCTACTGAGCTATAAGCAAGGTCGCCTTCATCGATATCATAGCCCATTTTTTGGGCAATAAAACGATAGGTCTTACGTATTATCCATGGCTTCTGTTGATCGTAGAGTAAAGGCGTAATACTTTCATAAATATTATTTAAACCATGCCCAGCTATCACCACGCTTATGCCTTTTATTCGTTTAGAATGGACCGTATTGCCAAACTTGTAAACACCCCGCGCACCAAAAATCTGCCCCACGCCGGAAACAACCCCTCCGGCTATCTTAGCGTATTTTAAGATACCTTGATCCTCAAATATATCGGTGATGATATACTTGTGATAATCGCCTCGCCGCAGGCTCTGATACTCTTTTTCAGCTAACTCGAACTCAAACTTAAGCTCATTGATTAACCTGATTCGTTCATTTATATCAAAGGTACTGTTAAATCGACGAGTGATATCGATGATGACATTTTCGATCTCCTGAATATAATCCATTCTTGATATCGATGAATCTATAAAAAATACCGAGGCCAGGTTTGCTACACGGCGAAGCGCTAACGCGTACTGTTCCAGATCCCGCCTTAAATAACTGATCGCTGCTGTTCCCATTTAAAATATCCTTTCTTCCCAGAGGCTCCATGCGCTTGTCCCTGCAGCAACATGCTCCCATACCACCGATTCATAGACAAAGGAGACGCTCTCCTGAGGTTGGCTGTCATTATGGGTGAGGGAATTAGGATAATAAAAACGAATATGATTTATTTTTGCTTTGATAAGTTTTAGTTGGAAATAATGTTCCATGCCTCCGCCACGGCCTGAACGATAAAAATTAAAAAGGCATTCAAGCTCTTCATTTTTACTTATGGCATTGGCTAACAGTGGCGTGGACTTATCGATAGGCTTTCTGATTTCAACTGGCTGCATTAATACATTTTGTTCACGCGTTATCTCGCTGATTAATTCATAGATGAAGATTTCATCCGCGTGCATCAATTGATAACTATTGCCAATGGATTTCTGTGTTGAACACCCTTCGGAAATCAATCCTTGCTGCGAGCCCTGAAGAGAAAGATAAATAATGTTTGCCATTTTAGCCTCCTGCTAAAAATATTTATTTACTCTTTTTATTGGCGCCGTGTCCAGAACAGATTAAACATTTATTTTATGAATAGATTTATAAATAATATTTATGTACCTAAAAAATTTTCTCTCTCTTTTTCAAAAGAGAGAGAAAGGGATTATTTTATCCGCGCCATAAAATAGGCATCAACATACTCGCCATTGCGCAGGGCGAAATGCTTTCCGGTGCCTTCAATTTCAAAACCGAACTTCTGATACAGCGTTAGCGCCGGGGCATTATCAACGAAAACGGTCAGTTCAATACGTTCTATTCGCAGCCAGTTGTCGCACAGATTGACCATTTCATGCATCAACGCACTGCCAACGCCGCGCCCCTGTTTTTCGGCTGAAACACCAATACCAAAAGTGGCAACGTGGCCGCGCCGGGGGTTTTCCATGATATCCAGAGCCAGGTGTCCGACGACCTCTTTATCAATACAGGCGACGAGGTGGCGTCGGCCTGGTTTGACGGCGGCCCTTTCTTGCCACATTGCCATAGAAGGATGAGGAATTTGTAGCGTGTCGTGATACACCCCAGGATGTGAATTGATGTGGCGTAATGCTTCTGCATCGCTGGCTTCAATATGGCGTATCACAATGTCACTCATTCCTTTTTTCCTCTGTTGGTGAAGTTGCCTCTTCAACATCATGGACTTTGCAAAGTGCGTCAACTGCCATTTTTTGCAAAAAGGGGTAGACAAGTGCGAATGATAATGATTATTATTGCCATGCGTTCAGGGAAACCGATACGGTAATCCTGAAAGCACGACATTGCTCACATTGCTTCCAGTATTTCTTAGCCAGCCGGGTGCTGGCTTTTTTTTTACCTGCGTTTTTCCTCAACCTTTTTGCTTGCACTATCCGTAGTGGCGTCGAGTACCAGCCCCACAACGTTCGTCTGTTCATGCCGTGGGGCACGCAGTTCTGCCTGGCCGGTAAAGGTGCCACCCTGCTTTACGCTCAGCGAGTGATAGGCGAGCGTGCCGGTTAACGTACCGTTTTCGGCAATATCTACCGCATCACCCGTACACTGACCGGTCACTGTGCCGTCGATAATCAGTTCCTGACAGTTAATATTCCCATCAACCCGTCCTTCACGCATGACGTTGACCAGACTCTCTTTTACGTTGATATCTCCCCGTACGCTGCCATAAACATAAACCGGGCTGGATGAGGTGATATTGCCTTCAAGGTGAACATCGCTGGCGATCACCGTACGAGTCTCTTTCTGCGCCGGATGTTGATTATCGGGGGAGGGCGTGGTGACGATTGCGCCCTGGTTTTCGCTGTTTTTATGTTTTTTGAACATACCTGTTATTAATCCTCTGAGGATAAAAGCGCTAAAGAAGGCAAAAGCCAGCAGTCCTGCGCTTTTTGCCAGCGTTGATGCACCAACGCACCATGCCAACAGCGCAAACAACCAGACCAGAAGGGTGATGTTTAGCAGGAGATATTTTCTGTCCATGCATAATTCCCTGGGCCGCTTTCTATTGCAGTCAGCGCCATGCGTGGCTGACCTGTTATCGCGAGAAACATCCTGCTTTTCGCGGCACTTTTATCAGCAATTTGGGCGAAGAGATCAAGATGTGGTAGGGGATTTTAAGAATGGAAGTGATTGTTTATTCTGCTTTTATAATTCCAGAATATAGATGGTAAGGTTGCAATGCTGTGGCTGAATATCTTGTTCATTGATGGCGGCGGTTTTTATCCGTGGGCGTCTTGCGCTAAGGTTTAAGGCTGCGACGCTAAACAAGGACAGCATTATGACTCTGCATTGCGCATTTATCGGCTTTGGTAAAAGTACCACCCGCTACCACCTCCCTTACGTTCTCAATCGCAAAGATACCTGGCATGTGGCGCATATCTTTCGCCGCCATGCGAAACCGGAAGAACAGCAGCCGCAGTATCAGCACATTCACTTCACCAGCGATCTTGATGAGGTTCTTAATGATCCGCAGGTCAGGCTGGTCATCGTTTGTACCCACGCGGACAGCCATTTTGAGTATGCGAAACGGGCGCTGGAAGCCGGGAAAAATGTGCTGGTTGAGAAGCCATTTACACCGACGATTGCCGAAGCAGTGACTCTCTTTGAACTGGCGAAAAGTAAAGGTCTGATCGTTACGCCGTATCAGAATCGCCGCTTTGACTCCTGTTTTTTGACGGCCAAAAAAGCCATTGAAAGCGGCAAGTTAGGCGAAATCGTTGAAGTAGAGAGCCATTTTGATTACTACCGCCCGGTTGCAGAAACGAAACCGGGTCTGCCGCAGGACGGGTCGTTCTATGGCCTTGGCGTGCATACGATGGATCAAATTATTTCACTGTTTGGTCGCCCGGACCATGTGGCATATGACATTCGTAGCCTGCGTAACAAGGCCAATCCGGATGATACCTTTGAAGCTCAGCTCTTTTATGGCGACCTGAAAGCTATCGTGAAAACCAGCTACCTGGTCAAAATCGACTATCCGAAGTTTATTGTCCATGGCCGCAAAGGATCATTCATCAAGTACGGCATCGACCAGCAGGAGACCAGCCTGAAGGCCAATATCATGCCCGGCGATGCGGGGTTTGCGGCAGATGACAGTGTCGGTGTGCTGGAGTATGTGAATGACGCAGGTGAAACGGTGCGTGAGGAACTGAAACCGGAAATCGGTGACTATGGCCGGGTCTATGATGCGCTCTATGCCACATTGACTGCCGGGGCGGATAATTACGTCAAGGAATCTGATGTTCTGACCAACCTGGAGATCCTGGAGCGTGCCTTTGAACAGGCCTCTCCCGCGACGGTAACCCTCGCAAAATGAGCGGTCTTCCGCTATCGGAAGTCATTCATAATTTTTGAACAGAGGAGTCAATTTTCACCCTCTATGATTGGTCAGCGATCGGGTCCACACTTACCCCATCGAAACGAACATGAGGGTGAAAACATGATTTACTTACGCAAAGCAAACGACCGTGGCCATGCAAATCATGGCTGGCTGGACTCCTGGCATACCTTTTCGTTTGCCAACTATTACGATGCAAACTTTATGGGTTTTTCTGCACTGCGCGTGATTAATGACGACGTGATTGACGCCGGGCAGGGGTTTGGTACTCATCCCCATAAAGATATGGAAATCCTGACATATGTACTGCAAGGCGCGGTTGAACATCAGGACAGCATGGGCAATAAAGAGCAGGTCCCGGCAGGCGAATTCCAGATAATGAGCGCAGGTACTGGCGTGCGGCACTCAGAGTACAACCCGAGCGCTACTGAACCGCTGCGTCTGTACCAGATCTGGATTATTCCGCAAGAAAATGGCATCACGCCGCGTTATGAACAGCGTCGCTTTGATGCAACGCAGGGCCGCCAACTGGTTCTGTCGCCGGACGCGCGTGATGGTTCGCTGAAAGTGCATCAGGACATGGAGCTTTATCGCTGGGCGCTGTTGAAAGATGAGCAGTCTGTGTATCAGGTTTCAGCAGACCGCAAAATCTGGATTCAGGTGGTGAAAGGCGAGGTTTCCATTAACGGAACGAAAGCGACCACCAGCGATGGCCTGGCTATCTGGGACGAGCAGGCTCTGTCCATTCATGCCGATAGCGACAGCGAAATTTTACTCTTCGACCTGCCGCCAGTTTGATCGGGCTTAAATAAATGACGCAACCTTCCGGTTAACACCAGAAGGTTGCGCTTTGTCCGTGATAAACTGGCCTGATGTTTCCCCGTTTATCAATTCAGGACGATGAAAAAGAAAAGACCCGTACTTCAGGATGTGGCCGATCGCGTTGGCGTGACCAAAATGACGGTCAGCCGATTTTTACGCAACCCGGAGCAGGTCTCCGTGGCGCTTCGGTCTAAAATAGCGGCTGCACTTGATGAACTGGGCTACATTCCGAATCGGGCTCCGGATATCCTCTCCAATGCCACCAGCCGTGCGGTTGGCGTGCTGCTTCCCTCTTTAACTAACCAGGTTTTCGCAGAGGTTCTGCGCGGTATCGAAAGCGTGACGGATGCGTTTGGCTATCAAACCATGCTGGCACACTTTGGCTATAAACCTGAACTGGAAGAAGAGCGGCTTGAATCCATGCTGTCATGGAATATCGACGGTCTTATCCTTACTGAACGTACGCATACCCCTCGCACGCTGAAAATGATTGAAGTGGCCGGTATCCCGGTGGTTGAACTGATGGACAGCAAATCGCCTTGTCTGGATATCGCCGTTGGCTTCGACAACTTTGAAGCGGCACGGCAGATGACGGCAGCCATTATTGAACGTGGTCATCGCCGGGTGGCCTACCTGGGCGCACGTCTCGACGAACGTACTATTATCAAACAGAAGGGGTATGAGCAGGCGATGCTTGATGCGGGTCTGACGCCATACAGCGTGATGGTAGAACAGTCCTCCTCCTATACCGCGGGCATTGAGCTCATGCGGCAGGCGCGTCGCGAATACTCGCAACTGGACGGAATTTTTTGTACCAACGACGACCTGGCGGTCGGCGCGGCGTTCGAATGCCAGCGTCTGGGACTCAAAATTCCTGATGATATGGCGATCGCCGGGTTCCACGGTCACGACATTGGCCAGGTAATGGAGCCGCGTCTTGCGAGCGTGCTTACGCCGCGTGAACGCATGGGGCGTATTGGCGCAGAACGCCTGCTGGCGCGCATTCGTGGTGAATCTGTTACGCCAAAATTGTTAGATTTAGGTTTCACATTGTCACCGGGTGGATCTATTTAGTCTGACAAATTTGAAGTAGCTCACACTTATTCACTTCTGGCACGAATGGTTATTGCTTATCCATTATCCCGGCAGGACAATGTTACCGATAACTGTTACCCGTAACAATTCACTTTGTACCTGTGGGAGCTACGCTTTGAGCACGACTAACCATGATCACCACGTCTATGTCCTGATGGGCGTATCTGGCAGTGGTAAATCCGCCGTCGCCAGTGAAGTGGCGCATCAACTCCATGCCGCGTTTCTTGACGGCGACTTCCTTCATCCACGCGCTAATATCATGAAAATGGCCGCAGGCGAGCCGTTGAATGACGATGACCGCGAACCCTGGTTGCAGGCGCTCAACGATGCGGCCTTTGCAATGCAGCGTACCAACAAAGTGTCGCTGATTGTCTGTTCGGCGCTGAAAAAGCGTTACCGCGACCTGCTCCGTGATGGTAACCCTAACCTCTCCTTTATCTACCTGAAAGGGGACTTCGATGTTATCGAAAGCCGCCTGAAAGCGCGTAAAGGACACTTCTTTAAAACGCAAATGCTGGTGACCCAGTTTGAAGCCCTGGAAGAGCCGGGTGCGGATGAGCGCGACGTGTTGATCGTCGATATTGACCAGCCACTGGACGGTGTTGTCGCCAGCACGATTGAAGTGATTAACAAATAAAGGCAGTTCGTTGTGAGTACATTGACGCTTGTTTTAACAGCAGTTGGCTCTGTGTTGCTGCTGCTGTTTTTAGTGATGAAAGCGCGTATGCATGCTTTCGTTGCTTTGATGGTGGTTTCTATTGGTGCAGGACTTTTTTCCGGTATGCCGTTAATCAAGATTGCGGCGACGATGGAAAAAGGGATGGGTGGGACGCTGGGCTTCCTTGCCATTGTGGTGGCTTTGGGAGCGATGTTCGGCAAAATTCTGCATGAGACCGGCGCGGTCGATCAGATAGCCGTGAAGATGCTCAAATCATTTGGTCACAACCGCGCGCATTTCGCGATTGGCCTGGCCGGTCTGATTTGCGCGCTGCCGCTGTTCTTTGAAGTGGCGGTCGTGCTGCTGATTAGCGTTGCCTTCTCTATGGCGCGTCATACCGGTACGAACCTTGTGAAGCTGGTGATTCCGCTGTTTGCGGGTGTAGCGGCGGCCGCAGCATTTCTGCTGCCGGGGCCTGCACCGATGCTGCTGGCTTCGCAGATGCACGCCGACTTTGGCTGGATGATCCTGATTGGGCTGTGCGCTGCCGTTCCAGGAATGCTGATTGCCGGGCCGCTGTGGGGCAACTTTATCAGCCGCTATGTTGAGCTGCATATCCCCGACGACGTCACTGAGCCGCATCTGGGCGAGGGTAAAATGCCGTCATTCGGCTTTAGCCTGTCGCTGATTCTGCTGCCGCTGGTGCTGGTAGGTCTGAAAACTATCGCAGCGCGTTTTGTTGCAGAAGGTTCAGATCTCTACAACTGGCTGGAGTTTATCGGTCACCCGTTCACCGCGATTCTGGTGGCGTGCCTGGTGGCGATTTATGGCCTGGCCATTCGTCAGGGCATGGCAAAAGATCGGGTCATGGAGATCTGCGGTCAGGCACTGCAGCCGGCGGGTATCATCCTGCTGGTGATTGGGGCTGGCGGTGTGTTCAAGCAGGTGCTGGTGGATTCGGGTGTTGGCCCGGCATTAGGTGAAGCGTTGACCGGTATGGGTCTGCCGATTGCGGTGACCTGTTTTGTGCTGGCCGCAGCGGTGCGCATTATTCAGGGGTCTGCGACTGTCGCCTGTTTAACCGCAGTGGGTCTGGTCATGCCGGTGATTGAACAATTGCATTTTTCCGGTGCGCAACTGGCGGCCCTGTCTATTTGTATCGCGGGTGGTTCCATTGTGGTCAGTCACGTGAACGATGCGGGATTCTGGCTGTTCGGTAAATTTACCGGCGCCACCGAAGCGCAGACGCTGAAAACCTGGACCTTAATGGAAACGATTCTGGGCACCACGGGTGCGATTGTCGGGATGATTGCGTTTACGTTGTTGAGTTAAGGTATTGCAGGGAGAGGTGCGGTTTGATGCCCTCACCCTTGTGGAGCGGTGCGGTTTGATGCCCTCACCCCAACCCTCTCCCACGGGGAGAGGGAGCAAACACCAAAAACGGCAACTAAGGTTGCCGTTTTGCTTTTACCTCCACGGGGAGAGGGAGCAAACACTAAAAAAGGCAACTTGTGTTGCCTTTTTGCTTTTGTTCCCGCCGCCGTTTTGCTTTTTGCCTTGCTAACCCTTCATCCACAAGCGGATGCCATCCAGGAACATCTGGGTTGCGAGCATCACCAGCACCAGTCCCATTAAACGCTCAAGCGCGTTCACCCCTTTTTCACCGAGCAGGCGCAGGAACAGCGATGATTGCAGCAATATCGCCACGGTACCGCCCCAGGCAATCAACAATGCAATAACCAGATGGCCCATCTGATTAGGGTACTGGTGTGAAAGCAGCATCAGGGTGGCAAGCAGTGTCGGCCCGGCCACCAGCGGAACCGCAAGCGGTACAATAAAAGGTTCTTCACCTGCGGGCAGACCCATACTGCTGCCGGACTCGCTGGGGAAAATCATTTTAATGGCGATCAGAAACAGGATGATGCCGCCGGAAATCGAAACGGTTTCGGCGCGCAGGTTGAGAAATGCCAGAATATTTTCGCCCGCGAAGAGGAAAACCAACATCAGCACCAGTGCGATGAGGAGCTCGCGAATCATGATTTTTCGGCGGCGCTTCGGCTCAGTGTGCTTAAGAACTGACATAAAAATCGGCAGGTTCCCGAGAGGGTCCATAATCAGGATCAACAACACTGCCACCGAAATGATTTCGCTCATTATCAATTACCCATATTGCCGCTGATAAGCGGTATTTCTGATGGCTTGCCCATCATTGATTAATTTCACTTGCGACTTTGCGTGCATTTTGTAAGGTGGACTATTAGCGCCAGTTGGATACTGGCTCGCACTAACAGCACACACCTTCGCAGGAAATACGCTATGAAAAATGTTGGTTTTATCGGTTGGCGCGGAATGGTCGGCTCCGTACTCATGCAACGCATGGTAGAAGAGCGCGACTTCGACGCCATTCGCCCGGTCTTCTTCTCTACTTCCCAGCTTGGTCAGGCAGCCCCGACGTTCGGCGGTAAGTCTACCGGTACGTTGCAGGACGCATTCGATCTGGAAGCACTGAAGGCCCTCGACATCATTGTCACCTGCCAGGGCGGCGATTATACCAACGAAATTTATCCAAAGCTTCGTGAAAGCGGTTGGCAGGGTTACTGGATCGATGCTGCCTCTTCCCTGCGTATGAAAGATGACGCCATCATTATTCTTGACCCGGTGAACCAGGCGGTGATTACCGACGGCCTGAACAAAGGCATCAAAACCTTCGTGGGCGGCAACTGTACTGTCAGCCTGATGCTGATGTCACTGGGCGGTCTGTTCGCCAACGATCTGGTGGAATGGGTTTCTGTGGCGACTTATCAGGCTGCTTCCGGCGGCGGTGCGCGTCATATGCGTGAATTGCTGGCGCAAATGGGGCAACTGCATGGTCACGTGGCGGCTGAGCTGGCAGACCCGGCTTCTGCCATCCTCGATATCGAACGTAAAGTTACCCAGCTCTCTCGCAGCGGCGAACTGCCCGTCGATAACTTCGGCGTGCCGCTGGCTGGTAGCCTGATCCCCTGGATCGACAAACAGCTGGATAACGGTCAAAGCCGTGAAGAGTGGAAAGGCCAGGCTGAAACCAACAAAATTCTCGCGACAACCACCACAATTCCGGTTGATGGCTTGTGTGTTCGCGTCGGCGCGCTGCGCTGCCACAGCCAGGCATTTACCATTAAATTGAAAAAAGATGTGTCTATCCCGACCATCGAAGAGCTGCTGGCGGCCCATAACCCATGGGCGAAAGTGGTACCGAACGACCGTGAAATCACCATGCGTGAACTGACGCCAGCTGCCGTAACAGGCACGCTGACCACCCCTGTAGGGCGTCTGCGTAAGCTGAATATGGGGTCGGACTTCCTCTCTGCATTTACCGTAGGGGACCAGCTCCTGTGGGGCGCAGCGGAGCCGCTACGCCGCGTATTACGCCAGCTCGCATAATCTTAATTTGTTTAAAAAGGGGTGCTTGTCACCCCTTTTTTTTGCGTATTAACGGAGTGTACGCAGATGTTGATATTTTTCTCGGGAGTCAGATAAAGCGTTGGCTATGCTTTAAGTGGGGTGTTTACGCATTCTGCCTGAAGGTAGGACGGAGCAGAGAGGATGCACATTATGTGCTGCGCCGTTCAGGTCAAAAAAAATGTCACAGCTGGGCGTATAACCTTGCCGGGAAAGGTGTGACATAAATAACAAGGATTAAACCATGTCTGTTTTTGTAGATAGAGACGTGATTAATGCGCTCATTGAAGGCCATTTTGCAGACCCCTTTTCCGTCCTCGGCATGCACCAGACGGAAGCCGGGCTGGAAGTCCGCGCATTATTACCTGACGCGACCGAGGTCTGGGTTATTGAACCCAAAACCGGGCGCAAAGTAGGCAATCTTGATTGCCTTGATTCACGCGGTTTCTTTAGTGGCGTTCTGCCGCGACGCAAAAACCCCTTTCGCTACCAGTTGGCCGTTATCTGGCATGGGCAGCAGAACCTTATCGACGATCCTTACCGCTTTGGTCCATTGATTCAGGATATGGACGCCTGGCTGCTTTCCGAAGGCACCCACCTGAGACCTTACGAAACGCTGGGCGCTCACGCAGATACAATGGACGGCGTGACCGGGACCCGCTTCTCTGTGTGGGCGCCAAATGCCCGCCGGGTTTCCGTCGTCGGGCAATTTAACTACTGGGATGGTCGCCGCCATCCCATGCGCCTGCGCCGTGAAAGTGGTATCTGGGAACTTTTCATTCCGGGTGCGCACAATGGGCAGCTCTATAAATTTGAGATGATTGATGCGCACGGCAAGCTGCGGATTAAATCTGATCCTTATGCTTTTGAAGCGCAGATGCGCCCGGAAACAGCATCCATGATCTGCGATCTGCCGGAAAAGATAGCGCAGACGCAAGAGCGTAAAAAGGCCAACGAATTTGATGCGCCCATCTCCATCTACGAGGTCCATCTGGGGTCATGGCGTCGCCACACGGACAATAATTTCTGGCTGAGCTACCGTGAGCTGGCGGACCAACTGGTGCCGTATGCAAAATGGATGGGCTTTACCCATCTGGAGTTGCTGCCCGTTAATGAGCATCCGTTTGACGGAAGCTGGGGTTATCAGCCAACGGGCCTCTATGCCCCGACGCGCCGTTTTGGCACCCGTGATGATTTTATCTACTTTATCAAAGCGGCTCATGCCGCTGGGTTGAATGTGATTCTGGACTGGGTACCAGGTCATTTCCCGTCCGATGACTTTGCTCTGGCCGAATTTGACGGCACCGCGCTCTATGAACACAGCGATCCGCGTGAAGGTTACCATCAGGACTGGAATACCCTGATTTATAACTATGGTCGCCGTGAAGTCAGCAACTATCTGGTGGGGAATGCGCTCTACTGGGTTGAGCGTTTTGGTATTGATGCCCTGCGCGTGGATGCCGTCGCCTCGATGATTTACCGCGATTACAGTCGTAAACAAGGCGAGTGGATCCCCAACGAATTTGGTGGGCGGGAAAATCTCGAAGCCATCGAGTTTTTGCGTAGCACCAACCGCATTCTTGGCGAGCAGGTTCCTGGCGCGGTGAGTATGGCGGAAGAGTCCACCGACTTTGCCGGCGTCTCGCGTCCGCCTTCGCTGGGCGGCCTGGGCTTCTGGTACAAGTGGAATCTCGGCTGGATGCACGACACGCTGGATTACATGAAGCTCGATCCGGTCTATCGCAAACACCATCACGACAAACTCACCTTTGGCATGCTCTACAACTACACGGAAAATTTCGTGTTGCCGCTGTCCCATGATGAAGTGGTGCATGGCAAGAAATCTATTCTTGACCGTATGCCCGGCGATGCGTGGCAGAAGTTTGCCAACCTGCGTGCTTACTACGCCTGGATGTGGGCTTTCCCCGGTAAAAAACTGCTGTTTATGGGTAACGAATTTGCGCAGGGGCGTGAGTGGAACCATGACAGTAGCCTCGACTGGCATCTGCTTGAAGGGGGCGATAACTGGCACCACGGCGTGCAGCGTCTGGTGCGGGATATGAACCACGTCTACCGTCATCACAAAGCGTTGCATGAGCTGGATTTTGACCCGTATGGCTTTGAATGGCTGGTGGTGGATGACCATGAAAACTCGGTGTTTGTCTTTGTGCGTCGCGATAAAGCCGGGAACGAAATCATTGTTGTCAGCAATTTCACCCCCGTACCGCGTCATAACTACCGCTTTGGTATCAACCAGCCGGGGCGCTGGCGTGAAGAATTAAATACGGATTCGATGCACTATCACGGCAGCAATACCGGCAATGGCGGTGGCGTGCACAGTGATGAAATCCCGATGAACGGCAGGGCGCAATCTCTCTCGGTGACGATTCCGCCGCTGGCAACCGTCTGGTTTGTGCGGGAGGGGTGATGACCAGGCTGACCGCAGGCAACGCGACACCACTCGGAGCCCATGTGGAGGAAAATGGCGTGAATTTCACGCTATTTTCGGCACATGCGGAGCGAGTGGAGCTGTGCATTTTTGATGACGAAGGCAACGAACAGCGTTTTGACTTACCCGCCCGTAGCGGCGATGTCTGGCACGGTTTCCTGGCGAATGCGTTGCCCGGTACGCGTTATGGCTATCGTGTACACGGCCCGTGGGAACCTGGTCAGGGGCATCGCTTTAACCCGGCGAAGCTACTTCTCGATCCCTGTGCGCGCCGTGTCGAAGGTGATGTGAAAGACAGCCCATTGTTGCACGGCGGCTATGATTCTCCTGATCCACATGACAGCGCGGCCATCGCGCCAAAAAGCGTGGTCGTGGATGACACGTTTGACTGGGAGAATGATGCCGCGCCACGCACGCCATGGGGTAATACAGTCATCTATGAAGCGCATGTCAAAGGGTTGACGTATCTGCACCCGGATTTGCCCGCTGAGATTCGCGGTACCTATAAAGCCCTTGGTCATCCGGTAATGATCAACTACTTCAAAACGCTGGGTATCACCGCGCTTGAGCTGATGCCGGTGGCGCATTTTATCAGTGAGCCGCGCCTGCAACGTCTGGGTTTAAGTAACTACTGGGGCTATAACCCGCTGGCGCTCTTTGCGCTTGACCCGCGTTATGCCACCTCTCCCGAGTCGGCCATCAATGAGTTGCGTGATGCGGTTAAGTCACTGCATCAAAACGGTATTGAGGTCATCCTTGATATCGTGCTGAACCACAGCGCTGAAATTGACCTTGATGGGCCAACCCTCTCCCTGCGCGGAATTGATAACCGTAGCTATTATTGGATCAGGGATGACGGCGATTACGAAAACTGGACCGGTTGCGGCAATACGTTAAACCTGAGTCATACAGGCGGCGTGGCTTATGCATACGCTTGCCTGAAATATTGGGTAGAGACTTTCCATATCGACGGCTTTCGTTTTGATTTGGCTACGATTATGGGCCGCACGCCGGCATTCAGCCAGCAGGCGCCGTTGTTTGAGGCAATCAAAAACTGTCCGTTGCTCTCCCAGGTGAAGCTTATCGCTGAACCGTGGGATATCGGCTGGGGCGGTTACCAGGTGGGGAATTTTCCGCCGTTGTTTGCCGAATGGAATGATCATTTTCGTGATGCAACGCGCCGTTTCTGGCTGGAGCAGTCACTCTCGCCTGGGGAGTTTGCCGGGCGCTTTGCCGCATCCAGCGATATGTTCCGTCGCGAAGGGCGTCTGCCCCATGCGTCGGTCAATCTGGTGACGGCGCATGACGGGTTCACATTGCGTGATTGCGTGAGTTTCAACCATAAGCATAACGAAGCGAATGGTGAGGAAAATCGCGACGGTACTAACAACAACCACAGTAATAATCATGGTATAGAAGGGCTAAGTAGCAGTTTTGATGTAACAGAAAGGAGGCGAGCAAGCGTCCATGCCCTGTTAACAACACTGCTATTGTCCCAGGGAACACCAATGTTGCTGGCCGGTGACGAGCATGGTCATAGCCAGCACGGTAATAACAACGCTTACTGTCAGGACAACGCGTTGACCTGGCTTGACTGGCAACACGCTAACAGTGGGCTGATGGCATTTACCGCCGCGTTGATTCACCTCCGCCAGCGTATTCCCGCATTAACCCGGGATGCATGGTGGGAAGAGGGGGATGGCAACGTGCGTTGGCTTAATAAGGAAGCGCAGCCTCTCAGTGTTGCGGAGTGGCAAAGCGGTGTCCACCGTCTGCAAATTCTGCTGTCCGATCGTGTACTGCTGGCGATTAACGGCACGCATGAAGTTGCAGAGATTGCGCTACCAGAAGGGGAATGGCGTGCTGTTCCTCCGTTTGCCGGTGAGGATAATCCGGTAGTGATGGCTGTCTGGCATGGGCCCGCGCACGGAGTATGCGTCTTTGAAAGGTCATAAAAAAGGAGTTAGTCATGGTTAGATTAGATAAGAACGATCCCTTAATGTTAGCGCGCCAGCTGCCATTAAAATCTGTAGCCCTGATACTTGCGGGAGGGCGCGGGACCCGCCTTAAAGATTTGACAAAAAAACGCGCCAAACCCGCGGTTCACTTCGGCGGTAAGTTCCGTATTATCGATTTCGCATTATCCAACTGCATTAACTCCGGTATTCGTCGTATTGGTGTGATCACGCAGTATCAATCCCACACGCTGGTGCAGCATATTCAGCGTG
The DNA here is from genome assembly GCF_023613995.1 of Citrobacter sp. MNAZ 1397. Taxonomy (NCBI): domain Bacteria; kingdom Pseudomonadati; phylum Pseudomonadota; class Gammaproteobacteria; order Enterobacterales; family Enterobacteriaceae; genus Citrobacter; species Citrobacter sp. MNAZ 1397. The sequence continues at coordinate 356,554 of NZ_JAKIVH010000003.1, forward strand.
GCTGGTCCTTCTTCAACGAAGAGATGAACGAATTTGTCGATCTGTTGCCTGCTCAGCAGCGTGTGCATGGCGAGAGCTGGTATCGCGGCACCGCCGATGCGGTTACGCAGAACCTCGACATCATTCGCCGCTATGGTGCGGAGTACATCGTCATTCTGGCCGGCGACCATATCTATAAGCAGGACTATTCACGCATGCTTATCGATCATGTCGAAAAAGGTGCGCGTTGCACCGTGGCTTGTCTGCCGGTGCCCATTGAAGAGGCAAGTGCGTTTGGCGTCATGGCGGTGGATGAAAACGACAAAGTTATTGAGTTTGTCGAAAAACCCGCCAACCCGCCTTCAATGCCGAATGACAGCACAAAATCGCTCGCCAGCATGGGAATTTATGTTTTCGACGCTGAGTACCTTTATGAGTTGCTCGAAGAAGACGACAAGAATGAAAATTCCAGTCACGATTTCGGCAAAGATATCATCCCGCTGATAACCAAGTCTGGCATGGCTTATGCACATCCCTTCCCACTGTCCTGTGTGCATTCGGACCCTGAATCAGAACCCTACTGGCGTGACGTTGGAACCCTCGAAGCGTACTGGAAAGCAAACCTCGATCTCGCATCAGTTGTACCTGAACTGGACATGTATGACCGTAACTGGCCAATACGTACCTATAATGAATCTTTACCACCGGCGAAATTTGTTCAGGACAGATCGGGAAGTCACGGTATGACGCTGAACTCACTGGTTTCCGGTGGATGTGTGATATCCGGATCGGTAGTGGTGCAATCGGTATTGTTCTCACGGGTGCGTGTGAACTCGTTCTGCAATATCGACTCTGCGGTTCTTTTACCGGAGGTCTGGGTCGGACGCTCCTGTCGCTTGCGGCGTTGCGTTATTGACCGGGCCTGTGTCATCCCGGAAGGGACGATCATTGGTGAAAATGCCGAAGAAGACGCCCGTCGGTTCTACCGCTCCGAAGAGGGGATTGTACTGGTGACGCGCGAAATGCTGCGTAAGTTGCAACAAGAGTAACAGCATCGAGATAACCTTGCGCGGAAGGGGTCCGCGCGCTGTTTTTCCCGCTAGCGCCCGCTAAGTGTTAGCGGTTTTGACAGGAGCGATAATGCAGGTTTTACATGTATGTTCTGAGATGTTTCCGTTGCTGAAGACCGGTGGTCTGGCTGATGTTATTGGCGCATTGCCTGCGGCGCAAATTGCCGATGGCGTTGATACGCGCGTTTTGCTGCCTGCATTCCCGGATGTTCGTCGCGGTGTGACTGACGCTCAAGTGGTCACCCGGCGGGATACATTCGCTGGTCGTATTTCATTGCTGTTCGGACATTTCAACGGGGTGGGGATCTACTTAATCGATGCGCCGCATCTTTACGATCGTCCCGGGAGCCCGTACCACGATACTAATCTTTTTGCTTATACCGACAACGTACTGCGTTTCGCCTTGCTTGGCTGGGTTGGCGCTGAGATGGCCAGCGGGCTGGACCCGTTCTGGCGACCCGATATAGTCCATGCCCATGACTGGCATGCAGGGTTGGCGCCCGCTTATCTGGCGGCGAAGGGGCGCCCGGCAAAGTCGGTGTTCACGGTACATAACCTGGCTTATCAGGGGATGTATTACGCGCAACATATGAGTGAAATACAGCTGCCATCGTCGTTCTTTAATATGCATGGGCTGGAATTCAACGGACAGATCTCTTTCCTGAAAGCGGGGCTGTATTACGCGGATCATATTACGGCGGTCAGCCCGACGTATGCGCGCGAAATTACCGAGCCGCAGTTTGCCTATGGCATGGAGGGTTTGCTGCGTCAGCGGCAGGTTGAAGGGCGTCTGTCCGGTATTCTGAACGGCGTGGATGAAAAAATTTGGGATCCGGCAACAGACCTGCTGCTCTCTTCGCGTTATACGCGGGATACGCTGGAGGAAAAGGCGGAGAACAAACGCCAGCTACAGATCGCTATGGGGCTGAAAGTGAACGACAAAGCCCCGCTTTTCGCGGTGGTGAGTCGCTTAACCAGCCAGAAAGGGTTGGATTTGGTGCTGGAGGCATTACCCGGTTTGCTGGAGCAAGGCGGGCAACTGGCGCTACTTGGCGCGGGCGATCCGGTTCTGCAGGAGGGTTTCCTTGCGGCGGCCGCTGAGCATCCAGGGCAAGTCGGCGTGCAAATTGGGTATCACGAGGCGTTTTCACATCGCATTATGGGCGGGGCAGATGTCATTCTGGTCCCGAGCCGTTTTGAGCCGTGTGGGTTAACGCAACTTTATGGATTGAAGTACGGCACGTTGCCGTTAGTTCGTCGCACGGGCGGGCTGGCGGATACCGTGACCGATAGCTCATTGGAGAATTTGGCAGATGGAATCGCCAGTGGTTTTGTATTTGAAGACAGTAATGCCTGGTCGCTGCTTCGCGCGATTCGGCGTGCTTTCGTGTTGTGGTCCCGTCCCTCTCTCTGGCGCTTTGTTCAGCGTCAGGCGATGGGCATGGATTTTAGCTGGCAGGTCGCCGCGCAATCCTATCGCGATCTTTATTATCGGTTGAAATAGTTTTCCAGGAATCACTTGTATGAATGCACCTTTTACATATGCATCACCCACACTGAGCATCGAAGCGTTAAAACATTCGATTGCCTACAAGCTGATGTTTACCATTGGTAAAGATCCTGTCATCGCTAACAAACATGAGTGGCTGAACGCCACATTGTTTGCGGTGCGCGATCGCCTGGTAGAACGCTGGTTACGCTCCAACCGTGCGCAGCTCTCTCAGGAAATGCGCCAGGTTTACTACCTGTCGATGGAGTTTTTGATTGGCCGCACCCTATCCAATGCGCTGTTGTCGTTAGGTATTTATGACGATGTCAAAAATGCTCTGGAAGAGATGGGGCTGGATCTGGAAGAGCTGATCGACGAAGAAAATGACCCCGGCCTCGGCAACGGCGGTCTGGGCCGTCTGGCGGCCTGTTTCCTCGACTCTCTGGCGACACTGGGCTTACCGGGCCGGGGTTACGGTATTCGCTATGACTACGGCATGTTCAAGCAGAACATTGTCGATGGACGGCAAAAAGAGTCCCCGGACTACTGGCTGGAATACGGTAACCCATGGGAATTCAAACGCCATAACACGCGCTATAAAGTGCGTTTTGGCGGCCGTGTGCAGCAGGAAGGTAAAAAGTCCAATTGGCTGGAAACCGAAGAGATTTTGGCCGTGGCCTACGACCAAATTATTCCAGGCTACGATACCGACGCAACGAATACCCTGCGTTTGTGGAATGCGCAGGCGAGTAGCGAGATCAATCTGGGTAAATTTAACCAGGGCGATTATTTTGCGGCGGTGGAAGATAAAAACCACTCCGAAAACGTATCTCGCGTGCTCTATCCGGATGACTCGACCTATTCAGGCCGGGAATTGCGTCTTCGTCAGGAGTACTTCCTGGTGTCGGCAACCGTGCAGGATATTTTGAGCCGTCATTATCAGCTACACAAAACCTATAGCAACCTGGCAGAGAAAACCGCGATTCACCTGAATGACACCCATCCGGTGTTGTCGATTCCCGAATTAATGCGTCTGCTGATTGATGAACATAAATTCTCATGGGATGAAGCGTTCGAGGTGACCTGCCAGGTGTTCTCATACACCAACCATACGCTGATGAGCGAAGCGCTGGAAACCTGGCCGATAGAGATGCTCGGTAAGATCCTGCCGCGCCACCTGCAAATCATCTTCGAAATTAATGACTACTTCCTGAAAACTATTCAGGAACAGTACCCTAACGATATGGACTTGCTCAGTCGCGTGTCGATTATCGACGAATCGAACGGGCGTCGCGTGCGCATGGCATGGCTGGCCGTGGTGGTGAGCCATAAAGTAAATGGCGTGTCCGAACTGCATTCAAACCTGATGGTGCAGTCCCTGTTTGCCGATTTCGCCAAAATTTTCCCCATGCGCTTTACTAACGTGACCAACGGTGTAACACCGCGTCGCTGGCTGGCACTGGCGAATCCGTCGTTGTCTGGCGTGCTCGATGAGCATATTGGTCGCACCTGGCGTACCGATTTGAGCCAGCTCAGTGAGCTGGAGCAGCATATCGACTACCCGTTGGTGAATCAGGCGATTCGTCATGCCAAGCTGGAGAACAAAAAGCGCCTGGCGGCAGTCATAGGCCAGCAGCTTAATGTGGTGGTCAACCCGAAAGCGCTCTTCGATGTGCAAATCAAACGTATCCACGAATACAAGCGGCAACTGATGAATGTGTTGCACGTGATCACCCGCTACAACCGTATCAAAGCGGATCCGACAGCGGAGTGGGTACCGCGCGTTAATATCTTCGCCGGTAAAGCGGCCTCAGCGTACTACATGGCGAAGCACATCATTCATCTTATCAATGATGTGGCGGCGGTGATCAACAACGATCCACAGATTGGCGATAAGCTGAAAGTGGTCTTTATTCCCAACTACAGCGTAAGTCTCGCGCAGGTGATCATCCCGGCGGCAGATCTTTCTGAGCAGATTTCTCTGGCAGGGACTGAAGCATCCGGCACCAGTAACATGAAGTTTGCCCTGAACGGCGCGTTGACTATCGGTACGCTGGACGGCGCGAACGTGGAAATGCTCGAACATGTGGGGGCAGAGAACATCTTCATTTTTGGTAATACTGCGGAAGAGGTGGAAGCGCTGCGTCGTAAAGGCTATTCACCACGTGAATATTACGAAAAAGATGAGGAGCTGCATCAGGTGCTGACGCAAATCGCGACTGGCCTGTTCAATCCGCAGGATCCAGGCCGTTACCGTGACCTTGTGGACTCGCTGATTAACTTTGGCGACCATTATCAGGTGCTGGCCGATTACCGCAGCTACGTTGATTGCCAGGATAAGGTAGACGAACTCTATCTCACTCCTGAAGAGTGGACCACGAAGGCGATGCACAACATTGCCAATATGGGCTATTTCTCATCTGACAGAACGATTCAGGAATACGCCGAGCAGATCTGGCATATCGATCCGGTACGCCTGTAAGTCACTTTTGCTTTTGACATAAATACCGCACGGAGCCTCAGGGCTCCGTTTTTTTTCAGAAGATGAAAGGGATAAACCCTCCTGTCTGGTCTCTGTAGTGAGTCGACAAACAAGGATAAGGCGGCAGGGGATAGGTGCGGATGAGGGGAAGACTGTTTATGTTGAGGCACTGTGGGCTTTCATTGTAAGCCCCCGCTGCCGCGTCATAAAACCCCCGCTGAGCATCTCTCAGCGGGGGCACGATTACGAGGCCAGCGAGAGTTCTGCTTTGCTGTGGCGAGCCAGCCACTGGGCTACGCGGGACTGCTCGTCGGCATTGAGCCACATGCCCAGTTTGGTACGACGCCAGATGGCATCATCCAGACGGCGCACCCACTCATGCTCAACCAGGTAGCGCAGCTCGGCTTCGTACAGCTCGTGCCCGAAGTTTTCACCCAGGTCCTCGATGCTACTGGCTCCGGCCAGAATCAACTCGGTATTGCTGCCATAGGTCCGTGCGTAATGGCGAGCCAGCGATTCGCTAATGAACGGGTAACGGCGACGCAGTTTTGCAGCGTAATCATCACGATCGCCCGCCAGTTCACCGCCGGGTAACACACAGTTTTTGGTCCATGCGGGGCCGATACCTTCATAATAGGAGGCCAGTTTTTCCATCGCATGTTCAGCCAGCTTACGGTAGGTCGTGAGTTTGCCACCAAAGACGGAAAGCAGCGGCGCTTTGCCGTCCTGATCGTGAATATCCAGCGTGTAGTCGCGGGTGATTGCCTGCGGAGAATCCGACTCATCGTCACACAGCGGGCGCACACCGGAGTAAGTCCAGACAATGTCATTGCGCGTCAGTTGCTTTTTAAAGTGCGCGTTATAGACCTTCAACAGGTAATTCACTTCGCTTTCGTCGATTTCGACGTTTTTCGGGTCGCCTTTATATTCCACATCGGTGGTGCCGATGATAGAAAACTCATTCATCCACGGGATCACGAAGACGATACGTTTATCTTCGTTTTGCAGAATATACGCCTGCTTTTGTGAATGAACGCGTGGCACAACGATATGGCTGCCTTTAATCAGGCGAATACCATACGGAGACGGCAAATGCATCCCGTCATCAAAGAACTGCTTAACCCATGGGCCGGTGGCATTGACCAGACCGCGTGCTTGCCAGCTAAATTTTTCCCCGGTGTCGATATCTTCCGCTTCAACAATCCACAGTCCGTTTTCACGTTTTGCTGAGATGGCGCGGGTGCGGGTGCGCACTTCACCGCCTTTTTTGACAACCATCTGCGCATTCGCCAGTACCAGACGGGCATCATCGACCCAGCAGTCAGAATATTCGAAACCGCGCACGATTTCAGGTTTGAGGACCGATTCTGAGCCAAAACGCAAACTTTGCGATCCGGGTAAACTGGTGCGTTTCCCCAGATTATCGTACATAAAAAGACCGATGCGGATCATCCACGCCGGACGTAAATGGGGGCGATGCGGCAAGCGGAAGCGCATCGGGAAGGCAATGTGCGGTGCCATTTTCAGCAGCACTTCACGTTCGGCCAGCGCCTCGCTAACCAGACGAAATTCATAGTGTTCAAGGTAGCGCAGGCCACCGTGAATCAATTTTGAGCTGGCGCTGGAGGTCGCGCAAGCTAAGTCCTGGGCTTCCAGCATCAGCACGGATAAACCTCGCCCGGCGGCGTCCGCCGCGATACCGGCACCGTTGATGCCCCCGCCAATAACGATAAGATCTTTGGTTTCCATGCTGCCCTCACGCGCTTTCGTTAAAGCTCACAAATGTTCGATATCGCTCATAATAGCAAAAGATCGCGCTTTTGGTAACATCAGAAAAACAATTTAGAGTGATATACATAACATAATGGTGTTTCTCCACCAGGAGGACGTACACTAAGCGGTAAACTTATGCAGCCTGCTTTTTCCGCCCTGATGTATACGGGAAGAAGCAGGCGTACCACCTGTCATACGTAAAAGAAAAGAGATCAGAATGGATCATTTTGTCTGTATTAATGTTGAAGAGGCCCACCAGAAACTGCAGCTTAAGCAGGCGGTTCTGGTCGATATTCGTGACCCGCAAAGCTATGCGATTGGCCATACGCCGGGCGCTTTTCATTTAACAAACGATACGCTCGGGGCGTTTATGCGTGAAACCGACTTCGATACCCCGGTCATGGTGATGTGCTACCACGGCAATAGCAGTAAAGGTGCGGCACAATACCTGCTCCAGCAAGGTTATGATTCGGTATTCAGCGTTGATGGTGGCTTTGATGCCTGGCACCGTCACTTTCCAGCGGAAGTCACGCAGGGATCCCTTTAGAGAGTGATGAATCTGCCGCTATACTGTGCTCTTTTCCGGAGACAAAGCGACCGCCAGCCATGTTGATGATTACATCATTTACCAACCCGCGCGTCGCCCAGGCGTTTGTCGATTACATGCAAACACAGGGCGTCATTCTTACGATTCAACACCACTCGCAAAGCGATATCTGGCTGGCGGACGAAAGCCAGGCTGAGCGCGTGAAAGCTGAACTGGCGCGTTTTCTGGAAAATCCCACCGATCCACGTTATCTCGCCGCAAGCTGGCAATCCGGAGAGACAGGCAGCGGTTTGCACTACCGTGGATTTTCTCTGCGCGCGGCGCTGCGGGAGCGCGGTGGGCCGATTACCCTCTCTGTCTTCGCGGCTTGCGTGCTGGTCTTTATCCTGATGAGTATGTCTGACGATCAGACCGTGATGGTCTGGCTTGCCTGGCCCTATGACGCCTCGCTGAAATTTGAAGCCTGGCGCTACTTTAGCCATGCGCTAATGCACTTTTCGCTGGTTCATATCATCTTTAACCTGTTCTGGTGGTGGTATCTTGGCGGAGCCGTTGAAAAACGTCTGGGAAGCGGCAAGCTGGTGGTGATCACGCTTATCAGCGCGTTACTGAGCGGCTTTTTACAGTACAAACTGACGGGCCCCTGGTTTGGTGGTCTGTCAGGTGTGGTCTATGCATTGATTGGTTATGTGTGGCTACGTGGTGAGCGAGACCCGGAACGCCCGGTCTGGCTGCCCCGTGGACTGGTTATTTTTACGGTCGTGTTACTGGTTGCTGACTGGTTTGGCATCTCAGCAGTGGATACGGCTATCGGCGCCCACACCGGCGGGCTGGTGATTGGCCTTGCGATGGCGCTGGTAGATACATTGAATGCGCGAAAACGAACATAATTATCCAGAGACATTTCATGAAACAAACACAACGTCATGACGCGATCATTGAACTGGTTAAACTGCAGGGATATGTCAGCACGGAAGAACTGGTAGAGCAATTCTCGGTAAGCCCGCAGACGATTCGCCGCGATCTTAACGATCTGGCTGATCAAAACAAAATCCTGCGCCATCACGGGGGGGCTGCGCTACCTTCCAGCTCCGTCAACACCTCCTGGCATGACCGTAAGGCAACGCAAACGGCGGAGAAAGAACGGATTGCCCGTAAAGTGGCCAGCCAGATCCCGAACGGCGCAACGTTGTTTATTGATATTGGAACTACCCCGGAAGCCGTGGCGCACGCGCTGCTCGATCATAGCGATTTACGCGTGGTGACTAACAATCTCAATGTGGCAAACACGCTGCTGAAAAAAGAAGATTTCCGCGTCATCCTCGCGGGCGGCGAATTGCGTAGCCGGGACGGCGGCATTGTCGGCGAAGCTACGCTGGACTTTATCTCTCAGTTCCGTCTGGACTTTGGCATTCTTGGTATCAGTGGCATTGACGCTGATGGTTCGCTGCTTGAGTTTGACTATCATGAAGTCCGCACCAAACGGGCGATCATTGAAAACTCCCGCCATGCGATGTTGGTGGTGGATCACTCGAAGTTTGGACGTAACGCGATGGTTAATATGGGCAGTATCAGCATGGTGAATGCAGTGTACACCGATACTATGCCACCTGCGGGCGTCATGCAGGTGATCACCAGTAATAACATCCAGTTAGAGTTATGCTGAGAGAAAGTGTCGGGCGGCGTTGCGCCAGCCCGACCTGAACTCAGACGCCATAGCCCATCATTTTCAGCAGCCGCTGGGCATGCAACACAGCATCCTGACGGTGAGCAACCCCCAGCTTCTGATACAAATTACGGATATGCGTTTTAATGGTGGTCGCCGCTACGGCGAGCTCACCGGCGATCTGCTCATTACTATAGCCTGAGTAAATAAGCCCCAAAACCTGCCACTCTCGCTGGGTTAACGGACTGGTACGGATAAGTTCCGGCACTTCCGGATGGTTCAGTAAACGTTCAACGAAGTTCTCATCAAAATGGGCGAACTTATGCCGGTGATGTTGGTTGATGTCGCGCAGAATACGCTGCGCGCGGTGCTGGTCCAGCTCCGGCAATGTGTTGAGTTGAATAAGCTGACGCAATTGCTGCGCCATCGCCTCGCCCTCTATGACAAAATGGCTGATAAACCCGGTGCGGTTGGCAAGCTGCAGCGCCTCAAGTAGCACACGCTGTGCGTCGTTTTTGCGTCCGGACTGCCAGTACAGCTGATTCAGTAACAGCAGGTTGCGATTCAAATCGCTCATCAGGCGCAGACTGCGGGCGTTCTCGTTAAGCTCTTCGAGGACCATTTCGGCCGGATCGAAATCACCGAGCAGAATTTGCGCTCTGGCGATATTACGCCACTGCCCTTGCAGGAAATGGTTATTAGCGAACTCCGGTTTAGGCGTCTGGCGAAGCCACTGTGCTGCGGATTTGCGATCCCCTGTCATGTTCCAGTAAATCACCCGAACCTTATCGGCGTTCGATACCCAATCGCTGTGATACTGACCGTTACCCAGCAAGTTTTCCAGACGATGCAAATGCGCGCGCGCGTTATCCAAATCGCCTCTTGCCAGCGAGTTTTGAATCACCAGCGCCAGACACTGTAACTGTTGCTGCGGCTGGAAGGAGGCGAGAACCTCCATCCCCTGGCGGGCGGCGGCCTCAGATTCGTCAAGGCGTGCCCAGGCCCAGAGCAACTGCGAACGAATGCGCAGTAAGAATTCGTGCATCGGCAGTTGTTCAAGATGCTGTTCGCGCACCAGGACAAACCCTTTTTCCTGGGTCTCCCAGGCGGCCTGCAGGAAGCCTTGCGCAAAAAGAATTTCGCTTTGCTGAATCAGGCTCCATAAGGCGTAGTGCCACACGTCGTGGCGGCGCGCCATCTGTTCGGTTTGCTGCATTAACGCCAGGGAGTTGGTGAGTTGCCCTTTGCAGTGCAGCACTTCGCCATGTACCGATGTGGCGACAATACGGCTGTAGTAATTGGCGAGCGGCAGTTCGTCGAGAGCGACCATGGCCAGACGTTCCGCTTCGACGGCGTCACCATCATTGATCGCGACCTGCGCGCGCAACGCGTTGAAATCACCGTGCAGGGAAGCATCCATTCGGGTGGTCATCTCCTGCTCGGCACGGGCCAGCAAGGTATTCACTTCACTGTAGCGATGCTGGCTTTGCATCAGCCAGGCCTGTAGCAGAACCAGGCGAGGGTTTTCCAGCAGGCTTTCCCACGGCAGCGCTTTCAGCGATGCTTCCAGCAGGCTGAGTTCGCTGTGATTGAACAACCCCCAGGCGTGATGCAACAGGATATCCCGCAACATGATACCGTCGCCCGCGGCCAGTGCGTGATGAATGGCTTCGCTGGGGAAACCCTGTGCCATCCAGCTTTCTGCCGCCGCGCGATGAATTTCCGGTAGTTCAGTCGCCAGTTCCCACTGGCAGCGCTGGCGCAGGAAATTGCCGAACAGCGGGTGGTAGCTGAACCACTCGCCGGAGTCATCCATGCGCTGCAGGAATAGCCCCTGGCGCTCAATTTCTTCCAGCCGCATCTGACCATTTTCTTCGCCAGTGACACGGACAATCAGCGCATCGTTCATAGAGCGCAATAATGAGCTTTTCAGTAAGAACAGGCGCGTACTGGCATCCACATTATCCAGCACCTCATCCACAAGATAGTCGGACAGGTGGCTGGCGTTGATCCCCGCCAGACGGCGAGCGGATTGCTGCGCGGCGCTGTGATTCTGGCGTACGGAAAGGGCAATGAGTTGTAGCGCAGTGGCCCAGCCGGCAACGTCATCACACAGGCGGCTGCTCTCTGCCGCTTCGATGGGCGAGGTCAGGCGACAATCGAAAAATTGCTTCGCTTCCTGATGATTAAAGGCCAGTTGATGGCTGCCGATCTCCAGCAGCTGTTCACGTACGCGCAGGTTGGCGATGCCTAACTGCGGTAAATTGCGCGACAGCACAATCAGCGTCAGGTTTTCTGGCTGATGGCGCAAGAAGAAGCGCATGGCTTCATGAATTACCGGGTTGGTGATGAGGTGGTAGTCATCAATCACCAGATAGAGCGCGCGTTGCCACTCTGCCAGTTCAATAAACAACTGGGCAAAGAGGGAGGAGAGGCTGGCGTACTGGCGTTTTTGCGCCATCACCTCACTGCTGACGCAATGCCCACCGGTGGCTTGCTGAATGGCCGCAATGAAATAGCTGGCAAAACGTTCCTGTTGGTTGTCGCCTTCATCCAGCGAAAACCAGCCGACGTCATTTTTACCGGAAGCCCATTGAGAAATGAGCGTTGTTTTTCCGTACCCTGCCGGGCTAGTGATCAGCGCAAGCCGAAAATTGTTCGCGCCGGAAAGTTTAGCCAGCAGACGCTCACGAACGACAGTATGGTCGAGGCGTACCGGGCGACTTAATTTAGACGGAATCAACATAGTTATCACTTCACTGTGAGGACATAGGGGAAAAACGATTTTTTTTGCGCTTCGTAATTAATATAAATAAAGTCGGATAAATTCCGAATTATTGCAAGTTATGTCCGGATCTGACGATTGTGAATTTGCACTATGTCACATTTCTATTTGAGTTGTGAATAAAGAGACAGTACCTGTGGCGAAAGGGCATGCAGCCCGATTTGCAGTAAGGCGGTTCAAAATAAGGCGAAATAGTTTTGCATGTTTTGGGGGCTTTAGTGGAATATTTCCCAAAATGGCGACGTAATCGCACAAATAGCAAAAGGCGAAATTATCATTTAAGAAAATATTATTTACTCAAATTATGTTGATGACGGGAGTGATAATTTCCCTGAAACAATATTTCATATTTTTGACTTTGTCCCCCGTCATCCCCCCTGTAAGTGAACGATGCGTTAACGTGTTTTTTCACGCCCCGTGAGGCAGCAAATGCTTGAAAAATGCTTAAAAAAGCAGCTAAGTTAAGGTGGCAGAGATCACATTTTTCGCTCATCCCTGCTGCTCCTCCCCGTTGAATCCCTGGCAGGATGAGGACGTCATTTCATGAGCCTGGCACACTAGCGCTAACGTTGTTTTTTCAATTACAGGATCCGAATTCTCTATGTCAAAGCCCACGTTTAACAAAGCGCAATTTGAAGCGGCCCTGACGCGTCAGTGGCAGCATTTTGGCTTGCACGCCGCCCAGGAGATGACCTCTCGTCAGTGGTGGCAGGCCGTGAGCGGCGCGCTGGCGGAATTACTGGTGGCACAACCGCTGGCTAAGCCTGCGAAAAACCAGCGCCATGTGAACTACATTTCGATGGAATTTCTGATTGGCCGCCTGACGGGTAACAACCTGCTCAACCTCGGCTGGTATCAAGAGGTGAGCGATGTTCTGCAGGAAAGCGGTATCAATCTGAGCGATCTGCTGGAAGAAGAGACCGACCCGGCGCTGGGTAACGGTGGCTTAGGACGTCTGGCGGCTTGCTTCCTGGACTCTATGGCAACGGTAGGCCAGTCTGCTACCGGGTATGGCCTGAACTATCAGTACGGTTTGTTCCGTCAGTCTTTTGACGATGGTCAGCAGAAAGAGGCGCCAGATGACTGGCAGCGTCGCAGCTACCCCTGGTTCAGCCATAATGCGCAATTGAACGTGCAGGTGGGCATTGGCGGCAAAGTGAGTAAAGACGGACACTGGACACCGGGCTTTACGATTGTCGGCGAAGCCTGGGATTTACCGGTCCTGGGTTATCGTAACAGCGTGGCACAGCCGCTGCGCCTGTGGCAGGCGACCCATGCACACCCGTTCGATCTGACCAAATTCAACGACGGTGATTTTCTGCGTGCCGAGCAGCAGGGCATTGATGCAGAAAAACTGACCAAGGTGCTCTATCCGAATGACAACCACCAGGCGGGCAAGAAGCTGCGTCTGATGCAGCAATATTTCCAGTGTGCCTGCTCCGTGGCGGATATTCTGCGTCGTCACCATCTGGCCGGACGCAAAATCGCCCAGTTGCCTGACTTTGAAGTTATCCAGCTTAACGATACGCATCCGACTATTGCGATCCCGGAAATGCTGCGCGTACTGATTGATGAACATCAACTGAGCTGGGATGACGCCTGGGCTATTACCAGTAAAACCTTCGCCTACACCAACCATACGCTGATGCCGGAAGCGCTGGAGTGCTGGGATGAAAAACTGGTAAAAGCGCTGCTGCCTCGCCACATGCAAATCATCAAACAGATTAACGATCGCTTTAAGGTACTGGTTGAGCAAACCTGGCCTGGCGATGAGGACGTATGGGCGAAACTGGCGGTGGTGCACAACAAGCAGGTTCGTATGGCCAACATGTGCGTCGTTGGCGGCTTCGCGGTGAACGGCGTTGCGGCGCTGCACTCCGATTTAGTCGTCAAGGATCTGTTCCCGGAATATCACCAACTGTGGCCAACAAAATTCCACAATGTCACTAACGGTATTACGCCGCGTCGCTGGATCAAACAGTGCAACCCGGCGCTGGCGGCATTGCTGGATAAATCGCTGAAAAATGAGTGGGCGAACGATCTCGACCAGTTGATTAATCTGGAGAAATTTGCCGACGACGCGAAATTCCGCGCGCAATATCGTGCCATCAAACAGGAAAATAAGGTGCAACTCGCGGCCTTCGTCAAGGCGCGTACCGGCATTGAGATCAATCCGCATGCGCTGTTCGATATTCAAATCAAACGTCTGCATGAATACAAACGCCAACATCTGAACCTGCTGCATATTGTGGCGCTGTATAAAGAGATTCGCGAAAATCCGCAGGCAGACCGCGTACCACGCGTATTCCTCTTCGGCGCGAAGGCCGCGCCGGGCTATTACCTGGCAAAAAATATCATTTACGCCATCAATAAAGTGGCCGAGGTAATCAATAACGATAAGACGGTGGGCGATAAGCTGAAAGTGGTTTTCCTGCCGGATTATTGCGTCTCGGCGGCAGAACGTCTTATCCCGGCGGCAGATGTATCCGAACAAATTTCTACCGCAGGTAAAGAAGCTTCTGGTACCGGCAATATGAAACTGGCGCTGAACGGTGCGCTTACCGTCGGTACCCTTGACGGCGCTAACGTCGAGATTGCTGAGCAGGTTGGCGATGAAAACATCTTCATCTTCGGTCATACCGTGGAAGAGGTGAAGGCGCTGAAAGCCAAAGGCTACGATCCGGTGAAATGGCGTAAGAAAGATAAGCTGTTGGATGCGGTGCTCAAAGAACTCGAGAGTGGCAAGTACAGCGGGGGCGACAAACATGCGTTCGACCAGATGCTGCACAGCATCGGTAAGCAGGGCGGCGATCCTTATCTGGTTCTGGCGGATTTCGCCGCCTACGTCGACGCGCAAAAACGGGTAGATGCGCTCTATCGTGATGAAGACGCCTGGACCAGGGCTACAATATTGAATACCGCACGTTGCGGCATGTTCAGTTCGGATCGTTCGATCCGTGATTACCAAACCCGTATCTGGCAGGCAAAACGCTAAGGAAACGCCATAGTGAGCAAACGTCTTGATAATGCCGCGCTGGCGGCGGGAATTAGCCCGGATTACATCAATGCGCATGGCAAACCACAGTCTATTGGTGCGGAAACCAAACGACGTTTGCTTGACGCTATGCATGCCGTTACCGCGACGCCTGTCGCGGTAACGCCGGTCCCGAATGTACTGGTTCATACCCAGGGAAAGAAGAAGTCATTGCCGATTGAGGGAAACGGCACTTTCAACTGGATAATCACCACCGAAGATGGCCAGCAACATAAGGGCCAGGTCGACGCGGGGAAAAATCTCACCCTGCCAGCGAAGTTGCCGCAGGGATATCATACGCTGACCCTGCGTCAAGCTGAGCAGAGCTGGCATTGTCGCTTAATTGTCACTCCAAAGCGTTGTTATGAACCGCAGGCCCTGCTGGAAGGGAAAAAACTCTGGGGGGCTTGCGTACAGCTTTATACCTTGCGATCTGAACGTAACTGGGGGATCGGTGATTTTGGCGATCTGAAAGTTATGTTGGGCGAGGTGGGTCAGCGCGGTGGCGCGTTTATCGGTCTGAATCCCATTCATGCGCTTTATCCGGCCAATCCGGAAAGCGCCAGTCCGTACAGTCCCTCTTCTCGCCGCTGGCTGAATATCATTTATATCGATGTTAACGCGGTAGAAGATTTTCAGTTGAGCAAAGAAGCGCAGGCGTGGTGGAAACTCCCTACGACGCGCAAGGCGCTGGACGCCGCCCGCGATGCGGAGTTTGTCGATTACGCTGGCGTAACGGCCCTCAAACTGGCGGCATTACGCCTGGCCTGGTTGCAGTTTTCACAGCGTAAAGACGATGACGATTTACGCGCTGCGTTTCATGCCTTCGTGAAGGAAGAGGGGGAAAGTCTTTACTGGCAGGCGGCGTTTGATGCACTACATGCCAACCAGGTGAAAGAGGATCCGCTACGCTGGGGCTGGCCTGCCTGGCCGGCAGGCTTTCAGTCAACCGACAGCCCGGAGGTCAAAGCCTTTTGCGATAGCCATGCCGATGAAGTGAATTTTTACCTGTGGTTGCAGTGGCTGGCATATACGCAATTTGCCGAATGCTGGCAGGAGAGCCAGAGTCACCACATGCCAATTGGGTTGTACCGGGATCTTGCCGTGGGCGTTGCCGAAGGCGGTTCGGAAACCTGGTGCGATCGCGAGCTGTACTGCCTGAAAGCTTCTGTGGGCGCGCCGCCGGATATTCTCGGGCCGCTGGGGCAGAACTGGGGGTTGCCGCCCATGGACCCGCATATTATCGCCGCACGGGCGTACGAACCGTTTATCGAGTTGCTGCGCGCCAATATGAAAAGCTGCGGCGCGTTGCGTATCGATCATGTGATGTCGATGCTGCGCCTGTGGTGGATCCCGTATGGCGAAACGGCGGATCACGGGGCGTATGTGCAGTACCCGGTGGACGATCTGTTGTCGATCCTGGCACTGGAAAGTCAGCGTCATCAGTGCATGGTCATTGGCGAAGATTTGGGGACCGTTCCGGTGGAAATCGTCGGCAAGCTGCGCGACAGCGGCGTTTACTCCTACAAAGTCCTCTATTTTGAAAATGATCACGAGAAGCGCTACCGTTCCCCCAAAGCCTACCCGGCCCAGTCAATGGCGGTGGCGACGACTCATGATTTGCCGACGTTGCGGGGATACTGGGAAAGTGGCGACCTGACGCTGGGTAAGACCCTGGGTCTGTATCCGGATGAAGTGGTGCTGCGCGGGCTGTATCTCGATCGCGAACTGGCAAAACAAGGGCTACTGGATGCGCTTCACGCTCATGGCTGTTTGCCAAAACGGGTGGGGCATAAGGCTTCCCGTATGCCGATGAGTGCGGTGCTTAATCGTGGGATGCAGCGCTATATCGCTGACAGTAATAGTGCGTTACTGGGGCTACAGCCGGAAGACTGGCTGGACATGGCCGGGCCGGTGAACATTCCGGGCACCAGTTATCAGTACAAAAACTGGCGGCGTAAGCTCGCCGTGTCACTGGAGAAAATGTTTGCGGACGAGAACGTCAACAAGCTGATCAAAGACCTGGATAAACGCCGGAAAGCGGCAGCGAAGAAGTAAATACAACGAACCCGCCATTCGGCGGGTTCTCTTTTAACAGCCAGTTAAATGGTAGAACTTATACCACCATTCCCAGCAGCAGACAGCCAACCAGACCGCAGACGGAGATAATGGTCTCCAGTGCGGACCAGGACTTCATGGTCTCCCCGATGGTCAGGTTGAAGTATTCCTTGAACAGCCAGAAGCCAGGATCGTTCACGTGAGAGAAAATCACGCTACCGGAACCGACCGCGATGACCATCAGCTCTGGGCTTACGCCGGTAGTGGCAATCAGCGGTGCGACAATCCCGCCTGCGGTAATGGCTGCAACGGTTGCAGAACCCAGGGCGATACGCAGTACGGCGGCAATTGACCATGCCATAAAGATTGGCGAGATATTGGTTTCATGCATCAGTGACGCGATGTATTTATCCACGCCGCTATCCACCAGAACCTGCTTGAAGGCGCCGCCACCGCCGATGATCAGCAGCATCATGGCAATGATTTTGATTGAGCTGGTCAGCGTCTCGTTGATGTCGTCCATGGAACGACCACGGTTCAGGCCGAAGGTGAAGACCGCAATCAGCACCGCAATTAAAGTCGCCATCACCGGATCGCCGAAGAACTCAGCGTAAGGCAGAATCGCATGACCTTTCGGCAACAGCATCTCAGCTACCGCACGCAGGGCCATCAGCACCACTGGCACCAGAGAGGTCCAGACGCTGACGCCAAAGCCCGGCATTTCTTCTTCGGTAAATGTTTTCTTATTGTACAGACCTTCCGGAATCGGCTTGTCGATGCCTTTCAGGAAACGGGCGTAGACCGGGCCGGCCAGTATAACGGTCGGGATACCGAGCAGCGTACCGTAGAGCAGGGTTTTGCCCATATCCGCATGGAAAATAGTGGCGATAGCGGTCGGGCCAGGGTGCGGAGGCAGGAAGCCGTGGGTAACGGAAAGCGCGGCCGCCATCGGGACACCCACATACAGCAGTGGGATACGGGCTGCTGCTGCGATAGTGAAAACCAGCGGCAGTAACAGAACAAAGCCCACTTCATAGAACAGCGCGAACCCCACGGTGAAGCCGGTCAGTACGACGGCCCACTGAATGTGTTTTTCGCCAAATTTCGCAATCAGCGTGGTGGCGATGCGTTGTGCGCCGCCGCAGTCCGCCAGCATTTTACCCAGCATGGCGCCGAAGCCCATGATCAGCGCAAGGCTGCCCAGCGTTCCGCCCACACCGGCTTTGATAGATTTGATGACTGCGTCCAGAGGCATGCCCTGCATCATACCGACGGCGAGTGCCACCAGGATCAGGGCGATAAATCCGTTCAATTTGAAGCGGATCATTAATAACAACAACAAGACTACACCGATAGCAACGATGACTAATGGCATGATTTACCTGGCCTTAATTTGTTATGGGTAACGTCAGTTTTTCAGCGGTTATTACAGGTTTTAGCCCTGTAAAACGAAGCGCTGGAGTACCGATATGCCTTACATCCCCTTTTTAAAAGGATAGCCGGATGTTTTTTATATTTTGGGTACTGGCACAGATGATACGGGTAACATTCATCAAAAGAGAATCACCCGGTGGGTCAAAATTTGCGAAGTGAGATGCCGGTCATACTCCAGGCTGGAAATGAATGCAAAAAAGAGAGGCGTTTATACGTGGAGAGATACAGGTAACATGCTCTCCCGTATCGGGAGAGCATAAAGCAAGAAGGGGCTTAGTAGTAGGAGTGCTCGCCGCGCTGGTGTTCGGTGAGGTCGCGTACACCTTTCAGCTCCGGGAATTCGTTAAGCAGCTGCTTTTCGATCCCTTCTTTCAGCGTCACATCGACCATTGAACAACCGTTACAACCACCGCCAAACTGGAGGATAGCGTAACCTTCATCAGTAATTTCCATCAGCGTGACGCGGCCGCCGTGGCCTGCCAGTTGCGGGTTAATCTGCGATTGCAGCAGATATTCAACACGTTCCATCAGCGGCGCGTCTTCGGACACTTTACGCATCTTCGCGTTGGGGGCTTTCAGGGTAAGCTGGGAGCCCAACTGGTCAGTGACAAAATCAATTTCCGCATCTTCCAGGTACGGCGCACTCAATTCATCGACATAGGCGGTCAGTTGTTCAAATTTCAGGGCGGTGTCAGTTGCTTCCACTGCATCTGGCGGGCAATAAGAGACGCCGCATTCAGCGTTTGGCGTGCCTGGGTTAATCACAAATACGCGGATTTGTGTCCCTTCTTCCTGATTTGCCAGCAGTTTAGCAAAATGCGCTTGCGCAGCGTCAGAGATACGGATCATAGCAATGGCCTAATAGTTGACTATTTTACTTGGTTATAATACGCCCATCATCGAGGGTCTACAAGGTTCGACAAAGGCACCATACCTGAACAGACGCCGCGCCGTTGCGCAGGAGCAACCGACTTATTTCCCCGACAGTGCTGCCAGTCGTGACGACATCATCCACGATAACCATATGGAGTCCCTGTACGGGCAATTCAAGGCGAAAGGCATTTTTCAGGTTGCGCTTGCGTAACCGGGCGCTGAGATGATGTTGTATGGACGTTGCCCGAATGCGGACAATAGCACTCTGTTCATAGCGACAGCCAAGCCAGTGATTTAGGGCGCGACAGAGCAGGTCACTTTGGTTATATCCTCTGCGCCACTGGCGATGCCGATAGAGCGGTACGCTGATAAGCATATCGGGCTTTTGCCACATCGGCGCCCTGCGGGCATTAATGACCGCCAGTACCAGCAGGCGTGCCAGCGCTTTTGCCATTTCGGGACGTCGCACAAATTTGAACTGGTGCACCAGCATACTCAATGGCAATGCGTAATCGCTGACCGCCACCAGGCGCTGCCATGGCGGCGGTTTTTGCAGGCATCTGCCGCAAGGCAATGTCTGGCTCGCTGCAGGCAAAGCACAGCACGGGCAAACGGAAAGGGGAGCAACCACCGCCCGGGTGCAGCAGGAGCACAATCCCCAGTGCGTTATCGCCAGCGGCATTCGACATAGCCAGCACAAGCCCGGCACTGTTAGCATGTTCACCCTCCCTGTTTTAAGCAAGAGAACGATAACTGATGAACAACATCTGGTGGGAAACCAAAGGCGAAGGAAATTGCCATCTTGTGCTGCTGCACGGATGGGGGCTGAACGCGCAGGTCTGGGATTGCATTGTGCCGCAGCTAAGCTCGCAATTTACACTGCATCTGGTGGATCTGCCGGGTTACGGGCGCAGTAGCGGATTTTCGGCAATGACATTGCAGGAGATGGCAGAGCGCGTATTGGCGCAGGCGCCGCAGCGCGCCATCTGGCTGGGCTGGAGCCTCGGCGGGCTTGTCGCAAGCAAGATTGCGCTTCTTGCCCCTGAGCGTGTCAGCGGACTGGTGACGGTCGCATCATCCCCTTGTTTTAGCGCGATGGATGAATGGCCTGGCATCAAACCTGATGTGCTGGCCGGTTTCCAGCGACAGCTCAGCGAGGATTTTCAACGTACGGTCGAGCGTTTTCTGGCCCTGCAGACGATGGGTACGGATACGGCCCGTCAGGATGCGCGACAGCTTAAGCAGGCGGTATTGTCGCTACCAATGCCCTCGCCAGAGGTGCTGAACGGCGGGCTGGAGATTCTGAAAACAGAAGATCTGCGTGAAGCGCTGGTCGGGCTGGACATACCCTTCTTGCGGCTTTACGGACGCTTAGATGGGCTGGTTCCGCGTAAAATTGTCGCCACCCTGGATGCGTGCTGGCCGCAAAGCCAGTCGCTGATATTTCCGAAGGCCGCCCATGCGCCTTTTATTTCCCACCCTGAGGATTTCTGTAGCGCTTTGATGAATTTTAATAATTTCGCCAGGTAATTATTGCGCCACCTGGAAAAAATGCCGCTTAACGACAATACTCAGAGCGTTGCTGCGGTTGGCTTATCTTTTTTACCGCAGCATCACAATCTAAAAAACCCGAGGAGAATCAAGTCTATGAAACTTGTTACAGGTATTGTTACATCTCTGGTGATTGGCTCCCTGTCGTTTGGCGTGATGGCAGCAAAGGAACTCGAAAAAGATAAGGTCGCGGGTATGAATCTGACGAAAGTCGGGACGATTAGCACGTCAGATACCTCGGCACCGATGGACGCGAAAAAAGAGCTGTCGAAAAAAGCGGATGAGCTGGGCGGCAAATATTTCGTCGTGACCAGTGGTCAGAAAAATGAAAAAGACATCCATGCCACGGCGGATGTCTATAAGTAATGTGATGAGCGGGTCGTCTGACCCGCTATCAGCATCCTGTCAGTGACCACCATTCACGCTCACAGGCCGATTTTCCTTCCGGGCATTTTTTACACTCGCCGCTGAGACAGCCATCCGCCTCTTCCTGAATACGTACCGCTTTGCCCATGGCTTCCATGCGCGACAGCATGGCATCGGCCATGGGTCGGGAGAGATGCAGCGCATTACAGAGCTGGCTGATTTCCATCCGGCCCTGTAAAGCAAGCATATCGCGAACCTCAATTAACGATGCCATGTTTCATCTCCTCAGTGGCAGTCGCCCGCCGGGCTTTCACAGCAACTGGCCACGGTTTTACGGCTGGCCAGTAGATTGACATCCACGCGACTTCTGGCGCGACGCAGACCACCAATCACGACGACGTTGAACAGGATCACCGCAAGAATACAGGTGAGGCTGAAAACCGGGTGCTCATGAAAACTCACGATCTGATAGAACAGGGTGGCAAGTGAATACGCGATATTCAGCCCCCACAGTACGGAGAATCCCATCCAGCCACGGCTTGATTCACGGGCGATGGCACCCATGACGGAAATACATGGGGTATAAAGCAGAACGAAAATCAGGTAACTGTAGGCTGCCGCGGCGCTGCCGAATTTCTCACTCATGACGCCCATGGTACCTTCTGCCATCTCGCCGTCGCCTTTGCTGGCCTCAATCGGGTTTGCCAGGACGCTCAGGCTAAAGGTGTTTTTCAGGCTGGTCCAGGTCTCGTTGAGCGCGGCGATCAGTTCATCGCTGAGACGGTATTCTGCTGGATTGAAATCCGCTTTCTGAATATGTTCAGCGGTATAGAGAGAGTTCAGTGTCCCGACCACCACTTCTTTCGCCATGGCTCCCGTCACCAGACCAACAGTCGCCTGCCAGTGATCGCCGTGCACGCCAATCGGTTCCAGTATGGGAGTAAAGACGCGGCTGATTGATGCCAGCGCGGAATCGTTAATATTATCGACCGTTTTACCGCTCAACGAGAAGCTGTTGAGGGCACTGAGGAAAATGCTCACGACCACAATGACTTTACCGGCACGAAGCACAAACCCTTTCAGGCGCTGCCACGTCTGCAGCACCAGACTTTTCAGGTGTGGCACGTGGTAGACCGGCAGTTCCATAATGAACGGTGACGCTTCGCCGCGCATGATGGTGTGTTTCAGCATCAGGCCGGTAAGGATTGCCATCACAATGCCCAGCACGTACAGAGAAAAGACCAGTAACGCCCCCTGCTGGCCGAAGAAGGCCGCCGCAAAGACAGCGAAGATGGCCAGACGCGCACCGCAGGACATAAATGGCGCCATCATCATGGTCATCAGCCGTTCACGTGGCGCATCAAGGGTTCTTGCCCCCATCA
The DNA here is from genome assembly GCF_023613995.1 of Citrobacter sp. MNAZ 1397. Taxonomy (NCBI): domain Bacteria; kingdom Pseudomonadati; phylum Pseudomonadota; class Gammaproteobacteria; order Enterobacterales; family Enterobacteriaceae; genus Citrobacter; species Citrobacter sp. MNAZ 1397. Next base: position 379,043 of record NZ_JAKIVH010000003.1, read on the forward strand.
CCGAGGGGACATTACAGCCAAAACCGACAATCAGCGGCACGAAGGATTTACCCGGCAGCCCCAGCGCCTGCATCAGACGATCCATGACGAAGGCCGCACGTGCCATATAGCCGGAGTCTTCAAGGAACGAGAGAAACAGGTACATCATGCCGATTTGCGGTACCAGCGGCAGTACCGTGTTGATACCCCCACCCAGACCCTGGGCGAGGAAAACGGTCAGCCATTCCGGGAAATGCAGCGTGTAGCCCAGCCACTGGATACCGTGGACGAAAATCGCTACGGAGCCTGCATCAAAAATCGGCTGTAACGCGCCGCCAATGTTAATCGCGAGCAGGAACATCAGGTACATCACAAACAGGAAAATCGGCAAACCGAGGAAGCGGTTCAGAATGATACGATCGACGGCTGCCGTAAACTGGCTGGATTCCGCCGTCAGGGTGTTACTGACCGCCTCGCAAATCGCGGCAATGGTTTGATATCTGGCATCCGCGATATGCAACGCCGGATCATCGATTTCATCCTGCAGGCGTGCCAGCGAAATATCCAGCTTAAGGGCGGCGTCACCGGCGTAGGCGCGGCTGTAGATATCGCCTTCCAGCATTTGCAGGCCAAGCCAGCGACGTTGTTGCACGGGCATATCCGCGGCCATGCTTTGTGCCAGCGCATCCGCTTCGCGCGACAGCGGCTGCGCATAGTGCACAAGCTCGATTTGTCCGTTTTTCTGATGGCGATCCAGCGCGATTTTTAACGCGTCAATGCCGCGACCCCGTGTCGAGACCAGCGGAATGACCGGACAGCCGAGGCGAGCGGAGAGGGCGTCGATATCAATGCGGACTTTTTGTTTCTCGGCAATATCCAGCATATTCAGCGCCACCACGCACGGAATACCCAGTTCCAGCAACTGCAGCGTGAGATAGAGGTTACGCTCGAGGTTAGAGGCATCCACGACATTAATCAGGATGTCCGCATCGCCACTCAGAATGTAGTGACAGGCAATTTGCTCATCCAGTGAAGTCTGTGACGAGATAGTGGTCAGCGAGTAAGTCCCGGGCAAATCAACCAGCGTAACCTGATGGTCGGTGGTAGAGAATTGCCCCTCTTTACGCTCAACCGTCACACCCGCCCAGTTCCCAACGCGCTGGCGTGCACCAGTTAACTGATTGAATAATGTGGTCTTCCCGGAATTAGGATTACCAATTAATCCCACGGTCAATTTTTTCATTGTGCTTCTCTCTCTTTCATGGCCGGGCCATTAGCGGGAAACGGCTTCCAGTTCCAGAAATGCGAGATCTTTCTTACGCAGGACCAGATTAACGCGCCGGGTTTCAATGTGAACAGGATCACCAAGGGGAGCTACGCGCACGACATTAAATGATGAGCCGGGCAACATGCCTAATGAGAGGAGTTTCTGGCGCCACGCCGGGCTGATTTCGCGAGAGAACCCCGTTATTTTCCACGCACTGTCAGGAGAGAATTGCATAGGACCTACTTATATGTATCGCAAACAACATTCCCACCATGCGCCAGTAAAGCGCATGAAACCAGATAGTTAGCCAGCACAGCAATGAGTGTTACTCCACTCATACAATGATAATGAGAATAGTTTTTATCATCACTATTAAACCGCGATATTGCACAAAGCGGAATCAAAATCCGAGCCATTGTTGATGTGGCTCAATATTTATGGTGTTTTGCATTTCACGTTTGCAATAAGAAATAAGAAGCCGCGAAGGGATGTTTAATTTATTCCCCTAGCTTAAGGCTAAATTAATAATAAATATTTAAGAGATCATATTGTTAACTAAAATATAACCAATGGAAAATTGGTTAATAATTTTGAAAATTAATACAGCGATTATTCAAAGAGATACTGACGGTAAAGAAATAACGTAATGTATCTGTCTGTTCGGATTTGAACATCAGGAAAGGAGAGTGCCCCCTCCCGAAGGAGAGGGCGAAGGGCTTAACGTTTTTTCCCCATGGCGGCGGCCAGCGCATCCATCATCGCGCTGTTGCCGGCAGGCTGCGTATCGCGTCCACGTGGTTTAGCCGGACGGGCGGCAGGGCGATTACCTGCCTCGCGAGCGCCGCTGTTACCACGCCGTGAATTGCTCTCTCCAGGCTGCTCATCCAGGCGCATGGTCAGCGCAATACGTTTGCGTTGCAGGTCCACTTCCAGCACTTTAACTTTGACGATATCGCCCGCTTTCACCACGGTATGCGGATCTTCAACAAATTTATCGGCGAGCGAAGAGATGTGTACCAGACCATCCTGATGCACGCCAATATCCACAAAAGCACCGAAGTTGGTGACGTTGGTTACCGCACCTTCGAGTACCATACCCGGCAGCAGATCATTCATCGTTTCAACACCGTCAGCAAACTGCGCGGTTTTGAACTCCGGACGCGGGTCACGGCCCGGTTTTTCCAGCTCTTTGATGATGTCAGTGACGGTCGGTACGCCGAAACGTTCGTCGGTAAAGTCTGACGCTTTCAGGGATTTTAGCCCGTTGCTGTTGCCCATCAGATCGCGCAAAGACTGCTCCGTCGCCGCCAGAATACGTTCCACAACCGGGTAGGCTTCCGGATGCACGGTAGAGGCATCGAGCGGATTATCACCATGATTGATACGCAGGAAGCCCGCGCACTGCTCAAAGGCTTTTGGTCCCAGTCGGCTGACTTTTAACAGCTGTTGACGATTCTGGAACTGGCCGTTTTCATCACGCCAGGCGACGATATTTTGCGCCATCATGCGGGTTAAACCGGCAACGCGAGTCAGTAAGGGAACAGAAGCGGTGTTCAGGTCCACGCCGACGGCGTTCACACAGTCTTCGACTACCGCGTCCAGTTTGCGCGCCAGTTGAGTCTGGCTGACATCGTGCTGATACTGGCCGACACCAATCGATTTCGGATCGATTTTCACCAGTTCTGCCAGCGGATCCTGCAAACGACGGGCGATAGAGACCGCGCCTCGCAGGGAAACATCAAGTTCCGGGAACTCCTGCGCCGCCAGCTCGGAGGCGGAATAAACGGATGCGCCGGCCTCGCTGACAATCACCTTCTGGGCGGTCACTTTCGGGAACTGCTTCTGCACGTCCAGGAAGAAACGTTCGGTTTCACGCGATGCTGTTCCGTTACCGATAGCGACCAGTTCAACGTTGTGTTTTTCGCACAGTGCGGCGACCGCCACAGCGGCTTTTGCTGCCTGGCCGGTATGGGGGTAAATGGTGTCAGTGGCGACCAGCTTGCCAGTGCCATCGACAACGGCGACTTTCACGCCAGTACGCAGACCCGGATCGAGACCCATGGTCGCGCGCAGCCCCGCTGGGGCGGCCATCAGAAGGTCATGCAGATTGCGAGCGAAGACGTTGATCGCCTCGTCTTCCGCGCGCTCACGCACGGTGCCCATCAGTTCGGTTTCCAGATGCATCAGCACTTTAATACGCCAGGTCCAGCTGACAACACCTTTGCGCCAGCTGTCTGCCGGGGCGTTGTTCAGGCGCAGGCCGAGGTGATCCTGAATAATTTGTTCGCAATGGCTCTCTTTTGGCGGCTCATCAAACTGCGGATCGGCATTCAGAGAGAGCTGCAAGACCCCTTCGTTGCGGCCACGGAACATAGCCAGCGCGCGGTGCGACGGTACGGTCGAGATCGGTTCGTGGTGATCGAAATAGTCACGGAATTTTGCGCCTTCCTCTTCCTTACCACCGATCACTGTGGCAACCAGGTGGGCGTTTTTCCACAGATAATCACGCACTTTCGCCAGCAACTGTGCATCTTCGGCAAAGCGCTCCATCAGAATGTAGCGTGCGCCATCCAGTGCAGCTTTGGTATCGGCAACGCCTTTGTCGGCATCGAGGTATTTTGCAGCTTCGCTTTCCGGGTCGTGTGAAGGGTCGTTCCACAGCAAATCCGCCAGCGGCTCCAGGCCTGCTTCAATGGCGATTTGCCCACGGGTACGGCGCTTAGGTTTGTACGGTAAATACAAATCTTCGAGTTCGGTTTTACTGAGCGTGCCGTTGATGGCTTTACTCAATTCATCGGTGAGCTTACCCTGCTCGCCAATCGACTTCAGGATGGCCTGGCGGCGTTCTTCCAGCTCACGCAAATAACCCAGGCGAGTTTCCAGATTACGCAACTGCGTGTCATCCAGACCGCCGGTGACTTCTTTACGATAACGCGCGATAAACGGCACGGTGTTCCCTTCATCAAGCAGACGAACGGCAGCTTCTACCTGTTCGGATCTGGCCTGAAGTTCACCCGCAATAATGCGGCAGAGCGAATCATTCATCATTTCAATATCATCTTCTGAACAAAATCAGGGGATAGTTATACGGATTGAGACAGAAAAATGCCAGTCACGCCGGGGGCTCCCGGATAGTTCCTGGTGCGTTACTTCACATACTCGATTTCATTAACGTACCAGGTGGCTTCCCCGCCGGGCGTCTGTACCAGTGCGACATCGCCTACCTCTTTTTTCAGCAGCGCGCGCGCCATGGGGGAGTCGATGGAGATGTAGTCTTTGCGGCCAAAAATTTCGTCGTAACCTACAATGCGAAAACGTAATGTATTGCCATCGTCATTTTCGATTTCCACCCAGGCACCGAAGAAAACTTTGCCTTCCTGCTGGGGTGAGTAATCGACAATTTTCAGGTTTTCCAGGCATTTCGTCAGATAGCGAACGCGGCGGTCTATCTCACGCAGACGCTTTTTATTGTACTGGTAGTCGGCATTTTCACTGCGATCGCCGAGGCTTGCCGCCCAGGTGACTTTTTTGGTGACTTCCGGGCGCTCCTGACGCCAGAGAAAATCCAGTTCCTGCTTTAGCTTGTCGTAGCCTTCTCGGGTGATCAGGGGCGTTTTCATTTCGTGGCCTTATTTTTTCTCTGATTTCTTTACAAATCACCGCCCCTTAAGGTGCGGATTAATCATCATTTCTGTGATGCAATGTGCATATAAGCTGCTGTTAAATATGCTTTGTAACAATTTCGACTAGAATTTATACCAGATTTAGCTGGTCCTCGACGCGCACTTTTTTAGAATACGCACTCATAATTGTCGGAACCTTTGGGAGTAAAAACAATGCAAGAGAATTATAAGATTCTGGTAGTGGATGACGATATGCGCCTGCGCGCGCTGCTTGAGCGTTACCTTACCGAGCAGGGCTTCCAGGTTCGTAGCGTCGCTAACGCGGAGCAAATGGACCGCCTGCTGACCCGCGAATCATTCCACTTGATGGTTCTCGACTTAATGCTGCCGGGTGAAGATGGCCTGTCCATCTGCCGCCGCCTGCGTAGCCAGAGTAACCCGATGCCGATCATTATGGTGACGGCGAAAGGGGAAGAAGTTGACCGTATCGTTGGCCTCGAGATTGGTGCCGATGACTACATTCCAAAACCGTTCAACCCGCGTGAACTGCTGGCGCGTATTCGTGCGGTACTGCGTCGTCAGGCAAATGAATTACCTGGCGCGCCTTCGCAGGAGGAAGCGGTCATCGCCTTCGGTAAATTTAAACTTAACCTCGGGACCCGCGAGATGTTCCGCGAAGATGAGCCGATGCCGCTGACCAGCGGTGAGTTCGCCGTGCTGAAAGCGCTGGTGAGCCATCCGCGTGAGCCGCTGTCGCGCGATAAGTTGATGAACCTGGCGCGTGGTCGTGAATACTCTGCGATGGAGCGTTCTATCGACGTGCAAATCTCCCGCCTGCGTCGCATGGTGGAAGAGGATCCGGCTCATCCACGTTACATTCAGACCGTTTGGGGTCTGGGCTACGTCTTTGTGCCGGACGGTTCTAAAGCATGAGGCGAATGCGCTTCTCACCGCGCAGTTCTTTTGCCCGCACGCTGTTGTTGATCGTCACATTGCTGTTCGTCAGCCTTGTGACGACCTACCTCGTGGTGCTGAATTTCGCGATTTTGCCCAGCCTTCAGCAGTTTAATAAGGTGCTCGCCTACGAAGTTCGTATGCTGATGACCGATAAACTGCAACTGGAGGACGGCACACAGCTGGTGGTTCCTCCGGCGTTTCGCCGCGAAATTTATCGCGAACTCGGCATCTCGCTCTATTCCAACGAAGCCGCAGAAGACGCAGGCCTGCGTTGGGCGCAGCATTATGAATTTTTAAGCCAGCAGATGGCGCAGCAACTGGGTGGTCCGACGGAAGTCCGCGTTGAGGTTAACAAGAGTTCTCCCGTTGTCTGGCTGAAAACCTGGCTGTCGCCCAATATCTGGGTGCGTGTGCCGTTGACGGAGATTCACCAGGGCGACTTCTCTCCACTGTTCCGCTATACGCTGGCTATTATGCTCCTGGCGATAGGGGGCGCATGGCTGTTTATCCGAATACAGAACCGACCGCTGGTGGACCTGGAACATGCTGCGCTAAAAGTAGGGAAAGGGCATATTCCTCCGCCGTTGCGTGAATACGGTGCCTCCGAAGTGCGTTCTGTGACGCGCGCCTTTAACCAGATGGCGTCCGGGGTCAAGCAACTGGCGGATGACCGCACGCTGCTGATGGCGGGGGTTAGCCATGACTTACGTACGCCGCTCACGCGCATTCGTCTGGCCACAGAGATGATGGCCGAAGAAGATGGTTACCTGGCAGAGTCGATCAATAAAGATATCGAAGAGTGCAATGCCATCATCGAGCAGTTTATCGACTACCTGCGCACCGGGCAGGAGATGCCGATGGAAATCGCCGAATTAAACGCGGTACTGGGCGAAGTGGTGGCGGCTGAGAGTGGCTATGAGCGTGAGATTGATACGGCGCTTAATGACAGCGAAATCCTGGTTCGTATGCATCCACTTTCAATTAAGCGTGCCGTTGCCAATATGGTGGTGAACGCTGCCCGTTACGGCAATGGCTGGATCAAGGTCAGTAGCGGTACGGAGCTTAATCGTGCCTGGTTCCAGGTGGAGGATGATGGTCCCGGCATCAAGCCGGAGCAGCGCAAACATCTGTTCCAGCCGTTTGTCCGTGGCGACAGTGCGCGTAGTACCAGCGGTACCGGCCTTGGGTTGGCGATTGTGCAGCGTATTGTCGATAACCATAATGGATTACTGGAACTTGGTACCAGTGAGCGGGGCGGCTTGTCAATCCGCGCCTGGCTGCCGGTTCCCGTTACCCGTCTGAACACGCAGACGAAAGACAGCTAACAGAAAACCCGCCGTTCGGCGGGTTTTGTTTGGCTTGTGTTGGAAAGTTACAGCTTCGGTCCGGCACTCACCAGTGCGGCGCCCGCAGGGGTATCCGTATACTTCTCAAAGTTACTGACGAACAGTTTAGCCAACTGCGTTGCCTTCTCCTGCCACTGTTCCGGTGATGCGTAGGTATTACGCGGGTCGAGGATTTTTGTCTCCACGCCGGGCAAGGATGTGGGGATTGCCAGGTTAAACATCGGCAGGGTGAAGGTTTCGGCGTTATCCAGTTCACCATTCAGAATCGCATCGATAATCGCACGCGTATCTTTAATGGAGATACGTTTGCCGGTACCGTTCCAGCCCGTGTTTACCAGGTATGCCTGCGCCCCGACGGCCTGCATGCGTTTCACCAGCACTTCTGCATACTGTGTGGGGTGCAGCGACAGGAATGCCGCGCCAAAGCAGGCAGAGAAGGTCGGTGTAGGCTCCGTTACACCACGCTCCGTGCCCGCCAGTTTTGCCGTAAACCCGGACAAGAAGTGGTACTGCGTCTGGTTTGCGGTAAGGCGGGACACTGGCGGCAACACGCCAAATGCGTCTGCGGTCAGGAAGATGACTTTTGTTGCATGCCCGGCTTTTGAAACGGGCTTAACGATGTTGTCGATGTGATAGATCGGATATGACACACGGGTATTTTCTGTTTTCGAGGCATCGTCATAATCGATGCTGCCGTCGGCGCGTACGCTAACGTTTTCCAGCAGAGCGTCCCGACGGATGGCGTGGAAAATATCCGGTTCCGCTTCCTCTGACAATCTGATGGTTTTGGCGTAGCACCCACCTTCGAAGTTGAAGACGCCATCGTCGTCCCAGCCATGTTCATCATCGCCAATCAGGCGGCGTTTCGGGTCGGTGGACAGGGTGGTTTTCCCGGTACCGGACAGCCCAAAGAAAATGGCGACGTCGCCTTTCTCCCCGACGTTTGCCGAGCAGTGCATTGATGCGATACCTTTCAGCGGCAAAAGGTAGTTCATCATGGAGAACATCCCTTTTTTCATTTCGCCGCCGTACCAGGTGCCGCCAATCAGTTGGATGCGTTCGGTCAGGTTAAATGCAACGAAGTTCTCTGAATTCATTCCCTGTTCTTTCCATAACGGGTTGGTACATTTCGCCCCGTTCATAACAATAAAATCAGGTTTAAACTCAGCGAGTTCTTCGTTTGTCGGACGGATAAACATGTTCTTCACGAAGTGCGCCTGCCAGGCAACTTCGGTGACGAAGCGAACGGAAAGACGGGTATCCGGGTTGGCGCCACAGAAAGCGTCAATAATAAACAGTCGCTTACCGGAGAGTTGTTGCGTAACCAGCCCTTTCAGGTGTTGCCAGACTTCGGGCGAGAGCGGTTTGTTGTCGTTCTTGCCTTTGCCTTTATCAGACCACCAGACGGTGTCACGGGTGGTGTCATCACGGACAATGTATTTATCTTTTGGCGAACGGCCGGTGAATATACCGGTGTCGACGGCGACCGCACCAGAATTCGTCAATACTCCGCGCTCGTATCCTTCCAGGTCTGGACGGAGCTCTTCCTGATACAGCGTATCGTAGTCGGGGTTATAGACGATCTCCTGAACATCGTTGATACCATAAGCCTTGAGATCTTGCGGGGTTAATTCGTTAACGCGCATGTCACTACTCCTTAGCCAATATGTACTGCCTGAAATTGTAGGGGTGTTGCTCATTCCCTGACCGCGACGGGGCTCATAGATTTACGTATCCCGACAAACCCTGAATCGCGGAAAACGCTGTGACATGGGTCACGTGGCGACACAGTTTCTGGCAATAATAGCCAGAATAATCGAGAAAATGTCACTAAAGCGACGTAAAGCGATATTTTTAACGGCAGCTTTGTGACTGTAATCGCTTTCATGAAAGTAAATTACGTAAGACTTTCAGAAAACATTTTAGCGGAAACGTGACGCGCTATGCAAAAGTGCCACCATTAAGGCGGCACTTTTACTGGCGATTAAGGAAGGTCTTAATGTACCTGTGGGTCGGCAGGGGAAGCGTTGTTACGGATTTCAGCAATGTCCATGGCATTGAACAGATAGTGATTACCGCAGTAGTCGCAATGCATGTCGATCTCGCCTTCTTCGGCAATGATGCTGTCAACTTCTTCATCTGGCAGGGTTTTTAACGCGCCAGCGCAACGTTCGCGGGAACAGGTACATTTAAATTCCACATCCTGCGGGTCGTACAGAGTCACTTCTTCTTCGTGGTATAAACGCCACAGAACATCCTGCGCAGGGAGCGTAAGCAGCTCTTCTGCTTTGATCGTTTCAGTCAGCGTCGCCAGGTGTTCAAAATCCACCGCCTGCGTATCCTGAGCGGGTAAAACCTGCAGCAACATACCACCTGCGGCCGGAGCGCCATCCACATCCCCCGTACGGATGAACAAACGGGTGGGCAGCTGTTCAGAACGCAGGAAGTAATCTTCCAGGCAGGCTGCCAGCGTATCGCCTTCCAGACCAACGACACCCTGATAACGTTCACCTTCTTCAGGGGTAATGGTAATGACCAGGTAGCCATTGCCAACCAACGTTTTCAGATCAGCATCGTCAGCAATATCGCCCTGCACGCGCGCGACGCCGCGCATCTGCTGGCGGTTGTTGCCGTTAATGACAGCCAGGCTCATTGGGCCATCGCCCTGTAGCTGAACGGTAATGTCGCCCGCAAATTTCAGGGTGGCAGTCAGCAGACTGGTCGCGACCAGCAGTTCGCCAAGAATGGTTTTAACGGGCTGCGGATAGCTATGGTTTTCCAGGATCTGCTTCCAGGTTTCGGAGACAGTTACCAGTTCGCCACGCACGGCATAGTTTTCGAACAGATAACGGTGTAATTGGTCATGTTGAGCCATAGTTTTCTCTCTTGCGGGTGCGCGTTACTCGCTGTCACCGTATTTAAATTTCATCAGGTCGCGGCGTTCTTTTTTATCCGGACGGCGATCGGGGTGCGGCATTGTAAGCGCATTCATCTTCCGTGCCAGCGCCATTTTTTCGCGCTTCGCTACGCTTTCCGCAGTCTCTTCATACATTTCGACGGCTTCTGCGGCGGGGCGGCGTTGTTCGGTAATCGCTTTAATAATCACCGTTCGTTCGTCATTACCCTGCCTGAGCGTCAGTGTGGCGTTCAGTTCGACGATTTTACTCGGCTTGCTGCGCTGGCCGTTGTAATGCACTTTGCCGCCTTCGATCATCTCGCGGGCTAATGCGCGTGTTTTATAGAAACGCGCGGCCCACAGCCATTTATCGAGGCGAACATCGGGTGCTGACTGTTCTTTCATTACCCCTCCTTCACGCTCAGTGAGGGAATCAGATGGCGATAATCATTCATGCCGGGATGACGTAGATAACTTTTCTCCGCCAGACCTGAATCCGGGTTGGTTACGCCAAGGCAGTAACGAATGCCAAATTTTGCGGCGGCATCCAGAATGGGTTCACTGTCGTCAATGAACAGCGTTCTTTCGGCGTTTAAGCCCGTCTCTTGCGCCACGGCTTGCCACAAACGCTGATCCTCTTTCGGATAACCAAATGTGTGGGTGGAAAGTAATAAATCAAGGTGCGATGCCAGCCCGGTATGCTCAAGTTTCACCGCGAGGTTATGCGGATGCGCATTGGTCAACAGAATGCGTCGCTTACCGCTTTTTTGCAGCGCATCAAGAAAAGGAACGGTATCTTCACGCAGCACAGCGCGCGGTCCCTGCTGCGTGGTCATCGCGCAGATATCCAGTCCTAAGCGTTCGCTCCAGTAATCCAGACAATACCAGTTTAGCGTATGCTGCACGGCATGATATTCCTGACGAAGAATGGCCTGAGCTTCTGCGGGCGTAATGCCTTTCTTTGCGCCAAACGTCTCCGGCACCAGTTTTTGCCAGAAATAATTATCAAAGGCGAGATCGAGCAGCGTACCGTCCATGTCCAGCAGAACGGTATCCACGCTCTGCCAGTCGATATCAAAATGCATAAGAAACTCCAGCCAGAAATAACGATGCGCGACAGGTTAACATACCCGGCGCGCATGACATTTATCAGGTCAGGCTATCGGGTGCGGGGATAAGCCCGGGGTTCAGGCAATTTTCGTAGTATTGCTGAATTTCAGCCAGGCGCGTGCGGTTTCGATGGTAGCGGCGTAACGCCTGGACGCCGTTATAAACGCAGCAGACAATCATCGCCAGAAGCAGAAACGCGGTACTGACATAGCGCCAGAGCCCGGTTGTGCTATCTGGCATACGGTGCAGGCTGATATGACGAGTACCGTTGGCGTCGGTTGAGATATTGGTGATGATGCCTTCGGCGGTGAAAGGCGTTTGCATCAGCATCTCTGCCAGACGCTGGAACTCTGCCCACTGTTCGGCTGCCGGGTAGTCGTATAACGCGACGCCAGGATAGGGCTGATCTACCAGCTCGCTACCTTCTTCACTGATAATCAGGAAGCCGCCAGGCGCCGGGCTGTTAAGCGCCTGTGCCGCGCGGGTCGTTTCGCGCAAAATAAAAGGTGCGGTAGAGGTCGTGACCAGGTTATCCAGCGATTCTGCGCTAACCGGGCGCAGCAACACATTCACGCCAGTGAGTTTACCTGTACTGGCGCGTGACGTCAGGGTATCCCAGTCCTTACTGTTCCCCAGGTTAACCAGCGCGTTTTTAAGGCGCAGGCAGTCATCTTCTGCCGAACAGAGATCCTGTGTTTTCAACACAATCTCAGAAAAGTCATCCAGCAAGACCATGCCTGATTTCTGAATTGCTGTCCGCAGTGCCGGACTGACGCGAGAGCCGTCATCCTGTTTCGGATGCAACTGGCGATTGACGGCTTCCACCAGCGCTGTCGCTTTGGTGACGGTTTCGGATTCCGGTAAGGGTAGCGGCGGCGCATCGTTCCAGATAATTTGTGAACAGTCGAACGGCGCAAACGGCGAGCTCTGGCGTGCGTTCCAGTTGGTCGACGAATGGATGCTACACATGCCGGTACCGTGGATCTTTAGCGAGTCACCGATACGAAGACCTGCTTCTTCAAGCTGGCTAACTTTTGTCGCCTCGATGGTCTGTGCACCTTTAATCCATGAAAGGGTAAATTTGATCGGCATATCCAGCGGAACCCACATCAGCAGCATGATCAGGACCAACATCGCTCCAGCTGAAATGACGGCGCTGCGCACCCAATGCTGGAGAGGGAAGTTCTTCACCTCATCATGGAGCGATAAAAACCGCCCTTGTCGGACTACGTGACGATCAAGATAGATATCAATGTCACTTTGTTGCCCCAGATCCTGGGCGATAAAAGGCTGCCAGTGGCGCGGGTAGATCAGATCAATAATGCCTAAGGAGATGTTATTGATCTGTTCCTGATTATTCTCACCAAAAAGGCCCCAACGTTTGGGCGTGCCGCGCAGGCAGTGGATTTCGCGCAGCGCGTTTTGCGCAGGTGGCGCAAAGATGCCCCAGAGCCCGGCCGCAAGCAGCATGATCCCGGCTATGGCAAGCCAGGGGACAAAGACGTCGGGGGTGACCAGGCAGAAAAAGAACAGTAAAAACGATGTGGAAATCAGCAATGCCTCGCGCATGCCATCCGGGCGGCTCAATGCATACTCTTCCACCGTTTCATGACGAATATTAAGAAGCTCGATTTGCTCCGTCTCTTCGCCGCGGATAGCCGAGTGCGACGATGAAACCTGTTCCGGCATCAGACTGTGTTCTTCCGGACGGTATTCATTCAATGCGTGACCATTAAGCGAAATGACCAGCGGTAGGGTGTCGGTACGGATGAGCTCAACGCTGTTTTCGTCGTTGATGTACTGTTCCCAGAACGGCGGCAGATGTACTTCCACCGAATCAAGGTAGTAGCGCCATTTGTTCGGGGCATCGGTCGTAATGCCGTAGCGGGTAATCGCACGGGTGACACTGATGACGGTATTACTTTGCGCGTTGAGCGTGAGAGAGATCGGAGCTGCCGTCGCACCGGTCGGACCTGGTACCTGACGGGTACGGGAGAGCGATTCCAGATAGCTTTCAACAGCGCTGCGCTCATCAGGAGTTAATTTGCGGGTTGTCGCGCCAGCGAAGGCTTGCAGATGTGGCAGACGGTATCGCCTTTGCGATCGCGTTCTGTAAAACCACCCAACAAGGCATACGCAGGCCAGCATAGCAGCGAAATAAATCAAAATGGTGCTCATGCTTTCCCCATCTTACTTTTACTAGCAGGTGTAGTCAGTTGCACCCTTTCCCGTAAATTCAATGAATATGGCTGGAGCGTTATCGGGCAAATCGTTAGTCTAATAGGTGAGCGCCTGACAACATGCAAAATAGTAGCAAAGCCGTAATAGAGCGAATATCAGCAAATTCTTAGTTTTATTTCAACCTCTTGACTTTTAGGTTTATTTGGGAAATAGCTTCTGCTAAGTTACAGGAATGTAAATGAGGCGCGAAGAACATTGCCGAAACAGTGTCGCATGTCGCACAATAATGCCAGTAATCTCTGGAAAGACCGATAATAATGAGCGAATCATTGCAAAAACCCACCATTCTTAACGTTGAAACCGTCGCATCTTCACGACTTTTTAACGTCGAAAGCGTGGACCTGGAATTCAGCAACGGCGTACGTCGTGTCTATGAGCGTATGCGTCCCTCGTCACGTGAAGCGGTGATGATCGTGCCTATTGTAGACGATCATATCATTCTTATTCGCGAATATGCTGTGGGTACCGAATCTTATGAGCTGGGATTTTCCAAGGGGTTAATCGATCCTGGTGAAAATATGTATGAGGCGGCCAACCGCGAGCTTAAAGAAGAGGTAGGTTTCGGCGCGAAAGAATTGACGTTCCTGAAAAAACTCAGCATGGCTCCGTCTTATTTCTCCAGCAAAATGAATATTATGGTTGCTGAGGATTTATACCCTGAGTCGCTGCCCGGTGATGAGCCTGAGCCGTTACCCCAGGTGCGCTGGCCGCTGGCCCATTTGATGGATTTGCTGGAAGAGCCTGATTTTAATGAAGCCCGCAATGTCAGTGCACTGTTCTTGTTAAGAGAGTGGCTGAAAGGGCAGGGCCGGTTATAAAAAAAGCGCGTAAGCGCTTTTTTTATGTCGGTCAGAACAGTGACTGGCCCGGATAAGACGTTTTGCGCCCCATCCGGGAAACCGTTTATCAGAACAATTCGTGCGTCTCGCCATTATCAATAATGGTGGTCCCCACTTCGTGCACGGCCTGCTGTGTCGGCTGCGTCCCGTCAATAAAGTACTCCTGACGGCTGCTGCCTCCACTCGCCAGTTGCCCTGTGCTCCGGTCGATATTTACCGTCACAATTCCTGGCGGTGGCGTGAGCGGTTGCTCCGGAACGCCATTGAGAACAACCTGCATGTAAGCATCCCATGCTGGCTGCGCACTCTTCGCGCCGCCTTCGTAACCCGAGATCTGATCTTTGATTGCGCCTGACGCGGAGGTGCGTCCCAGATCGCGACGATGGTCATCGAAACCGATCCAGACCGATGTCACCACGCCCGGGCCATAACCGGAGAACCAGGCATCTTTTGAGCTGTTTGTAGTCCCGGTTTTACCACCGATATCATTACGTTTGAGATCCCGGCCTGCCCGCCAGCCTGTGCCTTGCCAGCCAGGCTCACCGAAGATGTTACTGTTAAGCGCGCTCTTAATTAAAAACGAAAGCGGCGTGCTGATGACGTGCGGTGCATACTCCTGGCCGCCACTCTTCACCACCAGATCCTGATTGGCTTGCTCCAGCTGCGGCATCGGTACGGAAGGATTCTGCTGCTCCTGAGAGATAGCCACGTTTTCCATATCTTTGTTTTCCAGCACGTCTGATTTCGGTGTATCCCCGTAAATCACCGGAATATTACATTCTGCGCAGGCTACTTTGGGTCGGGTTTCGAACAGAACATTACCCTGATCGTTCTCAATTTTGGTGATGAAATACGGATCGATGAGGAATCCGCCGTTCGCCATGACCGAGTAGCCGCGGGCCACCTGCATTGGGGTGAAAGAGGCGGAGCCCAGCGCCAGCGACTCCGTATGGACGATGTTTTGTGCCGGGAAACCGAATCGCTGTAAATACTCAGCGGCGTAGTCGACTCCCATTGCACGCATAGCGCGTACCATCACCACGTTCTTCGACTGCCCAAGCCCCTGGCGCAGGCGAATTGGCCCGGCATACTCATCGGGTGAGTTTTTCGGACGCCAGTCGGAACCTGCCCCGGCATCCCAGCGGGAGATAGGTACATCGTTCAGAATACTGGCCAGCGTCAGGCCTTTGTCCATCGCCGCGGTATAAAGGAATGGTTTGATGTTAGAGCCAACCTGGCGCAGCGCCTGGGTGGCACGGTTAAATTTGCTCTGATTGAAATCAAAGCCACCCACCAGCGCCAGGACCGCGCCATCGTGTGGGTTGATGGAGACCAGGGCGGAGTTAACATCCGGCACCTGTGCCAGCCACCAGCCTTCGTTGACCATGCGAACCCAAATCTGTTGTCCTGCCAGAACGACATCGGTCACTTTGCGTGGAGTGGGGCCTTGTGCGGTGTCAGAACGATAAGGGCGTGCCCAGCGCATACCGTCCATATGCAATGATACGGAGGTGCCGTCACCCAGCATCGCGGTGGCTTCTTGCGCGTTGGCGGCTGTGACAACAGCCGGTTCCAGCGGTCCATAGGTCGGCAACGCTTTTAAGGTATCGGTGATTTTTTTGCTATCCCAGGCGCTTTCGCCCGGTTTCCACAGCACATTGGACGGGCCGCGATAACCATGACGCATATCGTAATCCATCACGTTATTGCGCACGGCGTCCTGCGCGGCAAGTTGCACTTTACGGGTGATGGTGGTGTAAACACGATAACCGTCTTCATAGGCTTTATCGCCATAGCGATTCACCATCTCCTGGCGCACCATTTCCGAGAGGTACGGCGCCGAGAAGGCAATCTCCGGTGCATGGTAATCCGCATCAATCGCTTCGCCACGCGCCTGGTCATACTGCGTCTGGCTGATGTAGCCCTCGCTCAGCATACGGGCCAGCACCACATTACGGCGGGCCGTTGCGCGATCAAGTGAATAGAGCGGGTTAAAGGTGGACGGCGCTTTTGGCAGCCCGGCAATGACTGCCATTTCACTCAGGGTGAGCTGGTCAACCGGTTTTCCAAAGTAGACCTGTGCCGCCGCACCCACGCCATAAGCACGATAACCGAGGTAAATCTTATTGAGATAAAGCTCGAGGATCTCGTCTTTATTCAGCAACTGCTCAATACGAATAGCCAGGAACACTTCCTTGATTTTACGCATCAGCGTGCGTTCCGGGCTCAGGAAAAAGTTACGTGCGAGCTGTTGGGTGATGGTGCTGGCGCCCTGTGAGGCATGACCAGAGAAAAGCGCCACGCTGGCCGCGCGGAAAATCCCCACCGGATCAACGCCATGGTGTTCATAGAAGCGGCTGTCTTCTGTGGCAACAAACGCTTTGACCATTTCTGGCGGTATCTGACTTAAGGTCAGCGGAATGCGGCGTTTTTCGCCGTACTGCGCAATCAACTCGCCGTCGGCACTATAGACCTGCATCGGGATTTGTAGTCGCACGTCTTTCAGCGTGGCGACGTCAGGTAGCTGCGGCTCAATGAATTTGTACAACCCATAAATCGAGCCTGCTCCCAGCAGAATGCAACACACTGCAAGGATCAATAAATACTTTACGAACTTCACCGGAGGATTCCCATTTAGTTTCATTTGGGCAGTTTATAAACAACCGCGCGGTAGTATAAATGCAAGCCTGATGCATTGATATAGCCGTTATCTTTCCTGGCGATAAGGAGGTCGCGATTTATGGCATTCGGGCACTGGCAGATTGGACTGCATATTCAGCAAGATAGCGTTTTCAGCGTTGCGTTAACCCCGGCCAGAGCCGGGTGGGCGCTACGCCGTTGGTGGCATATCCCGTTACCATTGGGCACAGTTGAAAACGGGCAGCTTAAAGCGCCACAACAGTTATTGACGACGCTCTCACCGTGGCGAAAATCATTACCGCAGCGCCATCGGGTACGACTGGCATTTCCGGCTGCGCGTACATTGCAGCGTAAGCTCCCTCGCCCGGCAATGGCCTTACGGGAAAACGAACTGGCAAGCTGGGTTTCTCACGCCATGGCGCGTGAACTTGAAATGGCCGTGGCAGAGTTACGTTTTGACTACACCGAAGATGCACTGGCGCAGGCCTATAGCGTGACGGCGGCGCAGCATAAAGAAGTGGCCGAAATGCTGGAACTGGCAACGTCCCTGCACCTGAATCTGGCCTCCCTGACGCCTGATGCCTGCGCATTACAGCACCTCGTCCCTTTTTTACCGCCTCCGGCACATTGCCTTATTTGGGAAGACGACGCGCAATGGCTGTGGGCAACACGCACCGGATGGGGACGTCGGTCGCGTGAAGATCAGCCCACCATAAACCAGCTAAGTGCGAGCCTCGGGCTGGATATTACCGACATTGCGCTATGTACAGCGGCAGCGCCCGATTTTGATCCCTGGTGCGCCATTGTGCAGAGGCAACCGCCTCTGCCGAAAAATGGTATGCGTTTCGCGGTAGCGATTGGCCTGGCCCTGGGAGCGGTACGCTAATGGAACAGATGATCAACCTGCTTCCCTGGCGAGAGCAGCGGCAGCAGGCATGTCGACGTTTCTGGGGGCGACTGCTGGTGTCCATTGTGGGCATGACGGCGCTAGCCATTGTGCTGTTTCATACAAAGACGGGTCAGGACAAACAGATCGCTACGTTGTGGCTGCAATCCGACGGGCAGATGTTGTCGGCCCTGAAGGCAAAACAACCGCATTTTCAGGCGTTACGCCAGTTGTGGTTAAAACAGCAGGCCAGAATGCAGCGTCATAGCCATACCCGCCAATGGCAGCAGCGGCTGGCTGGACTGGCGGAAAGAATGCCTGACAGCGCCTGGCTTACGGAAATGCATTTTCAACAAGGGCAATTCAGCGTATCGGGGCTTGCCAGAACTTTTCAGTCATTAAGCGAACTGGAGCAGGCGCTTGAAATGACAGACGGTTTTCGTCTTCGCCAAGCCGGTTCAACTGAGCGGGACGCGCAGGGGCGCTGGCAGTTTCACTATCAGCTTAATAAGGAAGATGAACATGCCGCGCAGCCTTGATCTCTGGTACGCCCTCTCGCCCGGAGCCAGGGCCGGGTACGGGCTGTTGCTTATGGTTTTTCTCCTGCTTGCGGTGTGGTGGTGGCAGATTAAGCCCATAACACGTGAACAAACGGCACGAGAGCAACAGCGTCTTGTACAGCAGTCGGCGCTACAGGCCAGTTGGCGGGATATCCTGGCCCTTAAACCCCCGGAGATAGCGCATTCGCAGGCGGATGTCCCAACGGCTTTTTCACCTCTGGATTTTCATACTCCTGACGCCCAACTGATTCGCTGGCGTCCTGGCGAACGGGGGGGCGAGATGGTGCTGGAGGCGCAGTGGGTATCGATTCCACGTATGTTTCCCTGGCTTGCAGAACGGCAGATGCTCGCACCGGCTTTTTCCATCACCGTACAGGAACATGCGCTGCATTTTGTGCTCCAGGTGGAGAGCGATGATGGCGACTAAACGCATCACAGTGGCATGTTTGCTGGTACTGATGCTGGCGGGGATGCGCGATCCTTTCCAGCCTCCCCTCGATCGCTGTATGACCAGCCAGCTTGAACTTTGGCATTACCAGGGCGTGGTGATCATGGCTGAGGCCGCGACAGGGATCGTGCGCGATCCTGCCGGGAGATGGCGACGCGTGCAGAAAGGAGACTCGCTTTTGGGCGGCTGGCGTGTGGTGGATTTTGATAAAGAAGAGATGCGCATCGCGACAGGAGAGGGTTGTGAACCCGCGCGCTGGCAGTGGAAACGAGAAGGATCTCAAAATGAAAAGAACAGCAATCGTAGCTCTTTGTCTCAGTAACGTTGCGGCGAGCGTGGCAATGCCTGCACCTGTGACATTAATGGTGGATGATGTTCCTGTCACTCAAGTCTTACAGGCGCTTGCTGAGCAGGAAAAACATAACCTGGTGATCTCGCCGGATGTCAGCGGGACACTCTCCTTGCATCTGGTCGATGTGCCCTGGAAGCAGGCATTAAACACGGTGATTTCCAGCGCCGGACTAACACTACGCCGCGAGGGCAATATCCTGTATGTGCATTCCGCTAACTGGCAGCAACAACAATACGACGCACGTGAAGCGGCACTGGAAAAGCAAAAACAGAATCTGCCGCTGGAAGGGCGTAGCCTGACGCTGCGTTACGCGCAGGCCAGTGAAGTGGCAAAGGCTGGCGAAAAACTCCTTGGGCCGAAAGGTACGATCACCGTGGATACCCGCCTTAACCGGCTGGTGCTCCGCGATCATAAGGCCTCGCTAAACATGCTGGAAAAGTGGGTTGCGCAGATGGATTTGCCCGTCGAACAGGTTGAGCTGGCGGCGCATATTGTCACCATAAATGAGAAGAGTTTGCGTGAGCTCGGGGTGAAATGGGGGCTGGGGGAGGCGACAAAGTCCGGTAAACGCGGTCAGGTATCATCGCTTTCCAGCGATCTATCGGTTGAAAGCGCCACTACCCGGGTCGGTTTTAATATAGGCAGCATTAACGGGCGGTTACTGGATATTGAATTGTCAGCGCTGGAACAAAAACAGCAACTGGAGATCATCGCCAGCCCGCGACTACTGGCATCCCATATGCAGCCTGCCAGCATTAAACAAGGTAGTGAAATCCCTTATCAGGTTTCCAGCGGCGAAAGCGGTGCGACGTCGGTGGAATTTAAAGAAGCGGTTCTGGGTATGGAAGTGACGCCCACCGTGCTACCTGATAATCGTGTGCGTCTGAAGCTGCGTATTACCCAGAACGTGCCGGGCCAGACGCTCCAGCAGGCAAATGGCGAAGTACTGGCAATTGATAAACAAGAAATTGAAACGCAGGTCGAAATAAAAAGCGGAGACACCCTGGCGCTCGGCGGCATTTTCTCGCAAAAGCATAAACTCGGTTCCGACAGTGTACCAATTTTAGGGGGGATACCCTGGTTCGGCCGACTGTTTCGTCATGATGGTAAAGATAATGAGCGCCGTGAACTGGTGGTCTTTATTACACCACGACTCGTCCCGGTACGCTGATCGATACCTGTTCTGTATCGCTTTTTCTGCCGAACTCGCTACAGGTGTTTGACGTGAGAGATGATTTAGCTTACAAGGAGTACCGATTTGAGCGTCAGCAATCTCCGTCTTACCATAAGTAGTGTTAACGTCTGGTCGGCGATTTATTCAGTTGCCAAACCAGTCTCAGTACTGAGATAATTTTTGGTCTGACTCTCGCACTATCGCATATGAGGTTTCAGTTCATGTCCGGCTTCGCACGGTGTCAACGGAGCGGATTTATCATCAACGAATAGTCTTAGTAGTACCGAAAAAATGGCAGAGAAACGCAATATCTTTCTGGTTGGGCCTATGGGTGCCGGCAAAAGCACTATTGGGCGTCAGTTAGCTCAACAACTCAATATGGAATTTTACGATTCTGATCAAGAGATTGAGAAACGAACCGGAGCTGATGTGGGCTGGGTCTTCGATGTAGAAGGTGAAGAAGGTTTCCGCGATCGCGAAGAAAAAATCATCAACGAGCTAACGGAAAAACAGGGAATTGTACTGGCAACCGGTGGTGGCTCTGTGAAGTCTCGCGAAACCCGTAATCGTCTCTCCGCCCGCGGCGTAGTGGTTTATCTGGAAACCACTATCGAGAAGCAGCTGGCTCGTACTCAACGTGACAAAAAACGTCCGCTTTTACAGGTGGAAACGCCGCCGCGTGAAGTGCTGGAAGCGCTGGCTGATGAACGCAATCCGCTGTATGAAGAGATTGCCGACGTTACCATTCGCACTGACGATCAGAGCGCGAAAGTCGTCGCAAACCAGATTATTCACATGCTGGAAAGCAATTAATTCTGGCGTAATACACAGGCCTGCGGGTTTAAGCAAATAAGGTGGATGTCGCGTCATGGAGAGGATCACAGTCACTCTGGGGGATCGTAGTTACCCTATCACCATCGCGGCTGGTTTGTTCGACGATCCAGCTTCCTTCTCGCCCCTGAAATCCGGTGACCAGGTCATGCTGGTCACTAATGAAACGCTGGCTCCGCTCTATCTCGACAAGATTCGCCATGTACTTGAAACGGCCGGTATCAAAGTCGATAGCGTGGTTTTACCCGATGGCGAGCAGTACAAAAGCCTGACGGTGCTGGACTCGGTCTTCACTGCGCTTTTGCAAAAACCTCACGGTCGGGACACAACACTTGTCGCGCTGGGTGGTGGTGTAGTGGGCGATCTGACCGGTTTTGCCGCAGCCAGCTATCAGCGTGGCGTGCGTTTTATCCAGGTTCCCACGACGTTGCTTTCGCAGGTCGACTCTTCTGTTGGCGGCAAAACGGCGGTAAACCATCCACTTGGCAAAAACATGATTGGCGCGTTCTACCAGCCAGCCTCGGTGGTGGTGGATCTCGACTGTCTGAAAACACTGCCCGCGCGCGAACTTTCCTCTGGTCTCGCCGAAGTTATCAAATACGGCATCATCCTTGATGGCGCATTTTTTGACTGGCTTGAGCAAAATCTGGACGCGCTGTTGCGTCTGGACGGCCCGGCAATGGCGTACTGTATTCGCCGTTGTTGTGAGCTGAAAGCCGAAGTTGTGGCGGCTGACGAGCGGGAAACAGGCTTACGTGCTTTACTGAATTTGGGCCATACCTTCGGTCATGCTATTGAGGCCGAAATGGGATACGGCAACTGGTTGCATGGTGAAGCTGTCGCTGCCGGAATGGTGATGGCCGCGCGTGCCTCCGAGCGTCTTGGGCAGTTCAGCAAAGATGATACCCAGCGCATCATTACCCTGCTTGAGCGTGCAGGTCTGCCGGTTCACGGACCGAAGGAAATGACCGCCCAGGCATATATCCCGCACATGCTGCGTGACAAGAAAGTTCTGGCCGGCGAGCTACGTTTAGTGCTTCCGCTGGCAATAGGGAAAAGCGAAGTTCGTGGCGGAGTGTCACAAGACGTTGTACTTGGCGCTATTGCTGATTGTCAGCAGGCGTAATTTATTAGAAAGGTCTTGCTGCGCGTGCGTGGCGTTTAACTTCGGGCGAATGCAATTGTTGGTAGCATGAGCCTTTGAGTGGGGTGTTAAATGGATGAATTCAAACCAGAAGACGAGCTGAAACCCGATCCCAGCGATCGTCGTACTGGTCGTTCTCGTCAATCTTCTGAACGTGTTGATGAGCCGCAGATCAATTTTGATGATGTTGAACTTGATGCTGACGAGCGTCGCCCTTCGAGAACACGTAAGACGCGCGATGAACGCGAAGAATACGCAGAAGAAGATTATGAAGCGGAAGAAAACTCACTGGACGAGGAGCGCGCAGAGCGTCGCCCACGTAAGCGCAAAAAAGCCGCCGCCGCAAAACCTGCTTCGCGTCAGTATGTGATGATGGGGGTCGGTGTTCTGGTACTGCTACTGCTGATTGTCGGTATCGGTTCCGCATTGAAAGCCCCTTCCAGCAACAGTACTGCTCAACCAAGTGCATCTGACAGCAAAAATATCGACCTTTCGGGGAACGGTGCGGCTGCCGATCAGGCTAATGCCACTCAGCCTGCGCCGGGCTCCACTTCTGCAGAACAGACTGCGGGTGCTGCACAGCCGACGACAGGCACTACATCGCAGGATGTTTCCCTGCCGCCCATCTCTTCTACGCCTTCTCAAAGCCAGGCGCCTGCAACCACAGGCACTCAGCAGCGTCTTGAAGTGCAGGGTGATTTGAACACTGCGCTGACTTCGCCGCAAAACCAGGCGCAAATCAACAACGCGGTAGCAAACAGCACGCTGCCGACGGAACCTGCAACCGTTGCGCCAGTGCGTAACGGCGGTGGGAATGCGGCTCATAGCGCAGCTACCGCAGAAAACCATACGGCAACGACTCGCCCGGAACACAAACAAGCGGTTATCGAACCGAAACCACAGCAGCAGGTCAAACCGCCCGTGATAAAGGCAGAGCCGAAAGCGGTTGTTCAGGCGCCGGTCGCGCAACCTAAAGTGGTTGCCTCAGAGCCGGTCAAAGCGCCGACCGTGGCGGCAACGACGCCGAAAGCGACGACCAGCACAGCTGCACCTGCTGCACCGGCAGCGACTGCGGCGCCTGCGGCCAGCACGAACGTGGCAACGGGTAATGTGGGCTCACTGAAATCTGCGCACGCCGATCATTACACGCTGCAGTTAAGCAGTTCATCGAATTACAACAACCTGAATGCCTGGGCCAAAAAAGAAAATCTGAAAAACTTTGTGGTTTATCAGACGACACGTAATGGCCAGCCGTGGTATGTACTGGTCAGCGGTGTGTATGCCTCTAAGGATGATGCAAAACGCGCTGTTGCTGCACTGCCATCAGATGTTCAGGCTAAGAACCCGTGGGCCAAGCCTATTCATCAGGTTCAGGCCGACCTGAAATAATTTCACGTCACAACATCATTCAGGCAGGCCACCCAGGCTTTGCCTGAATGATAACGTGTATAAAGCGCAGGATGCTGTCGGAGCTGTCTCCACAGCCGGAGAGAGTGTAATCAATCATCCAGCATGAAAAAAAATCGCGCTTTTCTGAAATGGGCAGGGGGGAAGTACCCTCTGCTTGCCGATATTGAACGACATTTGCCAAAAGGCGAATGCCTGATCGAACCCTTCGTTGGTGCTGGCTCGGTATTTCTCAATACTTCATTTTCCCGTTACATTCTTGCGGATATCAACAGCGATCTGATTGGCCTTTATAACATCGTCAAAGAACGCGCTGATGAGTATGTTCAGGGCGCCCGGGAGCTCTTTACGCCTGCGACGAACCAGTCGGAAACCTACTATCAGTTGCGCACTGAGTTTAACCAGAGTCGGGACCTGTTCCGGCGCGCACTGTTATTCTTGTACCTTAACCGCCACGGCTATAACGGTCTGTGTCGTTATAATTTGCGCGGTGAATTTAACGTACCGTTTGGCCGCTACAAAAAACCGTACTTCCCGGAAGCCGAGTTGTATCATTTCGCTGAAAAGGCGCAGAATGCCTTTTTTTATTGCGAATCCTATGCTGAGAGCATGGCTCGTGCGGATGCGAATTCGGTGGTCTATTGCGATCCGCCTTACGCACCGCTCTCAGCCACGGCGAATTTTACGGCGTACCATACGAATAGCTTTACCCTGGAGCAACAGGCCCATCTGGCGGCCATTGCCGAGAGCCTGGTGAATAACCGGATCCCGGTACTGATTTCCAACCACGACACCGCGCTGACGCGTGAGTGGTATAGCCAGGCGAAACTGCACGTTGTGAAAGTACGGCGCAGTATCAGCAGCAACGGTGGGACGCGTAAAAAGGTGGATGAACTGCTGGCGCTCTATCGCCCGGCAACTCTCTGAGCCAGAGCGGCTTCGCCGTCAGGAATGCGTTTGTCTACACCCTGTAAAATGAATGTATATTCTTCTCAAGGAGATGCGGATGACACAGTATTTGATCGCCCCCTCGATTCTGTCGGCTGATTTTGCCCGCCTGGGTGAAGACACTGCCAGTGCGCTGGCTGCCGGCGCGGATGTGGTTCACTTCGATGTAATGGACAACCACTATGTGCCGAACCTGACCATTGGACCGATGGTACTGAAATCGTTGCGTAAGTACGGCATTACGGCGCCTATTGACGTGCATCTGATGGTGAAGCCTGTCGATCGTCTGGTGCCGGACTTTGCCGCCGCCGGGGCAAGCATAATTACGTTCCATCCGGAAGCTTCTGAGCATGTTGATCGTACGCTGCAATTGATCAAAGAGCATGGCTGTAAAGCGGGCCTGGTATTTAACCCGGCCACGCCGCTGAGCTATCTGGATTATGTTATGGATAAGCTGGATGTGATTCTGCTGATGTCGGTCAACCCTGGCTTTGGCGGTCAGTCGTTCATCCCCCATACCCTGGATAAATTGCGCGAAGTACGCCGTCGGATTGATGAATCCGGTTTTGATATTCGCCTGGAAGTGGACGGCGGTGTGAAGGCCAGCAATATCGCGGAGATCGCCGCCGCGGGTGCAGATATGTTTGTTGCGGGTTCGGCGATTTTCGATCAACCCGATTACAAAAAAGTGATTGATGAAATGCGTAGTGAACTGGCAAAGGTAAGTCATGGATAAAATGCAGGCAATTCGTGGGGTGGCCTTTGACCTCGACGGGACGCTGGTGGACAGCGCGCCGGGGCTGACGGCAGCGGTAGATAACGCATTATATGCGCTGGAACTGCCTCAGGCGGGTGAAGATCGTGTCATCACCTGGATTGGCAATGGCGCGGATGTGCTGATGTCACGGGCGCTGACCTGGTCGCTACAGGAGCGTAATGCGCAGCGCGCTGCGTCCGGTAAACCGGCGATTAACCATGCGGATATTCCCCAGGAAGAGCAGGCCGTGATGCTGCGTAAGCTGTTTGACCGCTACTACGCTGAGTCGGTGGAAGAGGGCAGTTTTCTGTTCCCGGATGTGGCCCATACGCTGGCTGCATTGCACGCAAAAGGTTTCCCAATGGCGCTGGTGACCAACAAGCCTACGCCATTTGTTGCTCCGCTCCTTGAAACGCTGGGTATTGCGCCGTATTTCAGCGTGGTCATCGGTGGTGATGATGTGAAAAACAAAAAGCCGCACCCGGAACCGCTGCTGCTGGTCGCGGAAAAACTGGGTCTGGCACCAAACGAATTGCTGTTCGTTGGCGATTCTCGTAATGATATTCTCGCCGCTCAGGCTGCAGGCTGTTGCTCTGTCGGTATGACCTATGGTTACAATTACGGCGAAGCCATTACATTGAGTGAACCGGACTACGTGTACGATCGCTTCAACGAACTACTGCCCGCACTCGGGCTCCCGCACAGTGAAAATCAGGACGTGAAACATGACTAAACCCATCGTATTTAGTGGCGCACAGCCTTCAGGTGAACTGACCATTGGTAATTACATGGGTGCGCTGCGTCAGTGGGTAAACATGCAGGATGACTACCATTGCATCTATTGCATCGTTGACCTGCATGCCATCACCGCGCGTCAGGATCCTGAAAAACTGCGCAAAGCGACTCTGGACACGCTGGCGCTCTATCTGGCATGCGGTATCGATCCTGAGAAAAGTACCATTTTCGTTCAGTCTCATGTGCCGGAGCATGCACAGCTGGGATGGGCGCTGAACTGCTACACCTATTTCGGCGAACTGAGCCGTATGACCCAGTTCAAAGATAAATCAGCGCGTTATTCCGAAAACATTAACGCCGGTCTGTTCGATTATCCGGTATTGATGGCGGCGGATATTTTGCTGTACCAGACCAACCAGGTTCCGGTCGGGGAAGACCAGAAACAGCACCTGGAACTGAGTCGCGATATCGCCCAGCGTTTTAACGCTATCTACGGTGACGTCTTCAAAGTGCCGGAGCCGTTCATTCCGAAATCCGGCGCGCGCGTGATGTCACTGCTGGAACCGACGAAGAAAATGTCCAAGTCTGACGATAACCGCAACAACGTTATCGGCCTGCTGGAAGATCCGAAATCGGTAGTGAAGAAAATCAAACGTGCGATGACCGACGGCGATGAGCCGCCAGTGGTGCGTTACGACATTCAGAATAAAGCCGGCGTATCTAACCTGCTGGATATTCTCTCAGCCGTAACCGGCCAGAGCATTGCGGAACTGGAACAGCACTTTGAAGGCAAAATGTACGGCCATCTGAAAGGTGAAGTTGCCGATGCGGTTTCCGGTATGCTGACCGAGCTGCAGGCGCGTTATCACCGCTATCGCGATGACGAAGCGTTCTTGCAGAAGATCATGAAAGAGGGTGCGGAAAAAGCCAGTGCGCGTGCGTCTGAAACCCTGAAGAAAGTCTACGACGCTATTGGTTTCGTGGCGAAGCCGTAACCCCGCCTGGGCGTATGTTCCCCTTCTGCCCATAGGGGCGAGGGGATCGATTGTGCAGTCTGGAAACGTGGTGTGCTAAAAAGTAACCCGGATTAGGCGTTTATGCTGGGTCCGGGATGCTCTGGCTATGCGTGTTGGTTATCAATTGTTAGGGTAATTCGGTTGGCGCGGCAGAAAAGCTCGGAAACATGCACCGGTTTACTGTTCTGATCGAAGGCGATTTTGCTGATGCGAAACAGCGGCTCGCCCAGTTCGCACTTAAGCCACTGCACCTGAGAACGGGTGGCAGCGAAAATATCGATCGTTTTTTTGTCGCTCACTATCCGCGTGTCAAAATGCTTCTGGAACAACTGATAGGTTGATTCTCCCTCGCTGTAATACGCGTCAAATTGCGGATAGCGCGACAGCGGGATCCATGAGCTGTCGATAAAGAGCGGTTCCTTGTCCAGATACATCACCCGGCTTAAGTGAAAGACTTCGCTGTTACCCGGAATGTTCAGCTTTTCACAAAACGGCGCCGCAGAGATACGCGCCTGTTCAATCACCTTCTCTTTCGTCGGCTTACCCTGCGAGACGCCAAAATCGGTAAACCCGCTGACGGTCAGCAACGCGTTTTCTACCTTCTGGCTTTGTACAAAGGTTCCTTTGCCCTGCCAGCGAATCAGCACGCCGTCCGCTACCAGGTCACTTATCGCTTTACGAATCGTGATTCTGCTTACATTGTACTGGGCGCAAAGTTCACTCTCGGTGGGGATCTGTTGTCCGGCTTTATAGACGCCCTGAGCAATGTCATCCAGCAGACGCTGGCGAACCGTGGCGTACAATAGTTGGTGAGAATAGCGGTCCGTAGCTGGCATGGCTCAACCCTGAAAAGAATGGAATAGGGGAATTATAGGGTTGTTTATCAGCGAGTAACAGAGCGCTGGCATGATGCGGCTCATGCCAGCGCAGTATTACCATGCTCCGTGGTATTGAATGGTGCGCGCCGCGCTGAGTGTACCCTGCTCCATAGCCACCGTGAGCGACCAGCCGCAGGCCATTGCGCAGAGGAAACCGGCAATAAACGAGTCCCCGGCGCCCATGGTATCGATGACATCAACGCAAGCGGCGGCCTGGCGGTAAAACTGCCCGCCATCCCAGGCAATACTGCCATTTTCACCCAGCGTAACGATTGCGATACCTGCACCGTGCGCGACTATCGCCTGCATACGCGCTCTCAATGTATCGTCCTCCTGCTGCGCCGAGGCAAAGGCAAAATCAAGATGCGGCGGCAGGGTTTGCCAGAGTGGGCTGTCCCATTTATCGGCAAAATCAAACGCTGTCAGCTTGCCGGCCGCATGCAGTCGGGGAAAGGCGCTGTCCGCGTGGCCCCAGATAGCGGAGTGAATAATGTCATAGCCATCAAGCCAGGCGAAATCCTGCTCATCCAGGGTAAAATTCGCCATTACCCCTTCGGTATAGTCACCCAACACCCGGTCATTACCCTTCATCTCCACCTGAGTTTGTGCGGTGACACCGCATTTGACATGCACATGGCTGGTATCGACACCCATTCGGGCCAGATCGTCCAGTAACATCCGACCGTAGTCGTCCTCGCCAACCCAGGTCACGCAGCCTGGCGCCATGCCATAACGCGTGCTGTAAACCGCCACGTTGACCGCATTGCCGCCGGAAAAGGCTTTGCCGAGGTGTGGATAGATGTCGACGCAGTTATCGCCAATGGTCGCCAGCCGTTTCATGCGCTTTCCTCCGGCAGCAACGCGCGAAAGCGCTCCAGCGCCTGGCGGGCAAACAGCCGCGGCTCGTTCATGTACATTGTTACCAGCTCAATTGTGCAATAACCGCTGTAGCCGCTGGCGATAACATCGCGCATCAGTTCCCGCAGCGGCATTTTGCCTTCACCGGGGATGAAGTGGCTGTCGCTCGCGCCGTCGCTGTCGACAATATGAAGATGGCGAAGTTTATCGCCCAGTTTGTTGAAGTAGCTCATCACCGGCTCGCCCTGCACCCAGGGGGCGCAGATATCAATCATGCTGTACAGGCGCGACGACGGGACAAGAGAGAAGGCGCGCAGCACATCATTGGCGTTGCAGACCACGTTGGATTCATAGGGCGTAAGCGGTTCCAGCACCAGATCCATCTCAATCTCCTGCGCATACTCGCACAGCTCATGCAGATTATCGGTCAGGCGCTGCCAGATAACCTCCGGCGGGGTCAGATAGCCTGCGTGGGCGGCGGAAATGAGCGTGAATCCGGCGTTCATCTCTTTGGCCATATCCATGGCCAGTTTAATCATCTCCAGGCTTTCGCGGCGCATCCGCTCATCGCCCAGCATCATATTCCATGGGTAGCCGTTGGTTTCTGGCGTGTAGCCGATAATGGGCAACTGGTATGTCCGGGCGAGTGCTTTGATTTGCTTAATCCCACCCGCTTTTAAATCGGGGGCGAAAGCGTGGGGACGCCCACCCCACAGTTCAATACCGTCATAGCCCAGTTCATGGGCATCGCGAAATGCCTCTTCAACGGGTAAACGCTGATGTCCGCAGGTAAACATGCCTGTTTTCATTGCTGTGCTCCTTTTAAGGAAAACCGGCCCGGACGGGCCGGATAGCGAAATCAATACTCCACAAGGCCGCCGTAATAGCGACGTTCATCCGGATTGTGATCTTTGTAAATCGACAGGTAATAGCAGAGCCACTCCATCGGCACGAACATCAAAAACGGCGCCAGCCACGGGTGTAGACCCTGGGCAATATCGGCGTAATCGATGACGATGACGTTATCCGTACGCGCTTTCACGAAGCGGATGGCGCGCTCGGTCGTGTGGCGGCTTTCGTCATTACCCAGCAGGAACAGGAAGGGGACACCAGGCTCCACCACCTCAAGCGGGCCGTGGCGGAATTCCCCGCTCTCAATAACCGAGCCATGCGTCCAGGTAAACTCCATCAGGGTGACAATCCCTTCCTTATAGCCCAGCGGACGCAGCGGACCGGCGGAAACGGTGTAGATCATCGGCCATGAGCTTGCCTGCTCGCCAAGTTGGCGACCTTTCTCTTCCCAGTTACGCACCAGGTACCCCAGCGCCTGTGGCAGTTTTTGCAGATCGGTTTTGATTTTGCCGATTTCCGCATGCGGCGCGAGGCGGGTTACCATTTCCAGTACCACGCTGTAGCAGAGCAGCAGATGGATTTCCCAGATACAGTCGGCCTGGTAGTCCACGACATACTCCACCGGAACGGTGATCGGACTGTCCGGTTTTTTCGTGAAGGCGGCAGTGAGTGCGCCGCAGGCACGGCCTAATTCCAGCGCTTTAATCACCTCTTCGGTTTTGCCGTAATCAGATACCCCTATCACTGCGCAACGGTTGTCCAGGCGGTGCGGGGTGTTATCGCAAAACTCCCAGCCGGAAATGGCGTAAACCTGTAAATCTGAATAACGATCCGCAAGATGCTTCGCCGTTTGCGCAGCGTTAAGCGGCGATCCGCAGGCGACGAAATAGATCCGGTCAATACCGCGACGCAGCATCTCATCAACAATGGCATGAACGCGGGGAACATCCTGTTGCAGAACTTTCTCCACCTCCGACACCATATTTTCGGTAACCAGGAAATCCACGGTGCTTTTATCAATATCCAACATGTAACGTTTCTCCAGACGGGTTTACGAAAGTGCGGCCAGTCGACGATTGCGCTTTTCCCAGAAGGCATAAGCAGGCAGGCCGGTGGCGATAACGATCAGGGCGCAGACCAGACCAGGAACGGGCGCCCAGACAAAGGTAGAGGCGACGAGGATCAGGCTTGAGCAGATGGCGAGGAACGTCATCAGGCCAAACAGGGGCGTGCGCCAGAGCGGTTTATAGTCGTCGCGTTTGCGACACCAGATAATCGAGCCGAAGGTGAGGGTGTTTTTAAAGCACATCACCAGCGTGAAGTAGCCGAGCAGGCTGGTCAGGTCGGAAACGAAGATGAAGAAGATCCCGAGCGCCCCCTGCAATACGATCGACACATCCGGGGTGTTGTATTTTGGGTGAACGTGAGCGAAGCATTTGAAGAAGAGCTTGTCCTTCGCCATCGCATACTCCAGGCGCGGCTGGTACATGACGCAACTGGAAAGCGAGCCCAGAATAACGATCATCGCGGTGAACGCCACAAAAATGCCCGCCATACTGCCCAGTGCCGGAATATAGGTCAGTGCGTCAGAGATGGGCGTTTCCGAGGCCGCCAGCTTTTCAAATGGCATCAGACCGGAAATAACCAGTGCCAGCAGAGAGTAGAGCACCAGAACCAGCAGGCAGGAGCCAATCAATGCGCGCGGCATGGTCTTGCCGGGGTTTTTGATTTCGCCGGTCATATAGCAGATGGAGGCCATACCGGTATAAGACCAACTGGTGGCTGATACGCCCGCCAGCAGTGCCATAATGCCGGATGCCGCCGTAACGGTGGCGGTCGCCGCTGGCGCAGCGAAGTTGTCGGCTTTGAACCAGAAAATGCCAATGCCAATAACAATAGTGAAGGGGATAATTTTGGCGATGGTGATCAATGTCTGGAAGGCCGCTCCCCCCTCGACAGAGCGCAGATGCAGCAGCATAAACATGACGATTAACGCCGTTGCCACAAGCTTGCCGGTGAGGGGATCGAGCGGCATCAGGAAGCCGAGATTACTGACCACCGCCAGCGCCATAATCGACAACGAAGGAGCATCGTTGGCCCAGAAGCTGGCCCAGCCGGAGAGAAAGGCCAGCGGACGGCTGCCCGCATTTTTCAGATAAATATAATCCGCGCCGTTCTCAGGGTAGGCGGTAGAGAGCTCGGCGTAGACGCACATCTGCGGAATAACGATCAGGCCGCCAATGACGAAAGCGAGCACGGTTAACCACGGCGATCCTGCCGCTTTCGCTACTTCTCCCACTGAAACGAAAATACCGGAACCGACGGTTGTCCCGACGGCGATAGCGAGCACGGCCCAGAAGCCGAGCTTGCGTTGAAGTTCCTGGCTTTCCATATCAATACCTTTCTTAGAATGTTGTATGTAGGGTCAAAAGGGTGCCGCCTGACATCTACCGACAGCCAACGGTAGATTTCAATATATGACGACACATAATCAATATAACAACACATGATGAATTGTATTGTGGAGAGAGATCACAAAATTGCCACTGGATGATAATCCTATGGCTATGTGATAATTAACTAATTGAATTAATTGTGAAAATTATTGTGGTGATCCGAGATTTAGGAAACGGCGTAGCCCGGGTAAGGCGTATGCGCCGCACCCGGGAATCCCGGATGCGGCGCATACGCCTTATCCGGACGGGTGCCTGTGGAATGACTAACCTAATGAATGAACAGTTAAAACCACTTAAGCTTATCGCGCAGGCCGACAACGCGGCCTACGATAATGAGCGCCGGGCTTTCGACCTGCCGGGCCAGTTCCCCCAGCTCAGTCAGGATGCCACTAACGACGCGCTGTTTCACAGAGGTGCCATTTTCTACCAGCGCGACAGGCATATCTGCCTGCATACCGTGCTCAATCAATTTTTCCTGAATGGTCGCCGCCTGGTTCAGCCCCATATAGAAGACCAGCGTCTGTTTTTCTGCCGCCAGGTTTGCCCAGTCCAGCTCGCCGCCAGTTTTTAAGTGACCCGTTATCAGACGTACGCTCTGGGCATAATCCCGGTGGGTTAATGGAATACCGGCGTAAGCAGAACACCCTGAGGCTGCGGTAATGCCGGGTACCACCGAAAAGGGAATTCCCGCGTGGCACAGGGTTTCCAGCTCTTCGCCGCCGCGTCCGAAGATAAACGGATCGCCCCCTTTCAGGCGCACCACCCGTTTACCCCGTTGCGCTTCCTGCAGCAGGATCTGGTTAATCTCTTCCTGCGGGACACAGTGAAAGCCAGCACGCTTGCCAACAAACACTCGGTCGGCATCGCGGCGTACCAGGTTCATGATCTCATCCGAGACCAGGCGGTCATAGACCACCACATCGGCCTGCTGGATCTGTTGCAGCCCTTTGAGCGTCAACAAACCGGCATCGCCCGGACCTGCCCCGACCAGCACCACTTCGCCACGATTGTCCAGCGGCTCGGCAAGCATTTGTTCCGTGATCGCTTCCACTGCCGGTGCATCCTGATTGGCCAGTGACTGAGCAAGACGGTCATTCACAAACAGCTTTTCCCAGAACCGGCGGCGCTCGGCGACGCTGGCAAAGTGGTCTTTTACCCGACGACGCAGTTTGCCTGCGTAGCTGGCGACATGTCCGAGATGCTGCGGAAGAAGCGATTCCAGTTTCTCGCGCAGCAGACGCGCCAGTACCGGGGAGGTACCGCCGGAAGAGACGGCGACCATCAGGGGCGAACGGTCAATAATGGACGGCATGATAAAGCTCGCCTGTTTCGGTGCGTCCACCACGTTACAGAAGATACGCCGGGACTCCGCCGCCGCGCTAACCTGCTCATTAACCGCTTCGTTATCTGTCGCTGCTATCACCAGCCAGCACGAGTCGAGCAGGCTTTCGTCGAAACTGCCTTCCACCAGCGTTAGCATCCCTTCGTTCGCCCAGACATGGAACTGGGGAACGAAGGCGAGTGAGTTAACGGTCAGCCGCGCACCAGCATCCATTAAAAGTCGGGCTTTACGTTCGGCAACATCCCCACCGCCTACCAGCAGGCAGGCGCGATCGCGTAATTGACAAAAAATGGGTAAATGATCCACGACATCACCTCAAATACACGCCATTCTTCGGGCCGCAGGTGCGTTGTCTGTAACCCGAAGTGCGCGTGTCTCTATTAATTCGTTGTAATTGGTTGACTCTTCGCTGTCTGGGTTGCAGACGGGCGCTCCGCTTTCGGCGTAGCATACCAGTAACCCAGGCCCATAAATACGGCACCGGAGAAAGTATTGCCCAGGGTTACCCACAACAGGTTATGGCCAATTCCGGAGAGGGTATACGCGTCGCTGTGATGACCAAACCATGAGAGGGCAAACAGCGTCATGTTGGCAACGGAGTGCTCGTAGCCGGAAGCGATAAACGCCAGCAGGCACCACCAGATGGCGAGGAATTTCGCGGCGCCTTCGGTACGGATTGCCATCCAGATTGCCAGACAAACCAACCAGTTACATAAAGCGCCTTTAAAGAACAGAACCCCTGCCGGCGCGTTGGTTTTGGCCAGCGCAACGGTATGCACGAGGCTGGTATCCAGCGGCAGTAAACTACCGCCACCCCAGTTATACAGCAGCGCAACCAATACCGAACCTAACAGATTACCCAGCCAGGTTTGCGGCAGAATCGTCCACATCTGGCCCTGGGTGATGGTGCCGGCTTTCACACCGAGAGTCAGGAACATGGTATGGCCGGTAAAGAGTTCAGAGCCGGCAATAATGACCAGGGTTAACGCGATACCGAACGTTGCGCCCATCACCAGCGGACGCACTGATGGGTCAAGTAAGTTACCGAGGGTGAAAATCAAAATAATCCCTAAGCCGACATAAGCGCCTGCCATGGCAGAGCTAATCCAGAACCCCACAGGATTATTGGTCGAGAGGCGCGAAATGCGCGCAGCGTTAGCCGCACACTTATTAATAGTGTCTGTAAACATAGTGTTGATTACCCTTTAACACGTCATTCTTTGCGCTGCCTCTTTGTTGGCTGCCTTCACTCCCCCCAGTCACATAGTTCACTATGCTCCTGGGGAATCGTTCAGTTGCCGCCGCGACGCAGCACAAATGATGTTGTGTAAATAATGAAAAGTTAAAATTAAAAACAAATAAAAATTACGAGTTCAATAAGCAACTACGGTATGGGTGAATCCCATGAATGGGGGCATTGCACCCCCACTGGAAAATTACGCTTTAAGTTGCACGACGCCGTCTTTAACACGCGCGTCGAAGTGGGCCACAGAACGGCTTTCGTCTTCCATACATAGCCCATCACGCAGGCGGAAGCGCTGTTTTTTCAACGGGCTGGCGACCCACAGCTCTCCATTGTGCTCGGCAATCAGGCCGCGTGACAGCACGCTTGCTTCAAAGAACGGGTCGATATTGCTGATCGCGAAAACCTGTTCATCGTGACGCGGGCGGAAAATGGCCACCTGTTTGCCATTCAGCAGTGCGCATACCCCGGTTGCCGGGATGATGTCATCGATTTTGCAGATAGTGTTCCACTGGCTCATACGGTTTCCTCCACCATTTTGACCGGGATGCGTTCATATGGCGTTGCCGGACGGTGTTGCTCGCGTTCTGGCACAACCTGAACGTTCGGGTCGCGCTTGTCGCTATTGATAAAGTGTCTGAAGCGTACTTGCGCCTGCGGGTTGTTGACGGTCTCGGTCCATTCGCAAATCACGGCGTCGCGCAGACGCGCCATTTCGGCTTCAAGCTGGTCGTTCAGGCCCAGTTTGTTATCGATGATGACGCTCTTGAGGTAATCGATGCCGCCTTCCAGATTATCCAGCCAGGAGGCCGTGCGGGTCAGTTTGTCGGCCGTACGGATATAGAACATCATGAAACGGTCGAGGTACTGGAGCAGGGTTTCACGGTCGAGATCCGCCGCCAGCAAATCCGCATGACGCGGTTTCATTCCGCCGTTACCGCAAACATA
Source organism: Citrobacter sp. MNAZ 1397 (assembly GCF_023613995.1). Classification (NCBI taxonomy): domain Bacteria; kingdom Pseudomonadati; phylum Pseudomonadota; class Gammaproteobacteria; order Enterobacterales; family Enterobacteriaceae; genus Citrobacter; species Citrobacter sp. MNAZ 1397. The sequence continues at coordinate 414,776 of NZ_JAKIVH010000003.1, forward strand.
CAAGTTCCAGCCTTTTTCGGTGGCGATAATGCCCACGTCTTTACCCTGCGCTTCGGCACATTCACGGGTACAGCCGGAAACCCCAAACTTCATTTTGTGCGGAGTACGGATGCCTTTGTAGCGGTTTTCCAGCTCAACGCCGAAGCCCACGCTGTCGCCCACGCCGTAGCGGCACCAGGTGGAGCCGACGCAGGTTTTTGCCATCCGCAACGCTTTGGCATACGCGTGACCGGTTTCGAAACCCGCTTCAATCAGTTGACGCCAGATTTCCGGTAAGTCGTCTTTCTGCGCGCCAAACAGGCCAATACGCTGGGAGCCGGTGATTTTGGTATAGAGATTAAATTCGCGGGCGATACGGCCCACTTCCATCAGCCCTTCCGGGGTGATTTCGCCACCTGCAGAGCGCGGGATAACGGAGTAGGTGCCATCTTTCTGAATGTTCGCCAGGAAGTTGTCGTTGGTGTCCTGCAGTGGCGTGTGCTGCGGCTTGAGCACATATTCATTCCAGCAAGAGGCCAGCAGAGAGCCGACGGTCGGTTTACACACTTCGCAGCCGTAACCCTGGCCGTGCTTCTGCAGCAGCTCGTCGAAGGATTTGATGCCTTCCACGCGGATCAGGTGGTACAGCTCCTGGCGAGAGTAAGCGAAGTGCTCGCACAGGTTGTTGTTCACTTCGATACCCTGTTTCGCCAGTTCGGCGTTCAGTACCTGGGTGACCAGCGGAATACAGCCGCCGCAGCCGGTACCGGCTTTGGTTTCCGCTTTCAGCGCGGCAACGGTGTGACAACCCTTGTTGATGGCAGAGATGAGCATGCCTTTGGTGACATCGAAGCAGGAGCAGATTTGCGCGCTGTCCGGCAATTTATCCACGCCGATAGACGGTTTGCCGCTGCTGGCATGTGCCGGCAGGATCAAGGCATCCGGGTTTTCCGGCAATTCAATCGCGTTCAGGACCAGTTGCAGCAGATTGCCGAAATCGCTGGTGTCGCCCACCAGTACCGCGCCGAGCAGGGTTTTGTTGTCAGGACTGACGATAAGGCGTTTGTAGACTTCTTTGCTTTCGTCGAGGTAAACGTAGCTGCGTGCGCCTGGCGTACGGCCATGTGCATCGCCGATACCGCCAACGTCTACTCCCAGCAGTTTTAACTTGGCGCTCATATCCGCGCCGGCAAAGGCGTTAGCATTGCCGAGGATATGGTCCACGGCGACCTGCGCCATTTTGTAGCCCGGTGCGACCAGACCGTAGACGTGGCTATTCCAGTTGGCGCATTCACCAATCGCGTAGATATCCGGGTCAGAAGTCTGGCAGGCGTCGTTAATCACGATCCCGCCGCGCTGGGCTACCTCCAGCCCACATTGCGTCGCCAGTTTGTCGCGCGGGCGAATACCGGTTGAGAAGACGATGAAGTCGACTTCAAGATCGGTACCATCGGCAAAACGCATGGTTTTACGCGCGCTGATGCCCTCCTGGACGATCTCTTTAGTGTTTTTGCTGGTGTGTACACGCACGCCCATGCTTTCGATTTTGCGTTTAAGCTGTTCACCGCCCATCTGATCGAGCTGTTCAGCCATCAGCATGGGGGCAAATTCAATAACGTGCGTTTCAACGCCGAGGTTTTTCAGGGCGCCGGCGGCTTCCAGACCGAGTAGGCCCCCACCGACCACAGCACCCCGTTTGCTGCGGCGGGCGCAGGATTCGATGGCATTAAGGTCTTCAATAGTGCGGTAAACAAAGCAATCCTGGGTTTCGGAGCCTTTAATGGGCGGGATCCACGGATAAGAGCCTGTCGCCATGATCAGTTTGTCATAATAGACAGTACGACCAGCGCTGGAGTGGATCACTTTCTCCTGACGGTTGATGGTTATTGCGCGTTCGCCAACGAGAACGTTAACGCCATGCTTTTCGTAGTAACCTTCACGTACCAGCGACAGTTCTTCCGCAGTATGATGCGAGAAGTAGGAGGACAGGTGAACGCGATCGTAGGCTTTACGGGGTTCTTCACAAAAAACGGTAATATCGAACTGGCTGGCATCTGCTTTATCAAGGAGATCCTCAATAAAACGGTGGCCGACCATGCCGTTACCGATTATAGCGAGTTTGACTTTGCTCATTTTTGCCTCGATTTCTTTTCTATTACTGCCTACCTTAACGATTCAGCCCTGGCACTTATTGATGCAGGTCAAATACATCTTCGCCTACCACTTAATGAGTAGATAATTGATTTTGATGGATTTTTATAAGTCGCGGATCTGTCAGGCTTTTCAGAATTGCGGAAATTGTGTACAAAAAAAGACGTCAATTTAAGGCAATTGCCTGAAACAACGTTTCAGTGATAACCAGGGGGTAGAAGCATGACGGCAACACCACTTTGGCTGGTTCAGAACGTTCATTTACCTGGGCGAAAAGGACTATGGCAAATCGCGATTGAGAAGGGCCACTTCGGTGATATCACCCCGATGAGCGCTCCGCAGCATGAAAGTTACGAAGTCTTAAATGCCAGGGGCGGGCTGGCGCTGCCCCCCTTTATCGAACCACATATTCACCTTGATACTACTCAGACCGCAGGTGAGCCCAACTGGAATCAGTCGGGCACACTGTTTGAGGGCATTGAGCGTTGGGCGGAACGTAAAGTGTTACTCAGCCATGATGATGTGAAAACGCGTGCCTGGCAGACGCTAAAATGGCAAATGGCAAATGGTATCCAGCATGTACGAACTCATGTTGATGTCTCCGACCCGACACTGACGGCATTAAAAGCCATGCTGGAAGTGAAGCAGGAAGTTGCCCCCTGGATAGACCTGCAAATTGTTGCCTTCCCGCAAGAGGGGATTATGTCTTATCCCAACGGTGCTGCCTTGCTGGAAGAGGCCTTACAGCTAGGCGCGGATGTGGTAGGGGCGATTCCCCATTTTGAATTTACCCGCGAGTACGGGGTGGAATCGCTGCATATCGCCTTTGAGCTGGCAAAGAAATATGACCGGCCGCTGGACATTCACTGTGACGAGATCGATGACGAACAGTCAAGGTTTGTCGAAACGGTTGCCGCGCTGGCGTTGAAAATGGAGATGGGTGCGCGCGTTACCGCCAGCCATACCACGGCGATGCACTCCTATAATGGCGCCTATACGTCTCGCCTTTTCCGCTTACTGAAACTTTCCGGCATCAACTTTGTTGCTAATCCGTTGGTGAATATTCATCTGCAGGGACGTTTTGATGATTATCCGAAGCGGCGCGGAATTACTCGCGTGAAAGAGATGCTGGCCGCCGGGATTAACGTTTGTTTCGGCCATGATGATGTCTTTGATCCCTGGTATCCGCTTGGCACAGGCAATATGTTGCAGGTGTTGCATATGGGCCTGCATGTTTGCCAGTTGATGGGGTATCAACAAATTGACGATGGCCTACGACTTATTACCGACAATAGCGCCAGAACCTTTGGTCTTAAGGACTACGGTATTGTGACAGGCAATCCGGCGAATATGATCATTTTGCCGGTTGAGAGCGGTTTTGACGCGGTGCGATGTCAGTCACCGGTGCGCTGGTCCATTCGTCAGGGGCGAGTGATAGCCACTACGCAACCCGCGCATAGCTGGATTCAAACGGACAGCGGGGGTGAAGAAGTGGCGTTTTATCGCAAGAGTGAGTGAAGGGGGTAGCAGAATGACCACACAATGCGTGGTCAGGCTGCGTAACATATGTTTCAATTGCGTAAAATTAAGTAAAAGGCTGGCCTGGTGGCGGAGTGCTCTTTAGAATCAAGCCACTCGCTTTCTTACCTGTATTTCGTTAAGGAAACCTCATGGTTAAATCGACTCTGGCGGCAATGGCGGCTGTGTGTGCCCTTTCTGCAATCTCCTCTTCCGCACTGGCGGCAAAAGGCGATCCTCATGTTCTGCTCACCACGTCAGCTGGCAACATCGAACTGGAGCTGAACAGTCAGAAAGCCCCCGTGTCGGTGAAAAACTTTGTGGATTATGTAAATAACGGTTTTTATAACAACACCACGTTTCACCGCGTGATCCCGGGTTTTATGGTTCAGGGCGGTGGTTTTACAGAACAAATGCAGCAAAAGCAGCCTAACCCGCCCATCAAAAACGAAGCGGACAACGGTTTACGCAATACGCGCGGTACCATCTCCATGGCCCGTACGGCAGATAAAGACAGCGCCACCAGTCAATTCTTCATCAACGTCGCCGATAACGCCTTCCTGGACCACGGCCAACGTGATTTTGGCTACGCGGTATTTGGTAAAGTTGTCAAAGGGATGGATGTTGCCGACAAGATTTCTCAGGTTCCAACCCACGACGTCGGCCCTTATCAGAATGTGCCGTCGAAACCGGTTGTTATCCTCTCTGCCAAAGTCCTGCCATAATCTTTTTCTCGCACGGGCCGTTCGGTCTGTGCGCGTTCTCCTCCCTGCGTGACGTGAAATTGCTGCTTATACTTGTGGCACATGAGCGAGACATCAGGGAGGCGTTATGACCAAAAAACTCACCGACCGACAAAAATCCCGTCTCTGGGAACAAGACCGTAATGTCAATTTTCAGGCCAGCAGGCTTCTTGAAGGCGTTGAAAGCCCGCTGGTAACGCTCACACCCGATGAGGCGATGACGCGGATTGCAGCGTTAAGGAGGCACTATGAGCGATAAATTCGGCGACGGTCGCGATCCTTATCTCTACCCTGGCCTTAATGTAATGCGTAACGCGCTGGGTATTCGTGAGGCGAAACGCCTGGAACAGGCGGCATGGGAACTCACGGCGTTACGTGCCGCCACGCTGGAGCTGGGGCCGCTGGCCCGCGGGCTGCCGCATCTTTGCGCCATTCACCGCCATATTTACCAGGATGTCTTCGACTGGGCCGGGCAGGTGCGCGAAGTGGACATTTATCAGGGGGATACCCGTTTCTGCCATTTCGAATACATCGAAAAAGAAGGCAATGCGTTAATGCAATCGCTTGAAGACGAAGAGTGGCTACAGGGGCTCGGGAAGGAAGAGTTTATTGAGCGACTGGCCCATTACTATTGTGAAATTAACGTGTTGCATCCCTTTCGTATTGGCAATGGCATTGCCCAGCGAATTTTCTTCGAACAGCTTGCGCTGCATGCCGGGTACCGGCTGGACTGGCGCGGGATTGACCCGGAAAACTGGAGTAAAGCGAATCAGGCCGGGGCGATGGGCGAGCTAAAACCGCTGTGTGAGATCTTTGGCAAAGTGGTAAGCGAAGCCGTCGAAACTGAGTAGAATAGGGCGGCTTAACATGATGAGGCCGCCATGATCCTGCTTATTGATAATTACGACTCTTTTACCTGGAACCTGTATCAGTACTTTTGCGAACTGGGCGCGCAGGTCGAGGTCAGGCGTAATGATGAGATCACCCTGGCGGATATTGCGGCTATTGCCCCTCGAAAAATCGTGATATCCCCGGGCCCCTGTACACCGGATGAATCGGGGATCTCGCTGGACATTATTCGCCACTATGCTGGCACGTTGCCGATTCTCGGCGTCTGCCTTGGTCACCAGGCCATTGCCCAGGTCTTTGGCGCCCGCATTGTCCGGGCGAAGCAGGTTATGCATGGCAAAACCTGCCCGGTAACCCATACCGGGCAGGGTGTTTTTCGCGGCCTGAATAATCCGTTAACGGTTACCCGCTACCATTCCCTGTTGATCGATCCGCCTTCGTTGCCAGACTGCTTTGAGGTGACCGCCTGGAGCGAGACGCAAGAGATTATGGGCATTCGCCATCGTCAATGGGATCTGGAAGGGGTGCAGTTTCACCCGGAAAGTATTCTTAGCGAGCAAGGCCATGAGTTGTTGAATAACTTTTTGCATCGCGCCGATTTTTAGTTGCCATTGAGTGATTTTTTATGCATATTTCGTGATTATATTTTCACTTCTACTTCTTGTATAAAAAGGGTGGGGTTACATGGCAACTCAGCAGGGTGCAATCACGCGCGCAACATTTGACGAAGTCATTTTACCAATTTTCGCACCGGCCGAATTTATTCCGGTGAAAGGGAAAGGTAGCCGTGTTTGGGATCAGCAGGGGAAAGAGTACGTCGATTTTGCGGGGGGCATCGCCGTTACCGCGCTGGGGCATTGCCATCCGGCGCTGGTGGAGGCGTTAAAAACGCAGGGCGAAACGCTGTGGCATATCAGTAACGTGTTTACGAATGAACCCGCACTTCGCCTGGCGCGTAAGCTGATCGACGCCACTTTTGCTGAACGTGTCGTGTTTATGAACTCCGGCACCGAAGCCAACGAAACGGCATTCAAACTGGCGCGTTATTATGCATCTACACGCCACAGTCCGCATAAAACCAAAATCATCGCTTTCCACAATGCGTTTCATGGTCGTTCGCTGTTCACCGTGACCGTCGGTGGTCAACCGAAATATTCGGACGGCTTCGGGCCGAAACCCGCGGATATCATTCACGTGCCCTATAACGACCTGCATGCGGTGAAAGCGGTCATGGACGATCATACCTGCGCGGTCGTGGTTGAACCGATTCAGGGCGAAGGCGGAGTGACGGCGGCAACGCCGGAGTTTTTACAGGGATTGCGTGATCTGTGCGATGAACACAACGCGCTGCTGGTGTTTGATGAAGTGCAGTGCGGGATGGGACGCAGCGGCGATTTGTTCGCCTACATGCATTATGGTGTGACCCCGGATATCCTGACCAGCGCCAAAGCGCTTGGCGGTGGTTTCCCGGTAAGCGCCATGCTCACGACCCATGAGATCGCCAGCGCGTTCCACCCGGGTTCCCACGGCTCAACCTATGGCGGTAACCCGCTGGCCTGTGCCGTTGCCGGTGCGGCATTCGATATTATCAATACACCAGAAGTCTTAAATGGCGTAAATACGAAACGCGAACTGTTCGTCAAACATCTGCAAGACATCAACGCGCAGTACGACCTGTTCAGCGAAATTCGCGGCATGGGTCTGCTGGTCGGTGCGGAGCTGAAACCGCAGTACAAAGGCCGCGCGCGCGATTTCCTCTACGCTGCGGCGAATGAAGGGCTGATGGTACTTAATGCCGGTCCTGATGTGATGCGTTTTGCGCCGTCGCTTATCATTGAAGAGAGTGATATCGAAGAAGGGATGCAGCGCTTCGCGAAAGCAGTTGCCAAAGTGATTAACATTTAAGGTCGCAAGCGGCGAGTTAACCAAATGCCGTGATGTGGACGCTGACGCCATGCCACCGACGAAATGGTGTGCATGGTGTTCAGATGCCCCAGGATCCGCTGCAGATGTTGTTCCAGCGTGCTCATAGGGCCATGCGTCATGCTCTCCGGCGCCTCCAGAATATTCACATCCCCTGAACTTCCCGGACCATCATACTCCAGACGCTGCTGACAACGTTGCAGGGCAATTTCGCATGACTGCAGGTAACGCTGTGCCAGATCCGGCGTGAGCATAGTGTGTTCCCGCGCCAGCGTCGTCATCGCATTAATATGTTCGACAATAAACTGACTGTGCGTGACCCACAGTTTCATGTCCGCCAGGTAGCGCGTATCAAAGCCAGGCTCCTGCATGGCCTGATTAAGCGAGTTAAAGAGCGCATTGTGCGCCTGGTTTACCCGCATGCGCTGCCAGGCCAGCGGAGTCGGCTGAGGATCATCGCTCAGGATCAGACGAATGGCGTCCTGGTAGGTTTCCAGCGCGTCATGAGCATTTTTTCGCAGCAGGCCGCTTTGCCATTGAGGCCACAGCCAGACCATACCGCCAAAGGCAATCAGGCAGCCAATCAGCGTATCGATAAGACGGGCAACGATAAACTGGTCGCCATTCAGGGTGAGCAACTGGAGCGTATATACCGCGGTGAGGGTAAAGCCCACCATCGCCCAGCCGTAGCTTTTGCGGATAATCAGATAGCTTACCAGCGTCACGATCAGCATCGCGGTCAACGTGAAACCTTCCGGTACGTGGTAGTGCAGTGTCGCGCCGGCAATGATCAACCCGGCCAGGGTGCCTGCCGCCCGGTGCAGAATGCGTACCCGTGTCGCACCATACCCGTTTTGCGTAACAAACATTACCGTCATCATTATCCAGTAGGGTTTAGGAAGATGCAGCGCACTGCCCATCAGGCTGGCAATACTGAGCATGACGCTAATGCGTGCCGCATTACGCAAGGCGGAAGATTTCAACGAGAGATAACTTTTGAGGGCCGGGATCAGGGGCAAGCGACGCTGCTTCTCTGCCATCAGATCGCGTATATAGAGCGGGCGCTGGGTACGCAGCACACGGGCTATCTGGCTGAAATGCCAGGCGCAAAACTGCCCAACCGGGTTATCCGGGTGCTGGCGGGCAATTTTCTCCAGCGCGCCAATTTGTTTATCCATATTGAAGCGTTTGGGGTAGCGATGATAAAGAATATCATCGGCGATAACCCGTAACCGCGCGGCAACGGTTTGCGCATTCCAGCGGATAACCTCTTCGGCATGGCTGCGTTCTACCAGTTCCTGGACTTCCTGCGGTTGATGCAGACTAACGGCAATGTGTTCCTGTAAGTCCAGAGCGACCTGGAAAACGCGGCGTAACCGCTTGTAGTCGTTGTTATTATTCGCCGCCAGCATATGCAACTGTTGATAACACTGGCTGATCATATCCACCGCCTTTTGCTGACGTGTCAGCAGCGGGGGGAGGGCTTTTTCTGGATCGACATGTTGCGTCAGCAGGCTGTATTTCGCTTCGCAATAGTCCGCCAACTGGCGATACAGCAGGCTCAATGATTCACGTAGCGGTTGCTCCCGCCATAGCCAGAACCAGAAGGCGTTAAACGCGCCGTACCACAGGGTACCGAACCCATAAATCAGCAATGGTTCCCAGACAGGCATATTTCCGGCGAGGCTTAACGTGAAGATAGCGGCGATAAGCGAGGCGGGCAGCAGGCGTCCGTGAAGCGCGCTGATTTCTGCCGTTACGCCCAGGATAAGGGTCAGACCCGTCAAAATGATCGGCAGGGGGAGCGCTTGCGCCAGAAGCAGTTGTACTGCAAGGCTGCTACCCGCAAAAAGCGAACCGCCGATGATCAGACGTTTAAAAAAGCGTTTGTGTGGTGTATCCAGACCCGCAATATTGCAACAGGCGGGAACGAGTGAGAAAAGCAGCCCCTGCTGTAAATGGCCCAGAATGAGTCCGACAGCCACAGGAAGGCATAACACCAGCGTTTGTCGCAGTGCATAGTTGATTTCGGGGTGATAAATCAGCCTGCGCCACATGGGGAAGAGAGACAAAAACGGCGCATCGTTAAGGGCGATGCGCCGCTTGAGAATTAACGTGTACCGTACACGACGATGGTTTTACCGTGCGCGGAGATCAGGTTTTGATCTTCCAGCATTTTCAGGATACGACCAACGGTTTCGCGGGAGCAACCGACGATCTGACCAATTTCCTGACGGGTAATTTTAATTTGCATACCGTCCGGGTGGGTCATTGCATCCGGCTGTTTTGCCAGATTCAGCAGCGTCTGTGCGATACGGCCTGTCACATCAAGGAAGGCGAGGTTACCGACTTTTTCTGAGGTGACCTGCAGACGACGCGCCATCTGGGAAGACAAACGCATCAGGATATCCGGGTTCACCTGAATTAACTGGCGGAATTTTTTGTAGGAGATTTCGGCCACTTCACAAGCGGTTTTGGCGCGTACCCATGCACTACGCTCCTGACCCTCTTCGAACAGACCCAGTTCACCGATAAAATCTCCCTGGTTAAGGTAAGAGAGGATCATCTCTTTACCTTCTTCATCCTTGATTAGCACAGCCACTGAGCCTTTGACGATGTAATACAACGTTTCCGCTTTTTCACCCTGGTGAATCAGCGTGCTCTTCGACGGGTACTTATGAATGTGGCAATGAGACAAGAACCATTCGAGAGTCGGGTCTGTTTGCGGTTTGCCAAGCACCATGCGCGGTTATCCTCTGTTATAAGCTGGCTCCAGACGCTGGATTCACATATCGCGTCCGGGGTTGCAATCTATCTTCCCCATACCTGGGAAGTGGACCGTCAGACATGCCTGCGGCCTGTAATATGTGATGTCCTCTGCATACATGCATAACGTCAATGTATCACTGTAGCATCCCGATTGTTTTAGCATAGCTTTTGTCGCCTGTCTCCTGGTGTCTCGCTTCAGCTTGACGCAGGTCGCCTTCCGTTGCGCGTTTTCTTATGTACGCGTAATCTGTAAAGAAAATTGTAACTCCGGAGTGAATTAAAAATGCAAGCTCGTGTGAAATGGGTAGAAGGTTTAACGTTCCTTGGCGAGTCTGCGTCCGGGCACCAGATCCTGATGGATGGTAACTCAGGCGACAAAGCCCCCAGCCCGATGGAAATGGTGCTGATGGCGGCGGGGGGATGCAGCGCTATCGATGTTGTCTCTATCTTGCAAAAAGGCCGTCACGATGTGAAAGACTGCGAAGTGAAGCTGACATCGGAGCGCCGCGAGGAGGCTCCGCGTCTGTTTACGCATATCAATTTGCACTTTATCGTGACCGGCAAAGAGCTGAAAGAAGCGGCTGTATCGCGTGCGGTGGATCTCTCTGCTGAGAAATATTGCTCCGTGGCATTAATGCTGGAGAAGGCGGTGAAAATCACGCACTCGTATGAAGTGATTGAGGCCTGAGAACGCAGGCCGGATAAGCGAAGCGCATCAGGCGTTTTCCCCGGTGGCGCTGCGTGCCGGGATACCCTGGCGGGAGCCGATGTTGCGTCCCGCCGGAAGGCTATTGAATCTTCTTCCCTTCCATCAGCCGCTGTACCAGCGGCGTCATGATAAGCTCCATCGCCAGCCCCATTTTTCCGCCCGGCACCACCAGCGTGTTCATGTGCGAAATGAATGACCCCTGGAGCATTGCCAGCAACCAGGGATAGTCGATCCCTTCCAGATTACGAAAATGAATAACCACCAGGCTTTCATCCAGCGAGGGGATCACTTTAGCGGCGAACGGGTTGGAGGTATCTACCGTCGGCACACGCTGGAAGTTGATATGGGTGCGGGAAAACTGGGGAGTAAGGAAGTTGATATAATCTTCCATCGAACGCACCACTGAATCCATTACCGCCTCACGGGAATGGCCGCGCTCACTGGTATCACGCACCAGCTTTTGAATCCACTCAAGGTTAACGATCGGAACCACGCCCACCAGCAGATCGACATGGCGGGCGACATCATGCTGTGGCGTCACCACGCCGCCGTGTAACCCTTCATAAAAAAGCACATCTGTTGGCTCTGGCAAGGGTTGCCAGGGGGTGAAAGTGCCGGGAACCTGATTCCAGGGAACGGCTTCATCATAGGTATGCAGATATTTTCGCGCCTGGCCTTTACCGGTTTGTCCGTACTCAATAAACGTCTGTTCCAGCAGCCCGAAGTCATTCGCTTCCGGGCCAAAATAGCTGATATGTCGGCCTAAATCCCGGGCTTTACGGATTGCCATGTCCATCTCAGGGCGGGTATAGCGGTGAAAACTGTCACCTTCGACCTCGGCGGCATGCAAATTCAGTTGAGCAAAGATTTTGCGAAACGCGAGGCTGGTGGTAGTGGTTCCCGCACCGCTGGAACCTGTTACGGCAATAACCGGATGTTTAGCGGACATAGCAGCTCCCTGAGTAACCCATTGTTGTAAACGAAGCCAGCCGTCAGTGCGTTACTCGTGAAACTGCGAGCGCGGCATAATGTTGACGGTTTCGTGCAGTTCTGACCACACCAGCACGGCTTCGCCGTTTTTCAGTTGCCGTCTCACATCGGCGACCTTTTGTTCGAGTGAGCGCTCATGTTCACCATAATCGGTGCCTTCACGCAAGACAAAGCTTTCAATCAGGTTGTCGAGCGTCTCAGGCGCCAGATCCTGCCAGGGAATAATCATTTAGCTTTCCAGATAAGTGTGCAGCCAGTCGGGGATGCGCTTTTCCAGCCACATTTCCGGGCGCAGTAACGTGCCGCCCACAAACCCCACGTGACCGCCATGTTCGGTGAGTTGATATTCTATTGACGGTGGTAATGTCTGCATATCGGGGATCACATTTTGATCCATAAAGGGATCGTCTTTCGCATGGATGATCAACGTTGGTTTGCTGATTTTATTCAGCAGCGGCATAGCACTGCACTGACGGTAATAGTCAATCGCATCGGCAAAGCCATGGATGCGCGCCGTAATCGCATCATCAAAATCGCGCAGACGACGCAGACGTTTCAATTGTGGCAAATCAACAGGTAAAGATCCTGGATAGGCTTTTAATTTGCGCGACGCGTTGGCTTTCAGCAAGTTGAGCAGGTAGTGTTGATACACCCGCGAAAAGCCGGTTTCGATATGGGCGCTGCATGCTTCCAGCACAAAGGGGGCAGAGACAATCACTGCGGCATCGAGGGGGACGCGATTTTCCTCTTTGGCCAGCAGACAGGCCAGCATATTGCCGCCCAGCGAATAGCCCACCGCGGCGGTGGGGACCCGGCCAAATTCCCGTTGCAACCAGTGCAAAAACCAGGTGCCGTCTTCGGTTTCGCCGGAGTGGTAGATACGGTTAAGACGGTTAGGTTCACCGCTGCAGCCACGAAAATGCATCACCACGCCCAGCCAGCCGCGCGCTTTTGCCGCTTCTATCAGTCCATGAGCATAAGGACTGTGCAGGCTACCTTCCAGCCCGTGAAAGACCACCAGACGCGGTTTATGTTTTGCCTGCGCAGGGTCTTCGCTCCAGGCGAGATCCACAAAATCGCCATCGGGCAGTTCCAGGCGCTGCCAGGTCGGAGTAAAGCCCAGTTTCCGGCGGATCAGTCGCGGTAGCATGGTCTGGAAATGCGGATTGCTTCCACCGCGTAGTGGGCGGAAGGTGGAAGAATCATCCGCCATTTCCGGGAATCGTGAAGGTGTAATTTCAGCCATAGTACAGAACAATAGAATCAAGAATGGGACAACTATAGCCGCACGATGTTGCGCCGTTTTTTCATTTCGCGGGACATCGCGCAGGCTATATTAATCCGTCAGTAAATTTCGGGAAAAGAGATGAATATCGACATCCGGCTTACGGCGCCATACGCGCGCTTTTCGCGCACCAGTCGCTACGCTCTCGCCTGTCTCTTCAAACATACCTGAGGCCTCAAATCGGCGAATCAGGCTTTTTCGCTGGATAGGCTGGCCGAGAATAATCTCCGTCGCCTCCTGCAATTGCGTCTGGGTAAACGTATCAGGCAAACAATAAACTGGCAGTAAAGAGTACATCGTTTTCTGCCGTAACCGTTGTAGCGCAGTCTGAATGATTTCCCGATGATCGAAGGCCAGATCGATATCATCCAGCCCGGTTACCGGCATCCATTTGGCATCGCTCACGCTGGCGATATGCGGTGCGCAGGCGACCCAGGAGATTAACGCATACCAGGCGATGGTCAGACTCCAGCCACGGGGATCGCGTTTTGCCCCGGAAAAAGTATCCAGTTGTTCCAGCCAGGAAGGAGAGACGCCGGTTTTCTCTGTCAGCTTACGTAATGCCGTGGCTCGCGTGGAGTCGTCCTGTTCCATATCAATAAACCCGCCAGGCAGGCCCCAGCGTCCCCGTTGCGGGTGACTCGCACGTTTTACCAGTAAAACGCGAAGTGCCTTCTCATGCAGTGTGAACAGCACACTGTCTACCGTCACCAGGGGTGAAGGGAACCGGCTGGCATCATAAGAATCCAGATACTCTGCTTCGCTGATCATCGCTTACTCGCCTTATTAAACACGCCCCAAGTTTATCAGCCCACCCAAAGGCGGCAAGTTAACTTTTATTTCATTAAATATCATGCGCTTAATTATGTGGTTGCCGAATGATAAAAAAATCGCTTGCCAATAAGTGTCTCATAGACAATATTATAAGTGTCTTAAGGACATTAATTAATGGTGAGGTGAATCATGACCAGCAAAATTAAGTTAACACTTGATAATCAACCGATTGAAATCGAACGAGGTGTCTTTCCCGACGGCGCGGTATGGCTGAGAGTGATGAGTGAACTGCCGCGTTTTGCTCAGGTTATGCGGGTTCGCGTTGCCGCTATGCGCGATATGAATGATTTCATGCTGTTAGCCCAACTCACTGATGCCGTGCGTCATGTTACCGACATCGCCGTAAGCCATCTTGAACTGGCCTGGTTACCCTGGGCGCGTCAGGACCGACACATGGTTAGCGGCGACAGTTTTGCGCTCAAAGTATTCGCTAACCAGTTGAACGTGCTGAATTTCGATAAAGTTTTTCTGCTGGATCCGCACAGCGACGCAGCCGCAGCGGCCATCAACAACAGTGTGGTGATTGCTCAGGAAGAGTGCCTGATGAAAAGCGAAACCCTGCGTCAGGCAATACGTGCAGGCAAATTAATGCTGGTGGCACCCGATGCCGGGGCATTGAAGAAAATTCATAACGTGGCAAAAGCCAGCGGGGCGCGGGATTACGCCATCCTCACGAAAGAGCGTGATGTTACAACGGGTAACCTGACTGGCTTTGCGCTCGTTTCTGGCGATGTGGCAGGTAAAGATGTACTGATCGTGGATGATCTTTGCGATGCGGGCGGTACCTTTATCGGCTCCGCTCAGGTACTTCGCGATGCCGGCGCGCGCAGCGTGAGTTTATATGTTACCCACGGCGTGTTTTCTAAAGGGGTCGAGAACCTGCTGCACAATGGTATTGACGCCATTTATACCACCACCTCGTTTGCTTCTTCTGAGCTTCGCGAACCTCGCGTTGAGTTTATCGACATCGACACCATTTTTTGCGCTTAAGGGATATAACACCATGAAAATGAACCCCATTCTGGCTATCGACGGTTACAAAGTGTCCCACCGTGTGCAGTACCCGCAAGGGACTACGCAGGTGTACTCCAACTTTACGCCGCGCAGCGATCGCTTTTTCTCCTCTCCCGTGGCGGACGGCAAGCTGGTGTTTTTTGGGTTGCAGGGCTTTTTACGGTGGTTTATGGTCGATTTGTTCAATGAGGCCTTTTTTGCCCGCCCACAAGAAGATGTGGTGAATGAATACAAAGCGGTAATGGACAGCTACCTCGGCAAAGACGCCGTGCCGGTGGACCATATTCGCGCACTGCACAATTTGGGCTATCTGCCTCTGCACATTAAATCTCTTGATGAGGGCAGCACCGTACCCATGAAAGTGCCGGTACTGACCATCACGAATACCCGTGACGAGTTCTTCTGGCTGGTTAACTACCTTGAGACTGTGCTTTCCGCTGAATTGTGGAAAGCCTCCACCAACGCCACGATTGCGCACCATTACCGTAAAGTCTGCGAACAGTGGGCGGTAAAAACCTGCAGTGATATGTCGCATCTTGATTTCCAGTGCCACGACTTTTCCTTCCGCGGCATGGCGGGCCTCCAGGATACGATGCAGGCCGGCGCCGGGCATCTGTTGAGTTTTAAAGGTACCGACAGCATTCCTTCGTTGCTCTACGCCCGTGACCACTACACCGCCGGTGAAGACTATTTTATCGGCGCGAGCATTCCGGCCACCGAGCACAGCGTGATGTGTATGGGCGAGAAGGAGCAAGAAATTGAAACTTTCCGCCGCTTGATAGTCGATCTCTATCCGCAGGGCTTTGTCTCAATTGTCTCGGATACCTGGGATTACTGGCGGGTGATGACGGAATACACCCGTGAACTGAAACAGATAATCCTCGCTCGTGAAGGGCGCGTGGTGTTCCGCCCGGATAGCGGGGACCCGGTTGAGATCCTGTGTGGCACCGGGGCGGATGATGATACGCGTGGCGATCGCAGCCCGGAAGAGAAGGGCTCCGTTGAAGTGCTGTGGGAGATTTTTGGTGGCACGGTGAATGAAAAGGGCTACAAAGTGCTCGATCCGCACGTTGGCCTGATTTACGGCGATTCCATTACCCTTGCGCGTGCCGACGAGATCCTGCGCCGCCTGGAAGCCAAAGGTTTTGCCAGCTCAAACGTGGTCTTCGGGGTGGGTTCCTTTACCTATCAGTACAACACGCGCGACACATTCGGGTTTGCCATGAAAGCGACCTGGGGCGCGGTCAACGGTAAAGGGCGGATGATCTTCAAAGAGCCGAAGACTGACAGCGGCCTGAAACGTTCGGCGCGCGGGCTGTTACGGGTAGAAAGGGATGCGCAGGGTGAACTGCAACTGCATGATGAACAAACCTGGGAGCAGGAAAAAAACGGGGAACTGAAAACGCGTTTCCTCGACGGCAAATTGTATAACGTTGACCATTTTGAGCAGATTCGCCAGCGCCTGGCTGCGCAGCGCTGAACATAAGGTGAACGGAATGACCACCAGAGCCGCATTTTCCCCCTCACCCTGACCCTCTCCCTCAGGGAGAGGGGACCGAACGTGCGCGCATTTTTATGGCGATCCCTCAGCCCTTCCGGGGGCGCATTGTGCCCCCTGTGTACTACAGATTTCCTCCCTTAAAATGATCCTCGTCACAAATCATCACTTTGATTATTACTCTCAGGCTAACAATCGTCTTTGATCCTTAATTGATGCCTTTCTCACCAGCGCGCACACTTTATTCAGTGTTAAGCAAATCAAAATGATTCGCTGAATCAGGAGGTTAATAATGTTATCTGGACAAACACCAGAACGGGTCTGGAACACGCGGCGCACGGAAAAACAGCGCCGCCTGGCCTCCGTCCCCGTACAGGGTAAGGTGCTGCCGACCGACGATCTGGTCGCCATGCTGGAAAAACTGCTCGCCCCGGGCGACAAAGTGGTACTGGAAGGGAATAACCAAAAACAGGCTGATTTTCTTTCCCGCGCGCTGGCGTCGGTCAACCCGCAAAAAGTCCACGACCTGCATATGATCATGCCAAGCGTCGGGCGCAGCGAGCATCTGGATATCTTCGAAAAAGGTATTGCCCGCAAGCTGGACTTCTCCTTCTCCGGCACACAAAGCCTGCGTATCTCGCAACTGCTGGAAGACGGCCTGCTGGAAATTGGTGCTATTCATACCTACATCGAGCTTTACTCCCGTCTGTATGTGGATCTGTCGCCCAATGTGGCGCTGATTGCCGGTTACAAAGCGGACCGTAAAGGCAACCTCTACACCGGCCCGAGTACCGAAGATACCCCGGCACTGGTGGAAGCCGCTGCCTTCCGCGATGGGATTGTTATCGCTCAGGTCAATGAACTGGTGGATGACGAATGCGATTTACCGCGCGTGGACATCCCGGGTTCATGGATTGACTACGTGGTCGTGGCTGACAAACCGTTTTTTATCGAGCCACTTTTCACCCGCGACCCGCGTCTCATCAAACAGGAACATATCCTGATGGCGATGATGGCCATCAAAGGCATCTACGCTGAGCATCAGGTGCAGTCGTTAAACCACGGCATCGGCTTCAATACCGCAGCGATTGAACTGCTGCTGCCAACCTACGGCGAACAGCTCGGCCTGAAAGGCAAAATCTGTAAACACTGGACGCTGAACCCGCATCCGACGCTGATCCCAGCGATTGAAAGCGGTTGGGTGGAGAGTGTGCACTGCTTCGGCGGCGAACTGGGGATGGAAGAGTACATCCGTGCCCGTCCGGACGTGTTCTTTACCGGCTCTGACGGCTCGATGCGTTCCAACCGTGCTTTCTGCCAGCTGGCTGGTCAGTACGCGGTAGATATGTTCATCGGTTCGACCCTGCAAATTGATGGCCTGGCGAACTCCTCAACGGTAACCCGTGGGCGTCTGGCGGGTTTCGGCGGTGCGCCAAATATGGGCCATGACCCGCACGGTCGTCGTCATGCGACCCCGGCGTGGCTGAATATGATCACCGAACCCGACCCGATGCAGCGCGGTAAAAAACTCGTCGTGCAGATGGTCGAAACCTTCCAGGCGGGCGCAAAACCGACCTTTGTGGAAACGCTTGATGCGGTTGACGTGGCCAAAACGTCGGGTATGCCTTTGGCGCCGGTCATGATTTATGGCGATGACGTCACCCATGTCCTGACCGAAGAAGGCATCGCCTATCTCTATCGTGCTCAAAGCCTTGAAGAGCGCCGTGCGATGGTCGCTGCCGTGGCAGGTATCACCGATATTGGCCTGGGTGTGGACGCCAAACGCGTTGCCGACCTGCGCCGTAGCGGCAAAGTGGTTTACCCGGAAGATATGGGTATTCGCCGCACCGAGGCAACCCGTTCGTTACTGGCGGCAAGCAGCGTGGCAGACCTGGTGGAATGGTCTGGTGGTCTTTACAACCCGCCTGCGAAATTCCGGAGCTGGTAATGAAACTTCTGCCACAGATTCAGGTTGAAGGCGGTGCCGAATGGCTGGCGCGAACCGCCACGCAGTGTCTGATTGACGAAGCACGATTAAGCCCGAAACCCGGTCTGGTGGACAGTCGGGGGAACGGCGCGCACCACGATTTAACGCTCGCGTTAATGGAGCGGTCTGCCCATAGCCTGACCCCGACATTTCAGGCGCTGGCGTTACAAAGCTGGCTGCGTCCGGCAGATATTGCGCTGCGGCAAACTGTCGGGCGACTCGGACGTGTTGGCGAACAGGCCATGATGGCGGCAACAGGTGGCGTGAACACCCATCGCGGGGCTATCTGGGCATTGGGGTTACTGGTGAGTGCGGTAGCGATGCTCGGCGGTGAGGCGAACGCGCCTGTTATTGCAGCGACCGCCGCCACACTGGCGAAACTGCCGGATGACGCCGCGCCCAAAGTCTTCAGTAAAGGGCTTCGCGCTACGCACCGTTATCGCGTACCTGGTGCCCGAGAAGAGGCCCAGCAGGGCTTCCCGCATATTTTGCAGCATGCGTTGCCGCAGTTGCGTTTGAGCCGGAGAAACGGTGGCAGTGAATCTCACGCCCGGATTGATGCCCTGATGGCCATCATGACGTCGCTTACCGACACCTGCGTGCTCTCCCGCGCCGGGATGGAAGGGCTTGAGACCATGCAGCGCGGCGCGCGCGCCGTCTTAAGCGCAGGGGGCAGTGCAACCCCGGAGGGACAGCTGGCACTCGGCATCCTGGATCGCCAGATGCTGACGCTGAACGCCTCGCCGGGCGGCGCCGCAGACTTACTGGCTGCCACCCTGTTTCTTGACCGTATCGGGACGCCCTATTTCAAGCATTAAGAGGATGTTATGGAAAAAATCACATTAACCGTGCCCGCCAGCCGTACCTTAAACGGCAAAGCGCTGGCAGGGGTTGTTGGTTCAGGAGATATGGAGGTGTTGTTCACCGCCGACCAGAGCCAGACGCTCACTATTGATATCACGACTTCCGTCGACAACAGCCGTGGACGCTGGGAAGCCTTATTCAACCGTCTGCAGACCGTCAGCAGTCTGCCTGCGGGCAAACTGACCATCCACGATTTCGGTGCCACGCCCGGTGTTGCGCGCATTCGTATCGAGCAGGTCTTTGAAGAGGTGAGCTATGCGTAATGACCGCAGTTTTATCGAATTAAAAGCACGCCAGCGGGCGCATGCGCTGCTGGACGAAGGCAGCTACCGTGAACTGCTCGACCCGTTTGAAGGGATTGTTTCCCCGTGGCTGGGCGCGCAGGGCATTGTTCCACAGGCTGATGACGGCATGGTGGTCGCGAAAGGCACCATCAACGGCCAACCGGCGGTTGTGATTGCCATTGAAGGTGCCTTCCAGGGCGGCAGTATGGGCGAAGTCTCAGGCGCCAAAATGGCGGCGGCGCTGGAGCTGGCGGCGGAAGATAACCGTAACGGTATCCCGACTCAGGCCGTTCTGTGCCTCGAAACCGGCGGCGTGCGTCTGCAGGAAGCGAACCTCGGTCTGGCGGCAATTGCTGATATCCATGCGGCGATTGTTGACCTGCGTCGCTATACCCCGGTCGTTGGCATTGTGGCCGGGACCGTGGGGTGCTTCGGCGGGATGTCCATTGCCGCAGCGCTGTGTAGCTATCTGATTGTCACCCGCGAAGCGCGTCTGGGGCTGAACGGCCCGCAGGTTATCGAACAGGAAGCCGGGATTGAAGAGTACGACTCCCGCGACCGTCCGTTTATCTGGAGCATGACCGGCGGTGAAGTGCGCTATCAAAGCGGACTGGTGGATGCGCTTGTGGGTGATGGCGTGAATGCGGTGAAAGCGGCTATGAGCGACGCGCTGGCAAAAGGTGTTCCCGCAAAACACCGTACCGATAATTACGACTGGTATCTTGACCGGCTGTCGAATTTCGACACCCGCAAACAGGCCGATTCAGAACAGATTCACGCGCTCTTCGCCCGGGAGGTGAAATGATGAGTAACTCAATAAGCCGTGGCGAATTATGGCTGGAAACCCTCGCCCCAAACGCCCAGCGCCTGGCAGGCTTATGCCCGTCCGTACAGGTAGCTGATGGTGAACTGAATGGTGAAACGGTGCGCTTTATCGCCGTTGTGCCGGATGCGAATAACCATTTCCCGCGCGCCGCCAAAGGCGAAGTGGGTCTGCTGGAAGGCTGGACACTGGCAAAAGTGGTCAGCGAAACCGTGGCCGAGGATGCGAATAAGTCCGTGAAACGCCCGATTGTGGCGGTGATCGATGTCCCAAGCCAGGCCTACGGTCGCCGCGAAGAGGGGTTTGGCATTCACCAGGCGCTGGCCGGAGCAGCAGCAGCCTATGCCAATGCGCGTCTGGCGGGGCATCCGGTGATTGGTCTTATCGTCGGTAAAGCGATGTCCGGTGCGTTTCTGGCGCACGGTTATCAGGCTAATCGACTGATTGCCTTCAACGACAAAGGCGTACTGATCCACGCGATGGGCAAAGAGTCTGCCGCGCGTATCACCCTGCGTACCGTGGAGGCGCTGGAAAAACTGGCGGCCACTATTCCGCCGATGGCATACGACATCAGTAACTACGCCACCCTGGGGCTGCTGGAGAACCTGCTGGATATCAGCAATCCGGATGCCCCGTCGTCGACCGATCTGGCGCGGGTGAAAACCACGCTGCAAGAGGCTATCAACGCCGCTCGTCAGGATGCCACCCTGAAAAACCGTCTGGGCGCTGACAATCGCCGCAGCTCTGCGCTTGTGCGTGAACGCATGAAAGCGAGCTGGTAAGCAAAAAGAGACCTGCCAGATGCATTAACGCCGTGGGCACAATCATTGTGCCCACGCGGGAACGTGCATCCTGAAAATAATAATCATCGCACCAGTGCTAAACGTTTCTTTATTTATTACAGGTGATTTATGACTTATGTGATTGTTCATGCCCTCGCACCGATTTTCATCATCATGTTGCTGGGTTTCTGGGCGGGCAAGGCCAAAATGGTGGATAACAAGAATGTTTCCCTGCTCAATATTTTCGTTATGGATTTCGCACTCCCCGCTGCGTTGTTCAGCGCCACCGTGCAAACACCGTGGACCGGTATCGTTGCCCAGTCTCCCCTGATCCTGGTCCTGACGCTGGCGATGTGGGTGACTTACGCGGTTATCTACTTCCTGGCGACCCGCGTCTTTAAAAAATCGCCGCAGGATGCCGCCGTGCTGACCCTGACCGTGGCGCTGCCAAACTATGCGGCGCTGGGGCTGCCTATTCTGGGCAGCGTGCTGGGTGAAGGGTCTTCTACGTCGCTTTCTGTCGCGGTGTCGATTGCCTGTGGCTCAGTATTGATGACCCCGTTCTGCCTGCTGATTCTGGAACGTGAAAAAGCCCGTGGGCAAGGTGGTCACTCCGGCTCCACGCTGGCTATGTTGCCAGTATTGATGTGGCGCTCGCTGAAAAAACCGATTGTGATGGGGCCGCTGTTAGGCGTGATCCTTTCGGCGATTGGCATCAAAATGCCGGAACTGCTGTTGGCGGCGATAAAACCGCTGGGCCTGTCCGCAACCGCAGCGGCGCTATTCCTGACCGGGGTGATCCTCTCTGCCCGTAAACTGCAAATCAACACCATGGTCATCACCTCAACCATCGCCAAACTGCTGATTCAGCCCTTTATCGCCTGGGGCATCGTGCTGATTTTTGGTCTGCACGGTTCGGTGGCGATCACCGCGATTCTGATGATTGCACTGTCTGCCGGTTTCTTCGGCGTGGTATTCGGCAACCGCTTTGGCGTGCAATCGCCGGATGCAGAAGCCGTGCTGCTGTTAAGCTCTGTACTGTGTATTCTGTCGTTGCCGTTGTTTATCTCGCTGACCTCAGGAATCTAAACCATGAAAACATTACGACCGCACGACCTTGTCTGGCTGGCTGACCGTCGCGCCCTGGAAGGCGTGACCGAAGCCTGGGTTGAAGAGATATGGCACCCCGGTTTACCGGTGGTGGTGCGGCGTGATGTGAATCCTAATGGCCGCGTACCCGTCGGGATACGCGGCCTCAAACGTGAACAGCGCGCGGCGGCCTGGGTTGCTCCTGAGCACGTTATCCGCGTCGTTTCTCCGGAAGAGCTCGTTGATACGCAGACACTGGTCCGTTCGCCGTTTATCACTCAGCCGCCCGTGCAGGTCGCGTTTCAGTTGGCGCAGCAGCGTTGGCCGTGGGTCTGGGGAATTACGGGCAGTAGCGGTTATAGCCTGGCAACCGGGATTCCGGTGTTGCATGCGACCAGCGATCTTGACCTGCTGATCCGCGCGCCGCAGCCGCTGGCGCGCGAGGTATTACTTCGCTGGCAGCAGCAGATTTCAGGCGCCTTATGCCGGGTTGATACGCAGGTCAATGTTCCGCAGGGCGGCTTTGCGCTCTCGGAGTGGCTGCGTGACGGCAGGGTGCTCCTGAAAACGAATCGCGGGCCGCAGTTGGTCAGCGATCCCTGGTTTGAGGGGAATTAAATGAAAATTCTGTTTACCTTTCCGGGTCAGGGAACGCAGCATCCGGGGATGCTGCGCGCGCTTCCGGGAACGGAACTGGCGCAGGCGCGTGAGGTGCTCGGCGCAGAGATCGATACGCTGGATACTGCCAATGCCTTGCAGCATACGCGCGCCGTTCAGCTTTGTTTGTTGATAGCCGGAGTGGCCTGGGCGCATGAGCTCATGCGTCGGCACGTTTCGCCCGATATCGTCAGCGGGCTGTCGATTGGCGCGTATCCGGCCGCGGTCATCGCCGGGTCGCTGGATTATGCCGATGCCCTGCGGCTTGTGGCTTTGCGCGGGGATTTGATGGAACAGGCCTGGCCTCACGGTTATGGTCTGACGGCGATCATGGGCCTGACGCTGCCGCAGGTGGAAACACTGGTGGAAGGGAGCGGGGCGTATATTGCCAATCTGAATGCCGAGACCCAGATTGTGATTGCCGGTAGTGATGCGGCGATGGCGGATGTGGGGCAGAAAGCGCTCGCCAAAGGCGCGAATAAAGTTCGTCGTCTTGATGTCAGCGTACCGTCGCACTGTGCGCTACTGGCTGAGCCCGCGCAAAAACTGGCCGAGGCATTTCGCAAGGTGACACTTTCTCGCCCGAACTGTGCTTACCTCAGTGGTAGCACCGGACGTGTACTGTGGCAGGCCGATAAGATTGCCGACGATCTGGCGATGAACATGGCACGTACCGTGCGCTGGCAGGAGGCGATGATTGCGGCAAACGAACGCGAAGCACGGCTGGCGATTGAGATGCCGCCTGGCGGCATACTGACCTGTTTAACCCGTCAGGCCGCCTGGGAAGGTGAGTCAGTCTCGCTGGAACGTAGCGGAATGGATGTGGCTGTACATCTGGCGAAACGGCTCAGAGCGCAGGCCGAGTGACAATACGTAGTCGACTCTGCGACTGTAGCCCGGCTAAGCCGCGCGCCAGCCGGGTATAGGCCGCGTTGGTGCTTTCCCGGGTGGCGGCGTAAACGCATGACCCGGGCTACGTCCGTTGGTGCTTCGCTTATCGGGCCGACAATCAGGCGTTTTCCTGTCGGTTTCTGGCGTACATACGACCTTCCGCCGCCAGCGCCAGCAGGTTCGGGTCATGCTCGCGATTGCGGGCAAAAACGATGGCGATCTGCTGCTGCATCTGGTAGGGCTGTGCGAGTTTAAGTAACTGCACCGAGTTCTCATACACCTTCTTCATCCGCCCCGGCATCAACGTGAAGCCAACGCCCGCCTGCACCAGGCTCAGCATAGAAAAGATGTCGTTCACCCGGGTGACAATCTCAGGCTCAAATCCGGCGATGTGGAAGGCTTCCTGGAACCCGGCGTACGTGGCAAATCCTTCGGCGAGAGAGACGAATTTTTGCTGGCGATAGTCGCGTAAATCAGCGGGGGCGGAGGTATGCAGTTTCGCTGCTGCTGGTGCGGCCAGAAAGATTTCATCGTGGAAGAGCGGCAGCATTTCGAGGTTGGCAGAATCAAGTTCCGACTCAGAAATGGAGATCAATATTGCATCCAGCGACCCTTCCTCAAGTTTCTGCAACAGGGTCTCGTTTGACCCCATCGTCAAATCCATCTCCAGCTGCGGGCGGCGCAGTTTCATCCCCATAATCAACTGGGGGACGGTTTCAAGGGTGAGGGAATAGAGCGTGCCAACACGCAAACGATTCTGGCCGATACCCGCCATCTTACGGGCTTCTGCCAGGCCTCGTTCCATGATTTGCGTGGCCTCCTGGCAGTACTCCAGCAATGTCCAGGCTGCAGGAAGGGGCAGTAAGTTACGCCCCTTATGAACAAACAGCGGGCAGCGTACGTTCTCCTCCAGCGTATGCAACGCACGATGCACACTCACGCCGCTAAGGTTCAGCGCCTCGGCGGTTCGGGCGATATTGCCTTTCTCCATGAAGGCCATAAAAATGGCCAGCTTGCGAAAGGTGAGGTCACTGGTGATGTCGGGGGTCATCTCCGCCTGCCTGCATGATTAATCGGTTTGCAGCATTGCCTCAAGCTGCTCGTGCGCCTCCAGCCATGCCATTTCGCACTCTTCAAGACCAGCTTTTGCCTTTGCCTGTTGTTGCAGACACTCGGTAAGCTCTGCTTTACGGCTTTGGTCATACAGGCCGCTGTCTCCGAGCTTCTCTTCCGCCTGGGCTAACTGGGCATTGAGCTTTTCCATCTCTTTTTCGAGGCGGGTGATCTCTTTGCGCAGCGGTTGCGTTTGGGTTCGCAGTTCGGCTTCACGGCGTTTCTGGTCTTTTCGCGCCTGTGCACTGTTGGCGTTGTCTTTCGGTGCATCGGTCGGCTGGCTTTCCTGTTTCTGGATGTCGCTCAGCCACTGCTGATAATCTTCCAGATCGCCATCGAACGGTTCGACTTTACCGTCGTGTACCAGGTATAAATCGTCCGTGGTGGAGCGTAGCAGGTGACGGTCGTGCGACACCACCACCAGCGCGCCTTCAAATTCGATTAACGCTTCGGTCAACGCCTGACGCATGTCGAGATCGAGGTGGTTGGTGGGTTCATCGAGTAGCAGCAGGTTCGGACGCTGCCAGACGATCAGCGCCAGCACCAGGCGTGCTTTTTCACCCCCGGAGAAGCGGCGGGTCTCTTCGCTGACTTTGTCGCCCTGAAAACCAAAACCGCCGAGATAATCACGAAGCTTTTGCTCCAGCTCCTGCGGGGCCATGCGCGCCAGATGCTGTAACGGCGACTCGTCGGCACGTAAGAACTCCAGTTGATGCTGGGCGAAATAGCCAAGCTTGATGCCTTTCGCCAGACCGATATCACCGCTAAACGGCGTCAGTTCACCGGCCAGCAGTTTAATAAGCGTTGATTTCCCGGCGCCGTTGCGGCCCAGTAACCCGATTCGCGATCCCGGCACCAGATTGAGCTTAATAGAGTCGAGAATGACGCGATCGCCATAGCCGGCGCTGATTTTTTCCATTTTCAGCAGCGGGTTGGGCAGGCTTTCTGGCGCACGGAAACTAAAGTGGAATGGGTTATCCACATGGGCCGGGGCGATAAGCTCCATACGCTCCAGCATTTTGATGCGGCTTTGCGCCTGCTTCGCTTTGCTGGCTTTGGCCTTGAAGCGATCAATAAAACTTTGCAGATGCGCCACGCGCTCCTGCTGGCTTTCGTACATTGCCTGTTGCTGTGCCAGCCGGGTTGCGCGCTGACGCTCAAAGGAGCTGTAGTTGCCGGTGTATTCGAACATGGTTTGCTGTTCGATATGAATAATTTTATCCACCACCGGATCGAGGAAGTCACGATCGTGGGAGATCAGAATCAGAGTGCCCTGATAGCTTTTCAACCACTTTTCCAGCCAGATTACTGCGTCGAGATCGAGGTGGTTGGTCGGTTCATCGAGCAGCAGCAGGTCGGAGCGGCAGATCAGCGCCTGGGCGAGGTTAAGGCGCATACGCCAGCCGCCGGAGAAATCGCTGACCGGACGTTCGAGCTGTTCGTTAGAAAAACCCAGACCGTGTAACAAACTTGAGGCCCGCGAACGGATGGTCCAGGCGTCGATAGCATCGAGCTTGCCGTGGACGGTCGCGATGGCATGACCGTCATTGCGTTCGTTGGCCGCATTCAGTTCTGCTTCGAGCCGACGGTATTCGCGATCGCCATCAATCACATAATCGAGTGCGGGCATTGGCAGGGCAGGGGTTTCCTGATTCACCCACGCCAGTTGCCAGTTATTGGGAAAGGTAAAACTACCGCCATCAGCGCTGAGCTCGTTTTTCAAAAGCGCCAGCAACGTAGATTTGCCGCAGCCGTTTTTGCCCACCAGGCCGACTTTCTGACCCGGGTTGATGGTAGCTGTGGCGTTATCCAGCAGGACACGCACGCCGCGACGAATTTGTAACGAGGAGAAAACAATCATAAGGCGCCGTATGTTCAGACTATGTTAATTTGTCATTATGATAATGTAAGTAGTGAGCGGTTTCGCCTCACCAGGCCCGCAATGGTAGCCCAAAACAAAGAATTTAGACAAAATCATTCTGGCCGCTGAATGCGGTAATAAAAATGACAGGTTTTACGCCCGGGAGGGGGATGATGTCCCAGACAGCAAAAGTACTGCTGCTGTATGCCCATCCGGAATCACAGGACTCGGTGGCAAATCGAGTTTTGCTCAAGCCGGCAAAGCAACTGCACAATGTCACCGTGCATGACCTCTATGCACACTATCCAGATTTTTTTATTGATATTCCCCGGGAACAGGCATTGCTGCGCGAGCATGATGTCATCGTTTTCCAACATCCTCTTTATACCTACAGCTGCCCGGCGCTGCTAAAGGAGTGGTTTGACCGCGTGCTTACGCGTGAATTCGCCAGCGGCCCGGCGGGGAGTCAGCTCGCGGGAAAGTACTGGCGTAGTGTTATCACCACTGGCGAGCCGGAGGCAGCCTATCGCCATGACGGACTCAACCGTTATCCCATTAGCGATATTTTGCGCCCTTTTGAGTTAACGGCGGCAATGTGCCGCATGCACTGGATGAATCCTATAATTATTTACTGGGCGCGTAGACAGTCGCCTGAAGCGCTGGCAAATCATGCGAAAGCCTACGGTGACTGGCTGGCCTCGCCGATCATGACGGGAGGTCTGTAATGGAAGGTTCGGATTTGTTGCTGGCAGGCGTCCTGTTTCTCTTCGCTGCGGTGGTGGCGGTTCCGCTTGCTGCCAGGCTAGGGATTGGCGCGGTACTCGGTTACTTGCTGGCGGGGATTGCCATCGGCCCCTGGGGGCTGGGTTTTATCAGCGATGTTGATGAGATCCTCCATTTTTCGGAACTCGGGGTCGTCTTCCTGATGTTCATTATTGGTCTGGAGCTGAATCCGTCAAAACTCTGGGCGCTGCGTCGTTCCATCTTTGGCGTAGGCGCCGCGCAGGTGCTGATTAGCGCGGCTATCCTGGCCGGATTACTGATGCTGACGCAATTCTCCTGGCAAGCGGCGGTGATTGGCGGGATTGGTCTGGCGATGTCATCCACCGCGATGGCGCTGCAGCTAATGCGTGAAAAAGGGATGAATCGCAGCGAGTCGGGGCAACTGGGCTTCTCGGTCCTGTTGTTTCAGGACCTGGCGGTGATCCCGGCGCTGGCGCTGGTACCGCTCCTGGCGGGCAATGGCGACGACCATCCGGACTGGGTAAAGATAGGCATTAAGGTGCTGGTATTTGCGGGTGTGTTGGTTGGCGGACGCTACCTGTTGCGCCCGGTGTTTCGCTTTATTGCCGCATCCGGCGTGCGCGAAGTCTTTACCGCTGCAACATTGTTACTGGTCCTCGGATCGGCGCTGTTTATGGATGCGCTGGGGCTCTCGATGGCGCTGGGCACCTTTATTGCGGGCGTGCTGCTGGCGGAAAGTGAATACCGTCATGAGCTGGAAATTGCCATCGATCCGTTTAAAGGGCTGCTGTTAGGGTTGTTCTTTATTTCCGTCGGCATGGCGCTCAATCTGGGCGTGCTCTATACCCATCTGTTATGGGTGCTGGCAAGCGTTGCCGTGCTGGTGGCTGTTAAAACGGCGGTACTTTATTTGCTGGCGCGGATCAATGGCATGCGCAGTTCCGAACGCATGCAATTTGCCGGGGTATTAAGCCAGGGCGGAGAATTCGCTTTTGTGCTTTTTTCATCGGCCTCCTCACAACGCCTGTTTCACAATGATCAAATGGCGCTGCTGCTGGTGACGGTCACCTTATCCATGATGACTACGCCAGCGCTGATGAAGCTCATCGATAAGCTGTTGTCGCGGCGTTTTAACCAGCCAGAAGATGAAGACGAAATGCCGTGGGTTGACGATGACAAACCGCAAGTGATTGTGGTGGGATTCGGGCGTTTCGGTCAGGTGATTGGTCGCCTGCTGATGGCCAATAAAATGCGTATAACGGTACTTGAACGTGATATCAGCGCCGTTAATCTGATGCGTAAATATGGCTATAAAGTCTATTACGGCGATGCCACGCAGCTTGAATTATTGCGTTCTGCAGGGGCGGAAGAGGCCCAGTCCATCGTCATTACCTGTAACGATCCGGAAGATACGATGAAGCTGGTGGAGTTGTGTCAGCAACATTTCCCGCAGCTCAAGATCATGGCGCGTGCGCGGGGCCGTGTGGAAGCCCATGAGCTCTTGCAGGTGGGTGTAACACAATTTTCCCGTGAGACGTTTTCCAGTGCGCTGGAATTAGGCCGCAAAACGCTTATCTCGGTGGGGATGCACCCGCATCAGGCCCACCGCGCGCAGTTGCACTTTAAGCGTCTCGATATGCGTATGTTGCGTGAGCTGATGCCAGTGCATACCGATACGATGCAAATTTCCCGTGTGCGGGAAGCGAGACGAGAGCTGGAAGAGATTTTTCAGCGTGAAATGCAACAAGAACGTCGCCAACTGGATGGCTGGGACGAGTTTGAATAAGGGGGAACCCATGGCAGTACGTAAACGTTTTATTGCCGGGGCCGTATGCCCTTCCTGCCAGGCGCAGGATTCGATGGCAATGTGGCGCGAGAATAATGTCGATATTGTTGAATGTGTTAAGTGCGGTCATCAGATGCGTGAGGCGGATAAAGAGGCCCGCGAGCATGTCCGTAAAGATGAGCAAGTTATCGGGATCTTTCATCCGGACTAGCGATATACCCAGAGTTTTTTTAAGCTAAAGGGTACACAGGGGCGGATTTCCGTTACAATCTGCGCCAGCAATTTTCCCACGCTCAGGAGATATCATGAAAGTAGCAAAAGACCTGGTGGTCAGCCTGGCCTATCAGGTACGTACAGAAGACGGTGTATTGGTTGATGAGTCTCCGGTGAGTGCGCCGCTGGACTACCTGCATGGTCATGGTTCCCTGATCTCTGGCCTGGAAACAGCGCTGGAAGGTCACGATGTCGGCGACAAATTTGATGTTGCTGTAGGCGCGAACGACGCTTACGGTCAGTACGACGAAAACCTGGTACAGCGCGTTCCTAAAGACGTCTTCATGGGCGTTGACGAGCTGCAGGTTGGCATGCGTTTCCTGGCTGAAACAGACCAGGGTCCGGTACCGGTAGAAATTACCGAAGTTGAAGACGACCACGTCGTCGTTGACGGTAACCACATGCTGGCTGGTCAGAATCTGAAATTCAACGTTGAAGTTGTTGCTATTCGCGAAGCAACCGAAGAAGAACTGGCTCACGGCCACGTTCACGGCGCGCATGGTCATGACCACGATCACGACCATGGTCACGACGGTTGCTGCGGCGGCCACGGCCACGATCATGACCACGGTCATGAGCACGGCAAAGGTGGTTGTGGCGGTCACGGCGGCTGCGGTTGCCACTAATAACTGTCGTCACGGCACAAAAAAGCGGGCATTGCCCGCTTTTTTTACATCTCAATAATGGGGCGGCGGCGTCTCTTCGGACTGTGAAGCGATGTGTGAGGGCTGGCTGGCTTTGAGTTTCTCTGCCATTAAGCGCATATGTTCGCGCAGCTTCGTCATTTCCAGTTCATGGGAAATGACCGTCTGGTTGAGCTCTTCAATGGTCATTTCCTGGAAGGCCAGTTTGCTTTCCAGTTCTGCCAGCCGCGCTTCCATTGTTAAATCGTTCATTGTGTACCTCATTCAACGTTATGCACGGTTATCACCAGGATGACGGATTTTACTGAACTTTCACCCCGTCTGCAGCATCCACCTGGCGACGCGAAACTAATTTAAACAAAAATAGTCTGAAAACAGGCGATTTCAGGGGGAGACCTTATGTTGATTTCGCCCACAACGTTTTATAGTACGTTTCTCATTTACGTTTAACCCTGGGGTGAGATGCCCCGGCCCTGGAGATATGGATGAAATCACTGTTTAAAGTCACGCTGCTGGCGACCACGATGGCCGTTGCACTGAATGCGCCGCTCACCTTCGCTGCTGAAACCGCAACGAAAGATGCAGCTGCTGCAGCTGACAGCAAAGCGGCATTTAAAAATGACGACCAGAAATCCGCCTATGCGCTGGGTGCGTCACTGGGCCGCTACATGGAAAACTCCCTGAAAGAGCAAGAGAAACTGGGTATCAAACTGGACAAAGATCAACTGATCGCAGGTGTTCAGGATGCGTTTGCTGATAAGAGCAAACTGACCGACCAGGAGATTGAACAGACTCTGCAGGCGTTTGAAACCCGCGTGAAGACCGCCGCGCAGGAAAAAATGGAAAAAGACGCTCAGGAAAACGAAACCAAGGGCAAAGCTTTCCGTGACGCGTTCGCTAAAGAAAAAGGCGTGAAAACCTCTTCTACTGGCCTGCTCTATCAGGTAGAGAAAGAAGGTACGGGTGATGCGCCGAAAGACAGCGACACCGTGGTGGTTAACTACAAAGGTACGCTTATTGACGGTAAAGAATTTGATAACTCTTATACCCGTGGCGAGCCGCTCTCTTTCCGTCTTGATGGCGTTATCCCAGGCTGGACCGAAGGCCTGAAAAACATCAAAAAAGGCGGGAAAATCAAACTCGTGATCCCACCAGAGCTGGCTTACGGTA
Source organism: Citrobacter sp. MNAZ 1397 (assembly GCF_023613995.1). Classification (NCBI taxonomy): domain Bacteria; kingdom Pseudomonadati; phylum Pseudomonadota; class Gammaproteobacteria; order Enterobacterales; family Enterobacteriaceae; genus Citrobacter; species Citrobacter sp. MNAZ 1397. Next base: position 446,006 of record NZ_JAKIVH010000003.1, read on the forward strand.
AAAATGGCGTTCCGGGTATTCCGGCTAACTCTACGCTGGTCTTTAACGTAGAATTGCTGGATATCAAACCAGCACCGAAAGCAGACGCATCTGCTGCGCCTGATGCAGCTCCAGCCGCGGGTGATAAAGCCGCTGACGCAACCAAAAAATAATGATGCAAACGCCGCCTTTGAGCGGCGTTTTTTTTGCAGCACAGAGATTCAAACCATTCATAATGCTTCGGCGCGGAAAGACCGGCATTTTCCTGGCATACCCAAATCTGTGACCAGACAGCGCTGATGCCGTCAACAAAGAAGCAGTCTGAAGCATAAAGTGTATATAATTCTGGAAAGCGTCACCCACGCTGTATTAATTTAATCCTCTGTGTAAATGTCGAGCCTGCCCTGAAAACATAACGACAGGCTCCTGAAAAGGAGTGCTTTTTTTCATGTCCAGGTCGCTCTTAACCAACGAAACCAGTGAACTCGATTTACTGGATCAACGTCCCTTCGATCAAACTGACTTCGATATTCTGAAGTCATACGAAGCCGTTGTGGACGGGTTAGCGATGCTCATTGGTTCTCACTGCGAAATTGTTTTGCACTCCCTGCAGGATCTGAAATGTTCCGCCATTCGTATCGCTAACGGCGAGCACACCGGGCGTAAAATCGGTTCGCCGATTACTGACCTTGCATTGCGTATGCTGCATGATATGACCGGTGCGGACAGTAGCGTTTCCAAATGCTACTTCACGCGCGCGAAAAGCGGCGTTTTAATGAAATCGGTGACAATTGCTATTCGTAATCGCGACCATCGGGTCATTGGTCTGTTGTGCATCAACATGAACCTTGACGTGCCGTTCTCGCAAATCATGAACACCTTTATCCCACCAGAAACACCGGATGCCGGTTCTTCTGTCAACTTTGCTTCTTCGGTAGAGGATCTGGTGACTCAGACCCTCGAATTTACGATTGAAGAAGTAAATGCCGATCGTAACGTTTCAAATAACGCCAAGAATCGACAAATCGTTCTGAATCTCTATGAAAAAGGTATCTTCGATATTAAAGATGCCATCAACCAGGTGGCGGATCGCTTGAATATCTCCAAGCACACCGTTTATCTGTATATCCGCCAGTTCAAAAGCGGTGACTTCTCCGGGCAGGATCGTTAATGCGTTTTGCCCTGATGGTCACCGGACCGGCTTATGGTTCCCAGCAGGCGAGCAGCGCATATCAGTTCGCCTGCGCGCTGCTGGCCAGTGGGCATGAGTTGGGATGCGTCTTTTTCTACCAGGATGGGGTCAGCAATGCGAATCTGCTGACCTCTCCCGCCTCGGACGAGTTTGACCTTGTTCGCGCGTGGCAACGCCTACATGAACAGTATCAGGTTGGATTGCATATCTGCGTTGCAGCGGCGCTGCGCCGTGGCGTCGTCGATGAAACAGAGGCCGGTCAACAGGGCTTGCCTTGCGCTAATCTCCAGCCGGGGTTCACTCTCTCGGGACTGGGTACGCTGGCCGAAGCGGCATTAACGTGCGATCGTGTGGTGCAATTTTAATGAAACGTATCGCTTTTATCTTTACCTCTGCGCCACATGGATCGGCTGCCGGGCGTGAAGGCCTTGATGCCTTAATGGCCGCATCCGCTTTTACCGATGATATTGGCGTATTTTTTATTGGTGACGGTGTCTTCCAGTTGCTGGCGAACCAGCAGCCGAAGGCTATCCTGGCGCGTGATTACATCGCGACCTTTAAAGTTCTTCCTCTTTATGACATCGAAACCTGTTGGGTTTGTCAGGCATCGCTCCGTGAGCGTGGCCTGAGTGATGCGACGCAATTTGTGTTGCCAGCGCAATTGCTGGCGCCGGATGTGCTGCGTGACCAATTAGATGGATACGATGTTGTCATGACGTTTTGAGGCATTTATGTTGCACACTTTGGCTCATTCTCCCTGGCAATGTGATATGGCAACGTTACTGCGAACCGTACGCGGCGGGGACGATCTCTTATTGATTTCTGACGGCGTGATCGCTGCTGTGGAAGGCGGGCAATATCTTGAGTTGCTGCTAAATGCCCCCATAACGGTGCATGCGATGGATGAAGATATTGATGCGCGAGGTCTGTCTGGTCAAATTTCGAGCAGTGTCGTCAGGGTTGGCTATAATGATTTCGTTAGCCTGGCGGTAAAACACGAGACTCAGATGCGTTGGTGATACGGATCGTTGTATATTTCTTGACACCCTTTCAGCACAGCCATAAAATTCTGCGTCCTCATATTGCATGAGGTCGATTTATTACGTGTTTACGAAGCAAAAGCTAAAACCAGGAGCTATTTAATGGCAACAGTTAACCAGCTGGTACGCAAACCACGTGCACGCAAAGTTGCGAAAAGCAACGTGCCTGCGCTGGAAGCATGCCCGCAAAAACGTGGCGTATGTACTCGTGTATATACTACCACTCCTAAAAAACCGAACTCCGCACTGCGTAAAGTATGTCGTGTTCGTCTGACTAACGGTTTTGAAGTGACTTCCTACATCGGTGGTGAAGGTCACAACCTGCAGGAACACTCCGTGATCCTGATCCGTGGCGGTCGTGTAAAAGACCTCCCGGGTGTTCGTTATCACACCGTTCGTGGTGCGCTTGACTGCTCCGGCGTTAAAGACCGTAAGCAAGCACGCTCCAAGTATGGCGTGAAACGTCCTAAGGCTTAATGGTTCTCCGTTAAGTAAGGCCAAACGTTTTAAATTAATGTCAAACTAAACTCTTTGAGTTTTGGACAATCCTGAATTAACAACGGAGTATTTCCATGCCACGTCGTCGCGTCATTGGTCAGCGTAAAATTCTGCCGGATCCGAAGTTCGGATCAGAACTGCTGGCTAAATTTGTAAATATCCTGATGGTAGATGGTAAAAAATCTACTGCCGAATCTATCGTATACAGCGCGCTTGAGACCCTGGCTCAGCGTTCTGGTAAAAACGAACTGGAAGCATTCGAAGTAGCTCTCGAAAACGTGCGCCCGACTGTAGAAGTTAAGTCTCGCCGCGTTGGTGGTTCTACTTATCAGGTTCCAGTTGAAGTCCGTCCGGTTCGTCGCAATGCTCTGGCAATGCGTTGGATCGTTGAAGCTGCTCGTAAACGCGGTGATAAATCCATGGCTCTGCGCCTGGCGAACGAACTTTCTGATGCTGCAGACAACAAAGGTACTGCAGTTAAGAAACGTGAAGACGTTCACCGTATGGCAGAAGCCAACAAGGCGTTCGCACACTACCGTTGGTAATCCCTTCGGTTTAGTCACCAGGCGGGCGCTTCGGTGCCCGCTCTGGCTCACTTAATCTGAACGTCTAAAGCAATAAACGAGGAATCAAATGGCTCGTACAACACCCATCGCACGTTACCGTAACATCGGTATCAGTGCGCACATCGACGCCGGTAAAACCACGACTACCGAACGTATTCTGTTCTACACCGGTGTAAACCACAAAATCGGTGAAGTTCACGACGGCGCCGCTACCATGGACTGGATGGAGCAGGAGCAGGAGCGTGGTATCACTATCACCTCTGCAGCGACTACTGCATTCTGGTCTGGTATGGCCAAACAGTATGAACCGCATCGCGTAAACATCATCGACACCCCGGGGCACGTTGACTTCACCATCGAAGTAGAACGTTCCATGCGTGTTCTTGATGGCGCGGTCATGGTTTACTGCGCAGTTGGTGGTGTTCAGCCGCAGTCTGAAACCGTATGGCGTCAGGCAAACAAATATAAAGTTCCGCGTATCGCGTTCGTTAACAAAATGGACCGTATGGGCGCGAACTTCCTGAAAGTTGTTGGTCAGATCAAATCCCGTCTGGGCGCGAACCCGGTTCCGCTGCAGCTGGCGATTGGTGCTGAAGAAGGTTTCACCGGTGTTGTTGACCTGGTGAAAATGAAAGCCATCAACTGGAACGATGCAGACCAGGGCGTTACCTTCGTTTACGAAGATATCCCGGCTGACATGCAGGACCTGGCTGACGAATGGCACCAGAATCTGATCGAATCCGCAGCTGAAGCGTCTGAAGAGCTGATGGAAAAATACCTGGGCGGCGAAGAGCTGACCGAGGAAGAGATCAAGAAAGCGCTGCGTCAGCGTGTTCTGAACAACGAAATCATCCTGGTAACCTGTGGTTCTGCATTTAAGAACAAAGGTGTTCAGGCGATGCTGGATGCGGTAATTGATTACCTGCCTGCACCGACTGACGTACCGGCAATCAACGGTATTCTGGACGACGGTAAAGATACGCCGGCTGAGCGTCACGCAAGTGATGAAGAGCCGTTCTCTGCGCTGGCATTCAAAATCGCAACTGACCCGTTCGTAGGTAACCTGACGTTCTTCCGCGTGTACTCTGGCGTGGTTAACTCTGGTGATACCGTACTGAACTCCGTGAAATCGGCTCGTGAACGTTTTGGTCGTATCGTGCAGATGCACGCGAACAAACGTGAAGAGATCAAAGAAGTTCGCGCGGGCGATATCGCTGCAGCTATCGGTCTGAAAGACGTGACCACGGGTGACACCCTGTGTGACCCGGATCACCCGATCATTCTGGAACGTATGGAATTCCCGGAACCGGTAATCTCCATCGCAGTAGAACCGAAAACCAAAGCTGACCAGGAAAAAATGGGTCTGGCTCTGGGCCGTCTGGCTAAAGAAGACCCGTCTTTCCGCGTATGGACTGACGAAGAATCTAACCAGACCATCATCGCTGGTATGGGTGAACTGCACCTCGATATCATCGTTGACCGTATGAAGCGTGAATTCAACGTTGAAGCGAACGTAGGTAAACCTCAGGTTGCTTACCGTGAAGCGATTCGTCAGAAAGTTACCGATGTTGAAGGTAAACACGCGAAACAGTCTGGTGGTCGTGGTCAGTATGGTCATGTTGTTATCGACATGTACCCGCTGGAGCCGGGCTCAAATCCGAAAGGTTACGAGTTCATCAACGACATTAAAGGTGGTGTAATTCCTGGCGAATACATCCCGGCCGTTGATAAAGGCATCCAGGAGCAGCTGAAATCTGGTCCGCTGGCTGGTTACCCGGTAGTTGACATGGGCGTGCGTCTGCACTTCGGTTCTTACCATGACGTTGACTCCTCTGAACTGGCGTTTAAACTGGCTGCGTCTATTGCCTTTAAAGAAGGCTTTAAGAAAGCAAAACCAGTTCTGCTTGAGCCGATCATGAAGGTTGAAGTAGAGACGCCGGAAGAGAACACTGGTGACGTAATTGGTGACTTGAGCCGTCGTCGCGGTATGCTGCGCGGTCAGGAATCCGAAGTGACTGGCGTTAAGATCCACGCTGAAGTACCGCTGTCTGAAATGTTCGGATACGCAACTCAGCTGCGTTCTCTGACCAAAGGTCGCGCATCGTACACTATGGAATTCCTGAAGTATGATGATGCCCCGAACAACGTTGCTCAGGCCGTAATCGAAGCCCGTGGTAAATAAGCCGCAGGGTTAAAACCAAAGTCCCGTGCTCTCTCCATAAGGGGGGAGCACTATAGTAAGGAATATAGCCGTGTCTAAAGAAAAATTTGAACGTACAAAACCGCACGTTAACGTCGGCACCATCGGCCACGTTGACCACGGTAAAACTACTCTGACTGCTGCCATCACTACCGTTCTGTCCAAAACTTACGGTGGCCAGGCTCGTGCATTCGACCAGATCGATAACGCGCCGGAAGAAAAAGCACGTGGTATCACCATCAACACCTCTCACGTTGAATACGATACTGCGATCCGTCACTACGCACACGTAGACTGCCCGGGCCACGCCGACTATGTTAAAAACATGATCACCGGTGCTGCGCAGATGGACGGCGCGATCCTGGTTGTTGCTGCGACTGACGGCCCGATGCCGCAGACTCGTGAGCACATCCTGCTGGGTCGTCAGGTAGGCGTTCCGTACATCATCGTGTTCCTGAACAAATGTGACATGGTTGATGACGAAGAGCTGCTGGAACTGGTTGAAATGGAAGTTCGTGAACTTCTGTCTCAGTACGATTTCCCGGGCGACGACACACCGATCGTTCGTGGTTCTGCTCTGAAAGCGCTGGAAGGCGAAGCAGAGTGGGAAGCGAAAATCATCGAACTGGCTGGCCACCTGGATACCTATATCCCGGAACCAGAGCGTGCGATTGACAAGCCGTTCCTGCTGCCGATCGAAGACGTATTCTCCATCTCCGGTCGTGGTACCGTTGTTACCGGTCGTGTAGAGCGCGGTATCATCAAAGTAGGTGAAGAAGTTGAAATCGTTGGTATCAAAGATACTGCGAAATCAACCTGTACCGGCGTTGAAATGTTCCGCAAACTGCTGGACGAAGGCCGTGCTGGTGAGAACGTTGGTGTTCTGCTGCGTGGTATCAAACGTGAAGAAATCGAACGTGGTCAGGTACTGGCTAAGCCGGGCACCATCAAGCCGCACACCAAGTTCGAATCTGAAGTGTACATTCTGTCCAAAGATGAAGGCGGTCGTCACACTCCGTTCTTCAAAGGCTACCGTCCGCAGTTCTACTTCCGTACAACTGACGTGACTGGCACCATCGAACTGCCGGAAGGCGTAGAGATGGTAATGCCGGGCGACAACATCAAAATGGTTGTTACCCTGATCCACCCGATCGCGATGGACGACGGTCTGCGTTTCGCAATCCGTGAAGGCGGCCGTACTGTAGGCGCGGGCGTTGTAGCAAAAGTTCTGGGCTAATTACTCGCTAATTAGTTTTGAATTGAAAAGGGCGCTAAGGCGCCCTTTTTGCTGTCTGTCCGCTGGCTTGCGTCATATTTGTTCGCATTTTTTTCCATCATCCCGGCATACAAACATCGCTGTGCTATTGTAATCATAACTATTCTCATTTAGACTTTGCGCATAAATTGAACGGGAGTGATTATGTACGTTTGTTTGTGTAATGGTGTAAGTGATAAAAAAATTCGCCAGGCTGTACGCCAATTTCATCCCCAATCCTTCCAGCAATTGCGCAAATTTATTCCTGTTGGAAATCAGTGTGGTAAGTGTGTACGCGCTGCGCGTGAAATTATGCAGGACGAGTTGTTGCAGATCCCGGAATATAAAGAAACCGCCTGAGTCTTCTGCTTTTTTTTGACTTCCCTGTAGCCCGATCTACGCTTCAATGAGTGGAAGCGGAGGGACTATAATGAAAGGTGATGTCAAAGTTATAAATTATCTCAATAAGTTATTGGGAAATGAGCTTGTCGCAATCAACCAGTACTTTCTCCATGCGAGAATGTTCAAAAACTGGGGCCTGATGCGCCTGAATGATGTGGAATACCACGAATCCATCGATGAAATGAAACACGCCGATAAATACATCGAGCGTATTCTGTTTCTTGAAGGCATTCCGAATCTGCAAGACTTGGGCAAACTTGGTATCGGTGAAGATGTTGAGGAGATGCTACAGTCCGATTTACGACTGGAGCTGGAAGGGGCGAGGGATTTGCGTGAAGCCATTGCCTACGCTGATAGTGTGCACGACTATGTGAGTCGGGACATGATGATTGAAATCCTTGCCGACGAAGAAGGCCACATTGACTGGCTGGAAACTGAGCTGGATCTTATCGGCAAGATTGGTTTGCAAAACTATCTCCAGTCACAAATCAAGGTTGAAGATTAACCATCGACCTATAAATACTTTAGTAAGCTACTATCAAACCCGCGCCCGCCAGGAATGGACCAAAAGGCAGCGGGTTTTTTATTATCTGCATATTTCTGTGTTTTAACATCATGAGGCAGGCGGTGGCTGAGGCGAGTGATGCGGCAACGAAGATAAGTAAAGGTAAGGCTTGCCAGCCATGCCAGGCACCCAACGCAGCCAGAAATTTTACATCACCATAGCCGAGTCCTTCCTGATGGCGCAGGAGGCGATATCCCCAATAAAGTGCCGCGAATCCGCTGTATCCCGCGATTGCCCCAAAGACCTTTTCCTGTAACAGCATTGGATTGAACCAGCCACAATACAACAGCCCGGCCCAGAGAAGGGGGCAGGTGAAGCGATCGGGTAGAAGACCCTGCCGGACGTCATACCAAACCAGGAAGGCATTAAGTATCAGATAAATAACCATAAAGAGAACTGTACCCGCCATTTAACCTCCGATGCTTGCTTACAGCCGAGCTTCTACGATAGCGATAAGCGGCAAAAGAGGGAGAGGTGCTTCTTGCGCACCTGCTCCAGAAAAAAATAATCGCCTTACATTGTGCTGCAAACAATGTGTGAAGCCACATGCACAGGCGTTTAATTTATAAACGCCCCTTGCGTAAATGCCAGATTTACGTATAATGCGCGGGCTTGTCGTAATTGACGGCTGGTTCGATATGAACCCTGATAGCGTATTTGGCTATCAAACAATGCTCCCAATCGGGGGGCTATGTAAGAACGGTTACACTCTCCCATCAATCGTAATGGGTATGAGGAGTAATCATTTCGTCTATAAAATAATTGGAGCTCTGGTCTCATGCAGAACCAAAGAATCCGTATCCGCCTGAAAGCGTTTGATCATCGTCTGATCGATCAATCAACCGCGGAAATCGTCGAGACTGCCAAGCGCACTGGTGCGCAAGTCCGTGGTCCGATCCCGCTGCCGACCCGCAAAGAGCGCTTCACCGTTCTGATCTCCCCGCACGTTAACAAAGACGCGCGCGATCAGTACGAAATCCGCACTCACAAGCGTCTGGTTGACATCGTTGAGCCAACCGAGAAAACCGTTGATGCTCTGATGCGTCTGGACCTGGCTGCCGGTGTAGACGTGCAGATCAGCCTGGGTTAATCAGGTCATCGAGCGATTGAGAGGTTGAAACAATGATTGGTTTAGTCGGTAAAAAAGTGGGTATGACCCGCATCTTCACTGAAGATGGCGTATCTATCCCAGTAACCGTAATCGAAGTTGAAGCAAACCGCGTTACTCAGGTTAAAGATCTGGCTAACGATGGCTACCGCGCTATTCAGGTGACCACTGGTGCTAAAAAAGCTAACCGTGTAACCAAGCCGGAAGCGGGTCACTTCGCTAAAGCTGGCGTAGAAGCTGGCCGTGGTCTGTGGGAATTCCGTCTGGCTGACGGCGAAGAATTCACCGTAGGTCAGAGCATTAGCGTTGAGCTGTTTGCCGAAGTTAAAAAAGTTGACGTAACTGGCACCTCTAAAGGTAAAGGTTTCGCAGGTACCGTTAAGCGCTGGAACTTCCGTACCCAGGACGCTACCCACGGTAACTCCTTGTCTCACCGCGTTCCGGGTTCTATCGGTCAGAACCAGACTCCGGGCAAAGTGTTCAAAGGCAAGAAAATGGCAGGTCAGCTGGGTAACGAACGTGTCACTGTTCAGAGCCTGGACGTAGTACGTGTTGACGCTGAGCGCAACCTGCTGCTGGTTAAAGGTGCGGTCCCGGGTGCAACCGGTAGCGACCTGATCGTTAAACCAGCTGTGAAGGCGTGAGGAGATAGCAATGGAATTAGTATTGAAAGACGCGCAGAGCGCGCTGACTGTTTCCGAAACTACCTTCGGTCGTGATTTTAACGAAGCGCTGGTACACCAGGTTGTTGTTGCTTATGCAGCTGGTGCACGTCAGGGTTCTCGTGCTCAGAAGACTCGTGCTGAAGTAACTGGTTCCGGTAAAAAACCGTGGCGCCAGAAAGGTACCGGCCGTGCGCGTTCAGGTTCTATCAAGAGCCCGATCTGGCGTTCTGGTGGCGTGACTTTCGCTGCGCGTCCGCAGGACCACAGTCAAAAAGTTAACAAAAAGATGTACCGCGGCGCGCTGAAAAGCATCCTGTCCGAACTGGTACGTCAGGATCGTCTGATCGTTGTCGAATCTTTCTCTGTTGAAGCACCGAAAACCAAGCTGCTGGCACAGAAACTGAAAGACATGGCTCTGGAAGATGTGCTGATCATCACCGGTGAGCTGGACGAAAACCTGTTCCTGGCTGCGCGCAACCTGCACAAGGTTGACGTACGCGATGCAACTGGTATCGACCCGGTTAGCCTGATCGCCTTCGACAAAGTCGTAATGACTGCTGATGCTGTTAAGCAAGTTGAGGAGATGCTGGCATGATTCGTGAAGAACGTCTGCTGAAGGTGCTGCGCGCACCGCACGTTTCTGAAAAAGCGTCTACTGCGATGGAAAAAACTAACACCATCGTTCTCAAAGTTGCTAAAGACGCGACCAAAGCAGAAATCAAAGCTGCTGTGCAGAAACTGTTTGAAGTCGAAGTCGAAGTCGTTAACACCCTGGTTGTTAAAGGGAAAGTTAAACGTCACGGACAGCGTATCGGTCGTCGTAGCGACTGGAAAAAAGCTTACGTCACCCTGAAAGAAGGCCAGAATCTGGACTTCGTTGGCGGCGCTGAGTAAGTCGGAGGAGTAATACAATGGCAGTTGTTAAATGTAAACCGACATCTCCGGGTCGTCGCCACGTAGTTAAAGTGGTTAACCCTGAGCTGCACAAGGGCAAACCTTTTGCTCCGCTGCTGGAAAAAAACAGCAAATCCGGTGGTCGTAACAACAATGGCCGTATCACCACTCGTCACATCGGTGGTGGCCACAAGCAGGCTTATCGTCTGGTTGACTTCAAACGCAACAAAGACGGTATCCCGGCAGTTGTTGAACGTCTTGAGTACGATCCGAACCGCTCCGCGAACATCGCGCTGGTTCTGTACAAAGATGGCGAACGCCGTTACATCCTGGCCCCTAAAGGCCTGAAAGCTGGCGACCAGATTCAGTCTGGCGTTGATGCTGCAATCAAAGCAGGCAACACCCTGCCGATGCGCAATATCCCGGTTGGTTCTACCGTTCATAACGTAGAAATGAAACCAGGTAAAGGCGGTCAGCTGGCACGTTCCGCTGGTACTTACGTTCAGATCGTTGCGCGTGATGGTGCTTATGTCACCCTGCGTCTGCGTTCTGGTGAAATGCGTAAAGTCGAAGCAGACTGCCGCGCTACCCTGGGCGAAGTTGGCAATGCTGAGCATATGCTGCGCGTTCTGGGTAAAGCAGGTGCTGCACGCTGGCGTGGTGTTCGTCCTACCGTTCGCGGTACTGCGATGAACCCAGTCGACCACCCACATGGTGGTGGTGAAGGTCGTAACTTTGGTAAGCACCCGGTAACTCCGTGGGGCGTTCAGACCAAAGGTAAGAAGACCCGCAGCAACAAGCGTACTGATAAATTTATCGTACGTCGCCGTAGCAAATAATATTAGAGGATAAGCCATGCCACGTTCTCTCAAGAAAGGTCCTTTTATTGACCTGCACTTGCTGAAGAAGGTAGAGAAAGCGGTGGAAAGCGGAGACAAGAAGCCCCTGCGCACTTGGTCCCGTCGTTCAACGATCTTTCCTAACATGATCGGTTTGACCATCGCTGTCCATAATGGTCGTCAGCACGTTCCGGTATTTGTTTCCGACGAAATGGTCGGTCACAAACTGGGTGAATTCGCACCGACTCGTACTTATCGCGGCCACGCTGCTGATAAAAAAGCGAAGAAGAAATAAGGTAGGAGGAAGAGATGGAAACTTTAGCTCAACATCGCCATGCTCGTTCTTCTGCTCAGAAGGTTCGCCTTGTTGCTGACCTGATTCGCGGTAAGAAAGTGTCGCAGGCCCTGGATATTCTGACCTACACCAATAAGAAAGCGGCTGTACTGGTCAAGAAAGTTCTGGAATCTGCCATTGCTAACGCTGAACACAACGATGGCGCTGACATTGACGATCTGAAAGTTGCGAAAATTTTCGTAGACGAAGGCCCGAGCATGAAGCGCATTATGCCGCGTGCAAAAGGTCGTGCAGATCGCATCCTGAAGCGCACCAGCCACATTACTGTGGTTGTGTCCGATCGCTGAGACTCTGGAGACTAGCAATGGGTCAGAAAGTACATCCTAATGGTATTCGCCTGGGTATTGTCAAACCTTGGAACTCTACCTGGTTCGCGAACACCAAAGAATTCGCTGACAACCTGGACAGCGATTTTAAAGTACGCCAGTACCTGACTAAGGAACTGGCTAAAGCGTCCGTATCTCGTATCGTTATCGAGCGTCCGGCTAAGAGCATCCGTGTGACCATTCACACCGCTCGCCCGGGTATCGTTATCGGTAAGAAAGGCGAAGACGTAGAAAAACTGCGCAAGGTCGTAGCGGATATCGCTGGCGTTCCTGCTCAGATCAATATCGCCGAAGTTCGTAAACCTGAACTGGACGCAAAATTGGTTGCTGACAGCATCACTTCTCAGCTGGAACGTCGTGTTATGTTCCGTCGTGCTATGAAGCGTGCTGTACAGAACGCAATGCGTCTGGGCGCTAAAGGTATCAAAGTTGAAGTTAGCGGCCGTCTGGGCGGCGCGGAAATCGCACGTACCGAATGGTACCGCGAAGGTCGTGTTCCGCTGCACACTCTGCGTGCTGACATTGACTACAACACCTCTGAAGCGCACACCACTTATGGTGTAATCGGCGTTAAAGTGTGGATCTTCAAAGGTGAGATCCTTGGTGGTATGGCTGCTGTTGAACAACCGGAAAAACCGGCTGCTCAACCGAAAAAGCAGCAGCGTAAAGGCCGTAAATAAGGAGCGTCGCTGATGTTACAACCAAAGCGTACAAAATTCCGTAAGGTGCACAAAGGCCGCAACCGTGGTCTGGCGCAGGGCACGGATGTGAGCTTCGGCACTTACGGTCTGAAAGCTGTTGGCCGTGGTCGTCTGACCGCTCGTCAGATCGAAGCAGCACGTCGTGCCATGACACGTGCAGTTAAGCGTCAGGGTAAGATCTGGATCCGTGTATTCCCGGACAAACCGATCACCGAGAAGCCGCTGGAAGTTCGTATGGGTAAAGGTAAAGGTAACGTGGAGTATTGGGTTGCCTTGATTCAGCCGGGTAAAGTCCTGTATGAAATGGACGGCGTTCCGGAAGAGCTGGCCCGTGAAGCCTTCGAGCTGGCAGCAGCAAAACTGCCGATTAAAACCACCTTTGTAACTAAGACGGTGATGTAATGAAAGCAAATGAGCTGCGTGAAAAAAGCGTTGAAGAGCTGAACGCTGAGCTGCTGAACCTGCTGCGTGAGCAGTTCAACCTGCGTATGCAGGCTGCAAGTGGCCAGCTGCAACAGACTCACCTGCTGAAGCAGGTTCGTCGTGATGTTGCACGCGTTAAGACTTTACTGACTCAGAAGGCGGGTGCGTAATGACCGATAAAATCCGTACTCTGCAAGGTCGCGTAGTTAGCGACAAAATGGAGAAATCCATTGTTGTTGCTATCGAACGTTTTGTGAAACACCCAATCTACGGTAAATTCATCAAGCGTACGACCAAACTGCACGTACATGACGAGAACAACGAATGCGGTATCGGTGACGTGGTTGAAATCCGCGAATGCCGTCCGCTGTCCAAGACTAAGTCCTGGACGCTGGTTCGCGTTGTAGAGAAAGCGGTTCTGTAATACAGTACGCATTCTCAATAATAAACGGTCCAGCGATGGGCCGTTTATTTTTTCTACCCATATCTAAGAAGCGGTGTTATAATGCCGCGCCCTCGATATGGGGCTTTTTAACGACCCGTTTTTAGGGTCTCAGTAGTAGTTGACATTAGCGGAGCACTAAAATGATCCAAGAACAGACTATGCTGAACGTCGCCGACAACTCCGGTGCACGTCGCGTAATGTGTATCAAGGTTCTGGGTGGCTCGCACCGTCGCTACGCAGGCGTAGGCGACATCATCAAGATCACCATCAAAGAAGCAATTCCGCGTGGTAAGGTCAAAAAAGGTGATGTGCTGAAGGCGGTAGTGGTGCGCACCAAGAAGGGTGTTCGTCGCCCTGACGGTTCTGTCGTTCGCTTCGATGGTAATGCTTGTGTTCTTCTGAACAACAACAGCGAGCAGCCCATCGGTACGCGTATTTTTGGGCCGGTAACTCGTGAACTTCGTTCTGAGAAGTTTATGAAAATCATCTCTCTGGCACCAGAAGTACTCTAAGGAGCGAATCATGGCAGCGAAAATCCGTCGTGATGACGAAGTTATCGTGCTGACCGGCAAAGATAAAGGTAAGCGCGGTAAAGTTAAGAATGTCCTGTCTTCCGGCAAGGTCATCGTTGAAGGTATCAACCTGGTTAAGAAACATCAGAAGCCGGTTCCGGCCCTGAACCAACCAGGCGGCATTGTTGAGAAAGAAGCAGCTATTCAGATCTCTAACATTGCAATCTTCAATGCGGCAACCGGCAAGGCTGACCGTGTAGGCTTTAGATTCGAAGACGGCAAAAAAGTCCGTTTCTTCAAGTCTAATAGCGAAACTATCAAGTAATTTGGAGTAGTACGATGGCGAAACTGCATGATTACTACAAAGACGAAGTAGTTAAAAAACTCATGACTGAGTTTAACTACAATTCTGTCATGCAAGTCCCTCGGGTCGAGAAGATCACCCTGAACATGGGTGTTGGTGAAGCGATCGCTGACAAGAAACTGCTGGATAACGCAGCAGCTGACCTGGCAGCAATCTCCGGTCAAAAACCGTTGATCACCAAAGCACGCAAATCTGTTGCAGGCTTCAAAATCCGTCAGGGCTATCCGATCGGCTGTAAAGTAACTCTGCGTGGCGAACGCATGTGGGAGTTCTTTGAGCGCCTGATCACTATTGCTGTTCCACGTATCCGTGACTTCCGTGGCTTGTCCGCTAAGTCTTTTGACGGTCGTGGTAACTACAGCATGGGTGTCCGTGAGCAGATCATCTTCCCAGAAATCGACTACGATAAAGTCGACCGCGTGCGTGGTTTGGATATTACCATTACCACTACTGCGAAATCTGACGAAGAAGGCCGTGCTCTGCTGGCTGCCTTTGACTTCCCGTTCCGCAAGTAAGGTAGGGTTACTTAATGGCTAAGCAATCAATGAAAGCACGCGAAGTAAAGCGCGTAGCTTTAGCTGATAAATTCTTCGCTAAACGCGCTGAACTGAAAGCTATCATCTCTGATGTGAACGCAACCGACGAAGATCGTTGGAATGCCGTTCTCAAGCTGCAGACTCTGCCGCGTGATTCCAGCCCGTCTCGTCAGCGTAATCGCTGCCGTCAAACTGGTCGTCCGCACGCTTTCCTGCGGAAGTTCGGGTTGAGCCGTATTAAGGTCCGTGAAGCCGCTATGCGCGGTGAAATCCCGGGTCTGAAAAAGGCTAGCTGGTAATTGTCACCAATTGAATCACGGGAGTAAAGACAGATGAGCATGCAAGATCCGATCGCGGATATGCTGACCCGTATCCGTAACGGTCAGGCCGCGAACAAAGCTGCGGTCACCATGCCTTCCTCCAAGCTGAAAGTGGCAATTGCCAACGTGCTGAAGGAAGAAGGTTTTATTGAAGATTTCAAAATCGAAGGCGACACCAAGCCTGAACTGGAAGTAGCTCTTAAATACTTCCAGGGCAAAGCTGTTGTAGAAAGCATTCAGCGTGTCAGCCGCCCAGGTCTGCGCATCTATAAGAAAAAAGATGAGCTGCCGAAAGTTATGGGTGGTCTGGGTATTGCAGTTGTTTCTACCTCTAAAGGTGTTATGACTGATCGTGCAGCGCGCCAGGCTGGTCTTGGTGGCGAAATTATCTGCTACGTAGCCTAATCGGAGGAAAAAATGTCTCGTGTTGCTAAAGCACCGGTCGTTATTCCTGCCGGCGTTGATGTAAAACTCAACGGTCAGGTTATCACGATCAAAGGTAAAAACGGCGAGCTGACTCGTACTCTCAACGATGCTGTTGAAGTGAAACATGCAGATAACGCTCTGACTTTCGGTCCGCGTGATGGTTACGCAGACGGTTGGGCTCAGGCTGGTACCGCGCGTGCCCTGCTGAACTCAATGGTTATCGGTGTTACCGAAGGCTTCACTAAGAAGCTGCAGCTGGTTGGTGTAGGTTACCGTGCAGCGGTTAAAGGGAATGCAGTAAACCTGGCTTTAGGTTTCTCTCATCCTGTTGACCATCAACTGCCGGCTGGCATCACTGCAGAGTGCCCGACTCAAACTGAAATCGTGCTGAAAGGCGCTGATAAACAGTTGATCGGTCAGGTTGCAGCTGATCTGCGCGCCTACCGTCGTCCTGAGCCTTACAAAGGCAAGGGTGTTCGTTACGCCGACGAAGTCGTGCGTACCAAAGAGGCTAAGAAGAAGTAAGGTAACACTATGGATAAGAAATCTGCTCGTATCCGTCGTGCGACCCGCGCACGCCGCAAGCTCAAAGAGCTGGGCGCAACTCGCCTGGTGGTACATCGTACCCCGCGTCATATTTACGCACAGGTAATTGCACCGAACGGTTCTGAAGTTCTGGTAGCTGCTTCTACTGTAGAAAAAGCTATCTCTGAACAACTGAAGTACACCGGTAACAAAGACGCGGCTGCAGCTGTGGGTAAAGCTGTCGCTGAACGCGCTCTGGAAAAAGGCATCAAAGATGTGTCCTTTGACCGTTCCGGGTTCCAATATCATGGTCGTGTCCAGGCACTGGCAGATGCTGCCCGTGAAGCTGGCCTTCAGTTCTAAGGTAGAGGTGTAAGATGGCTCACATCGAAAAACAAGCTGGCGAACTGCAGGAAAAGCTGATCGCGGTAAACCGCGTATCTAAAACCGTTAAAGGTGGTCGTATTTTCTCCTTCACAGCTCTGACTGTAGTGGGTGATGGTAACGGTCGCGTAGGTTTTGGTTACGGTAAAGCTCGCGAAGTTCCGGCAGCGATCCAGAAAGCGATGGAAAAAGCCCGTCGCAATATGATTAACGTCGCGCTGAACCACGGCACCCTGCAGCACCCGGTTAAGGGTACTCACACGGGTTCTCGTGTATTCATGCAGCCGGCTTCCGAAGGTACCGGTATCATCGCCGGTGGTGCAATGCGCGCCGTCCTGGAAGTCGCTGGGGTTCATAACGTTCTGGCTAAAGCATATGGTTCTACCAACCCGATCAACGTGGTTCGTGCAACTATTGATGGCCTGGAAAATATGAATTCTCCAGAAATGGTCGCTGCCAAGCGTGGTAAATCCGTTGAAGAAATTCTGGGGAAATAAACCATGGCAAAGACTATTAAAATTACTCAAACCCGCAGTGCAATCGGTCGTCTGCCGAAACACAAGGCAACGCTGCTTGGCCTGGGTCTGCGTCGTATTGGTCACACCGTAGAACGTGAGGATACTCCTGCCGTTCGTGGTATGGTCAACGCGGTTTCCTTCATGGTTAAAGTTGAGGAGTAAGAGATGCGTTTAAATACTCTGTCTCCGGCCGAAGGCTCCAAAAAGGCGGGTAAACGCCTGGGTCGTGGTATCGGTTCTGGCCTCGGTAAAACCGGTGGTCGTGGTCACAAAGGTCAGAAATCTCGTTCTGGCGGTGGCGTACGTCGCGGTTTCGAGGGTGGTCAGATGCCACTGTACCGTCGTCTGCCGAAATTCGGTTTCACTTCTCGTAAAGCAATGATCACTGCAGAGATTCGTCTCTCTGATCTGGCTAAAGTAGAAGGCGACGTAGTTGACCTGAACACGTTGAAAGCAGCAAACATTATCGGTATTCAGATCGAGTTCGCGAAAGTGATCCTGTCTGGTGAAGTTTCTACTCCGGTAACTGTTCGTGGCCTGCGTGTTACTAAAGGCGCTCGTGCTGCTATCGAAGCTGCTGGCGGTAAAATCGAGGAATAAGTAGCAGATGGCTAAACAACCGGGATTAGATTTTCAAAGTGCCAAAGGTGGCTTAGGCGAGCTGAAACGCAGACTGCTGTTTGTTATCGGTGCGCTTATTGTGTTCCGTATTGGCTCTTTTATTCCGATCCCTGGTATTGATGCCGCTGTACTTGCCAAACTGCTTGAGCAACAGCGAGGCACCATCATTGAAATGTTTAACATGTTCTCTGGTGGTGCTCTCAGCCGTGCTTCTATCTTTGCTCTGGGTATTATGCCGTACATCTCGGCATCAATTATTATCCAGCTGCTGACGGTCGTTCATCCGGCCCTGGCAGAACTGAAGAAAGAAGGGGAATCTGGTCGTCGTAAGATTAGCCAGTACACCCGTTACGGTACTCTGGTGCTGGCAATATTTCAGGCAACCGGTATAGCTACTGGTTTGCCTAATATGCCTGGTATGCAGGGCCTGGTTATTAACCCGGGCTTTGCATTCTATTTCACCGCTGTTGTAAGTCTGGTTACAGGAACGATGTTCCTGATGTGGCTCGGCGAACAGATTACTGAGCGTGGTATCGGTAACGGTATCTCAATCATTATCTTCGCTGGTATCGTTGCGGGACTCCCGCCAGCCATTGCCCATACTATCGAGCAAGCGCGTCAAGGCGACCTGCACTTCCTCCTGTTGCTGTTGGTTGCAGTATTAGTATTTGCAGTGACGTTCTTTGTTGTATTCGTTGAACGTGGTCAACGCCGCATTGTGGTAAACTACGCGAAACGTCAGCAGGGTCGTCGTGTCTATGCTGCTCAGAGCACACATTTGCCGCTGAAAGTGAATATGGCGGGGGTAATCCCGGCAATCTTCGCTTCCAGTATTATTCTGTTCCCGGCAACCATCGCGTCATGGTTCGGGGGCGGTACTGGTTGGAACTGGCTGACAACAATTTCGCTGTATTTGCAGCCTGGGCAACCGCTTTATGTGTTACTCTATGCGTCTGCAATCATCTTCTTCTGTTTCTTCTACACGGCATTGGTTTTCAATCCGCGTGAAACAGCAGATAACCTGAAGAAGTCCGGTGCATTTGTACCAGGAATTCGTCCGGGAGAGCAAACGGCGAAGTATATCGATAAGGTAATGACCCGCCTGACTTTGGTTGGTGCGTTGTATATTACTTTTATCTGCCTGATCCCGGAGTTCATGCGTGATGCGATGAAAGTGCCGTTCTACTTCGGTGGGACCTCGCTGCTTATCGTTGTTGTCGTGATTATGGACTTTATGGCTCAAGTGCAAACTCTGATGATGTCAAGTCAGTACGAGTCTGCATTGAAGAAGGCGAACCTGAAAGGCTATGGCCGTTAATGGTCGCCCGAGAAGTTACGGAGAGTAAAAATGAAAGTTCGTGCTTCCGTCAAGAAATTATGCCGTAACTGCAAAATCGTTAAGCGTGATGGCGTCATCCGCGTGATTTGCAGTGCCGAGCCGAAACATAAACAGCGCCAAGGCTGATTATTTCGCATATTTTTCTTGCAAAGTTGGGTTGAGCTGGCTAGATTAGCCAGCCAATCTTTTGTATGTCTGTACGTTTCCATTTGAGTATCCTGAAAACGGGCTTTTCAGCATGGTGCGTACAAGTAAAATTATAGGAGTGCATAGTGGCCCGTATAGCAGGCATTAACATTCCTGATCAGAAACATGCTGTGATCGCATTAACTTCGATCTACGGCGTCGGCAAGACCCGTTCCAAAGCCATCCTGGCTGCAGCGGGTATCGCTGAAGATGTTAAGATCAGTGAGCTGTCTGAAGAACAAATCGACACGCTGCGTGACGAAGTTGCCAAATTTGTCGTTGAAGGTGATCTGCGCCGTGAAATCAGCATGAGCATCAAGCGCCTGATGGATCTTGGTTGCTATCGCGGTTTGCGTCATCGTCGTGGTCTGCCAGTGCGCGGTCAGCGTACTAAGACCAACGCACGTACCCGTAAGGGTCCGCGCAAACCGATCAAGAAATAATCGGGGTGATTGAATAATGGCAAAGGCACCAATTCGTGCACGTAAACGTGTAAGAAAACAAGTCTCTGACGGCGTGGCTCATATCCATGCTTCTTTCAACAACACCATCGTTACTATTACTGATCGTCAGGGTAACGCATTGGGTTGGGCAACAGCCGGTGGTTCCGGTTTCCGTGGTTCTCGCAAATCCACTCCGTTTGCAGCTCAGGTTGCAGCAGAGCGTTGTGCAGAAGCCGTTAAAGAATACGGCATCAAGAATCTGGAAGTTATGGTCAAAGGTCCGGGTCCGGGTCGCGAATCTACTATTCGTGCTCTGAACGCCGCTGGTTTCCGCATCACTAATATTACTGATGTGACTCCGATCCCTCATAACGGTTGTCGTCCGCCGAAAAAACGTCGCGTATAACGCCTCGTTTCTAGGATTGTTGGAGAAAGAAAATGGCAAGATATTTGGGTCCTAAGCTCAAGCTGAGCCGTCGTGAGGGCACCGACTTATTCCTTAAGTCTGGCGTTCGCGCGATCGATACCAAGTGTAAAATTGAACAAGCTCCTGGCCAGCACGGTGCGCGTAAACCGCGTCTGTCTGACTACGGTGTGCAGTTGCGTGAAAAGCAAAAAGTTCGCCGTATCTACGGTGTGCTGGAGCGTCAGTTCCGTAACTACTATAAAGAAGCAGCACGTCTGAAAGGCAACACTGGTGAAAACCTGTTGGCTCTGCTGGAAGGTCGTCTGGACAACGTTGTATACCGTATGGGCTTCGGCGCCACTCGTGCAGAAGCACGCCAGCTGGTTAGCCACAAGGCTATCATGGTAAACGGTCGTGTTGTTAACATCGCTTCTTATCAGGTTAGTCCGAATGACGTTGTTAGCATTCGTGAGAAAGCGAAAAAGCAGTCTCGCGTGAAAGCCGCTCTGGAGCTGGCTGAGCAGCGTGAAAAGCCAACCTGGCTGGAAGTTGATGCTGGCAAGATGGAAGGCACGTTCAAGCGTAAGCCAGAGCGTTCTGATCTGTCTGCGGACATTAACGAACACCTGATCGTCGAGCTTTACTCCAAGTAAAGCTTAGTACCAAAGAGAGGACACAATGCAGGGTTCTGTGACAGAGTTTCTAAAACCGCGCCTGGTAGATATCGAGCAAGTGAGTTCGACGCACGCCAAGGTGACCCTTGAGCCTTTAGAGCGTGGCTTTGGCCATACTCTGGGTAACGCACTGCGCCGTATTCTGCTCTCATCGATGCCGGGTTGCGCGGTGACCGAGGTTGAGATTGATGGTGTACTTCATGAGTACAGCACCAAAGAAGGCGTTCAGGAAGATATCCTTGAAATCCTGCTCAACCTGAAAGGGCTGGCGGTGAGAGTTCAGGGTAAAGATGATGTTATTCTTACTCTGAATAAATCTGGCATTGGCCCTGTGACTGCAGCCGACATTACCCACGACGGTGATGTCGAAATCGTCAAGCCGCAGCACGTGATCTGCCACCTGACCGATGAGAACGCGTCTATTAGCATGCGTATCAAAGTTCAGCGCGGTCGTGGTTATGTGCCGGCTTCTGCCCGAATTCATTCGGAAGAAGATGAGCGCCCAATCGGCCGTCTGCTGGTCGACGCATGCTACAGCCCTGTAGAGCGTATTGCCTACAATGTTGAAGCAGCGCGTGTAGAACAGCGTACCGACCTGGACAAGCTGGTCATCGAAATGGAAACCAACGGCACAATCGATCCTGAAGAGGCGATTCGTCGTGCGGCAACCATTCTGGCTGAACAACTGGAAGCTTTCGTTGATTTACGTGATGTACGTCAGCCGGAAGTGAAAGAAGAGAAACCAGAATTCGATCCGATCCTGCTGCGCCCTGTTGACGATCTGGAATTGACTGTCCGCTCTGCTAACTGCCTCAAGGCAGAAGCTATCCACTATATCGGTGATCTGGTACAGCGTACCGAGGTTGAGTTGCTGAAAACGCCGAACCTGGGTAAAAAATCTCTTACCGAGATTAAAGATGTGCTGGCCTCACGTGGTCTGTCTCTGGGCATGCGCCTGGAAAACTGGCCGCCGGCAAGCATTGCTGACGAGTAACCGGATCACAGGTTAAGGTTTTACTGAGAAGGATAAGGTCATGCGCCATCGTAAGAGTGGTCGTCAACTGAACCGCAACAGCAGCCATCGCCAGGCTATGTTCCGCAACATGGCAGGTTCGCTGGTTCGTCATGAAATCATCAAGACGACCCTGCCGAAAGCGAAAGAACTGCGTCGCGTAGTTGAGCCGCTGATTACTCTTGCCAAGACTGATAGCGTTGCTAATCGTCGTCTGGCATTCGCCCGTACTCGTGATAACGAGATCGTGGCAAAACTGTTTAACGAGCTGGGCCCGCGTTTCGCGAGCCGTGCCGGTGGTTACACTCGTATTCTGAAGTGTGGCTTCCGTGCAGGCGACAATGCGCCGATGGCATACATCGAGCTGGTTGATCGTTCTGAATCGAAAGCAGAAGCTGCTGCAGAGTAATCTGCAGTAACGTAAAAAAACCCGCCTCGGCGGGTTTTTTTATATCCGCATTATCCCCACATTTCCTACTATGTCTGTATGTTTTTCGCTCCTCTTCTGGAGGTCGTATGTGGTTACTTGACCAGTGGGCAGAACGGCACATCCGTGATGCGCAGCAAAAAGGCGAATTTGAGCATTTGCCTGGTAGCGGTAAACCCCTTGTCCTGGATGATGATTCGCATGTACCGCCTGAACTACGCGCAGGGTTCCGTTTACTCAAAAATGCGGGCTGTCTTCCACCTGAACTTGAATATCGAAAAGAAGCGCTTGCTTTGTCGGACTTACTGGCTCATATACATCAAGATCATCCGGATTATCACGAAATAAGTCGGCAATTAACACTTCTGGAATTGAAATTGAAGCAGGCTGGACTAAGTACGGAATTCCTTCACGGTGAATATGCGGCAAAATTGATATTGAAATTAGATGAGGAGTAGACATGTTTCGTATTGGAGAATTGGCCAAACTGGCTGAGGTCACCCCGGATACCATTCGTTATTATGAAAAGCAGCAGATGATGGATCATGAAATCCGAACGGAAGGCGGCTTTCGCCTTTATTCGGATAATGACTTACAGCGTTTGAAATTTATCCGGCATGCGCGCCAGCTTGGCTTTACGCTTGAGTCGATTCGTGAATTGCTCTCTATCCGTATCGATCCTGAGCATCACACTTGCCAGGAATCCAAAAGCATAGTTCAGGCCCGATTGAGTGAGGTAGAAGCGAGAATTCAGGAATTACAGATTATGCAACGTTCTCTACAGAAACTAAATGATGCTTGCTGCGGTAGTGCGCACAGTAGCGTCTATTGCTCAATACTCGAAGCCCTGGAGCAGGGGGCCAGCAGCGCTCCGGACGGGCATTGATTTTTGTTGTAAGCAAGCCTACACTTGCGCCGTTTAAACCACAATCTGGAGAAATTATGAGCCATTATCAGCATAAGAAAGGGCAGATTAATGATAACGCCATCGAGGCATTGCTTCATGACCCCCTGTTCAGACAACGAGTTGAGAAGAATAAGAAGGGGAAAGGGAGTTATTTACGTAAAGATAAGCACGGTAAAAAAGGTAACTGGGAGGCCAGTGGCAAGCAAGCGAATCGCTTATTTACCACTGGCCTTCTGCTTAAAACAGCTTAATCAAATGCGTTTGTTCTGTTCTTTCAACAGATCGCGGATTTCCGTAAGCAGCAATTCCTCTTTGCCTGGTGCAGGCGGCGCTTTGGGTTCATCTTCCTGTTTACGTTTGAGTCGATTAATGAGTTTAATCGCCATGAAAATAGCAAACGCGACAATAATAAAGTCGAAAATATTCTGGATAAAGACACCGTAATGCATGACGACAGCCGGGACATCGCCTTGTGCCTCGCGCAAAGTGAGAGCGAATTGCTTAAAGTCTATTCCGCCAATCAGTAGCCCTAATGGAGGCATGATAATATCAGCAACCAGCGAAGAGACAATCTTGCCGAATGCCGCCCCAATGATCACACCTACCGCCAAATCAACTACATTTCCCCGCATCGCAAATTCGCGAAATTCTTTTAGCAAGCTCATGCTCTTCTCCTTGTGCTGTCAGACAAGTTAAGTCTAACAAATGTATTCTCGTTTGCCATTAAGGGTAAAAATTTGCTGGAATTTTTTAACACTGATAAATCCAGGGTTAAATAAAAGGCGCCAGTTGCGACGCCCGATAATTAGAGGAAGAAAGGGCTGGGCTGGAACAGGCGCTCAACATCGGTAATATATTTTTTGTCGGTAAGAAACATGATGACGTGGTCACCTTGTTCGATGCGTAAGTTGTCGTTGGCGATCATGACATCATTGCCGCGTACGACAGCGCCGATAATTGTACCAGGCGGTAACTTAATCTCATCGATGACACGCCCGACGACGCGTGATGTACTCTCATCACCGTGCGCCACAGCCTCTATCGCCTCAGCCACTCCGCGGCGCAGCGATGACACACCCACGATATCTGCTTTACGCACATGGCTCAGCAGCGCAGAAATGGTAGCCTGCTGTGGTGAAATCGCAATATCGATCACGCTTCCCTGTACCAGATCGACGTAGGCGCGTCGTTGAATTAGCACCATGACTTTCTTGGCGCCCATTCGCTTGGCCAGCATGGCAGACATGATATTCGCTTCATCATCGTTGGTGACGGCTATGAAGAGATCCATTTGATCAATATGTTCTTCTGCCAACAGCTCCTGATCGGATGCATCACCATAAAACACAATGGTGTTTTGTAGTTTTTCTGCCAGTTCAGCCGCGCGTTGCTGATCGCGTTCGATCAATTTGACGCTGTAATCTTTTTCCAGACGCATTGCCAGCCCAGCGCCGATATTACCGCCGCCAACAAGCATGATGCGCTTATAAGGTTTTTCAAGACGCTGTAACTCGCTCATTACGGCACGAATATGCTGAGACGCGGCGATGAAAAAGACTTCATCACCGGCTTCGACAATCGTTGAACCCTGCGGACGAATTGGACGGTCATGGCGGAAGATGGCGGCGACGCGGGTATCAATATGCGGCATATGCTCGCGCATCGTTGATAGCGCATTTCCTACCAGAGGTCCGCCGTAATAGGCTTTTACGACGGCGAGGCTGACTTTCCCTTCGGCGAAATTCACGACCTGCAATGCCCCTGGATATTCAATCAATCGATAAAGGCTATCGATGACCAGTTGCTCGGGGGCGATAAGGTGGTCGATAGGCACCGCTTCGGAATGGAACAACTTGTCTGCATCTCGGACGTAATCCGGGGAGCGGATGCGAGCAATACGATTTGGCGTATTAAACAGTGAATAGGCCACCTGGCAGGCAACCATATTTGTTTCGTCCGAACTGGTTACCGCAACCAGCATGTCCGCGTCGTCTGCACCTGCTTCACGCAGCACGCGTGGATGTGAACCATGTCCCTGGACAACGCGTAAATCAAATTTGTCCTGCAGACTACGCAGACGATCGCCGTTAGTATCCACGACGGTGATGTCATTATTTTCACCGACCAGGTTTTCCGCCAGCGTACCGCCGACTTGTCCCGCGCCCAGTATTATGATTTTCATCAGCTGCGACCCGTTATCCTACTCATTGTTTGGAAAGCTTAGCGTAAAAGAAGCCGTCGCCCTCTTCGGCTCCAGGCAGATTCTGTTGCCCAGGCCGTTCTGGCGTTCCCGTCACACTTAAGCGAGCATCAGGCGTGCGTGAAATGAATGCGGCAATTTGCTGGCTGTTCTCTTCCGGCAAAACGGAGCACGTGGCATAAACCAGCGTACCGCCTGGTTTGAGATGTGGCCAGACAGCATCAAGGATCTCAGCCTGTAATTGCACAAGTTCGCTGATGTCACGATCCCGACGCAACCATTTGATATCCGGATGGCGGCGGATTACACCCGTTGCCGAGCAGGGCGCATCCAGCAAAATACGGTCGAATTTTTCATCACCGCACCATTGCGCAGGGTGACGTCCATCACCTTGCTTCACCTCAGCCTTCATTCCCAGGCGTTTAAGATTGTCATAGACGCGGGAAAGGCGTTGCTCATCAATGTCGACAGCCAGAACACTGGCTTGCGGGGCGGCTTCAAGAATATGCGTGGTTTTACCGCCGGGCGCGGCACACAAGTCCAGGATGCGTTCACCATTTTGCGGTTCAAGGAAGGTGATACATCCCTGGGCAGAAGCATCTTGTACGGTGACCCAGCCCTCATCAAATCCTGGTAATGCGCTAACAGGAACCGCGGAGGCCATGCGTACGGCATCGGGATAGCCCGGATGAGGGAATCCTTCCATTCCGCTTTCAGCCAGCAGAGCCAGCCAGGCATCGCGGGAGTGGTGGTTACGATTCACGCGTAACCACATCGGTGGACGCAGATTATTGGCTTCTACTATATGTTGCCATTGTTGCGGATACGCTTTTTGCAGGCGTTTTAGCAACCAGGTCGGGTGCAGGAAGCGTTGTTCGCTCTGTTCAAACTCAGCCTGTAAGACGTCTTGCTGGCGCTGGAACTGACGCAGGACACCATTAATTAATCCTTTAAGCTGTGGGCGCTTGATAGCAACGGCACCTTCAACGGTCTCGGCCAGCGCAGCGTGAGCCGGAATGCGGGTATGCAGCAACTGGTACAGGCCAATCATAATCAGATAATGCACAGTACGCTGTTTACCCGTCATCGGGCGGGACATCAGTTTGTTGATGAGCCAGTCCAGTTGTGGGAGTGTTCGCAGAGCACCAAAGCAGAGCTCCTGCAGCAATGATTTGTCTTTATCGGAGACTTTCTGCTGGAGCGCCGGCAGAACATTACTCAGGGATTGCCCTTGTTCAACGACTTGTTCGATGGCCTGTGCCGCCATGCTGCGTAAATTAATATTTTTTTTCATAGCCACGAAAATAAAAACGCCCGGTAATACCGGGCTTAAAGATAATTGTCAGACCAGGCGATTACCCGGCGTAAACCACTCCCGCCGGGAGTTTAGGAGATCCTGAGTATTCATCGCTTTTTTACCGGCGGGTTGGAGCGATTCAAGATTCAAAATGCCCTCAGCCGTGGCAACCTGAATGCCTTGCTTATTGGCTTCAATAATGGTGCCGGGTTCGGCTTTAGCCTGGGTGTTTATCACCGATGCCTTCCAGACCTTAACCGGCTGGTCATCAATGACGAAATAGCTCATTGGCCATGGATTGAAGGCTCGAATACAACGCTCCAGTTGCGCCGCAGACAAAGACCAGTCAAGAAGCGCTTCTTCTTTACTGAGTTTTTCTGCATAGGTAACCTGCTCTTCGTCCTGCACCTCGGGTGTTGCCGTACCGGTTGCAATGTGCGTCAGCGTTGCGAGTAAACCCTGTGGACCAAGTTGTGCCAGCTTATCGTAAAGTGTCGCACTGGTGTCTTCGGCAGTAATCGGGCAGGAGAGCTTATAAAGCATATCGCCCGTGTCCAGCCCGACATCCATTTGCATGATAGTGACGCCAGTTTCCCTGTCACCCGCCCAAAGGGCGCGTTGGATCGGCGCTGCACCACGCCAGCGTGGGAGCAAAGAGCCGTGTACGTTCAGGCAACCGAGACGAGGCATCTCCAGAACGGCTTTTGGCAAGATGAGGCCATAGGCGACAACCACCATGATATCGGCCTGCAAATCGGCAACGAGTTGTTGATTTTCCTGTGGACGAAGAGACACTGGCTGAAATACCGGAATCCCTTTCTCCTCAGCCAGCACTTTGACCGGGCTCGGCATCAATTTTTTGCCGCGTCCGGCAGGACGATCAGGCTGAGTGAATACGCCAACGATCTGATGCTCAGAAGAGAGCAGCGCGTTGAGGTGACGCGCTGCAAAATCAGGTGTGCCGGCAAATATAATGCGAAGTGAATCTGACACGTGGACTCTTATCCTTAAGCTCGCGCTTTCATGCGATCAAGTTTTTCAACTTTCTGACGAATACGTTGTTGCTTGAGCGGCGACAGATAATCGATAAACAATTTACCGACCAAATGATCCATCTCATGCTGGATACAAATCGCCAACAGACCATCTGCTTCCAGCTCGTAGGTTTGGCCTTCACGGTTCAGCGCACGGATTTTCACTTTTTCGGCACGCGGAACAAGCGCTCGTTGCTCTGGAATAGAGAGGCAACCCTCTTCAATTCCCGTCTCGCCGCTTTTTTCCAGCAGTTCTGGGTTAATTAACACCAGTTGCTCATCGCGATTTTCAGAGACATCAATAACGATAATGCGTTGATGAATATCCACCTGGGTTGCAGCCAGACCAATACCTTCTTCCGCATACATCGTTTCAAACATATCGTCGACGATACGCTGAATTTCTGCATTAACTTCTTTTACCGGCGCGGCGACTTTGCGAAGACGCTCGTCCGGAATATGTAACACTTGCAAAACTGCCATAAATATCCAGAGTCGTGTTCAGGAGTAAGAAAGATTATCCCTTCTATTCTAGACAAATCCCCCTCTGATTGACAGCATCGGTGACCAATCGCAAGGATTGGGCGAGCTATTTATGGCAGGGACGCAGATGACTTCTACAGAAATATGGTTGCGCCTGATATATACAGGCGATTTGTTCGGTGAGGGGATGCTCAAGGCGGCGCAAAATCTGGCAAACAGTGCCGTGATTGATGTTGAGACGTTAACCGCAAGTGGCTTAACGGCAAAACAGGCCAGACGGTTTCTGGCAATGAGTTCACATGAAATCGAAGAGAGTCTGCTGTGGCTTGAGCAGCCACAGCATCATCTTATTCTCGCCTGCGAGCAGCAATATCCTCAACAATTACGGGCGATTGCAGATTACCCGGGAGCGCTTTTTATTAAAGGGGAGCCAGATGCGCTGGTGAACCAGCAGCTTGCTGTCGTCGGTAGCCGGGCACATTCATGGTACGGCGAACGCTGGGGTACACTGTTTTGTGAGGCGCTGGCGCGAAGCGGTTTAACGATTACCAGTGGGCTGGCGCTTGGAATTGACAGTGTCGCACATCGCGCAGCACTTAACGCGCAGGGTAAAACCATTGGTGTACTGGGGCATGGCCTTTTTACTGTTTATCCACGACGCCATGTCTCCCTTGCCGCCGATATCATCGCCAATGGCGGGGCGCTCGTCTCCGAATTTTCTCTCAAGACCACGCCTTATCCGGGCAATTTCCCTCGGCGTAATCGCATTATCAGTGGGCTTAGTCGTGGGGTGCTGGTTATCGAGGCTGCTTTACGCAGCGGTTCATTAGTTACTGCACGCTGTGCGGCGGAACAGGGACGTGACGTTTTTGCACTCCCCGGCCCGGTTGGAAATCCCGGTAGCGAAGGGCCGCATTGGTTGATACAGCAGGGTGCGCTTCTGGTTATCTCGCCAGAAGAAATCCTGGAAAATTTACAATACGGGCTACATTGGTTGCCTTCGGGTAACGAAAATTCAATTTATTCTCCAGATCAAGAAGAGGTGGCATTGCCATTTCCCGAGCTCCTGGCTAACGTAGGAGATGAGGTAACACCTGTTGACGTCGTCGCTGAACGTGCCGGCCAACCTGTGCCAGTAACTGTGGCTCAGCTACTTGAACTGGAGTTAGCAGGGTGGATCGCAGCTGTACCCGGCGGCTATGTCCGATTAAGGAGGGCAAGCCATGTTCGACGTACTAATGTATTTGTTTGAGACTTACATCCATAACGAAGCTGAAATGCGGGTGGATCAGGACAAACTAGAACGGGACCTTACCGACGCTGGTTTTGATCGTGAAGATATCTACAACGCGCTTCTGTGGCTTGAAAAGCTGGCTGATTATCAGGAAGGCCTCGCCGAACCGATGCAGCTTGCTTCTGACCCGCTCTCCGTGCGTATTTATACGCCAGAAGAGTGTGAACGGCTGGATGCCAGTTGCCGGGGATTTTTACTATTCCTGGAGCAGATTCAGGTGCTAAACCTCGAAACACGTGAGATGGTGATTGAACGAGTGCTGGCGCTGGATACGGCAGAATTCGAACTGGAGGACCTGAAATGGGTCATTCTGATGGTTCTGTTTAACATTCCAGGATGCGAAAACGCTTACCAGCAAATGGAAGAATTACTCTTTGAAGTGAATGAAGGTATGCTGCATTAATCATTTTTGCAGCTTCCAGAGTCCTTATGGCCAAATCAGCACTGTTTACGGTGCGTAACAACGAGCCCTGCCCACAGTGCGGGGCTGAACTCGTTATTCGTTCCGGCAAGCATGGTCCGTTTCTCGGATGTTCTCACTATCCGGAATGCGATTACGTCCGTCCGCTGAAAAGTCAGGCGGATGGGCATGTCGTCAAAATTCTGGAAGGACAAGACTGCCCCATTTGTGGTGCCGTGCTGGTATTGCGACAGGGGCGGTTCGGGATGTTTATTGGCTGCAGCCACTATCCTGAGTGTGAACATACCGAGCAAATAGATAAACCCGATAACACTGCGATCACTTGTCCGCAGTGTCAGACCGGGCACTTGATCCAACGACGGTCGCGATTTGGCAAAACCTTCCATTCCTGCGATCGTTACCCCGATTGTCAGTTCGTTATCAATTTCAAACCCGTGGCAGGGGAGTGTCCAACATGCCACTACCCGCTACTGATCGAGAAAAAAACGGCGCAAGGCACCCGATGTTTCTGCGCCAGTAAACAATGTGGAAAGCCGGTAACGGCGGAACAGACCCGTGAAGAATAACCTGCATTTGGATCCCATCGCTGCTGCGGTGGCGGTCCTGAAAAATAAAGATGTCATCGCCTATCCCACAGAGGCAGTTTTCGGTGTTGGGTGTGACCCGGACAGCGAGATTGCTGTAAATCGTCTGCTTGAGTTGAAACAGCGCCCGATCGAGAAAGGGCTTATCCTCATTGCCGCCAGCTTCGAGCAGTTAAAACCCTATATAGACGACAGCATGCTGAGCGAGGCCCAGCGGCAGGCCGTTTTCGCCTGTTGGCCAGGACCTGTAACATTCGTATTTCCTGCCAAAGCTACCACGCCGCGCTGGCTGACCGGGCGTTTTGATTCTCTGGCAGTACGCGTTACCGATCACCCGCTGGTGATTGCGTTATGCGAAGCGTATGGCAAACCGCTGGTATCAACCAGTGCAAACTTGACCGGTTTACCTCCTTGCCGAACGGATGACGAAGTACGCCAGCAATTTGGTGCCGATTTCCCTGTCGTGGAAGGGAAAACGGGTGGTCGCCAGAATCCTTCTGAAATTCGCGACGCCCTCACCGGCGAACTATTCCGTCAAGGTTAACGCTATGGAATCCTACGCTGTATTTGGTAATCCAATCGCACATAGCAAATCGCCGTTCATCCACGCGCAATTTGCAGCCCAATTAAAGATTGAGCATCCTTATGGCCGCGTACTGGCGCCAATGGATGCTTTCATCAATACGCTTGAGGCTTTCTTCGTTGCGGGGGGGAAAGGTGCCAATATCACTGTGCCTTTTAAAGAGGAAGCGTTCAGTCGGGCAGACGAACTCACCGAACGTGCTGCGCTTGCGGGTGCGGTAAATACGTTAAAGCGTCTTGAAGATGGGCGCTTGCTGGGTGACAACACTGATGGAATTGGTTTGTTAAGCGATCTGGAACGCTTGTCATTTATCCGGCCCGGCTTTCGCATCCTGCTGATTGGTGCGGGTGGCGCCGCACGAGGCGTACTGCTCCCGCTGCTTTCGCTGGATTGCGCAGTGACAATAACAAACCGGACGTTGGCTCGCGCACAAGAACTGGCAACGCTTTTTGCTCACACCGGCAGCGTGAATGCGCTTGCGTTATCCGATCTGGCAGGCCATGAATTCGACCTCATTATTAATGCCACCTCCAGCGGTATCGATGGAGGGGTGCCCGAACTCCCTGAGTCTCTCATTCATGCAGAGCTTTATTGCTACGATATGTTCTATCAAAAAGGCAGCACGCCTTTCCTGGCGTGGTGTCAGCAGCTTGGGGCGCAACGATGTGCCGATGGTTTGGGGATGCTGGTGGGGCAAGCGGCACATTCGGTGCTGCTATGGCATGGCGTATTGCCAGATATAGAATCTGTTATTAAACAGCTCCAGAGGGAACTAGCGGAATGAACCAGTCTATTCAGTTTCCCGACAGGGAGGAATGGAATGACGTACAGCAGGCGGTTTTTTTTCCTGCACTGGTGAACGGCTTGCAACTTACCTGCATTATCCGTGCTGATATTCTGGCGGATCGTTTTGGGGGCAATTCGCCAGCGTTGTGGCTGGCGTTGTTCCGGGAAAACCGCTGGGATCTGGAAGACGAGGCCGAACAGTTGATCCGTGAGCAGCAAGAAGATGAGCTGGGTTATATCTGGTTATCCTGAGCCAGATACTCATCTTTCCATTTCACGTAGTTGTTCGCCGAGTATTTTAACCCAGCGATCTCTTCTTCTTTTAGCGGGCGGATCTGTTTCACTGGACTTCCAAGGTAAAGGTAACCGCTCTCGAGGCGTTTATTTTGCGGAACCAGGCTGCCCGCGCCAATCATCACATCATCCTCGATAACCGCGCCATCTAACAAAATGGACCCCATGCCGACCAGAACGCGATTGCCGATAATACAGCCATGCAGCATGACCTTATGTCCCACCGTCACATCTTCGCCAATGATCAGCGGATTACCTTCGGGGTTATAAGAAGATTTATGCGTAACGTGTAATACGCTACCGTCCTGGATATTACTGCGCGCCCCTATCTCTACATAGTTAACATCACCGCGGATAGCGACCAGCGGCCAGATACCGACATCATCAGCAATACGGACATCGCCGATCACAACGCTGGTGGCATCGACCATTACTCTTTCACCGACTTGAGGATACAAATTTCTATAAGGACGTAGAACTGCGGACATAGCTACCTCATCAAAAACAGGTTGTGAAGAAGACTTTGGTGGCAATAACGTCCTTCTGCAAGCCTTTTACTTGTCATAATTCGAACAGATCGTACGGGATCTCAGCGAAAAGGGCGAAAAAACAACAATCAGTAAAAAAGATCGAAAAAACGCTTGTGCAAAAAAATGGGATCCCTATAATGCGCCTCCGTTGAGACGACAATGTGAAACACTTCACGAGATGGTCGGAACAACGAAGAGAAAAATCCTGAAATAACGGGTTGACTCTGAAAGAGGAAAGCGTAATATACGCCACCTCGCAACGGTGAGCGAAAGCCGCGTTGCACTGCTCTTTAACAATTTATC